>DATMZF010000025.1:0-77341 GCA_035560555.1 Rectinemataceae bacterium
GATGAAATACCTCCAATAGGATTTATATAAGTATTGGCATTCTCCGCATCGCACAATGCCTTCACTCGATAAGTCATACGTTTCTGCTTCAGCCTGTGAAAAGGGGCGGTTGATGAAGGTAAGAATGCCAAGCTATCAAGATCATTCTCGAGCGAATCAAACCTGGTGGAGTCATAGTCAACAGGCGTGGAAATGTCCAGGTAAGCAAGAACGGCATTTATGCTGGATTTCGCGAGGCCGGAAATGCTCGCTTCCTTCAAATCGAGCGCCGCGTCGACAATATCCTTTACTTCACAGTAATAAGGGCTACGGCAGTAGTTATGCCGAAGCATATGCATAATCGGCGTTTTCCAATCTTTCGTAACGTCTATTTTCACATCCTTGATTCTATTATTGGTGCTGGCTTTCTCTAAAGGTAAACCAATAAAGCGGGGACCTTTGCCGATTTCGAGAATCCGGTTGCGATGGATCCAGCCGGATTTTATAAACTTCACATTATCGTATAGTATTACTTTATCCGCGGCATGAAAAAGCTGGAAGTAACCTAGGTATGGGAAAAAGTAGGGCTGCATCACGGCAAGTTTCATATCCAATGATCCTGGAGGCAAACTACCAGCATTGTATGGGGGGAGGATTCAGAGAACATGGTATCGGTCGGACCATCGACATCCGCAACGAGCTGGGCTAACTTCCGATTGTCGCCTTGATTCGTGGCGACGAAGGATGAGGCTCGGTATATGCCTGGTCCAAAAAAATCCTGGTTAAAATAAAGCAATGTGTCAGCAACATTATCATTTCTCGCATCGCTTTCAATCTTTTCAGCGAAAACTTTCTGCTTTACCATCGGCTGGAGCACCATCCCTGAGACTTGGCCCGTATCGAAAAGGTCATTCCAGATTTTTTTATCGGTGACGCATCCAGCTCTCACCCCCTCGCTTTTCCTGAACAATATCGGCTTGAGAATCCAGCTATCTTTACACCTGCAGGCTTCTTCCCTGGCGGATCGATCCTGTTGCCATGTATACGTCGGGATCGTGAATCTTGCCAGATGTTCGCTCTCCGCTGCAGTCAAGGCCGCAGCGAGGAAAGGCTTATACGTCAGAAGGGCGAAGAACCGTTTGCCGTGAACTAAAAAAAGAATGCGGAAATCATTATGAATATGATGTTCATTGAGCACCTCCATAATGTCCAGAGGGAGCTCCATAATTTCTTTGTGGTTAAGTTCCTCGATGACAGTGGCGCCTTCTAGGCTAGAAGGCAATTGTTCCAGCTCAATTACTCTCGTATCGTAACCTGCTTTCTGAAAAATCTCAGTGTATATCTTGAAATCACCGAGGCGCTCATGCCCCATTACAATACAAATTTTACCGGTAGGAGCGAAACGCGAGGAAAAGTACTTTAAGAATCGAGGAACATCATCGATGACGTTAATCAAACCTAAGGTTTTTGCCCTCTCCAAGCCGATAGCTCTAGAAAAGCCTGAGATGAAGTATCCATTCAAGGACTGTCGAATCGTAATTTCTATCACCTTTATTCTACAATCTTCATCTATAACAAAGCCCGTCCGGAAGGTTCCAGTCCTAAACGGAAGTTTTAGCATGTCTCTATGATCTCAATATCACGCGGCGAAAGCGGCATAACGTCCAGGTATTGTCTGTAGGATACGATAAGATGATTGATCGCCTTGTACAGTATCAGTCCGAGCAATTTCATGTCGTTATATGTAGAAATTTTCATCACGATTAGATTCTCGTGAGTATACTGCCTTAATCGATTGACTTTGAATTCGGCTATTTCCGAGAAGCCTCTTTGAATATTCATAGCCCTATTCCTATATATGCGTCAATAAAGTAATCGGCCATATAATACTATAAAGGTTTCTCATCGTTTGTCCAATACATTTATATTCTTCCCCATTCATTGGGGGTTTTCATTATACTGCATAGTACTAAATTCTATAGGTTTTTTCTTGTTCTCGTGTCATATCTGACCTATAGTGTCGAAGAATTGGTTGGGCTTTTACTTATTTCAGGAAAAAAGTTATTCGAGAAAGGGAAGAAAGCGATGGGAGATTAAAGGAGCGCGGGAAACAATGACTGAGCAAAAAAACCTTCCCTGGCTGTTCCATTCATACATTACCAGTGACATTCGACATTGCGTATGACAAGCCCTGCAAGGTTATTTTGGCAATGAAATGTAGAGGATATAAGTAGCGCAACGCATGTATGGAGAACAAGGAATATATATAATGCTTTTCATCCGAATCGCGAACAATAGCGATGAAGACATTCTCTTGACGAGAGGGTCGCTTTCGATTGATTAGCTAGCTAAAGTATGATATAGGAAACGTTATTCATCAGCTCGATGAGCTTCAGTATTATTGAGCGCAGAAATTCATCCAGAATGATTTAGAACCCGGCAATGACAAAAAAAAAACGGCAGTAGTGTGGAAGATATTGAGGCTCATTCCTGGAAACGGAAGGTATGATAAGAATAAATATTGACGCCTAGTCGCATCAATAAAGCCACTGATCAGTTTTATATTACTCGAACAATAGTGAACATTATTGTATATTTACCTTGATGAAGTTCGAAAAAATCGTGCGCCTGTTCAAAGATATGATCTGGTTTGACTTCGAGATGGTCCACCTTATCTCGGGCGAGGCCTCGGCCTGCGTGCATACGGAGCTGTACCGATGGCGGGAATCGGGCAAACTGCTCGAGCTGCGGCGAGGTTTGTTCGCGCTGGCCGAGCCTTGGAGACATTCGCCCGTCGATGGCGCCTGCCTGGCCGAAGCGCTGTATCCTCCATCCTATCTTTCGGGAGCCTGGGCTTTGCGGCGGTATGGAGTGCTTCCTTTTAACGCAGAGTCTGGAACCGCGGCTGCGGCCGGCGCCGAAAGCGATCGCCCGGTGTTCGACTCGGTGACGGCGCGCCCCGCCAAGGTCTTCGAAAATTCCTTTGGCCGCTATTCCTACACCACCTTTCCCCGCGACCTACTTTTCGGCACGAGAACCGAGGTGATTGGCGGGAACAGGGTGCGGATAGCCCTTCCCGAGAAGGCGCTTCTGGACTACTGGTTCATCGGGGGCGGGGAATGGGACGAGGGGCGGATCGAGAGCGCGGGCTTGGATACGGCGCCGCTGGATGTGGATCGACTCCGGGAGTTGGCGGCGCGCGCGGGCCGGCCACGGCTCGCGCGCGCCACAGGGGCACTCCTGCGCTGCGCCGAGCGGAAGGAAACAGCACAAGGGACCGCTTTGGAAGCGCGCGCGGAGGCGACCCTATGATGCGGGAAGAAATCCTCGAGATTGCCGGCCTGGCCAAGACGCCTGAAGAGAAGCTATGCGCGATGAGAGAGTGTCTCCAGGCCGCGGCGCTTCGATCGCTGCACGAGCTAGGGGCTTTCGAAAAGCTCTGCCTGACGGGAGAGAGCGCCCGCCACTTCGCCTTTGGGGTACCTGAGTACGTGGCCGATCTCGAGTTTGGGCTGGTGAACAAGAAAGGTTACAAGCCCGAACAATGGCTTTTCGCGGTCAAACGCCGGCTGCGTTTCATGGGACTGGACGCCCGCATCGCCTTCGCGCGGAAAGCCTCGACCCACGCGGGATGGGTGAAGGTGACGGGTTTGCTCGCCGAGGCGGGTCTGGCCCAGACCGAAACCGAGACGATTGGTTTCAGGATCGTCATAGATATCGCGTCGATCGAGTCAGCGATGTGCGAGGTGAAACTGGTGGATACGGCGGGAGAGTATTTTGGCATTCGATACATAAACGATGCGAAAGCGGTAGGGTAAATGGGGTATCTCGGAAGGCTGTGTCATTTCTGTAGCTTTCTGCAGCTTTTTTCATGTTGATCATGTCAATCATCGAGGCTCTTCTATCGGTCCCGCTCTCTTCGCTGTCGAACGGGGCGAGCATCTTTCCCAGAATGAACATCGTGATGACAAACAGAAACGCTTGACTTATCATTTTCCATGAATGAATATCAGCGGAGATGTTTTGTGCATGAGACGATGAATGAGCACCTTTATAAACAAAAAACAAACGGGGTGATCGATAAGCTAAAGGTCCCCGAGAAACCGAGCGGACCGTCACAGGTCTGGACCTGCGCGATGAGCGCGTTGAGAGGCATGATCTTATCGCTTATTCTCGCCTTTGTATCCGAGGGAGCAAAAACACTTTACTCCGATCCTAAAGTGCGCGTCATATTTATTTCCTCGAAGAGAAAAGGAGTCTTATCATGAATCAGGACGTTGTCTCGCCTCGTTTGCCCCTTGAAGGCAGCCTCGACCTTACCTACCGCTGCAACAACGCCTGCGCGCACTGTTGGGTACGGCTTCCCGCGGACGCCCCGGAACGCCGCGACGAACTCAGCCCGGACGAATATCGGCGCATCATCGACGATGCGCGCTCCTACGGCTGCAGGCGCTGGAGCTTCACCGGTGGCGAACCCATGCTCAGGCCGGATTTCACCGACATTTTCGAGTACGCTACCGCGAAGGCCACGGGTTACTCTCTCAACACGAACGGCACGTTCATCACTCCCAAGATAGCGCAGACATTGAAGAAGAAGGGCGTGAAGATGATCGCGCTCTACGGAGCGAGCCCCGAGGGCTACGCGGCGGTAACGGGCAACCCCGACGGCTTCGATGCCGCGATGAGGGGTTTCGCTTATATGAAGGAGGCGGGGACCGGCTTCATCGTGCAGCTGATCCCGATGGCGGCCAACTGGCACGAGTGGGATAAAATGAAAGCCCTCGCCGCGGCCCTATCCCCGCACTGGAGGGTGGGGGCAGCTTGGCTCTACCTCTCCGCGGACGGCTCACCGGAGAGCAACCGCAGGATAGAGGAGCAACGCCTTCCACCACGCGTCGCGGTCGAGCTCGACCACCACCCTCCCGCGCTGGGCGAGTCGGACGAGCAGGAGAGCGTCCTGCGCGGCGAAGCCCTCCACTGCGGCCCCGGCGACGACAGGCTCTACGCGCGATGCATCGAGAACCGGCGGGAATTCTGCGTCGACGCCTACGGCTCCATGTCGTGGTGCGCTCACATAAAGGACCCCTCGCTTCGGTACAACCTGCGGGAAGGGTCGTTCGCCGAGGGGTGGGAAAACTTCATCCCTTCCTGCGCCGACAGGGTGCGCGGCGGAGAAGAGTGGCGGGAGGGTTGCGGCTCCTGCGCAAAGCGGGCGCAGTGTCGCTGGTGCGCCGCGTACGGCTACCTCGAGACGGGAAGGCACTCGGCCAAAGTGCCCTACCTCTGCGCGGTCGCGGACAAAGTCGTCGAATACAACAGAGATTGGAACGAGCGGCATAGGCGTTTCTTCCGCGTGGCGGGGATCACGGTCTGCGTGGAGAGCGAGTTGGATCTGCGCGCCGCCTCATTCAAGAGAGAACTCGCGGCGTTCGAAGTGGACGGCCCCGGCGAAGACACGGTCGAGCTCAGTCACTACTTCGGTCTGCCTGACCTCGGAACTTCCGAGATCGAGACCGAAGTGTACCGGAGAGCGCCCTGGGCCATCTCGCGCCGTAGCGACGGGAGCTGGCTCTACAGGGGCATCTCCCCCTCGAAAGACGACCAGAGCCTCCACCGGATCGCGTTGTTCACACACGATATGCGCAAGGGCACGATCTACAGTCCACAGCGCGACCGGGCGCGTATCGAGGAGAGCGGATGGCAATCTCTGTCGCTCTTCCCCACCGACCAGATATGGCTCGCTCCTCTCCTCGCGGACAGGGAGGCCGTTCTCATACACTCCGCGGCGGCTGTAGTAGGGGGCAGTGGCTTTGTGTTCGTCGGCCACTCGGAAGCCGGAAAATCCACCACCATGGAGCTGCTGAAGACGGAGCGCGCATCCCGCGGCCTCGACGCAACCGTGCTCTGCGACGACCGCAACGTTGTGCGCCACTTTGCCGACTCGTGGCGCGTCTACGGCACGTGGAGCCACGGTACCACGTCCGACGTGTCGCCCGAATCGGCCCCGCTGCGCGCGATTCTCTTCCTTAAACAGGACGGAGAGAACCGCATCGTGCCTCTCTCCGACAAAAAGGAGATATGGAAGCGTCTGCTCGTCACGCTGATCCGCGCCGCGGTAAACGCCGAGTGGTGGCAAAAGGAACTCGACATTCTCGAGCGGATCGTGACCGAAGTCCCCTGCTACGTTATGCGCTTCGATAAGAGTGGGGCGATTGTGAGGGAGATCGAGGCGTTGGCTACGGAGTGAACCCGTGAGGAGAGAAAATAGCCCGCTATCACATTGTGGGACTGGTTCTTTTCTGATAATCATACCATTTGATACTATGGCGATTTGATAAAACATATTGACAAGTATCAATGTGCAATAATGACAATAATTGCCGATGATATTGTTGACAGCGAGATATTCCCTGGTCCAGACTATTTCCAGTAATTCAGGGTAGCCTGGAGAAGGGGTGCCCCGTGAGATGTCGACCAGGGACAGAGAGGAAAAAATGAATCAGAGCATGTTAGCTGGCAAGAAGGTGTGGGAGGACCCAGCGCTTGTGGTCCTTACCAGGAACAGACCTGAGGAATCGGTACTCGTTGGCTGTAAAAGCCGCGAGGAGTTAGCGGGCGTGTCGAGCAATAGTTACCATTATGGATGCCACGAGAACGATGGATGTTGGGCTGATTGTTACAACGTTTTCACGACTTCCTGATTGTCGGCAAGGCGCCAAGCACGCGGACGGGGCTCACGTCATTTTTCTTTGTCGAATAGGCTTGGACAATACAGTTACCTGTCACGAGTTTTTCTGTCTTTATCATCCGCTACCGTTTTCCGCGTCGGCATCCAGTTTCTCCGAAACTGGATGGTTGGCGATTTGCCCTGCAGCGCCAACAAGGAGAGATGCCCAAGGGGATAATCGTGGTAATAGGCTACTTCTTTAGCCAACATAAAACACGGTGACTTGACGTATTTTGCAATAAGAAAGCGCAGCAGGATTGGGGGTAATGCCGAAAATACTCATGACCGCCCGCGCGGTTACTCCTTGTGTAAAAACTATACCAGCTTTCTCCTTACTTGGCCTCCTAATGGGATATGAGTTTGGAAAGATCGGTATCTCCGTGTATCCGTATCCCGGAGATGGGCATGATACATAGTAGCCCCTAGATCGGTCTATTCGGCGGCAGAGTACCCGCCTCGGAAGGAATTTTTATGCCCGAGTATATCCGCGCCATGAAGCGCTCGCAGAAGTCGCCTGTCTCACGCCTCAGCAGGCTCGACATCGAACTAACCGAGCGCTGCAATAACGACTGCGTCCATTGCTGTATAAATCTGCCCGTTGACGACGAGTCCGCGCGGAAGCGGGAGATGTCGACCGCTCAGGTGGAGGCTATCCTCGACGGCGCGGCCGCGCTCGGTTGCCTGGAGGTGCGCTTCACGGGCGGAGAGCCCCTGCTCAGGGGCGACTTCGCCGAGCTGTATCTGCACGCGAGGAAGCTCGGCCTCAAGGTCCTGCTCTTCACCAACGCGAGGCTCTTGACCGAGGAGCTCGTCGACCTCTTCGCGCGCGTGCCTCCCCTAATCAGGATCGAGGTGACGGTCTACGGCATGAGCGAGGCCTCCTACGCGAGCGCTACGCGCGTTCCGGGAACCTACGCCCAGTTCCGGCGTGGGGTGGACCTCCTGCTCTCCCTGAAGGTTCCCTTCATCGTCAAGGCCGCCTATCTCCCCTCCTTCAAGAGAGACGTCGAGAGCTTCGAAGCCTGGACGGACACGATCCCCTGGATGAACAAGGCGCCGGGATACTCGATGTTCTTCGATCTGCGCAATAGGCGCGACAGCGAGGAAAAGAACCGCCTCATCCGCAAGCAGAGGGTGACGCCAGAGGAGGGCCTAGCCCTCCTTACGCGAAGGCCGCAGGCGTACAGGAAGGGTATGGAAGAATTCGGGTCGAAGTTCATGGGGCCTCCGGGAGACCGTCTTTTTGGATGCGGGGCGGGGCACGGGATCTGCGTGGACGCCTATGGAAAAGCCCAGCCCTGTATGGGCATCAGGGTCCCGGAACTCTGCGTCGACCTTTTCGACAATCCGGTTTACGGCGAGGGGGAAGCCTCGCCGCTTTCGTTTGCCCTAGAGCGCTTCAAGCAGCTTGCCGATCGCAAAGCGCAAGATCCCGAGTATCTGCGGCGATGCGCGGTCTGCTTCCTCAAAGGCCTGTGCGAGCAGTGTCCCGCCAAATCCTGGGCCGAATGCGGAGCCCTGGACAGGCCCATAGAATACCTTTGCGAGATGGCGCACGCGCAGGCGCGCTGGCTGGGATGGCTTAACGAAGGTGAACATGCCTGGGAAGTGAAGGATTGGAAGCGCCGCCTTGAGTCGGAGAATTGATGTTGGCAGTCTTTTGATTGACACAGGAAAAGCTCTCTCCTAAAATGGACTTATAAACTTTCAACATCATAGGTTGATTACCGCAGACGTTTATAAAGACGTTGTGGAGAGAGCAAATGGATAATAAATGTACGACCGAGACTGTGTGCGCACCTTCGGATAATGTCGTGGCGCGAGAGATCGAAGGAGAAATCGTGATTGTTCCGCTTGTGGCGGGAATAGGCGACGCGGACGACGAACTCTATACCCTAAACGAGACGGGGCGTGCTGTATGGACCCGCCTCGATGGCAAGAAGACACTGGGGGAGATCGCCACGCTTCTTTTAAAAGAGTACGAGGCGGGTGATGGCGCGATATCGGAGTCCGTTCTCGGCTTTGCCTCCGCCCTGGTGGACCGCGGAATACTCTCCGTCGTTTGAGCGCGACACCTCGAACGGAAGGGAACGGCCCGATGTGGCGGGCTCCTTCCCTATGCGGATACGTGCGCTTGCGTGGAGAGCTACACCTTTCCAACAGGGGGCAACTCGAACTCATGTCCGCCGTTCTGGAACGGGGATTCCCTTTTCGCACCACCGTGCGAGGATACAGTATGCATCCCTTCATCCGCGACAAGGACGTGGCCACGATAACCCCGTTACAAGGTGGAATACCCAGGATAGGCGCGGTTGTGGCGGTCGCGTTGCCTGATTCGGGCCGGCTCGTCGTGCACCGTCTTGTGGCCGCCAAAGAGGGCGGTTGGCTTGTTCAGGGCGATAACTGCCCCGGTCCCGATGGCATAGTCTCCACCACCTGCGTCCTGGGGAAAGTGGTGAAGGTCGAGAGGAGAGGCAGAAGGACCTTTGCGGCGCTCGGCGGAACGGGTGCGCTGGTGGCCGCCCTTAGCAGGAGTGAGGCGCTCGTCCGCATCCGTTGGGCAATCTCATCGCCGCGTTATGTCGCGGGGAAACTCCTTCGTTTTGCGCAGACTGCGCCCCTGTACCGCCGTCTCGGTCGCAAGCTCGTGGGCGATATAATGGTGGAGATCGCCGATGAGGCGGCGCTGGAAGAGGTGCAAAGCCGATTGAACCCCTGGCAGCCCCACCGCGTCGCGCTTCCCAATCCCGATGTCGTAGACTGGGTCGCGCGGAAGGGCGGGGCGTTAGTTGGGTTCGTCCAGTTCGTTCACAGAGGAGAAGAACAGGGACTCCGACAGGGTGACTGGCTGCGCTCGATATACGTATGGCCGGCGAGCAGAGGCCTGGGCATTGGCGACCGCCTCGTCGAAACGGTCCGCGAAAAAGCGCGCGCCATCGGGGCGAAAGAGCTTTCCCTCATCGTCAGACGCGACAACAAGGCGGCCATTGGCCTGTACGAGAAGCACGGATTTCGAGTCGCGGAAGACCCTTCCCGCACTGACGGCGCAAATGCTGACAATATGCATATGGTCTGTTCGCTGAGGCGCGATGGATAAAACGCTGGCGCGAACGCGTAAAAACAGGGCGGCATCTTGCACCAAACCGAGTTTGTTGCCCTCCTGAGGGAGGATGAACGTGGACAGCGTGATGGAAATACAAAACTTCGGCCTATGGGAAAAAATGAAAGGAAAGCGGGTCCCGCTCTCCTTCGACATAGAGATCACGGCGCGTTGCAACAACGCGTGCCGTCACTGCTACATCAATCTGCCCGCGAACGACAAAAGCGCCGCGGCCAAAGAGCTCACTGTTGAGGAAATCGACGGGATAGCGTCGGAGGCCGTGGAACTCGGCGCCTTTTGGTGCCTCGTAACCGGCGGGGAGCCTCTTCTGCGCCCCGACTTTCCCGATATATACCTCGCGCTGAAGAAGAAAGGGCTCCTCGTCTCTGTGTTCACGAATGCCACGCTCCTGCGCCAGGAGCACATCGAGCTGTTCAAGAAATATCCGCCTCGAGACATCGAGGTCACCGTGTACGGCGCCACGGAGGAAACCTATGAGGCGGTCTCGCGGAAACCGGGCTCGTACGCGACATTCCGGCGGGGGCTAGACCTCCTCTTGTCCTCGGGCGTGCCCGTGCGCTTGAAGGCCATGGCTATCCACTCGAACCTTAAGGAACAACGCGAGATAGCCGATTTCTGCCGCGCGCTCACGAAGGATTACTACCGCTTCGATCCCCAGCTTCACCTTCGCCTCGACAGAGACGATTCGCGCAACGCGGAGATTCTGGCGGAACGCTTGAAGCCCAGCGAAGTAGTTGCGCTTGAGGAGGCCGACGCGGCGCGCATTGGGGCGATGCGCAGTAACTGCGACACGCTGATCAACGAAGGCTTTACGCACTATGGCTGCGATCATCTTTTCCATTGCGGGGCGGGCAATGGCAGTTTTACCGTGTCTTATGACGGGCGTTTCAGACTTTGCTCCTCGCTCAACGCGCCGGAGACGACCTATGACCTCAGAAAAGGCACGCTGCGAGAGATTTGGTTCGAGTTTGTCCCCAAGATTAGGGATATGCGGTCGGATAATCCGCGCTTCAGATCCACGTGCCGGAAATGCGCGATCGTGAACCTCTGTCTTTGGTGTCCGGCCCATGCCTACCTTGAGACTGGCGCGATGGACGGGGAAACAAAATATTTTTGTGAAGTCGCGCACGCTCGGGCCGAGAGCGTCCAGAAGTCGACGACATGAGGAAGGGCAACCCACAAAGGGGCCCGACCCGCATCTGGCGGGCTTTTGCCCTGGTATTCAAAAGCGCGCCCAAGAGCACTATCCTCAATCTTTTCCTCATGATTGTCCAAAGTCTTTTCCCGCTCGCGGGCCTCTATGTCATGAAACTCATCATCGATCTTGTCGCCTCGTCGATTTCCAGTTCTTTTCCTTTCGACTCCGTTTGGTCCCGGTTGATTTTTCTCATCGTCGCCGAGGCGGCGGTGGCGCTCGCCATCGCGCTCTGTCGCTATCTCGGGGATATCGCTAGGGAAAAACAGTCGAACCTTACGGAGGAATACGTATCCTCGCTCATTCACAAAAAGTCCGCCGAAATAGCCATGGAGTTCTATGACAATCCCGACCTGCAGGATTCACTTCACCGCGCCCAACGGGAATCGGCATATCGGCCGGGGAAAATTGTCGCTTCCGTCACCTCGCTTCTCCAGGGCGCGATCTCGTTCACGGGGATCGTGGGGTTCATTTCCATGTTTCACTGGAGCATGGCGCTGATCCTCTTTGCCTCTCTCCTGCCGGGGATTTTCATGAGGCTGCGTTACTCGGACGCAATGTTCGCCTGGACGAAGAAGAGAACAAAAACGGAACGGGAAACATGGTATTATCACTCGATGCTCACCGAGCGGCCATACGCGAAGGAAATACGCCTTTTCGGCTTGGGAGGGCTTTTCGCTAACCGGTATCTGGACCTCGACAGAGTCGTGCACGGGGAACACGCCTCAATGATCCGGCGCAAAGGGCTTCTTGAAGTGCTGATCCAAGGCGCGGGCATCGCTGTGCTCTTCGGTACCTTCGCCTTTATCGTGAAAGAGACGATCGAGGGCCGGATGACTGTAGGCGACATGGTTGTATATCAGCAAGCTTTTCAGAGGGCGCAGGCAAACCTTCAGGACATTATGGCGAGCATCGCGGCTCTCTATGAGGACTCGCTCTTCGTCTCGGGGTTCTTTGAGTTCCTCGATCTGCCTCCCCGCAAGGAGACGGGAAAGGATGGGAAGAATTTCCCGCGCAGGCTGTCTACCGGCATCGAGTTCCACGATGTCGTGTTCCGCTATCCGGGCAGGACTGAGGCAGCGCTCGACCACGTGAGCATCGTCATTCCGGCGGGTTCAGTCGTCGCGCTTGTTGGGGAGAACGGCTCGGGGAAAACCACCCTTGTCAAGATTCTGACGCGTCTCTACGAGCCCACCTCAGGTCTGGTCATGGCCGACGGCCTGTCTCTTCCCCTGTATAATCTTGATTCGATCAGAAAGGGCATGAGCGCGATTTTTCAGGACTTTACCCAGTACCAGATGACGGCGCGTGAAAATATCTGGTTGGGCGACATTGGAATTTCACCTCAGGATGGCAGGATCGACGTTGCCGCGCGCGATTCCGGAGCAATGGAAACCCTAAAAAAATACGGCACGGGGCTCGATACCAAACTGGGAAGGGCTTTTGGGGAGGGGGTGGACCTGAGCATGGGCGAATGGCAGAAGATCGCGCTCGCCAGGGCCTTTTTCCGCGGCGCGGGCCTCGTGATTTTCGACGAACCCACGAGCTCCATGGACGCGAGGGCAGAGTTCGAGATGTTTCGATCTTTCCGCTCCTTGCTGAATGGCAGGACAGCCCTCCTAATTAGCCATCGTTTCTCGACGGTGAGGATGGCCGACTACATTTATGTCCTTGATAAAGGCAGCGTCGTCGAGGAGGGAACGCATGAAAACCTCATGCGACTTGGGGGACGTTACGCGCGTCTCTTTGAGATGCAGGCGAAGGCGTACTTGTCCTAGGCATTCCTCGTTTGCCTTTGTCGCATGAGAGTTATTTTGGAAGATGGCTACGTAATCGCCGTGGCCTAAAACTATGCCTTGACGGGTGAAAATGAGCCATTTATACTGGCTTCAATTCAATGATGGCAGGTGGATGCATAGCCTGCGATACCAATCTCACATCTTGATCATGACTATCATCCATGAAACATGGATAGGCCGAATATAGCGCAATGTCCGAAAGAGGGAAAAAGCAAAGAAAAACAGTGTCGCGGCAGGATTTCATCTCTCTTTCTTCAATATCGGGAAACAACCGAGGAAGGGTCGCATGGAATCCGCTGGCCAGGAGCGCGCGGATTATGAATGATGAGACAAACAGAGAGATAGCGATACCCATGCTCAGATTCCTCGGCATGGAATCAGCGCAGGAGAGCGAAAGAAACGCGCGCCTTCGCGATTTTTTAGATGCGGCTGAGCGCACTGGCTGGGAATCGGTGGTACGGTGTGCCAGGAAGGCGCAGTTATCGCCCCTTCTCTATCATGCCTTGCGCGCTGTTTCTCCTTCGACGAAAGCGCCGCCGCAGTCGGCGCTCGACGCCTTGCGTACGGATCATCTGCGGTCGCTGTGCCGGAATATGCGTATTCTTCACACAGTCTCAGAGATAGTGGCGGAATGTAACGCTAAAAATATTCCAGTGATCCTGCTGAAGGGAGCTGCCCTCGCAACGGCGGTCTACAAGGATCCCGGACTCAGACCAATGGGAGACGTGGACATTCTTGTGGGAAGACAAGACATACCGGAAGTCCACGCGATTCTGACAAGAAAAGGGTACAGAAATCTTCCCGATAAAGATATGATGGCGGCCAATCACGTGCCACCATGTATTTCCCCCGGGAAACCAACTATAGAGATACATTTCACCATACTCGAAGAGGCGCAAGCGAATAGTTTCAATGCCGGGGAGCTTTTCGAGCGGGCAGTCCCGATAACTCTGTCTGGTGTTGGGGCCATGACGCTCGCTCCCGAGGACGGACTGCTCCATCTCTGCGAACATGCGGGCGCTCACCATGTGTTCGAGAAAGGTATCCGATCCATGGTAGACATCTCAAGACTTTCCGAGAAATACAGGGATTGTTTTGCCTGGGAGGCCGTCTGGGCGCGGGCTGACGAGTGGGGCATACGAAGAAGTCTCGCTTTGTGCCTTTCCCTCTGCAAAAAATATATCGGATTCGTTATTCCTTCCTATATTCAGGATTGGTTGTCGAAGCAGGAAAATGTGGAGCAAAACCTTGAAGCGGCGGAGTCGATTCTATTCGCTTCCGATAGGAGAAGCGTTGGTTCCCTGGCCTTTGCGGAGTTCTTTTCGGCTAAAACGCTGCGCGCCAAGGCGCGGATACTTTTTAGGGTCCTTTCCCTTCCTAAGGAAACGCTGCTTCTCATCGCGGAATGCGATCAGGATAAGCATAAAAAGAAGCGGACAAGCCTTTTGTCGCTCTATATACGACGGGCCTCAGGGTTGTGGAAGCGTCACAAGAGAGCCGCGTTACAAGCCCTATTAAAAAACAGTGGGCGATATAATGCCAGCCAACCCTTCGCCGCTTCGTCGGATGCTGTTCTTAGTCTGCGCGAGTGGCTGAAGAAGAACTCTTGAGCATGAAGGACAACGACAATATTCTTTGGAGCCGAAACGGATAAACCAGTATGCTACTGCTACAATAACAATACGTTGTTGCGGGTTAAGGAAAAACATAGAAAGGACCATGCTAATGCCGGCTATTGTCAATGACATACAGTCAGATAACGTCGCCTTCGCGGATGCCTATCAAGGTTACGATGCATTGGAAGTTCGTTCATTTCATCATCGATTTATAAAAACCATGCCTCTTTTTAGAATGTGAGCTCAGATTCAACTAAGGAACTCAAGCTGACCCGCTGAAGATTCTGAAGAACGAATTCGGACGCTACTCATACAGGAACCAGCCACGGGATTTACCCTTCGGGGCGATGACCTTGAGGGCAGGCGGACGAGTGGGCGGAGGCTATAGCAAAACGCGAAGCTCGGGCTTGGATACGGCGCCGCTAGATTTTAGGCGATTCGGGAAAATGGCGGGCCTGGATCGGCCTTGAGCGTATCGACCGAAAAGAAAAGGCCAGCCGCGGCGTTTCTAACCCCACAATTAAAAAAGAGAACCTGTTTTATGCTTTAAATACACATAGATCGAACATGCTTTTTGTTTATCCTATTTCTTTTCCTGGATCTCTTGTGGCGATACGGTAGCCCATGGCGCGGTAACCGCGTTCACGTTTAGCCCACATGTGAGCGAGGCGCGAATCGGCGAACTCGACGTAATCGTAAATACGCAGGTCACGTTTTGATGGGCTGGCACGATTGAGGCGGCCGGCATATTGCCGCAGCGTTCCTTTCCATGAAATGGGCATGGCGAGGACAAGTGTATCGAGGTTGGCATGATCGAAACCTTCACCGACAAGCCTGCCTGTGGCAAGGATAACAAAAGAGTCGCTTTCAGGAAGCGCATTCAGACGCGCGACAACGAGGGTCCTTTGCTTTATGGACATTCTGCCATGGAGTACGAAAAGATCAGGGATCGATGGCTCGAGCAGTGTACGCAGGATCGAAATGTGCTCGCTGCGTTCAGTGAGGACAATGATTTTACGGCCTTCCCTGAAGGCATTGATAATATCGGCACAAACACTGAGGTTTCGCGATTCATCCTGTGAAAGGACTTTGAATAAAGACTGGATGGAGGACTCCTTGGGGATAGCCGGGCATGCGAGAGATGAGAGCCTGACTTCCATATCTTGCGCCAGGGTCGCTGAGCGAGTTCCAGAATAACGAATAAGACCACATTGCATAAAGATTATAGGGGCGAGACCATCGCGTCGGATCGGTGTCGCTGAAAGGCCCACAATATAGCGATTGGAGCACTGTTTCATGACGCGCTCGAAGGATATGGCTGATACATGGTGGCACTCGTCGATGACGATCTGACCGTAGGTCTCAAGAAAACCACGAAGATTCTCCCTGCGCACGAGGGACTGAAGCACCGCGATATCAACGATACCGCTGGGACGATTCGCGCCGCCACAGCCACCGTCTTCCCAAAGGCGGTGGCCGCGTTCAGCACTCCATTTTCACGGAGAAGGTTTTCAAGGTCATGAAGGCATCCTCTGAGCACAGCTATATGACGGGGAAAGTTTTCGGCGCAACCAATGATGCGGGGCTTATCCCACACCGAGAGTCTAAGCGATTGGGCTTTGTAGAATTCCGGATTGGGGAAGGCGGCAATGCGCACAATGCGATTCAGAAGCGGTTGAGGGAGTTGATCTTTAGCGATATAGAGACGATCGGAAAAAACGACATCGATAGTGCTGGGCGGAATACATTGCGCCTTTTTCGACAGGGTATTCATTTTCCATGGATCGTCCATGTCTTCGTAAGTAAATGAAACATCCAGTGGATGATGCCCCTCCGTTGCTCGATGAACGATGTCATCCACCGTACCCACATCGATAGGAACGATTGCCGAATCCTCCTGAGGGTAGACGATCCTGATTTGGGAAAAGCCGATCATAGCTCGCGAGAGATAGTTGCCGTCGTCTCGCGCATGTACGGCTTATCAAGGCCGATCCAAGCCGTCGGGCTATCACTGCCTGTAAATCCCTGGAAAAGAATAGCCAGACATGGGCACCCTTGCCTGAACGGGATATCTCCAGACTGCACGGTACCGCCAAATCATGCTTTCGATTGCTATCGCAGGGCATAGACATCATCCCTTCCTTTGAACAGTCTGCGGAATAGGGCGACTTTTTCTACCGTGGTCATACCGGAATCCAGGGAGCTATTGGCTTCTTTGTCGTATAGGATGCCATGTTCCCTGAGCAATGTTTTGAGTCTCTCGTTTTCTTTGCGAAGTAGGGAGAGAACAGGCTGCTCGTCGAGCATGATGGGCTGAGCTCCTCTATATCCAACGATTCATAGCATCAGTATATAGGCGTCTATGAAAACGCACTATAAGCGCCCGCAAGGCAAAAGCTAAAAATTAGGGTCCGACCCCGCTTTACTGATGGACATGCCCTTGGCGGCAAGAGAACCCGTCGAGAAGGCGGCCTGGAGGTTGTAGCCGCCTGAGTCGCCGTCGATGTCGAGGACTTCGCCCGCGAAGAAGAGGCCGGGGATCAGGCGGGACTCCATGGTGCCGGGGTTCACCTCGGCGAGATCGACGCCTCCGGCGGTGACCATGGCCACCTCGAGGGAGCCAAGACGGGTGACTTCGAAGAGATGGGCGCAGGCGAAGCGGCAGAGGGTTTCCCGTTTGGCGCGAGGGAGGGCCGCCGCGGTCTCTTCCTTGGCGATGCCGGCGAGGTCGCAGAACAGTTCGGCCATGTTTTTCGTCAGGCCGAGATCGGCGAGGGCCGTGCGGACCAGGCGGCGGGGGTTGGATTTC
Source organism: Rectinemataceae bacterium (assembly GCA_035560555.1). GTDB lineage: Bacteria > Spirochaetota > Spirochaetia > Treponematales > Rectinemataceae > UBA11090. Next base: position 17,247 of record DATMZF010000025.1, read on the forward strand.
AGCTCGGCGTCGAGTCGGTTTCGGAACTCCTCGATGGTTACGTCGACGAAGTTGATCTCGAGGCTGTCGCCCGGCGCGATGTGGCGCGACGAATCGAGGATGAGGGGGCCCGAGAGACCTCCGTGGGTTATGAGGAGATCGCCTTCAGCCAAGAAGGCGCGCTTGCCGTCGCGTAGTATCGCGAGGCCGGCGTCGCGGAAGGAAAGCCCCGCGAGGGGATTGAGCGCGAAGTTCCGGATGAAAACGGGCGCGAGGGCGGGTCTGGGCGGGACGATGCGGTGCCCGAGGGAGGCCGCGAGGGCGTAGCCGTCGCCGGAGCTGCCGGTTTTGGGGTAGGAGAGGCCTCCCGTGGCGATGAGGACGAGGGGGGCGGCATACTCGGCGGCATCGGGAGCCTCGGGGATATTGGAGGCGCCGGAGGCATCAGGGATGCGGGAAGCATCCGGGGCCCGCGTTTCGACCCGCACGAGAAAGCCATCGGGCGCGCGCGCGCTTATGGCGCTTGCGCGGCTGTTCGCGATGACGCGCACGCCGAGGCGATAGGCTTCGTCCTGGAGAATTTTAAGGATGGAGGTGGCGCGACGGTCGGCGGGGAAGATCTTGCCCGAGTCCTCTGTCTCGAATTCGATGCCCCGGGCGCGAAACCAGGCGAGAAGCTCCTCGTTGGTGAAGGCGTAGAGGGCGGGCTTGAGGAAACGGGCGGCCGATTCGGCTTTTGCGCCGCCGCCGTAGTGGCCGAGGAAGTCGGCAATTTCCCCCGCGTGGGTGAGATTGCACTGGCCGGAACCGGAGAGAAGAAGCTTACGGGCGGGTTTTTCGCGGCGCTCGAGGATGAGGATGCCGCTTCCTGGCCTTTCTTCCGGGTTGGCTTCGGCGAGGCGTATGGCGGCGAAGAGGCCGGCGGGGCCGGCTCCGAGGATTATCGCCTTATAAGTTTGGGGGCTGATCATTGTATAGATAATAGCGAAGAAAGAGGGGATTGGACAGGATCGAGGCGATTGAGAATGATTGATAGGATAAAATGGAGGGTTTTATCGCGTTATACGCTCTTGACTTCGAGAGCTATTTGGGAGAGGATTTCACGTGCGTCAAGATGTTATTTTTTTTCATAAACCATAGGAGGATATAAAGTGAAACGACTCGCATTCGCGCTTATCGCGCTCGCCTTACTCCCCGCCTTCGCCTTCGGACTTTCCGTGCCCAGCAGAGTAAGCTCGATTCAATGGAAGGACGCCCGGTCCCTCGGCATGGGCGACGCCTCCCTCCTTTTCAGCAGCGGCTACGACACTTTTTTCGGCAATCCCGCCGGCTTCGCCGAAAAGGGCTCGCTCACGCTAACCGACATTTCAATTTGCAGCTATCCGCCAATCATGGAGGATGAGATCAATCATCTCTCGGGCATGCTGGACAACAGCCTCAGCGCGGCGGACAGGGACGCCTACCTTAATAGCTGGCTCACCACCAACGGCAGGCTTGGAGGCGGCGCATCCATCGGCCTCGGTTGGGCAGGCAACGGCTTCGGTCTCGGCGTGAACATGGTATCCGACCTGGCGCTCGTGGGAGACAGCTATGAAAATTCCCGCCTCTATATCGCCAATCAGATGAACGCGGTGGCGGGATTCGGCGTACCGATCCAGCTCGGCTTCCTCAAGATATCGCTGGGCGCCGACGCGCGCGGTTTTTATCGCATAGACTCATCCCGATGGTCCGCCTACGATATCATCAACGCGGCCTTCGGCTACACCGACGACTTCGAGGCCGTCATCGACGACGAGATTCTTTTCGGCGGCTTCGGCTACGCGTTCGACGCCGGCATCACCCTGCGCGCGGGGCCCTTGATGGCGGGCTTCATGGCGAGAAACCTTTTCGCCAAGCTGGACGTGGAAGTCACCACGGTGGGCGAAATTGATGACAACGACAGCCTGCCGACCGACCAGACCTATCCAGTGGCGTACGAGCCCACGTACACGGCGGGTTTAGGGCTTCGCTTCTGGGAAAAGGGTCTGTTCGCTCCTTCCTTCTACGCCCAGACCAGCGATATCGAAGGTTTCATGACGGCAATTGGTGATGGATCGGACGTCGTCGCCACGATGCAGATCGGCGGCGAACTCAGGATACTGAGGCTCCTTCTCCTCCGCGCGGGTTTGGATGAAAACTTCATGACCATCGGAGCCGGCGTCGACCTCGCCCTGCTCCGCGTGGACGCGGCAATTTTCATCGATCCTTTCAACAACCTGGTGGACGGCGCTCAAGGCATGGCGCTGAGGGCTTCGCTGAAGCTCTGATTTTTCTCGGACAATGATAGAGCGGGCCCGTCGCGGCGCTGATATTCAGCGCAACGACGAGCCCGCTTTTTTATGGGGACTGGGGTGGAGGGAAAAAATTTGACGATAACGTACGTGATAGGAATGAGGGTAAAGAAAAAGAAAGACCGCGACGCGTCGATTATGAGGCGTAGTAGCGCGCGAGGTCGTAGGGCGGGAAAATGCCCTTGTCGGTGACGATGCCGTCGCAAAGCTTGGGCGGGGTGATGTCGAAAGCCGGGTAGAAGCCGCGCACGCCCCGCATGGCGGTTCGGACGCCCATGGCTTCGAGGACGTCGTTTTCATCGCGCTCCTCGATCTTCACCGTGTCGATGGTGGGGTGCTGACGGTTAGGAGAGCCCGTGCAGAAATAGGGTATGCCCCAATAGCGCGCCGCGAGGGCGATCTGGAAGGTGCCGACCTTGTTGACAATGTGGCCGTCCATGCAGATGACGTCGGCGGCCGAGGTGAAGACGTCGACGTGTTTGGCTTTCATGGTGTAGCCGGGCATGTTGTCGGTGATGACGGTGACGTCGAAGTCCATGTCGCGGACGACGGAGGCGGTGAGGCGGGCGCCCTGGAAGTAGGGCCTGGTCTCGGGGCAGATGACTTTGATGACCTTGCCTCGGGCGCGACATTCGCGGAGCATCATGCCGACGATGGTTTCGGCGAAGCACTGGGTCATGACGGTGCCGTTGTCGGGGAACTGGTCGACGAGGTATTTCGCGCCCGCGGCGCTGCGGGCGTAGCGTTTGTTCACCGCGTCGATCGTGTGGTCGAAGACGGCCTTGTCGGGCGCTATACCGGCGGCTTTCGCCTCGATGGCTACTTTGGCGCAGACTTCGGTGATGGCGGCCATTTTTTCGGCCGTTGTGGGGCGGGCGTGGGAGATTTCAAAGGAGGCCTTGGCGATGCGCGAGGGGAAGCTGCCTTTGTCGTCGTCTAGGGCTTTGGCGGCCAGGGCCATGCCCATGCCGGCGGCGAGATAGGGGCCGCCGGACTGGGTGACCATGGCCTTGATGGCGGCGATCACGTCGGCATAGGTCCCGCAGGCGACGTATTCGACGCGGGCGGGGTAGACGCGGCGATCGAGGATGCGGACAGCGCCGTCTTCGTACCAGGCGACGTTTTCGTATTTGAGCATGAAGGCGAGGTCTTTGTCTTGTCGTTCCATGGTTTTCTCCTTGGGTTATCGGGAAAACGCGAAGGCTCCGGAGAGCGGCTTCCTCCGATGCTTCCGCGCCGCGGTTTCTCCGCCCGGGCGGAGAAACCGCGCTTAGTCGGGCAGGTTGTGTTTTGTTTTCATGGCTTTGACGGCCTCGGCGGGTATGAGCTGGACCTGGCCCGTTCCCAGGGCGATGGCGTAGATCTTGGCCGCGTCCTCGACGTAAATGGCACGCAGATGGGCCTGGTCGAGGGTGGCGCCGACGGCCACGGCCCCGTGATTGCGCATGAGGCAGGCATTGCGCCGCGCGAGGCTTTCGACGACGCGTTGACCGAGCTCGACGGAGCCGGGCAGGGCGAATTCGGCCACGGGGATGTCGCCGCCGATATAGCCGAGCATTTCGATGAGGATGAGGGGAATGGGCATGCAGGTGACAGCGAAGCTCGTGGCGTAGGGTGAGTGGGTGTGCACGACGCCGAAAATTTCGGGTCGGCTTTTCAGGATCGCCGTGTGCATTTTCCACTCCGACGAGGGCTTGTGCCTGCCCTCGAGGAGGCTTCCGTCCTCCATCCTGATGAGGACGATATCGTCCAAGGTCATTTTTTCGTAGCGGAATGAGGTCGGCGTTATGGCCAGGATTTCCTTGGCGGCGTCGCAGACGCTGAGGTTGCCGCTGGTGCCCGCGAAGAGGCCTTCCTCGTATGCCATGAGCGTGTTTTCGAGCACCTTTTCCTTCATTTCCCGAATCGTCAGCATATGTCCCTCTTTTTAGCCTTCACGCTTTCGAAGCTCCCCGCGTCAGGCGCGGGCCGAAGCCTCGATGAGCGTACGCACGAAGTCTTCTCCGTGCATGATGTTTTCCCTTCCCATGATGTACGACTTGGCGGCGAGCACGACCATACGCTCCGCCTTCGCCCTCGCGGCGGCATCCTCGATGGAGGTGATGTCTTTGACCTGGGCGACGCCCACGATCCTGCGTATCATCTCGAGACCCGCGACGCCCGCGGTATCATGGATGATAGTCGAAAGGAACCATTCGGCGTAACCGGGGGTCCGTCCCATCGCGTCGGTGGCCGAGGTTTTATAGAGATCGAGGAATTTTTCCATAAAGAGATCGATCGTGTCTATCATGGTTTCCTCGAGCCAGGCGAGATAGGCGTGCCTCGCCTTTCCCTCGAGGGTCATCCCGCTGTTGGCCCAGGCGAAGCAGAAATTGCCGACGACATTGCCCACATCGTAGCCTATGGGGCCGAAGAAGGCGAATTCGGGGTCTATCATTTTAGTGGAATCTTCCCTGACGAAGATGGAGCCCGAGTGGAGGTCGCCGTGGATGAGGGCCTGGGCGTTGTTCATGAAGTCATACTTGAGCTTGGCCACCTCGAGATGGAGCTGTCCATCCTGGAACAGCTCGCGCGCCGCGAACTCGGCGTTGGGAGGAAAGACTTTAGTCCGCCCCGGCAGGTTGGTGTAGGGCTCGGTATAGACGAGCTTTTCGGTGATTTCGCAGAGCGGCGGATTGATGTAGCGCTTCACCATATCCTTTTTCTTCACGGGGTCCATCACCATGTCGAGGGTCGGGACGAGGGTCTTGGCCATGAAATCGCTGATGTCGCAGGCCAGTCTCGGGAAAACCTTGTGCCTCATGAGTTCATAGCGGAGGATGACGTGGTCGGAGAGGTCCTCCATCGAGAGACAGGACATGACGGGATCGTAGTCGTAGACCTCGGGCACGAGGCCGGGGGCGTATACGCCTTCCAGTTTCAGGATTTCGGCCTCGATCCTGTTGCGGTCGAATCCGAGGGTTCTCGAGTGGGTGCGCGTGTCGGCGTCGGCGTGTTTGATGATGACGGAGACGCCTTTTCGCGGATCTTTGACCCTGAAGACGAAGTTTATGTTGCCGTCGCCGATTTCGTTCGATTCCAGCGCGCCCGAATCCGCGAACATGGGGAGCCGTCGCCGGGCGTACTCGGCCGCGTCGGCCTCGTTCATGCGGAAATGTTGGTCGAATTTCGCCATATCCTTCCCCTTTTCTGCGTTTTTCAGTTGTCGCCGGTGCTCGAGTAGTAGGTGGAGGCGAGGGCCAGCGCGAGCACGATGCCCTTGATGGCGTTGAGCGAGTAGTAGGGCACCGACATCATGATGAGACCGTTTTCCAGGATCCCCACCAGGCAGGCGCCGACGAAGGTGCCGAAGGCGTTGGGCTTTCCGGCTCCCGCCACCGAGCGGCCGATGAAGACGGCCGAGATGGCCGGCATGGCGTAGCCGGCGGCGCCCTGGATCTGGGCCGACATGTTGCGCGAGGCGACGAGGACGCCGCCCAAGCCGATGAAGGCCGCCGCGAGAAGGCCGGCGTAGACGCGGTAGCGGTAGATGGGAATTCCCGAGAGGCGGGCGGCTTCCTTGTTGCCGCCGACGGCGTAGATGTAGCGCCCATACTTCGTGTAGGTGAGGAAGATATGCACGACGACGACGATGACGATCATGATGATGATGATCGTGGGCGCCTGCCCCATGCTCTTGAAGAGCTGGGGGATCTTGCCGAAGGTGGGGTCGCCGTTGAAACGGGGCATGCCTTCGCTGATGGCCCCGCCGCCCGAGTAGGTGAGGCTGACGCCGTCCAATGTAAACATCATGGCCAGGGTGGCGAGGAGATCCGGTATCTTGAATTTGACGATGAGGAGCATGGTCACCATCATCAGCGCCATGGTTAGGGCGAGCGCGAGGGGGATGGCGAGCCAGATGCTCATCTTGTACCAGACGAAAAAGCTTATGATCATGGCTCCCGACATGGTGGCCATAGAGCCCGAGGAGAGGTCGAAGCCTCCCACGGCGAGCGTTATGGTGAGGCCTATGCCGATGATGGTCGTTATGGAGATGGCCCTGAGTATGGTGACGATGTTGCTGCTGGTGAGGAAAAGCTTGGGCATGCGCAGGGCGAAGAAGGCGAAGACCGCGACGAGGGCGATGAGAGATGCCCATTTTTCTATGAAGCCGGAGGACTTTCCCCTGGGCTTCGCTGTGGCCGCTGTTTTGGACATTATTTGTTGCCCCCCGTGGCGTAGAATAAGATTTCTTCCTCGGTCGCCGTTTTGGTGGGCAGCTCGGCGACGAGGCTGCCGTTGTACATGACAAAGATCCGGTCGGTGATGGCCAGGATCTCGTTGATTTCGGACGAGGCGTAGAGGACGGCCTTTCCGTTTCCGGCGAGGTCCTGGATGAGCTGGAATATGTCGCGCTTGGCGCCGACGTCGACGCCCTTCGTGGGTTCGTCGAGCATGTAGACGTCGGAATCGGAAGTGAGCCACTTGCCGACGGCCACTTTCTGCTGGTTGCCGCCGGAAAGGTATTTTACTTTTTGGTGGACCGAGGGCGTCTTGATGCCCAGTTCGGTCACGAGGCGCTTGGCGTTCTTGATTTCGAGGCCTTTCCTGACGAAGGAGAGCCCGTTGCAGAACTTGCCCAGACAGGCCGCCGAAAGATTGAAGTAGACAGGTTCTGAGACGAGGACGCCTTCCTTGCGCCGCTCTTCGGGCACGAGGGCGATTTTCTGGCGCACCGCCGAGGTCGGGCTGCGGATTCTGAGGGACTTGCCCTTCAGCTTGACCTGGCCCGACTTCATCTTGTTGGCGCCGAAAAGGAGCTTGCAAAGTTCCGTCTTGCCCGCGCCGACGAGGCCGCAGATGCCGACGATTTCCCCGCCCTTGATCGAGAAGGAGACGTCATTCACCCTTCCCGCCTCGTCGGAGAGACCTACCGCCTCGAGCAGCACCTCGCCTATCGCCGTGGGTATCTTCGGGAAGTTCTCCTCGAAGCTTCGCCCAAGCATGAGCGTGACGATTTCCCTGATGGTGAGGTCGGCGTTCACCGCCCGGTTCGCCACGACCGTTCCGTCTTTCATCACGGTGAGGCTGTCGCATATTTGGAAAAGTTCGGGGAGGCGGTGGGAAATGAATATGACGCCCACTCCTTCCTTTTCCGCGAGATCGCGGACAATCCTGAAAAGTTTATCGACCTCGCCGAGGCTCAAGGGGGCCGTAGGTTCGTCCAGGATGAGGAACTTGCAGCGCTCCCTCACGGCCCTGGCTATGAGGACCATCTGCTTTTCTGCCAGGGTGAGGCTGGACACTTTCCGCGAGACATCGATATCCATGCGGAGACGGCCGAGGATTTCCCTGGCCGATTTCCTGATAGAACCCCAGCGAACCAGCGACTTCCCCTTCATGCCGGTGACGAGCGCGTTGAACATGATGTTTTCGGCCACCGAGAGGTAGGGAAAGAGGGCGGTGTCCACTTCCTGGTAGACGAGTTCGATGCCCAGCGTCTTCGCCGTGCGGGGGTCGCGGATTTCGCAAGGCTGGCCGTCGATGAGTATCGTACCCGTGTAAGCGGCGTTGGCTCCCGCGAGCACTTTCATGAGGGTGGACTTCCCCGCCCCATTGGCGCCGACGACGGCGCGGATTTCCCCGCTCTGTATGGAAAAATCCACCCCGCTCAGGGCTTTGACGCCGGGAAACTCGATGCCGATGCCCTTCATCTCGATGCTGCTGACTGTCTGGCTCATGCGGTTCTTCTCTCCAATGGGAAGGCCCCGTGACGCGGGCGCCGCTACGGTGGCGTCATAACGGCGATGCCGCTCGCGCGGCGCCCGCATCACCTAAGCCCTTTCACAATACTTTGCTAGCTTTCATGCCGGCGGCGTCAATCCGGCCACGGCAAAGGCTTATTTCGCCCCCGCCACCTTCCTGAGTTCGTCCATCCAGGGGGTGATATTGTCGGTGTTGAGCCCGTACCCTTTGATGAGGGTGCCGAGGTTGGTCACGTTCGCCTCGGGGGTGAGCTGGTCGGCGAGGATGACGGAGGGCTGGAGGATATACTGCTCGGGCGTGGCGTCGCCGTTGAGCTTTTCCGCCATCAGGCGTATCGCCGAGATTCCGACGTTGGAGAAGTGCGTGGCTACGCAGGCTTTCCAGATCTTGTCGGACGACCGCATGAAGTTGATGTCCTGGTTAGAAATGTCGATCGAGACGAGGGGGATGTCGCCGCGGTTCGCCTCGATGAGGGCTTTGTAGGCGCCGCGGGCGTAGGCGTCGTAGGCGCTCCAGATCACATCCACCGTGCCCTTCGGGTACTTGGGCAGTATGGAGGACACGACCATGGCGATGGAGCCTTCGGAGTCGGCGGGGTTGGAGGGGCCGAGGACCTCGAGGGTCTTTATCTTTCCGGCCTGCTCGTACTTGAGATAGGTTTCCTGTCTCCTGTCGAAGGGAGGGATGCCGGGGCCGCGCCACAGCTTGAGGACCTTGATTGGCCGGGGCTTGTCTTTGAGCAGCACGTCGAGGATGTAGTCGAGGGTGAGGCGCGCCATTTCCTGATCGCTCTGGAAGGTGGTGGTGACGCCTGGTACGCCTTTGCCCGCCGAATCGGCGATCACGGTGTCGAAGGTGACGACCTTGATGCCCTTGGCGGCGACGTTCTTCACGAGGTCGTAGGAATACTGGGGCTTGCCGTGGGAGATGATCATGCCCTGGTAGCCCTGCTGGGCGCACTGGTTGACGATATCCTGGAAGCGGACATCGTCGCCGTCGGCGGTGAAAACGTCCACTTTGATGCCGTAGAGGGCTCCTTCCTTGACGGCTCCGTCGAACGCCATCTTGAAGATCTCGGTGGAAGTCCCATTGAGTACATAGGCGACTTTGTACCCCTTGGTCTTGAACTGCTGGCCGATCTGCTTGGCGTCGGCGCTGGTGAACAGCATGACCGATGCCAGGGCGAGGATCGCGAGAACGGTGATCGATCGCTTCAATTTCTGCCTCCTGAATTTATGGACACTCACCGTGTCCTAAATGCCTCTATAGCGGCTGACGCCGTTTTCTCGTCGGTAACGATGCCCGATATCAGTTTCCCCCTGATGGCGCCGGCGATGGCGAGAACCTTGTCCTCTCCGTAGGCCACCGCCGTCACGGGACAGCGCAGCGGGACGTCGGCGGTGACCGAGCGTTCCTCGACAGCCGAGGGAACGCGCGCGCCGTCGAGGGTGAAGAAGTGGGTGAAGACATCGCCCACAGCCCCTCGCGAGGCCAGTTCCTCGATGTCCTTCGCGGTGATGAAGCCCCTGCTGACGAGAACGGAGTTTTTGACCGAGCCCAAACCTATCATGGCGCAGTCCACGGCGTTGGCCATGGAGAGGATGGAGGCGAGGACGTGGTCGTTTCTCATGATGTGGGCGGTTTCCTTCGTAGAGGCGATGGCGGGCGCCCAGATATGGAAGTAGTCGATGCCCAGGCTCCTGGAGAGGAGGATGCCGCTAGAGCTCGGGTTAGAGGCGTTTACCGCGTAGTTGGGCATGGTGCTTCCGGTGAGGGAAACTATACGCTTCACGGCCAGCTTCTTGGGAGCCTCCACGAGCGCGAGGCTGGCCGAGAGGGCGCGGCTCGAGCCTAAGCCGATGCTCTCGTACCGCTTGCACATGTCGGCGAAACGAAGGGCGGCGGCGTAGGCGACATTGTCGCCGGGGTTAGCGCCCGAGGGAACGATCGTGATGTCGGTGAGGCCGGTGGCTTCGGAAAATTCCTTCTCGAGTTCGAAGAGAGACACATAGCGCCGGGCGATCTTTATCTCGACGATTTTCCGCTCGCGGATGACCTTGAGGAGGCGGACGACCTTGATGCGCGGAATGCCGAGCAGCTCCCCGATTTCCTGCTGGCTCTTGTCTTCGTAGTAGTAGAGCCAGGCGATCCTCGTAAGGAGTGAATTGTTCAAATGTTCATCCATATGTTCAAGTATGCAACCGCTTCGCGAACCTGTCAAGAAAATATTTCACCATAATTATTGGCTTGTAAACTTTATAGCTCACGCTTTCAGCGTCACTTAGGCGAAACCTGAGAGGTCGAGTTCTTTCAGTTTAGCCTCGGTCGGAATTCCGTCACCGGTCCAACCCCGCAGCGCGTAGTAACGGTCCAGTGAGGCCTCGAAGTCGGAGGGGAGGTTCTGTCCCGCCCCGCCACCCTTGGGTTCGGTGAGTATCCGCTTGGGAAGATGGTCATCCTTCCTGGAAATGCCCCGGGACACGTTGTAGAGGCGCTTGAGGTTGAAGATGCGTTCGCCAGCCCTGAGGAATTCCTCTAGCCCCATGTCCCAGCCCGTGGCAAACTTGAGCCAATCGAGTGCCTGGGTCGCGCTGTTGCCGCCGCCGATGGAGAATTTGCAGAGCTTGAGGCTGTCCATGAGGCTCATGAAGTTCTGGCTGGCGATGACGAGTTCGGGCTTGCGCTCCTTTCCGAAGCGGTCCTGCGGGCTGTCGAATCCAAGTTCGGGAAAGGTGAGGCGCCGTTCGTAGCCGTAGGTCATGCCCTGGAGGTGGCAGGCTCCGCGGTTGGCCGTGGCGTAGGAGAGGGCCATGCTATTGAAGGCCCGGGGATCGTGGCCGGGAAATTCGAGGCCCTTGACGTGGACGGCGTAGTCGGGGCTGCCGAGCTTATGGCTGGCGCTGGCCACGCCTTCGCCGAGGAGGGCGCCGATGCCTTTTTTCGCGCCGATGAGGTCGATGAGTTCAACGAGGGCGGTCCCGCTGCCCCATGCCGGGACGACGCCGGAGAGATCCTGGCCCCGGATATGGCCTTTCTCGTAGGCTTCCATGAGGAAGGCGATGGCGCTACCGGCCGAAATGGTGTCGATACCGTAGCGGTTGGCCTTTTCGTTGGCCGTCATGATGGCTTCGATGTCATCGATCATGCAGTTGGCGCCGAGGAGGGAGAGAGTTTCGTATTCGGGGCCTCCGCCGAGGCTGCCGTCGGAGAGCTGGACGACGCGACCGCAGCCGATGGGGCACATGGTACAGAAGAAGCGCTTTTTCAGGCGACCCGATTCGGCCATGCGCTGGCCCGATATGGACGCGATGTCGATGTCGGCGACGCCCAGGGACCAGTTCTTGACGGGCACGTCGCCCATCTCGTAGAAGCCGCCGAGGGAGCCGGCCGTGCCGAATTTGCCCATCGCCTCCGTGGCCGTGGCCATATTCCGGGCCACCTCGCGGGCGACTTCCTTGAGGGCGGCGGCGTCGTGGATCGCGCGAGGCGCCTTGGACGCGGGCGCGGCGACGACAGCTTTCAGTTTCTTGGAGCCCATGACGGCCCCGAGGCCGCAGCGGCCGGCCATGCGGGCGTCCCTGCCGTCATGGGCGACACAGGCGATGCTCACCATGCGTTCGCCCGCGACGCCGATGCAGGCGGTTTCGGAGCCCGGATATTTTTGGCTGTAATGGTCGTAGGTGTCGAAGGTGTCGCGGCCCCAGACGGCGGCCGCGTCTTCGACGCGGCCGCCCGTCTCGGTGACCACGAGGGTGACAGGCTTTCCCGAGGCGCCGCTGATGACGAGGAAGTCGAAGCCCGTGTTCCTGAAAACCGAACCCCAGGCCCCTCCCACGTCCGATTCGGCGAAAAGGCCGGTGAGCGGCGAGAGGGCCGCGACCTCGTGTCGCCCGGAGGTGGGGGCCGGAGTACCGCAGAGGGGGCCAAGAGCGAAGATGAGGGGATTGGCCGGATCGAGGGGGCCAACACCCGCCGGCGCGTGGCGGGAAAAAAGCCAGGCTGCGACGCCGGAGCCGCCTATGAACGAACGCAGCGGCCGCTCATCGAGGATTTCGGTCTTCGACGTTCCCGACGAGAGATCCACGATGAGGGTTTTCCCGTAGGCGATATCCATTGTCGACCTCCTTTAGTTCCCGATGGGCTCGATTTCGGCGTTCGTTCGCGCCGCCCGCTCTTTTTTCTGCGACAGCATGTAGAGTGTGACGGTGGCCATGACGATGAATGCCCCCAGGCCCTGCAGGAAGGAGCTGATTCCCTCGCCCAAGAGGATCCAGGAGAAAGCTATGGTGCTCGTGAGCCGCCATGCCTGGATGGTCGAATAGGTGGCGGCGCCCAGATGCTTCACCGAATTGTTCTGCAGGATCGTGCCCAACAGAAGGACGACGATGGCGAAGGCGAGGTAGGCGGCGATGCCCGAAAGCGGCAGGGTAAGCCAGGGTCTCCAGTCTTCGCCGACGCCTATGCTTCCCGCCGACATGCAGACCGCGAGCGATATGAACTGCACGAAGGCGAGGGTCTCCGAAGATGCCCCCTTCTTCATCGTGGACTTGATGGCCAGCATGAGAAAGGCGAGGAGGACGGCGCCCACGATGGAGAGGCCGATGCCGACCCAATTGGCGGCGGGTGAAACCTTCGAGGCCGAACCCGGGTTCCCCGCGCCCAAAATCATGAGGAGCGAGCCAGAGAGGGAACAGCAGAGCGCGAGAACCGTGTGCTTCGGCAGGCTTTCCTTGAGGAAAGTCGCGCTGAGGAAGGCCACGATGAAGGGCGCGAGCAGCGAGAAGAGCTGGACGTTCGTGGCGTAGGTGAGGCGGGCAGCGTAGAGATTGAGAAGGCCCCGCGACACGACGATGAGGGCGTAGACGAGGAAGTCCTTGAACCCGATGGTCTTCATGTCTATTTTGCGGATCATCATCGCGAGGATGACGGCGACGGCCAGGATGTTCGTCATGGCCGAGAGACTCATGGTGCCTATGTGATGGGTGTTCTGAAGGTAGCGCGCGAGGACGGGGTAGCCGCCCCAGGCCGTGTGGGAGATGAGAGCGAGCACGATCCAGGGCGTCATTGTTTTCGCTGGAGCGCGGTTGGGCATCATGTTCATTTGTGCATACCTATGAACATATATCTCATCCATTAGCGTATCTGTCAAGTTTTATTTCTGGCGAGGAAAGGGGATTGGGCAAGAATCGGTTTAGGCAGATCATTGTTTGATCTACTTCTTGATTTCCTTGTCGAGAAAAAAACAGGCTGCCCGCGCGGGCAGCCTGTTGGGGATGACGTGAGGGTTGGGGTTTACTTGCCGTCCTTGTTATTGGAGTTTGAGCCGGCGCTGTCGTCGTTCTCGTCGTTTTTGTCGCCATCGCCTCTGTTTTTGCCGCCGGCTTTGTTTTCGCGCTCCTGTTTCATTTCCTTGAAGATATTCCCCTGGTGGTTGCCCCATTTCTGCTTGAAGGCGTGGAATTCGGGCGATCCGGGGGCTATGCCGATAGTCTGGGCGAGGATGCCCCAGCCATGGCCTTCGACTCCGTCGGCCATGAGGATGGTTTCGGCGAGGGACTTTTCGGTGGCCTGGGAGATTTCCAGGGCGAGCCAGATTTCGCCGGGCGCGTAGCCTTGGGTGGAGAGGTCCTGGAGAACGACGAAGTCTACCTGGAATTCAACGCTGAGTCTGGCGAGCAAGGCTTCGAGGTCCTGTTCCCCCGCGTCGTTGACGAGCGTCAGTTCGTCGTCGAGATCGTCATCCTCGCCTGTGGTCTGGGCCGACAGGCCCAGGGCGGCTATGAAGGAAAAGGCCATTATCGCCATCATGGCGATGATTTTTATGTTTTTACGCATCGAGTACCTCCGTTGTTCTGTTTTGTGACTCTATTGGTGGATACGCGCGCCATTGAGGCGCGGTTGCAGGATTTGGTTCTGGCCGAATCGCCGAACGTTGGTTATACTTTGTTACTATGACCGGCGATGCGCGCAACGACGATGACGAGGTGGTGGCCAGAGTACTCTCGGGCGACCGGGAGGCTTACCGCTTCCTCGTGGATAGATATGGCAACAGGGTCGTGGCATTTTGTCGTTCCAGGATGAAGTCGGACGAGGACGCGCGGGACGCGGCGCAGGATGTTTTCGTGAGGGCTTTCGGTTCCCTGGCTTCGTTCAGGCAGGGGGAGAGTTTCCCCGCATGGCTTTTCGCGATAGCGGGAAACCATGTGCGGACGAGATTCCGTCTTTTTTCCTCGGAGCGGCGCAAGACGGAGGCCGCGGGCATCGTGGCGGCGACGGCGGCTCCCACCGATCCAACCGAGGATGTGGAGCGGACGTTGAATGGGGAGCTGCTCCGGCGCGCGGTTTCCGCTTTGCCGGTCGAGCTGCGTTGGCCGGTGGAGTTTTATTATTTCGCCGAGTTGTCGGTGGCGGAAACCGCGCGCGTCCTGGGCCTTGGCGAAGAGGCGGTGAAGACGAGGCTGTTCAGGGCGCGCAAGGCTCTTCGCCATTTGTTGGAAGGCAAGCAACCAAAAAGTGGTTCGCGAGGTATAACTCTATGATGAACTGTTCCAAAGCACATTTATTCGTCGAAGCGTGGGAAGAAGGCGGAAAGACGCTCGACGATCCGGAAGAATTCCGGGCACATCTCGAAAGTTGTCCGGATTGCGCGGAGTGCTACGACTCGCTCCTGCCCTTGATAGAGAGGGACTGTGGGGCGGAGCGATCCGGCGAGGTTCATCGCGCGGCCAGCTGCCTGGAGCCTGCCGCCGCCGGTCTGTCGGACGAGGTGCTGAAAGCTATCGGCAGTCCAAGGCGCCATGTGCTCGTCCTGAAGCCGGTGCTCGCCTTCGCGGCGGCGGCCATTTTCGTCGTCGGCCTGGGGTTGGGCATCTTTTTCACGAGAATGGACAGGGACACCGTCACGGTGAGCTTCGTGCTCGATGCCCCCAACGCCAGTTCGGTGTATCTGGCCGGCGACTTCAACTCCTGGAGCGGCGAGGGGTATCAACTCCACCGCACCGGATCCGGCGGCAAGTGGGAAATCAGCGTGCCTCTCAAGAAGGGCAAGGTCTATGTCTACAACTTCATTCTCGATGGCACCACCTGGATCGCCGATCCGGAAGTTCCCACGAAGATCGATGATGGATTCGGAGGCTCGGGGAGTCTCCTGAGGTTATAAAAAGTATGAAGAAGCTGGGACTTCACGGAACGCTCCAGATTGGTCTCGCGCTCCTCCTCGTCGCCTTGTTTCCCGCCGACATCGCGGCCCAGGATTTGAAGGCCTGGTTCGCGAAGCCGGCCAATCAGGCCGCCTACGGCGCCATCGCCACCGAAGCCCAGATTCTGGCCGAGGCCATTAAAAAAGCCTCGCTTTCCGACTCCCTCATCGCGACGAGACTCGAGGAAGCGGCCAAGAAACGCATTCCGGCGACGGTTCTCATCGCCACCCTAAAGGAAGATACGGCGCGTTATCTCATCGTTTCCGACGCTCTGCGACTCCGGGACCTTCAGCCCAAAAACGAAAAACAGGCGACCGCCATGGTCGAGCAAATAGCCCTGCTTCTCAGGGCCGGCATCGAAAGGAATGAACTGGGGGCCGCGCTGGACGCGGCGGTGTCCAAATTGGGTAAGGTCGCGGGCGGCAAGCCCGCCGTTTCGAGGGCCATAGCCGCGCTGTCGGTTGTCGCCAACGCGAGAGCCGAGTACGTCATGAGCGAGGAGGAGAGCCTTCTGCTCGTCATCACGCTCGTGGAGAGCGATTTGTCCGATAAAAAGATGGACTCCGTGCTCGCCTTCATCAAGAACGTGATCGCGAAGGGGGGGTCGGTGAGCGATGCCCTGGACGCGATCGTCGAGCAGGAGCTCAAAAAGAAGGCCGCAGACGCCAAGGCTAAGGCCAAGTCGGAAGAAAAGTCCAAGATCAAGGAAAATCAGGGCAATTCGGGCAAGAGCGGAAAGTAGGATAAAAGCGCTCGCCTCGCGATAGAGATGTCGCCGTATTTGCGATCTAGTTGAACAACCGCAACCAATGCGCTATACTGCAGTAAATTCACCGATTGGCGTCGCATGAATCGTTTATACCATGTATAATTCGAACGCCATCGTTTTGAGCTCGCTTCGGCCATCCGGTATGGCTCCGACCTTGATTGACCAGGTTCATGCTGTTCAAGCAAAACTATAGGATTCTCATTGAATTTCTCATCGTTCTCATTCGACCCCACTATCGCGTCCAACATAGCCCAAGCCGGCTATGAAACCCCGACCCCCATCCAGGAAAAGACGATTCCCGCCATTCTCGAGGGCAAGGACGTTCTCGGTCTGGCGCAGACCGGCACGGGCAAGACGGCGGCTTTCGCCCTTCCCATTCTCCAGCGCCTCATGGGCGGGGAGCGTTGTCTCCGCCGCGTTCTCATCATTTCCCCAACCAGGGAACTTGCCCAACAAACCCATACGACATTCGAAACGTTAGGCAAGGGCACGGGCTTCAGGAGCATGAGTATTTACGGCGGCGTGACGGCTAAATCGCAGATAAAAACGCTCAAAAACATCATGCCGGAAATCGTCGTCGCCTGCCCCGGCCGTCTTCTGGACCTCATGGGTCAGGGTTTCGTGGATCTGCGCTCGATCGAGATTCTCGTACTGGACGAGGCCGACCAGATGTTCGACATGGGCTTCTTGCCTTCGATCAAGAAGATCATCCAGGCCCTGCCCAGGAACCATCAGACCTTGCTCTTCTCCGCGACGCTTCCTTCGGAGATAAGGACGCTGGCCAAGCAGTTCCAGCGCGATCCTGTGCGAGTGGAGATCGGCAATTCCAAGCCGGTCGAGACGGTGAGCCACTATATCAGCCCGGTGAGCCAGGCCGACAAGTACGAGGCGTTGCGATCGGTGCTGTCCACGGGGACCACGGGCCAGACCCTCATCTTCACGAGGACGAAGCATAGGGCGAAGAAGCTGGCTTTGCAGCTGACGAGCGCCGGCTACGGCGCCACGTCGATCCAGGGGAATCTTTCCCAGGGGCAGAGGGAAAAGGCCATGTCCAGTTTCCGCTCGGGCAGGGCCAAGATCATGGTGGCCACCGATATCGCGGCGCGCGGCATCGATATTTCCCAGATTTCCCAGGTCATCAATTTCGATATTCCCGACACTCCCGAGGCCTACACCCACAGGATCGGCAGGACGGGCCGCATGCTGCACAAGGGCGTGGCGCTGACCTTCGTCACTCCCGAGGACAAGCAGATTCTGCGCTCGATCGAGCGCTTCATCGGCGCCCCGATCGCGCAGATGGCCATAGCCAGGCTGGCGATCTAGCTCGCTTCATTGTGACGATAAAGGGCTTCCCTGGCGCCATCGGCGCGAGGAAGCCCTTTTTTATTTGTGCTTTCCATAGAAGGCTCTTATATCGCCCATCCTTTACGGTCAACTCTTCCACGCTTATACTATGTGTTCTTCCATATAATATAAGCGGGAGGCTTTAATGTTCGCTGTAAAT
Source organism: Rectinemataceae bacterium (assembly GCA_035560555.1). Classification (GTDB taxonomy): domain Bacteria; phylum Spirochaetota; class Spirochaetia; order Treponematales; family Rectinemataceae; genus UBA11090. The sequence continues at coordinate 34,773 of DATMZF010000025.1, forward strand.
CTCACTTCCAAACGCTACGCGGAATTAGCGGGTAAAATCGACACGGTCATCATACCCACCGGCAGCTTCGAGGCTCATGGGATGCACTGTCCCCTCGGCACCGACATCCTGATTCCGGAGCGAATGTGCCGCGACCTGGAAGCGGCTTCCGGAGACGAATTCCTCATCGCCCCGACGGTCAACTACGGCTATACGCCGACCCTCGCCGGTTTCCCCGGCACGGTCACCATTCCCGCCGAAACACTCATTTCCCTGTATGCGGAGATCGGTTCCTGTTTCGTGCGTTGGGGAGCGAAGAACATCGTTTTCATGAACGGGCACGGCGGCAACATCCCCGCCCTCACCCTCGCCTGCGACGCGATCGCCAAGGCGGGCGGGACGGCCATGACCATCAGCTGGTGGGCGACGTATTCAGCCGACATACTGAAGATTTGCGATACGCAGGGACACGCCGGCGAGGACGAGACGTCGGCTGTCCTGGCGATCGATACTTCCCTCGTGGACGACTCGGCGCGCAGCGTTCACATGAGGAAAGTTTTCTGCACGCCGCTTTCCGGCCCCACACAGACCGAGGCGCGCTACCCGAACGCGATGAGCGGCGATTCCACGACGGCGACTCGTGATAAGGGCGAAAGGCTCTACGCCATGATGCTCGAGAAGAACCTCGACTTCATCGGAAGGCTGCGCCGGGGCGAGTTCACCGACCCGATTCTTTGAGCGCGGTTTACGTCAAATCCGAAGGCTCCAGCGTGAAATAGAAACAAGCGCCCTTGTCGGGCTCCGCTTCGGGCCAGATACGTCCCCCATGCCTCGTCACTATCCGTTTGACCGTGACGAGGCCTATGCCCGTTCCCGAGTATTCCGTCATCGCGTGGAGGCGGTGGAAGGGCGTAAAGAGCTCTCCCGCGTAGGCCATGTCAAAGCCGACCCCGTTGTCCCTGACCCAGAACACCGTCACTTTCGCCTTGTCCCCCGCGTCGCGCGTAGAGCCCATCTCAATAAGCGGCGAGGCCATCTTGGCGCTGTATTTGATCGCGTTGCCCAGAAGATTCCGCAGGAGTATCTCGATCAGGGCGGGATCGGCGAAGCTTTTCATCCCGGCCTGGATCTTTATCCGCGGCGGGGCGGTCGGCCTTCCATCCGGGTTCTCGAGCAGCTGGGCTGCTATAGTCTCAGCCATTTCGCTTATGTCCATTTCCTTTCTGACGAGGAGAGCCCGCGTCACGCGGGAGAGGCTCAGGAGATCCTCGATGAGCTGTCCCATTCTCGTGGAAGCATCCCTGATTCGCCGCAGATAGTCCTTGCCTTTATCGTCGAGCGCTTGTCCATATTGATCGGAAAGAATGGCGCTAAAGCCCTCCATCGCGCGCAAGGGCGCCCGGAGATCGTGGGAAACCGCGTATGAAAAAGCTTCCAGCTCTTTCAGGGAGGCCTCCAGCTCGACGGTTCTCTCTGAAACGCGCCGCTCCAGGTCCAGGTTCAGTTTCTTCACTTCCGCCTCGGCCTTGGTCCGTTCGGCGATTTCCCGCGTCAATTGCCGCGTACTCTGGATCACTCGTTTCCTCAGCGTCCAGGACCAGAGCAGCGCGAATATCAGAAGTAAAACCGCCAATAGAACGGTGTACTGGAGAACTATGAGAAAATTCGCGCCGTTTTTCTCGTAGGGCCCGAGCCATTTTTCCTCGATGCGGCGATATTCCCCGGTGGCGATGACGGCGGCGAGTCCCTGCGAAAACTGCGCCTGAAGCACTCCATTCGCGCTGGGAACCGCGTAGCAATACTCGGCGGCGAGAATGGGCATCCCGGAAAGCCTGATGTTTCGAAGCTTATTGGCCTTGATGAAGTAGAGGGCCGGTATTTTCGCCACTAGGGCATAATCACATTCACCCGCGGCTACCATGCGCAAGGCCTCTTCCTGCGTGGCGACCCGGACAAGGTTTTCGCCCAGGCCCGCGCCTGTGGCAAGGTCGTCCATGACATCACCCCTCATCACGACGACGGGTTTCCCCTTCAGCCACCGCAGGGATTCGGGAATCGGCGCGCCTGTCCTCCAGGCTATGACATGGTTCACCACGGCGTGAGCCGGGGAAAATCCATAAACCTTGTCGCGTTCGGCCGAATAGAACATCCCCTGTACCGCGTTGATGGAACCGTCGCTCAAGCCTTTCCGGATCTCGTCCCAAGGGCCTAAGCGTATCTCAACCTCCATTCCCGATTGGGCGGCGATGGCGCGGGTGAGGTCGATGTTGTAGCCAGCGGGCTGTCCATTCTTGTCCAGGAATTCGTAGGGAGGATAGTCGTTGTCGCCTCCCACGATGATCCGGCTCTTCGCCCGCCCCAATGCTTCAATTTCGGAAAACCAAGTCGAATAAAGTCTCCTGAAGGTTCCGTCCGAAACAACCAATGAGAGCCCTTCGTTCAGGGTGGCCAGCAATTCGGTGTTCCCCTTGCTAGTGGCAAAGCAGAAGGTCTGTTTGAAGTCCTCGAGCGGCGGGCCTACGGCACGAAGGTTGGCGATGCCGTTGTTCTTGATGATCTGCATGGCCAGAAGCTTCTGGATGACCACCGCGTCGTAGCGGCCGCTGGAAAGGTCGCGAATCGCCGTATCGAAGGAATCGAGGGCTATGATGTCGGCGCCGAGATTCGCGCGCATGAGGTACTCTTCGGCGTTGTCGCCTCTCAGCACGGCGACTTTTTTCCCTGCCAGGTCGGCGGGCGCCAGGATATCCGTGGTATCGTCGCGCACGACGATCGTCCCGTGCATGACGAGGTAGGGGAAGGTAAAATCGAAGATCGCTTCCCGTTCGGGGGTCCGGCCGACGAGGGGAAGGACTTCTATCCGCCCTTCGACAAGGTCGCGCTTGATGTCCTTCCAGGCTCCTGTCTTGAAGACGACTTCCTTGCCCATAGCTTTCAGGGCCTCGCGCAGGAGTTCGACGGAAAATCCGGTGACCGAGTTGTCGGGGTTGACGACGCAGTAAGGCGGGTAGTCGTATTCACAACCCGAAAGTATGGGAGCGCGAGCTTTCTGGGCGCCGAGCGTGCCTGAAAGGGTTATGACGACGCCGAGGAACAGCGCCAGGAGGGCGCGAAACCAAGCGGGATTCCTCATCTTCATGAGATAATCCTAATGCATCCCGTTCCGTAAGTCGATGCTGGAATTCAGCCCACGGCCTGCGAGAAGACCCGCGCGAAGTTTTTCCATGCCACTTTCTCGACGTCGTCCTGCGACAGGCCCGAGGCCAGGAGGGCGTCGACGATGGCCTGAGAGCGGGAAGCGTCCTCGAGTCCATCGACGAGGGGATATTCCTCCCGCGTGTAGAGGTACTCGCAGAAATGGAGACCAAGACCGACGTGGTCGACGCCGGCCGCGCCGATCATGCGCAGGAGATGCTGGATGTAGCGCTCCAGGTTGTGATGGGCGCGATCGCTCATCGGGGCGAGGGCGGCCGGGCTCGTCATGCAGCCGAGGAGGCCGCCTTTGTCGGCGATGGCCCTCATCTCCTCGTCGGAGAGGTTGCGGCCGTTGTCGTACACTGTTTTAGCCGAGCTGTGGGAGAGCATGACGGGCTTCAAGGAGGTCGCGAGAATGTCGCGCCTCGTCGCCCTGCCCGCGTGGGCCATGTCGATGAGGATGCCGAGCCTGTTCATGAGGGCGACGGCTTCCCTGCCCTTCTCCGTCAGGCCAAGCGCTTCCTCAATGGGCAGCCCCCCGCGGAGGCCGAGAGCGCCGCCGCCGAAGGGGTTGTCGTCGTTGTGCGTGATAATGGCGAGCCTCAAGCCCGCTTCCTTGTAGAGCCGTGTAATCCAGCCGAGGTCGCCATACGTGGCGCTCAGGCCTTCGTAGCCGACGATGGCGGCGAATGCCCCGCTCGTGAGGGCGCGCCCTATGTCGGCGGCGGTCTTGACCTGGAGCAGGTTCTTTCCGGCGGCCCGCAGTTCTTCGTTGACATAGGCTATGAAATGTTCGAGATGGGCCGGTTCGGCGCTTTCTCCCGCCATCCTGCAGTCGGTGAGGACGGCGCCGAATATTCCGCCCGAGCGGATTCGCGCGAGATGCCGCGACTCCAGCTCAACAAAATCGCCCAACGTCTCGCTTGCGTTCAACGCGTTGCGCGATTCCGTAGCGTTGCGCGTTTCATGTCGTCTGACGAGATCCATGAACACATCGGCGTGCAAATCGAATATCGGAACCATCCATCGCCCCCGCAATGTCAGCTCAGCGGCTGTAGCTCATTATCTCGCGCTCGAAGGTTTCCCGGTTCAGCGACCTGAGGAAGGCTAGGGAGAATTCCTTGGCGGCGGCGTAGTCCCTGCAGTCCATGATGCTCGAGTTGGTGTGGATGTAGCGCGAGGGAACGCCCACGGTCATCGAGGGGCAGCCGGATCTCGCCATGTGGATTTCGCCCGAGTCGGTTCCACCCAGGGCCATGAAGTACTGGAAGGGAATGTTTTTCTTTTCGGCGAGCTTGGTTCCGTACATGAAAAGGCCGCGGTGCGTGATGGCCGTCCTGTCGATGTAGCGAAGGAGGACGCCCTTGCCCTGCTGGCCGAGTTCCTCCGGGTCGCCCATGTTGTCGTTGGCGGCCGAGGATTCGAAGACGATGGAGACTTCGGGCTCGACGGTGAAGGCGGCCGTCCTGGCGCCGCGAAGGCCGGACTCTTCCTGGACGGTGGCGCCGATGTAGAGGTCGACGTCGAGCTCCTCGTTGGCCACTTCCTCGAGGACGTCGAGGGCGAGGGCGCAGCCGAAGCGGTTGTCCCAGGCCTTGGACAGGAGTTTCTTTCCGCCGAAGAGAGGAACGAAGGGGCCGTCCACGATTATCATGTCGCCGGGCCTGATTCCGACGGCGAGCACGTCTTCGCGGGACTCGGCGCCGATGTCGATCAGCATCTGGTCGATGGAAAGGAGGCGCTTGGAGCTGTCCTCGGGAAGAAGATGAGGCGGTATCGAAGCCACGGCGCCTTGGTAACCCTGGCCGGTGATGCTGGAGTAGACGGTGACGCGCTGGGCCATGATCACGTGTTCCCAGGTCCTGCCTATCGGGAAGAATTTGAGGAGCCCTTTGGGCGTTATCTGCTTGACGATAAAGCCGACTTCGTCCATGTGGCCGTTCATCATGACGCGGGGGGCGTTCGGTTTCTTCGAGCGCTTGACCGCGAAGACGGAACCCAGGCCGTCGAAGATGAGTTCGGAGGCGTATCTGGACAGCTCTTTCTTCATGTACTCGCGCACGCGCATTTCGTGGGCCGAGACCCCGGGAATCTGGGTCAGCGTCCTGAATCGTTCCATTTGTCGTTCGGTAGGTATCATTCTATTCTCCTGATTTAGACGAATTGTTCCGCGAGGCGGCAGGCGACGAAGCGTCCGGGGGCCACTTCCCTCAAGGAGGGATCGGCGACGGAGCATTCGGGCTGGGCGTGAATGCATCGCGGCGCGAAGCGGCAGCCCGGCTTGGGGTTGATGGGAGAGCTTACTTCGCTCTTGAGGATGATTCTTTCCTTCCTCGCGTTCAGTTTGGGTACGGGGATGGCCGACAGGAGGGCCCCGCCGTAGGGATGGATGGGTTTGGCGAAGAGTTCCTCGGTGGGGCCTCTTTCGACGATCTGGCCCATGTACATGATGACGATGTCGTCGGAGATGTGTTTGACGACGGAGAGATCGTGGGTGATGAAAAGGTAGGTAAGCCCGAGTTTGTCCTGGAGGTCCATGAGGAGGTTCAGGATCTGGGCCTGGATCGACACGTCGAGGGCCGAAACCGGTTCGTCGCAGACGATGAACTCCGGGTCCAGGGCTAGGGCGCGCGCTATGCCGATGCGCTGGCGGCGTCCTCCGTCCAGTTCGTGGGGGTACGAATCGTAGAGGCGATCGGCGAGCCCGACGGTGGCCATGAGCTTTCTCACCCGCTCCTCGTATTCCTGGTTGCCCGACACTTTCTTGTGGATTTTCAGGGGCTCGCCGATGATGGTGGCCACGGTGTGGCGCGGATTGATCGAGGAATAGGGGTCCTGGAAGATCATCTGCATCCGCGTGCGCAGGATTTTCATCTCTCGATCGTTGGCCTTGGTCACTTCGGAGCCGTCGTAGACGATGGATCCGGCCGTGGCTTCGTGGAGGCGGACGAGAAGTCTGCCCGTCGTGGACTTGCCGCAGCCCGACTCGCCCACCATGCCCAGCGTCTTGCCCTTTTCGATGTCGAAGGAAACGTCGTCGACGGCGTGGAGGCTGCCATGGGCGGACTGGAAGTATTTCTTGAGGTTGTTCACGCGCAGTATCGGCGCCGCGGCTGCGGTTACTGTTCTGGCGCTCATGCCTTGCTCCTTGCGCCAACTTCAGCGGTTTTTTCGTCGCTGTTGGCATTTTTGCCGCTAGTGGCGCGCCCCTCGGCGCTGTATAGGTGACATTTGACGCGGTGACCGCCGAGATCCGTATCCACGGGGTGCTTTTTGGCGCAGATGTCCATCGCGTAGGGACAGCGCGGGCTGAAGAAGCAGCCTTCGGGCAGGGCGGTCGGGTCGGGCATCAGTCCGGGGATGGGCTTGAGCCTGTCGGTGATCTCGGAGAGGTCGGGCAGGGAGCCGAAGAGTCCCTTGGTGTAGGGATGGAGGGCGTCGCCGAAGACCTGGTCGATCGAGCCGTATTCGACGATTTCGCCCGCGTACATCGTCGCCACTTCGTCACAGTTCTCTGCCACGAGGCCGAGGGAGTGGGTGATGAAGAGCACCGAGGTGCCGTTGTCGCGGATGAGCGTGCGCATGAGGTCGAGGACCTGGGCCTGAATGGTGACGTCCAGGGCCGTCGTGGGCTCGTCGGCGAGAAGGAGCTTGGGGTTGCAGGCGAGGGCGAGGGCTATGACGACGCGCTGTTTCATGCCACCCGAGAACTGGTGAGGGTATTCCCTGGCGCGATCGGCCGGTATGCCCACCGTTTCCAGCATCTTTTCGGCTTTTTTCCAGGATTCGTCGGGGGTCAGACCCTCATGCTTCTGCACCGTTTCGGCGATCTGCTCGCCCACGGTGAGGACGGGATTGAGGGCCGTCATGGGATCCTGGAAGATCATGGCCACATCCTTGCCGCGCATGTCGCGTAAGTCTTGCTTGGACATGCCGAGAACATCCTTGCCGGAGAAGCTGATGGAGCCTTTCATGATCTTTCCCTGGGGAGAGCGGATCATGTTGAGAATGGAGAGGGCCAGCGTGGTCTTGCCCGCGCCGGTCTCGCCGACGAGACCGAGGACCTTGCCCGCCTTGAGGTCCAGGCTGAGGCCATTTATGGCCTTCGTCACCTTGCGATACGAGAAGTACTGGACTTCCAGATCGCGTATTTCAAGTATTTTTTCCATGCGATTCACCTATCGTTTCAGTTTGGGGTCGAGGGCGTCTCGTAGCCCGTCGCCGATGAGGTTGTAGGCCAGTACGGTGATGAGGATCGTGAGGCCCGGCGCGAAGAGGAGGTGCGGCGCGTATTGGATGAATTCCCTCGCCTCGGAGAGCATGTTTCCCCACTCGGGTTTCGGGGGAAGGATGCCCAGGCCGAGGAAGGAGAGCGATGCCGCCCAGTTGATGGCCGATCCCACGTTCAAGGTGGACTGGACGATGATGGGCGAGGTGATGTTGGGCAGTATGTGCTTGAGCACGATGCGCAGATCGCCGGCGCCGATGCAGCGCGCGGCCTCGACGAATTCCTGGTCCTTCACCTGGATGATGGAGGCGCGCACGATTCGTATATAGCCCGGTATCATCGACGAGGCGATCGCAATGAGGAGGTTGAAAAAGCTGTTTCCCAGCGCCGCCACGATGGCGATGGCCAGCAGTATCGTCGGTATGGAGAGGAGGATGTCCGTCGCGCGCATGATGAAGGTGTCGAAGAGGCCACCCTTGTAGCCGGCCACGGCGCCCAGGATTCCGCCGACGAAGAGGGACATCGCGACGGTGGCGAAGCCGATGATCATGGAGACCCTCGCGCCGTGGACGAGGCGTCCGAGGATGTCGCGGCCGTAGTTGTCCGATCCCAGGATGAAGGTATGTTCCATGTCCTTCTCATGATAGTAGACGGTGCCGCTCTCGCCCGGCTTGAGGAGGGCGTTTTCGAGGGAGTTCGAGGTGACGAAATCGTATTCGTACAGGACGTCGGCGAAGATGGCGATCATGGCGAAGAGGAGAACGATCGCCAGGCTCAGCACCGCGAGTTTGTTGCGGGCGAGCTGCCGCCAGAACGACGAGAAATTCTTGCCGGAGCGGCGCAGGAAACGCGCGAAATTGGAGTTGCCCATGGTTGTCTGTTTCATGCCCGGCTCCTTGCCATGGCAAGCTTGGCTTTTTTCTTCCCGAAGGTCGTCTTGATCCTCGGGTCTATGAAGCCGTAGAGGATGTCGACCAGGAGGTTGATGACCGTGAAGGTGAGCGCGATGAAGCATACCGAACCGAGAATTTGGGGCGTGTCCTTCTGGTAGATGGCGTCCACCATGATGGAGCCCAGGCCCGGGTAGGAGAAGATCTTTTCGGTGAGGACGGCGCCGCCGAGGAGCTGTCCGAACTGGAGCCCGGCCACGGTGACGACGGGGATGAGGGCGTTTCGCAGGGCGTGTTTGAAAATGACGACTTTCTCGTCCATGCCTTTCACCCTAGCCGTCCTGATGTAGTCCTGCTCCATCACCTCGAGCATGGACGATCTCGTCATGCGCATGATGATGGCCATGGAGTACATGCTGAGCGTGATGATGGGCAGGATGAGGGAGACGAAGTTGCCGGGACTGGACATGGCGGGAAAGATTCGCAGGTTATTGGCGAAGGTGTAGATGAGCACCATGGCGGCCCAGAAGACGGGCATCGATGCCCCCAGGAGGGCGAAGACGGTGAAGATCATGTCGACGGCCGAATAGGGCTTCGTCGCCGAGATTATGCCGATGGGCACGCCTATGAATATCGCGAGAAATAGAGCGCCCGCCGCCAGGATGAGTGTATTGGGAAACGAGCTCAGGATGAGCTCGAAGACGTTTCTGTTCGAGATGTAGGATCGGCCGAGGTCGCCGAAGAGGAGGCCTTTGTAGCCGAATATGGGGTGCTTGTAGCCAAAGAGAAATCGCACGTACTGGACGAAGAAGGGCTTGTCGAGGCCCATGTCCGCCTTCATCTGCGTGTAGGCGGCGGGTGAGGCGTTGGGACCCAGCATCATCTGGGCGGGGTCCGAGGGCGTGACGTACAGAAGCGCGAAGACTATCAGCGTCACGCCGAAAAGCACGGGTACCAGCATAAGGATACGCCGCAACAAGTATCTGCTCATAGTTGAAAAGTCCGGTCGTAAAGTTCGGAAGGGTTCCCCGGGCGAGGTTCCCTTCCGGACGGAGGGCTTCGCGGCGGGAAGCGTATCGTCGTCATGACGAGGCGCTTGCCGTCGCGAAGCCCTCCTTCAGCGTCAGAACTGCTTGGTCAGCAGATGGAGGTCCACGAGTTTTGTGCCGAAAATCGCCCTGTCGAGGTTGCCGACTCTCGGGTGGGTACCGAAGAGGACGTTTTCATAGACCATCGGGAAGTAAGGCTTGTCGGTCATGAGCTGGGTCTGGACCTTGTCGTAGGCGGCCTTGCGGGCTTTCGGGTCCAGGGTGTAGCGGCCGAGGGCTATGTTGGCGTTGACGATGTCGTTGTTGTAGACGGCGCCGTTCATGCCCGTGCCGATGGAGTCGCCGTTGTAGATGATGCAGGTGTAGTCGGGGTCGCCAGTGGGGGTGAACCAGCCGGTCACGACCATGTCGTAGCCTTCGCCGGTCTTGCTCATCTGGATGATCTGGGAGTTGACCATCGGCGTCACCTTGATGAGGTCGATGCCGAGGGTTGTCTTGACCTGGTCCTTGATGTTGTTGGCGATCTTCACGCGGTCGGTGATGTTGCCGACGTCGAGCTGGACGATTTCGGGGGTGAGTTTGGCCCTGAACTCAGGGGAGAGGAGGGCGAACTCTGCCTTGGCCTTCTCGCGGTCGAAGTACCAGTCCTTGTCGGTGAACTCGGCGAAGGGCGTGCCGGCGGGGGCGCCCTCGACGTGGCCGAGGAAGCCGGGCTGCATCATCTGGTTGGCGGGAATGGCGTTGCCGTTGAAGAGGTCTACCTGCCTGATGAAGGGAATCGGGTTGATGGAATAGAAAATCGCCTTCCTGAGGTGGGTGGAGTCGCCATCGGTGTACTTGCCGGAGAGGTCGAGCTTGCCATTCTTCTTCTGGCCGACGAGATCGGAGTTCATGCTGAACACGCCGTACCAGATCGTGAGACCGGGCTTGGAGGTGATGTTGACGCCCGATTTCTCGATACTCTTGATGTCGAGCTTGGAGAGGTTGAAGGCCATATCGACTTCGCCGGTGATGAGGACGTTGTTGACCTGGGGCTGTTCGGACATGGCCCTGAACTGGATGTTCTCGAAGGCCAGGGTCTTCGCGTCGTTCCACCAGGCATCGTTCTTGGTGAGGTTGACTTCCTGGGGGTTCGGGAATGACACGAACTTGTAGGGGCCGGTTCCAGTCACGATCTTGGTGCCGTAGTCGGCGCCGGCGGCTTCGACGGTCTCTTTGTCCTCGATTCCGGAGCAGTAGTGGGCGAGGATGTTGAGCGCGGGGCCGTAGGGGGAGGCTACCATGTACTTGGCCCTGTCCGCCCAGGAGGTGAGTGGGATGGTGGCGTATTCGGGATCCTTGAGCTTGCCCCAGGTGATCCTCACGGTGAGGTCGTCGATTTTTTCCACCGAGAGAATGGCGCTGAACATGGACTTGGCGCTCGACTTGGGGTGATGGAGGATGCGGTTGAAGGAGAATACGACGTCATCGGCGTTGAAGGCGTTCCCGTTATGGAACTTCACGCCTTTGCGCAGCTTGATCGTGTAGACCGAGCCGTCCTTCGACACCAGGCCGTTCTCGATGGTCGGGATGGTATCGCAGAGCATGGTGTAGAACTTGTAGTCGGGCGTCATGCCGATCAGGGTTTCGTTGATCTCGCGCATAACCTGCGCTTCGTTCAAGGTCGTGTAGATATTCGGATCGAGGGGTTGGGGCGCGGCCGCCAGAACGAACACGAGGGTATTCGCGTCGCGGTTGCGGAGCGCGGGGCCTTTGGATCCCTGGGCAAAGACGACACCGCCCATCAAAAAGGCGATAACCATGACTGCCATAATTTTTTTCATGCTGCTTTCCTCCCTTGGAAACAGTGAATGTGAAAGGTTGCCATGCAACCTTCTGGAAACGAAATCAAGTGAAGGCGGCGAATTTGCCTCCCAGCATGGCCACCGCGTGAATCATCCTGTAGATGTCCCTGAAGTCGCCGCTAGAGTAACGGATGGAACGCCCCGAGGTTCTCACTATTCCGGGTATTACGGCTACCGCGTCCGCCACCGCCGTGGATGAAAGCTCGATTTCGAGCTTGGTGGTCCTCTTATTGGAAAGGGCCCTGAATCCGGAAAGACGGTCGAGCGAGCGCGTGGCGCCTTCGACGAACTCGCCCTCGAGCCTTTCGGGGGCGTACATTTTACCGGCGAAGCGGCCCAGCCCTTCCTTGGTCCTCACATAGACAGGCATAGGGTCGAAACGACCTTCCAACTGGGATTCGAGGATATCGTCGCCCGAAATGAAGCAGACGGGGACGCCATGGAAGCCCGCCAGCCTGGCGTTGATCTCCGTCTCGCCCGATTCCACGCCATCCAGCCTCACGCGATAGATGCAGGATGCCGAGTAGGAGTGGTCCATGACGCCGCCCTGGGTGCCTATCGAGGCGTGGTAACCGACAAGGAGGAGGCCAGCGTAGCTCTCGTCGAGACCTTCCAGCATGTAGAAGGGCCGCGGGTAGCCACGCACCCAGGTGACGCGGGGGTCGCCGAAGCCCTTGAAGGGTATTCCCTCCCCTCTGGCGTGGGAATCGCAGACACAGATCTCCTCGATTTCCGCGTTGCGCGGCGAGGCAGCCAGGCCGCGCAGAATCCAGGAGAGCTCGAGCCAGGCGCGCTCATAGTTCGCCGCTCTCGATGGTCCCTCGAGATCGCTCCAGGATGTGGTTCCGTGGATGCCTTCCATGTCTACGGAGATAAAAAGTTTCATGGTTTCTCCCTGACTTCCTGGATGGAAGCGTAGCCGCTCTCCTGCATCGTGAGCGTCTGGGTACGGGCCTCGATCGATGTATCCTTCGATCCCAAGAAGACCGTGTGGACGAGTATATTCAGTACCGAAACGAGGCCGACATAGGAATTGGACAGAAGGAGCGAGTTGGTATCGCACTTCACGATGTTGTCGGCAAGCGAGAAGATGGGACAGGAGGCCGAGTCGGTGAAGAGCTGGAGCGTGCCGCCCTTCTCCTTCACCACTCTGGCGACATGGCGGACTTCGTCGGAATAGGGCGGAAAGGTCAGTATGAACATGACGTCGTCGGCCGTGAAGGTCCGCAGGCGCGGCGAGTAGTCGGAGACCGAGCCGGATATGACCATCACGTCCTTGTTGACCGAGCTCATGAGAGTGTATTCAAAGGTCCGGGCGAGATGGCCCGAGACTCCGAATCCGCAGAGAAAGATTCTCCTCGCGACGCGGATGGATTCGGCCATGTTCTGGAGTTCGGATATCTTGATGTTGTCGAAGGTGTTGCGGAGATTGTTGACTTCGTTGAGGAAGAGTTTCTGCAGCCGCTTTTCCTCGGGAAGGAGGTCGAGCTCGCGGAGCGCGATCTTCTCGTAGGGGCTCAGGCGGTGTTTGATTTCGTCCTGGATTTCGCGCTTGAAGCTCTGGTACCCATCGAGGTCCAGGCTTTTGGCGAAACGGACCAGGGAGGCGTTGCTGACGCCGATAGCCTTGCTGATGACGTAGATCGACGCGAAGGCCACGCTCTGCTCGTGATCGAGTATGTACGAGCCAATTTTCCTGAAGTTCGGAGGCATGTCGGGAAGCGCTTTCTTGATTTTTGCCAGTATCATCGCGTCTTTCGGCCCTCCTTGAACAACATGAAACTAATGTTTCTCAATAGTTGCACGCAGAAACTACGGTGTCAACCTTTCATTTTGAGATATTTCCGATTTTTATCGATTAAGCTGTCGCGTCGCGGAGCAAATTTCACGGCGACCGAGATATCCTGGCTTGGCCGACGCGATATCGACGCGGGCGCCCGTCTCGGTGACCACGAGGGAGATAGGCTTTCCGAGGCGCCGCTGATGACGCTTTTGTGAGTATAGTATAGACTAACCATACGCAGACATAAAAAAGGAAGGGGAAATCCACAATGAAAATAGCCTATATAATCGTGATTCTTCTGGTCGCCATCGTCGCGGTCGTTTTCGCGCTCCAGAATAGCGCCGCGATCACCGTGACGCTGTTTAGCGGCTCGATGTCGGGATCGCTCTCGCTCTTCCTGATCATAACCCTGGCCATCGGTTTGATTCTGGGCATGCTGCTGATGGTGCCCATGATTTTCCGGCGCGGAAGGCTCTCTTCGGGATTGAAACGGCAGGTGTCGGCGCTGGAGAAGCAGATCGCGAGTCTGACGCAGCAGGTCACCGACGCGTCGGCGGCGGCTTCACCGCCGGCCTCCGCGCAGAGTCCCGACGATGGGGCTCGAGGCTCCGAACATCTCGGTGTGGCGGGTAAACAATAGCGGAGTGCCGTGGAAGGGCTAGGCCGGCGAAAACCCAGCCCAAGCCTTCCACGATCCCGGTTTCAGCGCTTCTTGAAAAAATCGGCGAAGGGATTGTACTTCGTCCCGTCGTCCTCGCTCGCGTCGCCGCGGGAGGCCCCGCGTTCACGCGCCGGGCGATCCCTGGAGAACTGATCAGGCCTGGGACGGCCGTCGCGAGCGTCGGGATGGCTGTCGCCGCGGGCGCCGTAGGGGCGAGGACCGTTATCGCGATCGTCGGGACGGCCAGATGGGCGGATATTGGCACCGTCGGGATGGCCCGTCGGGGCCGAGGTCCCAGGCTGCCTGGAGACGACCCTCACGACGCGCTTGGCGCCTGACTCCGATTGATCGCCGGATGAAGCTGGCTGTGCGTGGGCCGGTCCGCCGCGATCGGCGCGCCCTGAAGCCGGACCCTGTTCGGCGCGCGGCGCGCGGCTGCCCTTAGGCGTCGCGCCCTTCTCACCCGCGCCCCCGCCGTGAGCGGAGTTATCGCGCGCGGAATTGTCATGGGTCTTTAATGAGAGCCCGATTCTGTGGCGCGCCTCGTCCAGGCTGATGATGGTGAATTCCCTCACATCGCCCACTTTTATGGCTTCCATGGGGTCGCGCACGAACTGGTTCGAGAGTTCGGAGATATGGATCAGGGCGCTTTCCTTGATACCGATGTCGACGAAGGCGCCGAAGTCGACGACGTTTTTCACCTTGCCGGTGACTTTCATGCCCTCTTTGAGGTCGGAGAAATTGAGTACGCCCTTCGAGAGTATGGGCGGCGGCAGGTTTTCACGCGGGTCGCGATTGGGTTTCTTCAGCTCGACAATGATGTCGTCCATGGTGGTATCGCCCACCGAATATTTTTCGCGCAAGGCTGCTCGCTGCTCCCGCGAGGGATCGGCGCCGGCCTTGATGAACTGGAGGATTTCGGCGGCCAGGGCGTAGTTTTCGGGGTGAACCCAGGTGTTGTCGAGCTCGACCGAGCTTTCTGGGATCTTGAGGAAGCCCGCGCACTGTTCGAAGGTCTTCTCGCCTAAGCCGGGGATTTGGATGAGCATGTCGCGCGACATAATCGCGCCTTTTTCTTCCCTGAACTTGACGATTTTCTTGGCCAGGCCGCCGTTGATGCCCGAAACGTATTTGAGGATGGCGTGGCTCGCGGTGTTGAGGTTGACGCCCACCTGGTTGACGACGGAGCCGACGACCTCGTCCAGCTGCTCGGTCAGCTTTTTCTGGTTGACGTCATGCTGGTAGAGGCCGACGCCGATGCTTTTGGGATCTATCTTGACGAGCTCGGCGAGGGGGTCCTGGAGGCGGCGGCCGATGGAGATGGCGCCCCTGATGGTGAGGTCGAGGTCGGGGAACTCTTCCCTGGCTATGTCGCTGGCGGAATAGACGGAGGCTCCGTCCTCGTCCACGGCGGTGAACTTGCAGTCGAGGCCGTTCTCCTCGATCGAGGCGGCGACGGCGGCCTGCACCTCGTGGCTGGCGGTACCGTTTCCGATGGCGACGATCTCGATGCGGTGTTTCTTGACGGAGGCGGCGATGGCCTTCTTGGCCTCCTCGAGCTTCGTTTCCTGATTGATGACGAAATAGTCGAGGAACTTGCCCGTCTCGTCCAGGGCGGCGCACTTGGTGCCGGTGCGGATGCCGGGGTCGACGCCGAGAATCCTGGAGCCGCGCAGCGGCGGCGACATGAGGAGGTTCTTGAGGTTTTCGGAGAAGACGTCGATGGCGTGGGTTTCGGCGTACTCGGTGGCGTCGGAGCGGATCTCGCGGATGACCGCGGGCGAGAGGAGCCTCGCGAGGCCGTCCTCGATGGCCTCGGCGTGATAATCGTTGTGAATCCAGGCCTTGTCCTTGAGGAGGGCGGCGGCTCCCTCCTCGTCGACGTCGATGGTGACGTCGAGGGCCGATTCGCGCTCGGCGCGGTTCACGGCCAGGACGCGGTGGCTTTTCAGGGTCGAGAGGGGCTCGGAATAGTCCCAGTACATCTGATAGGTGGACTTTTCGCGGGCGGCGTCGTCGCCGACGCCCTTCGTGACGAGCTTGCCTGTTTTCTTGTACCAGGATTTGACGGCGGCGCGCATCTCGATGTTCTGCGAGACGCGTTCGGCGAGGATGTCCTTGGCGCCGGCGATGGCGTCCTGGGCTGTCTCCACCGACAGTTCGGGGTGTTCGGCGTCGGCGCGGACGAAGCCGGGCGCCGCCGCGTCCACCGCGGACCTGTCCTGTGCCAGCATGATTTCGGCGAGGGGCGCAAGACCCTTTTCCTGGGCGAGCATACCCCTGGTCTTCTTCTTTTTCTTATAGGGTGCCCAGAGATCGTCCAGCTCGGTGAGCGTCGAAGCCTTGACGATGTTTTCGTACAGGATTTCGTCGAGCTTTCCGAGGGCGAAGATGCCCTTGGTCACCTCGATCCTGCGCTCTTCGAGATTCTTGTAGCTCTCGAACTTATGGACGCAGTCACGAACCTGGACCTCGTCGAGGCTGCCGGTTCTTTCCTTGCGGTAGCGGCTGATGAAGGGAACCGTGCTTCCTTCGGCGGTCAGCGTTATGACGGCTGACACCTGCGCGGCCTTGATGTTCAGATCTCCGGCGATCCGATTCAGAATGGCTATCTCGTTGACGGCCAGTTTTTCAATGTCGGGCAATAGGCTCATGGTCCGATACGGTACGCAAAGTTTGCGAGAATTGCAAGCATCCATCCATCCATTTTGTTGTAGACATTCGGATAGGCTTGATTTATGCTTGTTTTTTAACCAATGGCAGTGGGCTCGAAAAGGAAATGGGAAGAAACGACAAGCGCGTAAGGATTTTCTCCGCACTCGAGGTGGCAAACCTGTGCGGCGTGGTAAATCAAACCGCCATCAACTGGATCAAGAACGGCCATCTCAAGGCATTCACGACGCCAGGCGGCCAATTTCGCGTATACGCCGAAGACTTCATCGCCTTTCTTGAAGACAGGAACATGAGAATTCCCGCCGAGATCAACGCCGAAATGAACGCCGATGTCGATTCGGGCCTCATTCTCATCGTCGATGACGATCACGACCTGAACACCATCCTCAAAAGAATGCTCGAGCGAAAAATCCCCGATATAAGCGTCGCCCAAGCCTTCGATGGCTTCGAGGCGGGGCGGATCATCGCCGAACGTCACCCTGCCCTCGTGTTTCTGGACTTCGATCTGCCGGGCATCAACGGAAAGAGCCTCTGCTCGCGCATCCGTTCCGACCCTTCGATCGGAAAGCCTTCGGTGATTTCCATGACGGGCATCGACACGCCGGAGATGCGCGATGAGATGCTGGCGGTGGGCGCCGACGATTTCTTCGGGAAGCCGCTGGATTTCGAGGGCATCATAGCGCGCGCTACCCAGCTCCTGGCGGCCAGGGCAAAATAAAACCGCGTCGGGCAGAATCGGGCTCGCGCGATCCGCGGATTTAGGCGCGAGATGAGGGGCGCGGCGCGATCCGGAGAGGGTTGATGCGATCCGGGGGTACGGCGCGGACCGGGAATTCGGCCTAATCGGCGGCCTCAAGAGGTATTAATGAAGACAGTCGGATGGTTTCTCAACGAAAGGCTCATCGTCGCCGTGGGCGACATCACTCTTTTCGAGGGTGGCGCCATCGTCAACGCCGCCAATTCGGGGCTCCTGGGGGGCGGCGGCGTGGATGGAGCCATCCACCGCGCGGGAGGCCCCGCCATACTCGCCGAGTGCCGCGCCCTCCGCGCCGGCCCGCTGAAGTCCGGCCTGCCCTCAGGCGAAGCCGTGACGACCGGGGCCGGAAATCTCAAGGCCGGCCGCCTGATCCACACCGTCGGGCCCATCTGGAAAGGCGGAGGGCGCGGCGAGCCCGCCCTCCTCTCGTCCTGCTACCGCCGCTGCCTCGAAATCGCGGCCGCCGAAAACCTCGACAGCGTCGCTTTCCCGGCGATTTCCACCGGCGTCTACGGCTACCCGAAGGATAGCGCCGCTTTGACGAGCTACGCGGCGATCGCCGATTTCCTCTCGAGCAACGATCTTCCGCGCAGGGTCTGGCTGATCTTCTATTCCGAGGCCGACGCCGATACTTTCGTCGCTACGGCGCGGCCCGGGAAATAATAACGGGCAACGACGCATCATAAAATATGAGTTTTGCAGCCTGAGCGCCGCCAATTTCCGGATTTAAGGAGAGAACCATGAAACGCCGCATCCTCGTCACCGCCATCGCGATCTGTCTGGCCGCGGCCATGCCCGCGGCCGCGGGCTCGCTGTTCTTCACCGTCCTGCGTCCTTTCGCGCTGTATGACTCCGCGCTGCCCGCCGACGTCGCCATGCCCAGCGCGGAACTCTACGCGGACTACTATAAAACGCCTGCCCTTCTCAACTTCGGATGGGAAATGACGAACAAGAGCGTGGACATCGCTATCCGTTTCGATTTCCGCTACGATTTTTGGGCATATATCACGTCTGAAGCCCACACCAACATTCCCTTCATCGAAAACGGCGCCAATCCCATCCTCGATTTCAATTACCCCACCGTGGGCTACGCTTCCTGGGGAAACGACAAAGCTCTCGCTTCCTTCGGCCGCCGTCAGCTCAAATGGGGTCCGGGCACCTACGATATCGCCCTTTCCGACGCGGCCCCCTACTTCGACAATCTCTGGGCGCAGTACAAGGCCAAGGCCAGCTACGGGACATGGTGGGTAAATTTCGTCGCCATCTCCATGGATCGCGCCGCGGCCAACGGTGGCAACTATTACTATCGCTACGAAAGCGCGCCTTCTTCGAACGCCGCTGAGCAGAAAACCGTCCTCGCCCATAGGATCGGTTTCGAAAACGACTTTCTGCGGGTGGGCTTTGGCGAACTCAACGTCGTCTACGGCGTGACCCCCGACCTTCAGGATATCGGACCTTTCCTCATTTACCACCACCTCTACCAGGACGCCAATTCGAACGTCCTCATGACCTTGAGCGCCGAAACGAAGGTGGGACCGGCGCGGGCATTCGGCGAATTCGTCATGGATGATCTCACGCTCGGTTTCGAGAACTCCACCGATAAGCCGACGTCGATGGGCTGGTTCCTGGGCGCCGAGATCGGCCTTTTCGGCAAGGAGACGTACGTTTCGGAAAGAATCGCGGAAGCCGATTACGCCTTGAAAGAAGCCACGTTTGCCGAACCTCGGGGGCTCACCCTTGGCTTCGAGCATTACAGGACGACGACCTATCTCTATAACCGTTCGGAGGACGCGGGAAAATTCACCGTCCCCGACCATCGCTTCACCATGGGCAATGGGTACGTTGATGATCCGGCCGCCTACTTTATCGGATTCCTATACGGACCCAATACCTCGCTGGACATGTTGACGCTCCGGCACGAATCCAAAAACGCCAAGGCTTCGCTATTTCTCAAGCGGCTCAGGCAGGGCTCCTACGGCATCCTGAACGATTATATCTCAGGCTCAAACACCCTGGACTGGTACGCGCTCACCGAGCCTATCGCCCAAACATGGATCGTGGAGTTCGCCGGCGACTACTCGTTTTCGGAGTGCCTGCGGATCGAAACCCAGGCTTCGGCGGCCTTCGGCGACGAGCCCGGCATCAGGCTGGGCGCAGGCGTCTCCTGGAGGCTGGACGCGCGCTGAACGGAGAGGCTAAGAGGCTCCAGGCTCCCGCCATGCGCGACAAACGCGGCAAGCACGGCGGGATCGAAATGCTCCGGCTTGGTTCGGCCATCCCCTCGCGTAATTATCTCGAATGCTCTCTCGTGGCTCATCGCCGACTTGTACGCCCTCATGTTCCTGAGCGCGTCGTACTGGTCGGCGACGGCGGCGATGCGCGCCTCCAGCGGAATTTCCTCGCCCCTCAATCCGCGGGGATATCCGCTTCCATCCCATCTCTCGTGATGGGAATTCGCTATCCTGTTCGCCATGCGGAGCCGCACATGCGCGCCAATTATGTTTGCCCCATATATCGTGTGCATTTTCATTATTTCAAATTCTTCGACCGATAGGAGCCCCCGCTTCTTCAGAATTTCCCGCGGTATCTGGATTTTCCCGACATCGTGCAGTTGCGCCTGCATCCCGATGCTTTCAACGAAATCCGCGTCCATCCCCATGGCCTCCGCCAGGAAGGAGGCGTATTTCCCGACCCGCAGAATGTGGTTGCCCGTGTCCTCATCATTAGCCTCCGCCACCCGGGCCAACGTAAACATAATATAATCGAAGGCTTTCCCCGTTTCCCGCATCTCGGAGGCGACGGAGCGGAGAAACATCATCTGCATCGCGATAGCTTTCAATACGATGGCATCCTGGTCATTGACTGGCTTCTTGAGACCGTAGGAAACAAGGCACAGTCCGCCTCCTGCCCTGCAGATGAAGTTGCCCGACAGGATTCCTTCTTTCGCGAATGTCGATGACGCCAAGGCAGCTTCGGAGGATGAACTTACCCCGTCGTTCATATACAGGACCCTTGGTTGTCCGTCAAGAAGGAATAAAAATTCTTCAGCCCGAAATCTTTCGCCTGTCTCCACGGCTCCGGGGCTTGTCATATCGTAATGTATCCAGCCCGTTTCCGTCGTGCCCACCAACATTCCCCGGGTTCCACGCTTCCATCCGGCGCACGCGCCCTTGATCAGCGCATCTATTTCCGAGAAAAAATCCAACCGGCCTGTCGTCGATGAGCCTGAGGCTCTGTTGCCTCTTTCCGCCAGCCCGGAAAGCATGCCGAACAGGGAAACAAGCTTCGAATTCTGCTCTTTTATCTCGATGAGTTTCCTAATCCTCGCCAGAACCTCCAGGGATCCGAAAGGCTTGGTGACGAAATCACCGGCTCCCGCCTCAATGCTCTTTATTTTTTCTTCCCTTGAGGACAACGCGGTGATCATGATGACCGGAAGGTTGGATGTGTCAGGGGAAGCCTTGATGCGACGGCACACTTCATACCCATCGATGCCAGGCATCATGACATCGAGAAGAATGAGATCGATTTCTTCATGTTTGAGGATGGAGAGCGCTTCGCCGCCGTCAGCCGCGCAGACGACCTCATACCCGGATGACCCGAGAATCGCCTCGAGGAGTTCTAGATTCAACGGTTCATCATCCACGCACAGAATTTTTGCCTTAGTCGTCTTTGTTGTTTCTTCTCGGTTCCGGGGATAACTGTCTTCTTCCGGAATTGTCCACAGCACAGGCTATTCGTTCCCGATGAACTGGCTGATTTCCTGCGCGAAGGTGCGCGTATTGATGGGTTTGCCGATAAACCCGGTATCGGAAATGGCTTTTATCTCCTCCTTGCCGTCGGGCATCACGGAGGCGGTCACGAATACGATGGGAATCATCCGGGTCTCTTCGTAGCCGCGCAGCAGCAATGCGGCTTCTGAACCGCGCATGTCCGGAAGGCGGACGTCCATGATGATGACATCAGGTTTTTCGCCTCTTGCCAAAGCCATCCCGCTGGTGGCGTCCTTAGCCTCAAACACCTCAAAGCCGGCGATTTCGAGGAGGTCCTTTTCCAGAAGCAGATTGTTGTCGTTGTCGTCCACGACCAAGGCCTTGAATCTCATATCAAGCCGTCCCGGGGGAAACGATGGGCAAAGAGAAGTGAATCAGCGTCCCCTTGTCCAAGCCCTCCGAGGTCGCAAACAATTCTCCGCCGTGCAGTTCAACCATCTTCTTGGAGAGCGGCAGCCCCAGCCCGGTGCCCTCGGTCACCCGAGAATAGGGAGTGTCCACGCGGAAAAAGCCTTCAAATATTTTCCCCATGTTTTCGGGGGCGATGCCGATGCCTGTATCCCAGACATCGATCTCGATAGCGGGACCGGCTTTTTTCGCCCGCATGCCGATCATTCCCCCCTCGGGGGTGAATTTTACCGCGTTCGAAAGCAGGTTGTAGATGATCTCTTTTACCTTCAGTTCATCGGCTTCGATATCCGGCAGGTCTTCCGGTATCTCCAGAACCATCTGAAGATTCTTTTTTCTCACCATGTCCGCCACAAGCAGGGAAATCTCGTTCAACAGGCTTTTTGTGGGCAGAATGGACAGCGCGAGCTTCATCTTCCCAGCCTCGACCTTCGCCATATCGAGAATCTGATTTATGAGAAGGAGAAGATGTTTCCCGCTGACCAGTACGTTGTTGACATATTTCTTCTGTTTTTCGTTGAGCGTCCCGAATATCTCGTCATACAGCACTTCAGAGAAACCGTTTATCGAATTGAGGGGTGTCCTGAGTTCATGCGACATGTTCGCCAAGAACTCGGATTTCGCCCGCGCGGTTCGCTTCAGCTCTATCGTCAACTCCTCCAGTTCATCATGGGCCTTCTCGAGCCCTTTTTCCACTTTCCTGCGCTCGGTGATATCCTCGATTGCAAGAAGGATTATCTTTTCCTTCCCCGACATTCTCTGGATCTGCCGAGCGTTCAGCAGCATGACCCGTCTTCCGATATCCGCGAAATCGTGCTCGACTTCATAGTCTCCGAAAGTCGCTTTCTGGGGGAGGATGTTTTCGAGCAATTCCCGCAGTTTCGGGATATCCCACTGCTTGTTGCCCAGATCGTAGATGAGCTGGCCCACGGTCTCCTCGGGCTTAACCTTGAAGACTTCGTAGAAGGAACGGCTGGCTGAGACAACCCGCAAATCCTGATCGAGGGAGATAAGGGGTTCGCGCACCGTGTTGATGATGCTTTCGGAGTACTCGCGAGCGACATCAGCCGTTCGCTTCACAAATTCCAGTTCTTTGTTGGCTTTACTCAAGCCGATTTCCGTTTCCCTGTGTTCCGTTACATTGCGAAAGACCATCACGGCGCCAATCAGCGCGCTCTCGCGATTTCGAATCGGCGCGCAGTTGTCGGCGATACTGTATTCCCGGCCTGTACGCGAGATTAAAATAGTATGGTTTGCCGTTCCTTGCATCGTGCCGTGGGCCAAAGTCTCAGTTATCGGCATCCTGAAGGGCTGGCGCGTTTCCTCGTTGATGATGTGGAAGACTTCTTCCATGGAGCGGCCATTTGCTTCTGCCAGCGTCCACCCAGTTAGCTTTTCGGCGAGCGGATTCAGAAGTGTCACGCAACCGCCTGAATCGGTGGCAAGCACCGCGTCGCCTATGGAGTTGAGCGTTGCGGTGAGCTTCCCCTCGCTGGCTTGCAAGGTCACATTGGCTTGCCGCAGTTGATTATTTAGGTCCTCCTGGATTTCCAGCAGATGCCGCGTTTCGGCATGAACCAGGTTTTTAAGCTGGCTCTGGGTTTCTTGATAGATGAATCTCATGAATAACAACGCATACAAAAGGGAAAACAGATTAAGGGTTATGATGGTTATGAGCAGATACCTCATGTTCGATTGAAATTTTTCGTCGTGTCGGGCTAAAACACCTTGTTCTATCTGGAGAAAGCCTTTCATTTCGGTACGGATCGAATCCATCAGCGATTTGCCCTGGCTGCCGCGCATGTTCGCCAGCGCTGCGGACAGGTTGTTGTTGCGGCGCAATTGTATATTGAGCGACAGTTCCGCCAGCTTGGCTTTTATCATCGGCGCAAGCGCATCCAGATATTCGTAGGCCGCGGCGGTCAACGGAGTCCTGCGCAGCTCCGCCAGGATAGCGGCGATGCCGTCTCGCACTCCCAAGAACGGTTCCAGAAAGGTCTCCTCGCCGGTCAAAAGATAACCTCGCTCGCCCGTTTCGGCGTCTATCAGCGAAGACATCAGCTTGTTCGCGTTGTCCAGTACACCAGTGGCGTGTTTCCGGCCATCGGCTTCTTCTTTTATTTTGCTGAAAGCCCAGAGCGAAACCAGAACCATCACGGATATCACCAGCGCCAGTCCCGCGAGGAAGGCGAAGTTCTTTCGGGCAATTTTCATATGACGCTGGTTCTCCCTCAATAGAAAGTCTTCCTCTACTGCTGCGCCGGCCGCTAGGGCGATCTTTGCCCCCCACTTTGGCCTTTCAATCCCTAGATGCGGATCTGAGCATCGCCCATGACAACGTTAAAGATCGGAATCAGACAGGAAATAGTCTGTACGTCAACGCACATAGGCAATGCTTCTTTTCTATGTGATCAACCGAACAGATAAAATCCTAGTATTGTCGTATGTTGAATTTGATTAAATAGCGAAGAGGTTGAAGGCCGCATTACTCGCGATCGCGGCGATTGGTCTCATCATCGGTCTCACAGCTGGCGCTGGGGCGCCAGTCCCTGTTGACAAGCCTAAAGCTGAGCTGGTTGCGCATGTGCCTGAAACCAAAGTTAAAAAAGCATATCGGGTACTCAACGACGGGATGTATGTTCTGGAAGGCGTCGTCAGGACGGAGGACGGACAGCTGGCCGACCGTGACATCGAAAAAATCAATACAATGCTGGTCTGGGGAAATTTCTCATCGAATAATATCACCAAGGATGAGATGGCGAAACTGGGAGAAAACAACATGTTTACGGCCTTGCTTAAGGGACATGAAACAGTCGTGCCAACGCAATTCGCCAAATATGTCCAAATCGGAGACATAATCTTCACCGCAAGCGCCGATACAAATGGGCAGATCATCTATACGTCCGATACGACCGGTGAAGTAGTCTCATATTTCACCAAGAGCGAAGACAACATTGCCTTTTTTCAAGGAAATGCGTTTCGGGAATCACTGGCTGCCCAAAAAGGTCGAAAGGGCTATGAAAAATTCGAAATAGCTTCTTTCTTTCAGGATGCCCCCGGCGCTGCTCTCGAGAAGAACAAGTGCCAGAACAAGAAGTATTGCAGACACTGGGACAACAGGGTTCCCAACATCTGCGGGATCAAGGGCTTCTTCAAGACAAACGGTTTCATCCCCGGGAATTTCAAGGAGGACTCCGACGGAACGTGGGCTGTCGCTGATGTCGTCACCGGCGCGACGATAGCTGAGCTTGAAAGATATGTGCGCTGCCATACAGACCGCGTTGGTATTTACGCATATTTTTAGGAAATGATGTGGAGCGGATAGATATGCCTGATTTGGTTTGGAGAGAGCTCCGTCTTGAGACCACTTTCGAGCTTGCATCGAAAAGATCCGTTCCGATAGAGCTATTCTTGGGAGTCAGCGCACGCTGAAAGCCCTAAAGTCAAGAAGGATAGTATGGAAGACCGTTTAGCTAGCGGCATGGTATGCAGCAGGTCCGCACAGTATCCGAAGGGAGAAAGAGATGTTGATGTTGGTTTCTGTCATATTGATCGCGCTTTGGGTTCTCGGGTTGATCACCTCGTACACGTTGGGCGGATTCATCCATATCCTCTTGGTCATCGCGGTCGTGCTCGTACTCGTTCGCATCATCAGCGGCCGACGTCTATAATTTTCGCGCCGCCAGCATAGCAAAGAACCCTGAAAAAGCGAAGAATGACGAACGGGACAGTGAGTCCCCTTGGTTTCTGCCTGCTTTCTTGATGCTCGTAAATCATCGCCTCGCGGCTAGCCGCGGGGTATGAAACCCGCGAGGGATCAACCTCCAATACTATGGCTGCAAGGGTCTTCGCAAGATCGTCTTTGCCGAGCACATCATTCTCCGTCAGCCCATGAAAATCGATCTGGATCCATTCGTGTCGTGAGTCGCATGACTGCCTGGCTGGTCATGCCAAAAATACCTTGACGCCGGCCACCCTCGATCGGTATAGTGACTCTGCCGATTTTCCGTCGCGTAAGCTGCGGAAGAAAATCGCGACCGTCGTACATCGACGGCCTGTCTCGGGGAGCCCAACGCAAAGACGGTGAAAGCCGGAGATGCACGACGGTTTCCTTAGAATTCGTGTTGCGAGAAGCAACACATCAAAATCGCGACCGTCGTAAGCCGGCGTGTACGATCTTTTTAGCATAGGTTCTACATGGCTAACCGCCGGCTCACGACGGTTACCTATAAAAACCGCGTCGCGAGAAGCGACGCACGTCCAATCGCGACCGTCGTATACCGGTATTACCCGAGCTTCCCAAGCTCGAGAAGCGGGTTCGACTCCCGTCGGTCGCTCTACGATTAAGTCTTTTTTAATAAAAGACTTATGCTTTGACCGCAAAAACGGAGAAGCGCCATTATTATCCAAAGTCACCCGAAAAGTCACACTTCGGGCGCCTGGAGGAATAAACGCGCTCTCCGTTTTTGTTTTTTTAAGGGAAAAGAAAACGACTGGCGAAAAGTCTTGGTACGCAAAGTTCTGGAATGAAGAATCAAATCGATACAACTGTACAAGAGCCCTTGGAATAACATATACCGGGAGACGGGGCGGACAAGATTGCTGCAATTATAGTTGCCCAAGCTATTGCTGCAGATATAAAACGTGAAGAAGACCCGCTTTCCCTAGATTACATCTCTTCGTTCTGGGCTCCTGATAGCCGGCATGTTCGTGCACGAGCTCTGGTCGATCATAGACCTCTATCGTTAGACTACCTTGATCACGATCGCCGAGCAATTAAGCTGTACATTGCCCCGTACCCAGGTTTCAAGTCACTTCGCCTTTCAAAAGTCAAAGCCGGAATCATCAAAGATCGGCGACTCTGGGCAATCGAAAAAGGAGCTACTCTTAGAGTCAGCAATGTCGCGCTTCAAGCTATAAAAGTACCGATGCATGATGCTGTGACACGAGGAGAATTACCTTCCGATCCACTACCTGTTGTGAAGAAAATACCAAAGGAATGAGGAGTCCTCCCGCCGCCATATCGACACGCCAAAACGTCATTTTACGTTCGGTTTGGCGCTTCGGCTGGTTTTTCGATGGCTTCGCCGCCGCGCGCGTGGTAGAATCCTACGCAGAAGCCCCATGGAAAAAATGTCAGCGCGGAAAGCATCCGCCCGCCCACTTCTCTTCGCCGCCATACTATTCGCGCTCGTCGCGCAGTCCTGCGGAAACCTGTTCCCGCCTCCATCGCCCTACGACGAGAATCCGGACGAGGCCGAGCGCCTGACCATCCTGGCCGACATACATCTGCCCTATAAGGCTTCGAAGCTCGAGAACGCCGCGGAGGGCGAGGCGCGGACCGCCGCCAAGCTGGCCATGCGCGATGAGATCAACGCCTGGACCGATACGAGTCGCGTCATCCTGACCGGAGACATGGTCGGCGAGCGGGGATGCCCGGATGAGTATGCCGTCGCGCTTTCCTATATTTCGGGCTTGAGCAGCCAGGTCCGCCCCATCGCTGGCAATCACGAGTACACCTATTCCGACGAGTTCGATCCGGCGGGGAGCCTTGTCCTCTGCGAGGCGGACGAGAGGGCGCGGAAACTGGAATATTTCAAGACCGCAATGGGATTGGAGTCCCTCCAGCGCGAAGAGGAGCTGGGCGGCTACGAACTGATCTACCTTTCCTCCGATTCGCTCGACAAGAGCCGCCGGGTCGGGATCTCGCCGGAGTCCCTCGCCTGGCTCGACGATTGCCTATCCGCGCACGCGTCGTTTCCGACGATTATTTTCTTCCACGCGCCGCTCGAGGGAACGCTGAACGTCAAGGGCAAGCCGGCTTCCGGAAGTAGCGTCGCCCAACCCGCGAACGCGATCCGCGAGATCCTCGGACGCCATCCCCAGGCCTTCCTCTGGGTTTCGGGGCACACGCACACGAGGCCGAGCAATGCGTCCTTCGCGTCGCCGATCAACCTGTACGATGGCCGCGTCATGAACATCCACTGCCCCGATTCGGATCGTATCGATCCTTGCACGAACTCCTTGTGGCTCTATCCCGACCATGTCCTGATCAGAACCTACGATCATCGGCGAGGCGCATGGCTCACGAGGCTGGACCGGCGCGTGGCGGCCCGGGGCCGCTAGTGTTCTGTAAAATGCAAAAGGCGTGAAAAATCTAAATACTTGTGGCATACTCATCGCACGGAAATAGAAGTAGAGCCGAATACTACGAATGAAGTGATCGGCTTCATGGAAAGGATTCTGGCGGTAAGATCAATTCAACATAAATACGCCGTCAGGCTCCAAACGATCTAGAGCAGAGCTCGCGATCGATCGCGGATTAAAGCCGCATTTAGTCAAAAAATTTCAACTAGCTGTGATCCCGATTTTGAAAAGAGGCTCGAAGGCGTCGTTGGATTATATCTCATTCTTGAAGATGGTGAACCGCAAGTGCCCGAAGGGGAAGACACTTCATATTATTGCAGACAGCTATTCAACGCATAAGACCAAAGAAGTGCGAGAGTATCTTGAATCCATGAAAGAGAATTCGTCGCGATAGTTGAGCGAGCGTCGATGAACTTGAAAAAGCGATAGGCGACTATATAAAAACCTGGAATGATTCAAGCCGCCGATTCAAGTGGGGTAAATCAGCCGATAAGATCATGGACAGCATTGCCGCAGCATCGATAGATTAGGCAACGTGTAAATGATGGGACACTAAGTACCGTTGGAGGTTTTGAAAGCTAGGAGGGCGATCGGTTCGCAACCTTTCAAGGATCAGCTTGGAGCGGATAAGGGGCGTAGGATTTAGCATAACAAAGAGTATACTCTTCTCCGAGTCACCACAAAAGTCACACTTTTCATGCTTTATCCACTGAATCTCCATGATACGATTCTCGCTCGTATGAAACAACAATTATAGCTATTGTATGAACATAATCGCTCGAAACGAGATCCGGTGATTCTGGATGATACGGCATCCAGAGAGCTTCCAAGCTCGAGAAGCGGGTTCGGCTCCCGTCGGTCGCTTTAAAAAATTCGCGAATGGCGAGCTTTTTCTTCTATAACAGAATCATCAGAATTCTGCGGTATCTCTAAAAGTCACTAAACACCGATTAAATTTCCTTGACAACCAGAAAAACTAAAGACATACTCAATAGACAAAACGTTTTGACAACGTTTGATTTCTTAAGGAGGTGGAAGTGATGAAAAGGCTTGCTCTGTTGATTGTTATTCTAGTGAGCGTTCTCATGCCGATGTTCTCGGCGCCAACCACACTAACTGTACTATGGTTCAATGATGCCAACGAATCCGAAGTATTTCAAAATACTATGGCGGATTATGTGGCCAAGAATCCAAACGTAAAATTGGATGTACAAGTAGTAGCTTTTAGCGCCTATGAGCAAAAACTGAAACTGATGATCGCAGGAGGCAATCCTCCGGACGTTGCCCGGGTTACGAACAATCAGATATCAGCGTTGATCGATGTTCTGCTACCACTGGATGGAAAAATTCAAGGCTTGGAAGAAATGAAGAAAAACTACCTGCCCGCTTCGCTCGCTTTCGCTTTGGATGGCAAGGGAAAACTCGTGGCATTTCCAACCGAAGCGACAGCGAACGGCATGCTGGTCAACAAAACAGCCTTTAAAAATGCGGGTATCGATGTAGACGCGATTTCTAAAACCTGGACCTGGGCAGACTGGGAAACGATAATCGCCAAGGTTATCGCGGCTAACTCAAAGATGAAGTATGGATTGGCGGTGGATTTCACGCCTCACCGGTTTTCCACACTGATGTTCCAACAAGGCGGCCATTTCCTTAATGCCACCCAAACAGGAATGGACTTTGAAAACCCGGGAACTATCGCTTCGCTTCGCTTCTTCAAGAATTTACATGACAAGGGCTTGATCCCAAAGTCCGTATGGATGGGATCGGAAAATCCCGCCGAGCTTTTTCAAGCCGGTCTTGTGGCCTGCCATATCGGAGGAAGCTGGAATATCAACACATATAAGCAAAATGTAAAGGATTTTGAATGGGGTGCCGTTCGAATGCCCAAGGGAACTATTAATTCCTCGGTCCCTGGCGGAAAATTCATCGCCACATTCAAGGGCGGAAAGAACGAAGCGGAGGCCTTGCGCTTGATAACCGCGTTCGCCGACAAGGAACATACATCGGCATATGTGCGTGATACCTTCAACCTTTCTTCCCGCACGGATACGGTCGTGAATTACCCGTCCAATAGCAAGGATTTCGCAATCTTCCTTGAGGAACTCAAGGTAACGCCCTCGTTTACCGCCAATGAATGGAAAAATGTTGAACTGAATAAAGTCAGCACTTTCATTCGGGAACAGATCGTACAGGTTCTCATGGGAAATCTGACACCAGAACAAGCGGCCAAAGCAGTGCAAGAAAAAGGATCTACCTATTTTAAGTAATACACTCTTAAAATAATGTCAGGTAGTAATCGGGAGAGGGCGGCGGATGAGAAAGAAAACGAAAAACAGCTTCAATCAGGCAACGGCTCCAATTCTATTCCTTTTGCCGAATATGATTATTTTTTCGGTTTTTATTATCATTCCCGCCTTCCAAGGCTTACGCATGGCGGCGTACGAATGGGGTATTCTTTCAACGCCACACTATATAGGCTGGACAAATTTTCTTGAGATGTTGAAGGACGCTGTCTTCTGGAAGACCTTTGCCAACACCCTCATCTATTCCCTGTTTTCAGTACCGTTATTGGTAATAGTTGCGTTGCTCCTGGCTTATTTCCTGCAAGATAACTCGATGAAAGGAGTACGCGTTTACAGATCCTTGTTTTATATCCCTTCGTTGTTAAGCATGATTACGGTCGGCATAGCGTGGCGCTTTTTGCTAGGTGACGATATGGGTATCGTGAACTATCTAATCAGGTTCATGGGTGGCCAAGGTGTTCACTGGCTGACTGAGTCGGGTACGGCGATGCTGAGCATCATCCTTATCACTGTATGGGCAGGCGCGGGCTATTTTATGGTGATAATGATAGCCGGATTCCAGGCGATACCACAGGAACTATACGAGGCCGCACGAATAGACGGAGCTTCTCCGCGCGAGACTTTCTGGAAAATTACCCTTCCCATGCTTCGCGGCACAATCTTGGTAACCCTTGTCCTGGCGACTATCAGCTCCTTTAAAGCGTATGAATTGATAATTGTCACGACTGGAGGCGGTCCGGGCTATGCCACGAAATTTATCGTCCAACAAGTTTATCAAGCCGCCTTTATGGAAGATCGAATGGGCTACGCTTCCATGATGTCCATCGTGCTCATGATTCTCATCGCGGTGATCACCCTCCTCCAGTTCGCGATAACAGGGAAAAAGCAAGACTATGAATAAGCGCGGAAAACCCTTTACGCTATATGCTTTGATCACATTTCTGGCGATAGCCACAATATCTCCGATTATATGGGTAGTTCTGTCTTCCTTCAAATCTCAGTCGGAACTATTTACCGTTCCCTTAAGGCTTTTCCCCACGAATTGGACATCGTCCAATTATGTTGCCGCGGTTAGGCAAGGCAACTTTCTTCGTTATTTTTCCAATACAGTATTCGTTGCGGTGACGGCCACGCTGATTACAGTCACTATAAATTTGATGGCCGGTTATGCGCTGGCCAAATACAGGTTTCCAGGCCGTGAAGCAATATTCACCATAATGTTGGCCACGCTGATGATACCGCTTCAAGTAATTATGGTTCCGATATTTCTTCAATTGAAGACCTTGGGACTCCTTAATTCGCTTTGGGGTATCATCATTCCCCCTGCCGCCACTCCTACCGGAATCTTTCTCGCTCGGCAATATCTTCAGACTTTACCAGATTCTCTTATTGAGGCGGCGCGGATAGACGGTGCCGGAGAATTTTTTATTTTTCGTAAGGTCATTATGCCTTTAGCAAAACCGATAATCGCCACTATCGCGATTTTCTCTTTCATGTGGCGATGGAACGATTATCTCTGGCCTCTTATCGTCATAACAGACAATAGAAAACAGACAATGCAGCAAGCTTTGGCCAACTTTGTCGGACAACTTCAAATCAATTGGTCAAGTCTTTTAGCCATGACGACAATAGCCATCATTCCCATGATCGTTGTGTTTCTGCTTTTCCAGAAGCATTTCATGACAGGAATTACATCAGGTGCGGTAAAAGGCTAACGTATGAAACAAACAATTGGCAACTTAATTAGCTATAAATTGTGCCTTGAACCAGGGAGACCCGCTTCATTCACCGCTCGTGGGAAAGGCGGCAATATCCATATATCTTTTTATGCATCCACTATTATTAAAGTAGAATATGAAATAGACGGAATAAATATTGCGCCAGAGTACCAAGAATCTTCCTCGTTCATCGTTTCCGGCGATTTTCATAAATCGGTGGCGCCCAACGTTACAGTCGATGAAAATGAACTCGACTATTCCCTTACGGTATCAAATTTGCCACATCCTCCTATTATCGTACGCATAGGGAAAAAGCATGGCACCCTTTCCATTTATCAGGGAGAAATCCTTGTTCATGGCGGAATGCTCGGGACTCACGATACCGTGATTCCCACCTATCCGATGCGATGTCTTTGCGAAAGCGAAGACGCAGTCCCGCTTGCTCGATTCAACTTTCCTATGGCGTCAGAGGATGCATTTTATGGCTTAGGGGATAAGGCTGGGCCACCAAACCGTCGTGGATACCGATTCAAGTTTTCCAATCGCGATGCTCTTGGCTATGACGCCGAAAAATCGGATCCACTTTATAAATCGGTTCCATTCTTTATCAAAAGAAATCTGGCAACCGGGGTATGTTGCGGCCTCTTTTTCCCATCAGTTTGGGTTGAAGACATGGATTTTGGCAGGGAAAGCCCTTATTACATCAAGGTCGATGTGAGGGGTGGGCCTTTTTCTTATTTCGTTCTCCTAGGTCCGTCTTATCAAGACATCCTTGAGGCTTACGCAAGCATCACCGGCTTCCCCGCATTGCCGCCGCTTTTTAGTTTCGGCTTTTTTGGGTCTTCGATGAACTATGTTGAGGGAGATGACGCCGCTGAAAAAATTGAGGGCTATTTCGCCAGGGTGGAAGAGGAAGGAATACCTTGCGAAGGAATGTATGTATCGTCAGGGTATTTAAAGGCAAAAGACGGGAAACGATACGCATTTCTCTGGAATAAGGACAAATTTCCCGATTACCGGTCATTCATCAAGAAACTTTCAGAACGGGGCTACAATTTATGCATGAATATAAAACCAGGCATACTCTGTTCACATCCCTGGTATGAAAAGATCGCTTCGAAGGGGTTTTTAATCAAGGATACGAAAGGAAAACCATATAAGGAATTCTTCTGGGGCGGAGACGCATCCTTCATCGATTTCGATAATGACTCGGCTACCGAGTGGTGGAAATCCCAGCTTCGAGAAAAATATATCGAGCATGGATGCACAGGAATATGGAACGATAATAATGAACTTGAGCTAGAGGAACCTGAACTCGCCGCTTACAAAACCAAGCAATTATACCCGGTCAAAATGGCCAAAGCTGCATACGAGGCATTCAAGGAGTACGATCCCGAAACAAGGCCTTGGATTTATTCACGTTCGGGATATTCAGGATTACAGCGATATGCCCGCACGTGGACCGGCGATAATTGCAGCGATTGGAAGACATTGCAGTTCAATCAGTATATGGGTTTGTCCCTTGGTCTGAGTGGTATGCCTTTTTACGGTCATGATCTGGGAGGATTTTTCGGGGATCCGCCATCTGAAGAACTACTGGTGCGCAGTTGCCAGTCCGCCGTGTTTCAGCCTCGTTTTGTAATACATTCATGGCGGGAAGACGGAAAACCCACGGAGCCCTGGACATATCACCAAGTCAAGAATCGTATTCGCGAATATATCCTCGAACATTATCGATTCATCCCCTACACTTATAATTGCGCGATCTTGGCATCGTTGCGCGGCATACCGATTGAGCGACCGCTGTTTCTAGAATATCCGAAAGACAGTCACCTGAATGAATTGGATCCGCATTATTTATTTGGACCGTCAATTCTAAAAGTATTGATTGTGCAGGAGTCAGAGCTGTCCACTACCGTACGATTTCCTTCCTCAGATTCCTGGTACGATCCGGTCGAACACCGCTTGTATCGGGACGGAGGCGAAGCCCGGGTGGAAGTACCCTTCGAAGGGGCGCGTTGGTTTGCGAAAATCGGCTCTGTGATACCCACAAGTCCCGGGCTGACCAAATTAAAAACCGCGTACTTCGCGTTAGTCGATTTTCTAATATTCCCTCCTGACAAGAACGAAGAGCATATGTTCGGCTATTTTGAGGATGATGGAAAAACCGAATGGAACCTCGGCCGATATAACAAATGGGTAATTCAAGTAACCTACGACAAGAATAATCATCACGGCCGTGTAAGGATACATGAAGAATATCATGGAGGGACAGACATCGATCCTTATCGCATATTCCGCTTTTCCCTTCCTCCTTCTTTTCGAATCAGTGGAAGCGGCCTAGCCGAAACAACGGTCGGAAAACTTCGTCGTGATGGAAGTCGCACATGGGAATATGATGGCAATTACTAAAGAAAATACATCTTCATCAAGGGGATCATTATATGGACGTAAGAATCAGGCAACTAATGTTGGTTGGAAAGTCGAAGGTCGAGATTCAGGAAAAAGCTTTTTCGATGGGGCCAAGCAGCATTTTAGTAAAAAACCAATATTCCTTAATAAGCCCAGGGACCGAATTAGCATTATTTACCGGCACACATATAGGATTCTCAGATCCAGAGATTACGTGGGCTCGCTACCCATTGCAGCCTGGCTACGCCTCGGTAGGGACGATCGTTGTCATTGGAAACAACGTTGCTGGATTTTCCATCGGAGAGCGGGTACTTCATTTTCAGCCGCATGCTGATCAATCCATTGTTACTCCAGGGAAGGATTTGATTTTTAAAATCCCTGCGGAACTTGAAAGCAAAAAAGCATTATTCACGCGGTTTGGCCAGATTGCGTACACCGCTGTCGCCGCTTCCGGCAATAAGGATGGATATGTGCTTGTGTTCGGAGGTGGTATCGTAGGCAATCTCTGCGCCCAGCTATTTCAAGCAAGACAAGGACGCAAGGCAATAATCGTCGATATAGCCCAATCCCGCGCCGAATTAGCGCTTCGATGCGGCATTAGCGCATCGATTTGCTCTTCGACACAGGATGTAACGCAAGCGATCCTTTCGCTTACCGATAAAAAAGGCGTATCCACGGTCGTGGAAGCAACGGGAGTCCCAGACCTCGTCACCGAATCGCTTAAGGTAGTGAATAAACTTGGTGAGGTTATTCTTTTAGGCTCCACCAGAGGGAAGGTGGAAATCGATGTCTATAAGCTTATTCACCGCAAGGCAGTTAGCCTGATAGGCGCGCATGAGAGCAGATATCCGCTTTTCTCGACGTCCGATTCCTCTGCATCCCATGATTTGTTCGGTAATGACGTACTAGGAATGATCACGGAGCATAAGCTTAAGGTAGATGAATTCCTGACGGATATCGTAACGCCAGCACAGGTGGCTGACGCATACCATCTGCTATTGAATGATCGCGATGCGCATCTCGGGATCATAATCGATTGGAAATGAGGAGCGAAGCATGGTGGAACGACAGGGAAGGTTGACTGGCATCGGGGACGAGGGTGGGGCGAGTATCGAGGAACAGATTTCCAACCACAAAGCTCTAGGCTGGGATACCATCGAGCTGCGGAGTATTGAGGGAAAAAATATTTGCGAGATGGACGATAAGGCATTTGATGCTGTCTATGCCAGGATCGAGGAAGCGAAGATTCGTACAATCGGTTTCGGCTCATCAATCGCAAACTGGGCAAGACCGATCAATACTCCCTTTTCGCGTGACCTTGACGATTTACGGTGCGCGATTCCCAGAATGCGCCGTCTCGGTACATCCTTTATCAGGATTATGTCCTATCCGAACGATGGAAGGGATGAAGAACTGTGGAAGGTCGAGGTTTTTCGAAGAATGAGTGAACTCGTCGCCATCGCCAATGGGGAAGGTATCGTGCTTGTGCTGGAAAATTGCGACGGGTGGGCGTCAGAATCACCACGACAACTTTCCGAACTTCTTTCCCACTTCAATACCAAATCGTTACAAGTGGTTTTTGATCCAGGTAATCCCATAGGACACGGAGCTACTGTTGAAGATACTTGGGCCTTTTATCGAGCGGCCTTGCCATATATTGTCCATTTCCATATTAAGGATTGCAGGCGTCTTCCAGATGGGAGCATACAACATGTCATGCCCGGAGATGGGGATTGTGACGTGGTGAAAATAATGCGCGATCTAGTGAAAACTGGATATTCAGGAATGTTTTCGATTGAACCTCATCTTTCGGTAAGCGCGCATCTTGGCAGTATCTCATTTAAAGGAAATAACTTAAAAGAAAACTACCTTGAGTATGGACTCCGCGCCAAACAAATTCTACATGAAATTGGGGCCTAGGAGGAAACACATTGTTGATTATGGGATTATCAAGTAGGATATTGATTAGAGGTTGAAGGTGGAAGAAAAACCGGATAAAACCGTTACTATCCTAGATGTTGCACGCATGGCTGGGGTATCTCCTTCCACAATAACACATACATTGAACGGGAAAAGACCAGTCGGTGCAAAAACGCGCGATCGGGTCATGAAAGCAATCGCCGCTCTGAACTATATTCCTTCTTCGAACGCCCAGAGTCTTCGGGCGGGGAAATCCCGAATCATTGGTTGCCTTGCCATGGATATCACTGAGACTTTCGTAAATCAAATCGTGCGTGGTGTGGAGCGAGGCCTGTCTGGGAGCGGCCTCTCCTTGCTTTTCGTTTCCAAGGTGGAGTTTGGCAATGATTATGAAGCCGCATATGCTTTTTTGAAGAGTCATTCCATCGATGGCCTGCTTCTATGTCATCATCTTCCCATAGGACCAATTTTGCATCCAATCATGGCACGAAACCAAGTTCCTACTGCCTCGGTGAACATGGAAATCCCGGGTGTTATTTCCGTCATTCCGGATAATCTCCAGGGGGGCTTCCTTGCGGCGGAGCATTTATATGCTTCGGGAATGCGACATCCGGCTATGATCTGCGGACCGAAGAATCGACTTTCCGTTCAGGATCGATTAAGTGGATTTCAATCCCGTGTCCGGGATCTTGGTTTGGAACTAGAGGAGCGTAATATTCTATATGGCGAGTATGATTTCGAAAATGGTTACGAATCCTCGAAAAAACTTATGGACTCATGTAAGGAAATAGATGGCATATTTTGCGCTAACGATTATATTGCCGCAGGTACTATAGCACGACTGGTGGAGATAGGTATTGCGATACCAGATGAGGTACGCGTCATCGGATTCGATAACCGTGATTTTTCTGCCTTCAAGCCCATTCCGATCAGCACCTTTGAGCAACCATTGCAGGAAATGGGTCTTTTGGCGATCAGCTTGCTTCGTAATGTCATCGACACCGGAGAGCGACAAAGCAACTCGTCGAAATATGTGCTTCAGTCGAGACTTATTCCGCGGGCAAGTACGATGAAAATCGCAAAATGATGAATTCCTCCCAGACGGGATTAATAACTATCCTCGATTTATTTACTTAGTGGCAGGCTCTTATACGGGATAATTCGGATAAAAGGCCGCTTCCCAAGCTCGAGAAGCGGGTTCGACTCCCGTCGGTCGCTCTAGATATCCGCGATTTTGAAGCCTGGTTGGATTTTTCCATCATGAAAAAGCCGCCCCGCAATGGGCGGTTTTTTACTTAATGGAAGAGACTCTTAAAGTTGGCGCATGCATGTGGATGCCGCGACAATCTGTTTATCGCTCGTCGCGCATCGTCCGCCACTGCGGGCTGGCCTAATGGTTATTCCAGCGCCAGCCTGTCCTTGGCCAGCGTTGAGGGATCGGCGAAAAAGGCGCCCACGCCCTTCTCCGTCAATTCCGCGTAGGAAGGTAGCCCGTCGATGGCGATCGGCTTCTCGGGATATATCATGCCCCAAACCTCGAGCACCTTCTCGATGGTCGCCACATGCCTGCCGACCCGCACCTCGATGGGCCAGCCCTTTTCGTCGATCGGCCAGTAGAGGAGCCCGGCCTTTCCGGCCTTGAGGACGAAGTCGTCCTGGCCCGTGAGGAGGAGCTTCTCGTTCGTGGCCCCCCTTACGCGGTCGAGGAAGGGTTCGGGGGATTCGAAGAGAAGGGCGGTCGCGTCGGAGAAATCGCCTATCTCGCGATGAGTGAGCCCGTGGAGAGAGCGCGGCGACACTTCCATCCCGATCCTGAATTCGCTGGCGGAAAGCTCCATCGAAGCCATCGCCGCGATCTCCTGGGCATCCTGGTGCGCCACGATCGTGCCGATGACGGGATATTCGAGCTCGGCCTCGTGGAGGTCGATGACGAGATCCACCTTTTCCTTCCGTATCATCTCCATGAAGGCGAAGGCCGTCCGTTCGCAGATGAGGCCGTCGGGCCTGCCCGGCCAGGTCCTGTTGATATTGCGGATATCCATATAGGCCAACATCTGGCCGCTGGGAAAATGCACATAGGTTTCGGGATCGGGCCAGGAATCCAGGGGATTGGCCGAACGGTCGCCCATCCGGTATTTCTTCCGTCCCCAGTCCGTCTTGATCGAATAGAATTGCGGATAGGCTTCGCCCGGCCTCGTGACCGTGGAAGCGCTTCGATTCGTGTGGATGGCGACAAGGAGCTTGCCGCTCGCGGGTCTGGCGTTCTCCACCAGGAGCTCGGCGGCGAGGGTGGTGGCCGGCTCCTCGGGGTGGGTTCCCCCGAGCAGGAGGATCGTCGAGCCGGGCAGTCCCGAATCGAGGACGTAGACGTTGCAGTCGTTCGTCGATCCCTTGAGCGGGGCGAACCATTCGTGCAGCGATCGCGTCGAGGTGACGCCCGGGCCCAGGACCACGGTTTCCTTCCAGT
This sequence comes from Rectinemataceae bacterium, assembly GCA_035560555.1. Taxonomy (GTDB): domain Bacteria; phylum Spirochaetota; class Spirochaetia; order Treponematales; family Rectinemataceae; genus UBA11090. Next base: position 72,983 of record DATMZF010000025.1, read on the forward strand.
TTCTATGGTCGTAGAAGGCCTTGCCCGCGAAGACCATCACCCCAAGCCAAAGAGCCAGCGCGAGACCTTTGAATATCATCGTGCTCTTTCTGTCATCTTCCATAATATTCCCTCCGCGCCGTCATTTGAGCCTGATGAGCCGCATGACGAAGGGCATCAGCACGACCAGGTAAAGGAGCGCTTTCTGCAGGTTCTTTGTCTTGACGAAATTCCAGGCGAGGCAGACCGCGAAAAAGGCCGTCATCGCGTAGTATAGAATCATCACCGCGTCGTTCATGGCATTCCCTCCTCAACCCAGAACCGTGAGGAACTTGAGCTGGTTGCTGAAAATGATGACCAGGGTGGAAAGCGCCATTATGAAAAGCACGGGGACGAGCGTCGCCTTCACGAAACCGCGGTAGTACGGCCCCTCGAAGGCGGTGACCATCACCGCGGCCCGGCCTACCACTAGGGTGGGCGGCAGCATGTCGCCTATAGGCCACATCACCGCCATCGCGGAGAGGGCGACGACGGGATTGATGCCCTTCATGTTGAAAAGGAGTATGAGGGGGACGCCCAGAAGCGGCGCCGCCGCGTACTGCACCAGCCCCTCGGAGAAGGGCAGGATGAGGAAGAGGGCCGCAATGATGACGACGAGGGGAAGCGTGACGACGCTGAGCGAGATAAGCCCCCGAACGCCGCTCAGGCTCATCACCTGCACGAGGATTCCCACCACGATCATCATGCCGATCAGCGGCAGGAGCTTTTCCACTGTATCCCGCGCGATCTGGAAGACCGCGAGCTTTTTCGTGCTCGTGGCCACGGCGACGGCGCCTGAAATCATGAAGCAGAGCGGAAGCCCTAGGATCGGGAACGAGTAGGGGAATATTCTCGACAGCGCGATGAGGACGATGAGGACGGCGAAGGGCAGTCCCACCCTCCAGCCCCGCATCTTCGCGTCGATCTTGATTTCGGCGAGTACCTTTTCGGCGTCGATCGGCGTGCCTTTCCAGCCCAGCCAGAACATGCTGAAGAGAGCGCCGGCGATCGACAGGGCTCCGAGGGGCCCTATGAAACCGACATAAGGCATGTTCGAACCCGCGGCAGCCATCATCGCCCAAAGGTTCACCGGCGGCGCGGCCGCGCTCATCGCGGCGCAGAGAAAGATTATCGCGGTGACCTTCTGTTTCGGAATGCCCATCTCGGCGAGGACCTTCGAGGCGAGGGCCCCGACCACCAGGACCGTCACCGAGCCGGAGCCCGTGAGGGCGCCCGGTATGAGAAGGATGAAGGTGAGGAAAAGAAGGCAGAGAAAGCGGCTGGCGTGGAAGCGCTTCACGATGCCGCCGACGATGAAGTCGACGCCGCCCGATTCCTTGACGATATTCATGAAAAAGGTGGCGCTGAGAAAGATGAGCGTGACGTCGAAATAGGTGAAGGAACCGTCCACGATGTGGCGGGCCGAGAAGTCGGAGGCGTTCGCGAGCCCTCCGCCCAAGGCCGCCAGAAGCATCGACAGCTCGACCGTCACCTTGAAGCGGCTCGCCACGATGAAGATGAGAACCATGACTCCCAGGACGATCAGCGCGTGGTTAAGCATCGGAGCCTCCTTGAGCGTGAAATTTCAGGCTTGTCCGAGCCGCCGTCATTTGGAGAAAATCTGCGGGAAAATCTTCAGGAGGTCCAGCTGCTGGTCGATGAAGATCTGCGGAATCTTCTTCTCGGCAGCCGTCTTCGTGAAGTATCCGTCCTTGTTGGCTTGGTTGTGGGTGACGAGAACGTCGGCGAGCGGCGTCATCGCGCGGATGGACTGCTCGTCGGATTCGTCGACCCGCCTCGAGGCTCCCTCGACCTGGGCGACAATCACCTTGATGCCCGCGCTCTTCGCTTTTTTCACGAGGTCGGAGCAGCGCTTGATTTCCTCGCTCAGCTCGACGCCCGCCGATCCCATTCCCTTGAGGCTCGTTCCCGTGATCACGATGAGGGTTTTGTAGGGTTTCTTGGCGAGGACGTCGGCCGTCGCCAGGTCCTCCAGGTCCGCTTCCAGCTTGAGCTGGCGGCAGAGCACTTTCACGTAGACGCCGCCGGGACTCTGTCCGCAGGCGGTGATCAGTATCGGGGTCTTCAGCTCCGGCAGGTTCTTGGGGAGCGCGGCCTGGGCTTCGGCGGCGGCGCCGCAGATGAGCCCGAACATGATGAGAGCGGACGCGAGGAAAGCGAAACGAGTGGTGCGCATATGGTGAATGACCTCCTGTCAGCGCTCGGGAAGGGCGACATTCACGCCGCCCCCGCCCGAACGAATGTGGCCGGCGGATCGGGCGGGACCACCTCCAGGCAGCCCCGCCCGATCCAAAACAGCCGCCTATTTCTCGTCTGGATAGATGATGTCTTTGTACTTGTCGAATTTGGCCGAATCGCCGTATTTGACGGCCGCGAGCCACTCGTCGGGATAGCCCTTCGTCTTGTACCAGAGGTAGCCGTCGTTGTATTTGGCCGTAAGCTCGTCGGCGAAGGCCCACCACTCGCTCACCACGCGGTTGATCGAATCGCCCGTGTAGCGCGTGAGGTAGGCTTTCGCGAGAGCCGGGTTGGTCGCGTACATCGCCGCGGCGGCGGCCTCAACGGGACCCTGCATGGCCAGGAACTCGCCCTCGTACTGGGCTTGTTTGGCCTTGATGTCCTTGATCATGAAGGAATAGGAAAGGTTGGCCCAGTTTTCCACGAAGTCGAAAGCCCACCAGGCCGAGTCGCGGCTGAACTGGTAGCGGTTCTGGATGGCCAGGGATTTGGGCAGGGAGGTCACGCCGGCGTAGATCGGCATGTACACGGTCGCGTGGGGAGCGTCCTCGCCGAACCAGAGCACGCCGCCGACGGCGTCGGGCAGCCAGGAGCGGGACTGGGACACGAAGCAGTAGGAGCAGCGGAACATCGAAATAGCGCGTTCCCATCCGCCCGAGTTCGGCGCGGACTTGGTCGCCCAGCGGTTCGGGTTGCCGAAGGGTCCGGCTTCGACGCCCTTGGTGAGGTCGAACTGCGTGCCTTCGTAGTGGTCGCGGTAGATGGCGAACACGTCGCCGAGGCTCACTTTCTTGTCCGGCGTCACGGCGAAAGGATAGCGCCTGGCGAAGGGATCGAAGTCGTGGGAGGGAGCGACCGTGGAATAGACGCGCCACTCTCGCCTCGAGTTGTAGGGATTGTCCTTCGGCGCGTAGACTTCCCAGAAGCGGAAGGTCGATTTGCCGTCCCAGAGACCCATTTCCTCGGCGAGGCTGTAGACGTTCGGGGAAGCCATGTACCAGTCGGGCTTGGAGAGATCGAGTTCGCCGATGCGCGAGCGGTTCGCGGAGACGAAAACCTTGTCGTCCGGAACGCGCTGGGCTACCCATACGGCTCCCGGCTTTCCGGAATCCTTGGTCCAGAGCGGTCCGCCGCCGATGCATTCGAAGACCCAGCCTTCGTTCTCGTCGGTCACCGTCAGGCACTCGCCGCCGTCCGCGTAGCCGTACTTCTCGGCGAGGGCGCCCATGATCTGCACCACTTCCCGCGCCGTCTTGCCGCGCTGGAGGGCGATCGCCTCGAGCTGTTCTATATAGAACATTCCGTTCGGGTTGTTCATTTCCCTGCGGTTGCCGATGGTGGTCTCGCCGATCATGACCTGGAACTCGTTCATGAAGGGATAGGCGATCTGGAAATAGGTATAGGTTTTCTCGACCTGCGGAATCTCGCCCGTGACGGTCACCTTGACGCTCGGGTTGTCCGAATAGAGCAGATCCTTCAGGATCTTCACGGTCTCGCCTGGCTTGAAGGTCGCGCCGGGCACGACGGTGAGGCGGGAATCGTAGTTGCCGTCGCAGGTGTGCGAGGTCATCACCGAGCCGTCGGTCGAGGCCAACTTGCCGATGATGAGCGCCGTGCATTCGCCCGGTTCGAGATCCGGCGAAGCGTACTGGGAAAAATCCTGGGCGCCGGCGAACAAAGCCGCGAACACCAGGATAGCCGCCAAGAGCGCTGTCTTCTTCAACATAGCAAATCCCCCTTTTCTTTCAATGTGCGTCTGCACTTCGAACTACAGCTTCTCTCATTCATCCCGCCTTAGAACCCGAATGGTTTAGGCGGAAAAGCATAAAAGATCCATCATTAATCGATGTTTTTTTATAGTTAATTTATCTTAGCTCCTATGTTCGCGTTGTCAAGGAAGATATGGGGCTGTTTGAAAAGAGGAGTTTTGGCTTTTTGCCCCAAGTTTCACCACCTTCGCTTCGATGATCTTTTTTTTGCGCAAGCGACGGGAAGCGTCGACGCCGTGGCATCGAGCGCAGCGATGGCGCGAAAAGATTTTGAATAGGGAATGACGCAAATCATAAACGCTAAATATAAACA
>DATMZF010000026.1:0-20359 GCA_035560555.1 Rectinemataceae bacterium
CTCCCAACACATTCTTTCACTTATTAAAGAATCTTTAATAAGTATTGTCAAGGGCTCGCGAAAAATCTATCCGAACGCTCCCTGAAACAGCGTTCGGTCCTATGCCCGCGCCGCGGTCAGCCTTCAGTTCGGGTTGAGTTCTCTTTTTCGGAAAGTGGATTGAGCCCTGACAAAGGCAGGCGAAGGGAGAAGACGGAGCCCTCGCCCGACCAGCTTTCGGCCCGCGCCGTTCCGCCGTGGGCGATCGCGATGTGGCGAACTATAGCCAAGCCTAGGCCAGTTCCTCCCGATTTGCGGTCGCGGGACTTGTCTGCGCGGTAGAAACGCTCGAAAATTCGCTCCAGATCGGGCGCGGGAATCCCCGATCCGTGGTCTTTCACGCGCATTTCGACGAAGTCGCCCGAACGCTCGGCCTCCAGCCGCACCGCGGAACCCGGAGGGGAGTAGCGAATCGCGTTTTCGAGGAGATTGATCAAAGCCTGTTCGATGAGGCCCTGGTTGGCCATGAAACGCAGATCGTCGGGAATCGCGGATTCCAAACCGACCGATTTCGCCTCGGCTTGATCCTTGACCATCCCGAACACCGACTGGCTCACATCCGTCATAAGGCAGGGTTCCAGCGTCAGCCAGCCTGAAGGTTCCTTTTCCAGCCTGGCGAGGGAAAGCAGGTCTTCGACGATTCTTTCCATACGCAGGGCGTTCCGTTCGATGATCTCCAGATACCTGACGGTTTCGTCGCCGCTCAGGCCCCCGGCGCGGATCGTCTCGGCGAAACCCCTGATCAGGTGAATCGGCGTGCGTAGCTCGTGCGACACGTTGGCGACGAAATCGGTGCGCATGGTCTCCAGCCGCTTCATGACGCTTATATCCGTGGCCGCGAGAACGATTCCAGGATTCTCGGCGCCGCCCAGCGGGGAGGCGTTGACATGCACCGTCTTCTCGTTTTTCGAATAGAGGATCAGGTCGCCGGTGACGGCGGCTTTCGATGTCAGGCAACGTCTCGCGATGTCGACCAACGCCGAGGATCCGGAAATTTGCGTGAGAAGAGCGCCGACGAGCGTCCCCGGCTTCGCCGCGAGCATCCCGTGCGCCGCCGGGTTGGCCTCGACGATCTTGAGGCCTGAATCGAGCGCCAGGATCGCCTCGCCTGCCGAATCCAGAATCGCCGAAAACCGCCTACCCATCTTTTCAGCCTCGGAGGCTTTCCCGAGAAGGTTGGAGGCCATCTCGTCGAGGGATTCCTCGAGAAGCTTGAGCTCGCGGGGCGTGGATCGAATTGACGCGCGAGGCGGCGCCTGAACCGACGCGGGAGCCGGGGATCCGGCGGATTCACGGCGGGCTGTCGCATCCGCCACGTCTGGCGCGAGGTTTCCCTTCGCGTAGCGGCGGGCGCGGTCCGAAAGAAGAATGACAGGGCGCGAAAGTATGCGGATGAAGGCGGCGCTGGCGAACAGAGCGACGAGAGCCGCGACGAGAGCCACAATGAGGATCATCCGCTTGGCGGGACCGAGTGTCTCCATCAATCCGGGGAGAGGAAGGGCCAGTCGAAGCGCCCCGATCGGCGCTTTGCCGTCGGCGGCGCGAAGCGGGATAGCGGCGTAGAGCATCCACTCGCCCATAGTGGAGGATTTCCTCCTGGACCAAGAAGCTTTCCCCGCGAGGGCGTCCGACATCTCGGGCCTGTCGGAATGATTGGACATCGTGGCGGGATCGGCGCCGGAATCGCCGATGACTTTCCCCGAAGCATCGATCAACGTAACCCTGAAGCCCGAGGCCGCGTTCAACTTCGCGATAAAAGCCGCGGCGCTATCACGGGCAGTGCCGGCTGCGGCATCGGCGCCAGCGGCTGTATCGAAACTGGCGATCGAATCAGTCCAGGAATCGGGCAGCGCGGAACCCGCCGCGTAGGCCGCCCTCTTGAGTCCTTCCGCGTTGGACTGGATGTACACCTTTTCGGTGACGATGATCCCGACCGACAGGACCATGATGGCCACCGTCAGCACCGCGGCCGTCACGACCGCGTAACTCTTCGCGAAAAGGCTACCTCTCATCGGCTCTCCCTGAATCGGTATCCGACGCCCCTCACCGTCTCGATGGCGGCGCCTTCCTCGCCGAGCTTTCGCCTCAACGAGAGGATATGAACGTCCAGCGCCCTATCGGTCACCGGATAGTCCTCGCCCTTCGCGCCCGCGATGGCCTGAGCCCTCGTGAACACGCGCCCCGGCTCGCGCATGAGCGTTTCCAGGATGGCGAATTCGGTGACGGAAAGATCGATCGGCCGGCCAGACGCGAAAATCTCATGGCGCCGAACGTCCAGCTTTATCCCCGAAACTTCAAGGCGCCCGTTTTTGGCTTCGGTAGCCGCTGTTTCCGCCAGGGATGATCGGCCCGAACGACGCAGGAGGGCGCGAACTCTGGCGATGATGACTTTGGGGCTGAAAGGCTTTGGGATATAGTCGTCGGCGCCCAACTCCAAGCCGGCGACCACATCGGCCTCCTCCCCCCTGGCCGAAGCGATGATGACGGGAAGCGCGGAGCCCTTGGCGCCCGCCCGAAAGGCGCGCAGGACGGCAAGCCCGTCCATGCCAGGGAGCATCAGGTCCAGCACGCAGAGAGACAGCTTCTCGGAGGCGAGGAATTCGAGAGCCCTCTCGCCATTCTCCGCACACAGACTTTGCCACCCTTCTTTCCGGAACGAGACAGACAGGAGTTCGGCGATATCGGGGTCGTCCTCGACGATGAGAATCCTCTCAGTTTCCATATCGCTAATCCCCTCGCGCGCTTCGTTACGCGTTGAGCTCCACTCTGGAGCCGCTTATCATGAAGACGATGTCTTCGCAGGCGTTGGTCATGTGATCGCCCAACCTCTCGAGATGGCCCGAGGTGGTGAGGAGCTTCGCGGCCTTTTCCGCCGCCTCGGGCCTCTCGCGCATCATCTCGAGCACTTCGTTCATCAAGGCCTTGTGCTCACCGTCGACGATATCGTCCAGCGCAGCTGTCTTGGCAGCCAGATCGGCCGACCGGAGACGGAAAGCCTCGGCGGTTCCCCTGATCATCTCGCCGTCGATTTCGGCCATGCGCGCCAACCTATCCACGAGACGCGAACGCGGTTCGCCCGAGAATTTCCCCGTGGCCTTGGCCAAGTGCACCGCGTGATCGGCGGCGCGCTCGAAATCGGCGGCCACCTTGAAGGCGGCCACGAGGATTCTCAGATCGGAAGCCACCGGCTGCTGGGTCGCCAGCGCCACCGCCGCCAGATCCTCGATTTCGCGCTGCAGTTTGTCCACTTCCGCGTCGCCGAGCTTCACTTCCCTCGCGAGCTCCATATCCTGGCGCCTGAGCGCGGACAAAGCCTTGAGGAGAGCCTCTTCGGCCTTCGCCGCTATGAGGGAGATTGTTTCGTCTATTTTCATGAGGTCTTCGGATAATCTCGATCGGTCCGTCATTGTGCATCCTCTGCCGCGGTCCGGCATTTTTTCAGCCGAAGCGGCCGGAAATGTATCGTTCGGTGCGTTCGTCGCGCGGAGTCACGAAAAGCTGCCTGGTCGGCGCGAATTCGACCAAGTCCCCTAAAAGGAGAAAAGCGGTCATGTCGGAAACCCGTCCCGCCTGCTGCATGTTGTGCGTCACTATGATGATAGTATAGAGAGATTTCAGCTCGTCAAGAAGCGATTCGATCTTGGCGGTCGAAATCGGATCCAGGGCGCTCGTCGGCTCGTCCATGAGGAGGATCTCCGGTTTCAGCGCGAGGGCGCGGGCTATGCAGAGCCGCTGCTGCTGACCGCCCGAAAGCGCGTAGGCGCTACGCTTTAGCTTGTCTTTCACCTCGTCCCATAGAGCGGCCTGTCTGAGCGACGATTCCACCAAGTCGTCCATCTGGCCTACCCAGCCATTGATCCTGGCGCCCCAGGCAATGTTCTCGTAGATGCTCTTGGGGAAGGGATTGGGCTTCTGGAAAACCATGCCGATCTTCTTGCGCACCTGTACGGCATCGACGGAGGCGTCGTAGATGTTCACGCCGTGAAAAAGCACCTGCCCCGTCGTTGTGGTGCCGACGATCAGCTCGTTCATCCGGTTGAAGGCGCGGAGCGCCGTGCTCTTTCCGCAGCCGGACGGTCCGATTATCGCCGTCACGGAATTCCTGGGAAAAGCGAGCGAAAGATCGCGTACGCCGACATGTCCGTCCGCGTATTCGATCGTCATGGCGCGTACGTCGAGGGCGAACCCCGACTCGTCTCGTATCATGTAGTTGTCCTTCGGCGCGACCTCAGGCGGTTGCGCATGATTATTGCGGTGGCGTTCAGCGTCAGGAGCAAAATAAGGAGGATGAGGATGGCCGCGGCCGCGAGATTGCGGAATTCCCCCTGAGGTCGCGATGTCCACTGATAGATTTGTATCGGAAGCGTGGTGAATCGCGAGAATGGACTTATGGGGTCCAGGGTCAGGAAGGTGGAGGCGCCCACCACCACGAGAGGGGCTGTCTCGCCCAGAGCGCGGGACATGGCGAGCACGGTGCCGGTCAGTATCCTGTCCGCCCCGGCGGGAATCACGTGCGCCCAGATAGTTTGCCATTTGGTGGCACCCAGGGCTAAGCCAGCCTTCCTCAGGGATTGGGGGACGGCGCGAAGCGCTTCCTGAGCGTTGATGATGATCACCGGCAACACGAGGAGCACAAGCGTGAGAGACGCGGAAAGTATGGTTCGACCGCTCGCCGTTCCCTGTTCCACCGCGCCGAACAGGGAGCCGGAGGTCAGGGGCTCGAAGCCTCGAACGAAGATCGCCAGCCCAAGCATGCCGTAGATGATCGAAGGCACCCCCGCCAGGTTGTAGATGTTGAGCTGGATAAAACGGTTGATCGCGTTGTTGGCCGCGTATTCCTCAAGCCAGACCGCGGCGGCCACGCCCAGGGGAAAGGCGATGAGCAGCGTGAGGAAGATCGTGAAGAGCGATCCGATCGCCGCGCCGCGCAGTCCCGAACTCAGCGCGGAACTAGATTGCGGATCCCTCAGCAAGTTCAGATTCAGCCACGAGCGGAAATAGAGTCTTCCATCGGGATACTGGCCGTCCCTGAATTCGAATATCGCTTTGCGCGAGAGCAGGCTTTCGACAAGCGACCAGGTCTTCACCGGCTCTTCGCGCACGATTTCCTCCTGAACGATGGCGAGGAGCGCCTCACGGCTTCGCGAGGCGAGCGGCCCCGCTTCATCGAGCGTCGCGAAATGTCTCCTTGTAAGCCCCTCACGCAGCGTCTCCACAAGCTCAGGCACGCTCAGGTTCTCCAAGGCCACCCCGCCGCGCGCGAGGCTGGCCGGATCGGTTTCGGACATTACGAGGACATAGCCGAAGCTCTGGGACACTATGTCGCACACGAGGAAGACGAGGAAGAGCACCGAAATCAGCGTGGCGATCAGGAAAGCGATCTTATATCGGCCGGCTTTCGCTTTTCTCTCGTCCAGGCGTTCATTGTAGATATCGTTCATTCATAGACCTCCCGACGCTTGCTCACGATGCGGCGGGAAAGAAGGTTGAGCGCCATCGTTATGACGAAGAGCGCGGCGGCTATCGCGAAAAGGCTGCTGTAGTCGATCGAATCGTAGGAAAGGTCGCCTCCGGAAATCCTGACGATGTGCCCCGTCATGGTTTCGGCCGATTTGAGCGGATTGATCGTGAAATTGGGACCGGCGCCGGCGGCCAGGGCGACGATCATCGTTTCTCCGACTGCCCGGGAGAGCCCTAGGATGAAGGCGGCCGCGAGACCGGAAAAGGCCGAGGGAACCACGATTTGCGTCGTCACTTCGAGCTTGGTGGCTCCCGTGGCGTATGCCGCTTCCCTCAGCATTCCAGGAACGGCCGAAAGCGCGTCCTCGCACATCGAGGCGATGAGAGGAAGGATGAGGACGCCCATCACGAGTCCAGCCGAGAGCATATTGTACACTTCAATGCGTTCGGATCCGAAAACCCCGCGCAGGACGGGGGTCACGGCGGTGAGGGCGAAGTAGCCATACACGACGGTTGGGATGCCGGCGAGCACCTCGAGGGCCGGCTTGAGAAACTGTTTCACCGTCCAGGGAGCGTATTCGGAAAGATAGATGGCGACCATAATGCCCAGGGGCAGTGCCACCGCCATGGCGATGACGCTCGTGGTCAGGGTCGCCGTGACCAGCGGAAGGATGCCGAATTTTCCTATCGCCGGTTGCCAGACTCTTCCAGTAAGGAATTCTGCCACCGAGACTTTGCTGAAAAAAGAGAAAGATTCCTTGCCGAGAATGGCGACGATGCCAGCTGTCGTCAGGATCGAGAAGGCGGCGCAGGCGAATAGGAAGGCTTGGATGGCAGCCTCGCCCGGCCTTGAGGGCCGGGCGAGGCTGCGCGCTTCGGAAAACTCCCCGCGGCCGACACCTTCTTTGGACAGATGGCGTACCGGGAAGGGCAATGGCATCAGAACCTGCCCTTCATTGCGGCGGCCAGCGCGCTCTTAGAGGCGCGCAGCGCTTCGGCGGGTGCGGGGAAGTAGCCAACCTTGCTGATCACGTCGTTCACATAGGTGAGGTAGTACGCGAGGAAGGCGGCCACCTGAGGCTTCTCGTTGATTATTTTCGCGTCCGAGTAGAGGAAGAGCGGGCGGGAGAGTGGATAGGTCCCGTTGTCGACCGTTTCCCTGGAAGGCGCTATCGCGTTGACCGCGAGATCCCTGAGCTTTCCCTTGTTTTCGACGTAGTAGGCGAATCCGAAGTAGCCGACCGCGTACTCGTCGCCGTACACGCCCTGCACGAGGACGTTGTCGTCTTCGGACAGCTGGAGATTTTTCGCGCCCAGGAGCGGCTCCTTCTTTGTCTTGAAAATCTGCTCGACGAAGTAGTCGAAAGTTCCCGAGTCGGTGCCGGGGGAGAAGCGCTTGATTTCCTTTTTCGGCCACGTAGCCCGGACCTCCGACCAGTAGGTCGCTGTGGAGAAGAGTTTCGCCAGCTCTTCTATCGTGATGTCCTTGGCGAAGCTGTTCTTGGCGCTGACGACGATGGCGAGCGCGTCGGTTCCCACGCGGAACTCGATGGGGTTTCTCGGTTTAGCCAGCTTTAGGGCAGATTCCTTCTCGCTCGCCTTTATGGCGCGCGAGGCGTTCGCGATGTCGGTTTCGCCGGCTTTCGCCCAGCGCTCGAAACCGGCGCCGGAGCCGATGGAATCGATCGTGACCTGTCCGGCGAACCCTTCCTTCGCGAAGCGCTCGGCGAGGGCTTCGGAAAGCGGGAATACCGTGGAGGAGCCGGCGGTGATGATGCTTCCCTGCACTTTGGACGGGTTAACTCCGGGCAGGATCTTGTCCACGTCGTCGGAGATCGGGTCGATCCAGATAAACTTGCCTTGGGCGAAGGTCGTGGCGGCGGCGAGGACAAGCAGCGCGACCAACATTGTTTTCTTCATCATTTCCTCCGAAATTGGCTATTTGCCAGCGTGCCGAAGAAACTTTTTAAGGTTCCCCGCGTCTGACACATGAAACATAGAAGAAAAATATGAATACTTCGGTAGGGATATGTTAAAAATTGGTTAATTCCCATTAAACAAGGAAGCCGTCCGGCGTTCCGCGGCGGACGGCTTTTCACTATTCTTCAATCATTATTCAATCAGGTCTATCAGGCTCCTGGAAACGAACCAGGTGGAGCCGTTGAAAATCGCCACGCCCTCCGAATTCACCGTCGCGCCGTCTAGATAAGCGACGCTTTTATTGCGGGGTATGCGCAGCGTTTGACCTCCCTTGGCCACTACGAGAACGGGATTTTCCTTATCGGAAGCATCCACCGAAACCGAGGCGCCTTTTTTGGCGAACATCGCGTTGGCATCCAAGAAAAGACGAGACGTCGCGGCGGCGAGATCGACCTTCAAAACCGAGGCCATATAGGCGGCTATATCGGTATTCTTTACCAAACCGCTAAGCCTCTTCCCGAAAGGATCGTAGCCATAGAGAACGACATCCTCGCCGGTATGGCCATTCGTCGTGAATCCGATTTTGGCTCGTGCCGCGATGATCGGGCCGACAGCGTAGTTCACGGATCCAGCGCGCGCGCTCCCGATCGATTCCACCTCCGCGCCGGTCAGGTCGGAAATCCCGATGTAATTGGCGACCACGTCGCGGATGGCCTGCGCCTTGGCGCCATCGAAGATTTTCACCGCTTCGCCCTTGTCGTTTCTGACAATAGCCCCGGAAGCATCCTTCTTGTCGATCATCGTTCCGGCGGGGAGCTTGGCTTCGAGTCCTTCGCCGGTGAGGCGCGCTTTTTTGAGGGGGGCGATGAAGGTGGTCCAGGGTGTCTTGTCGTAGCCGGAACTGATGGAGCGATCGCCAATCGAAATGCCGGAGTTGCCATGGTCGGTGGCGGCGACGACAACCGTGTTTCCGTCTTTCTTGGCGAAATCGAGGGCGACGCTCACCGCGTCGTCGAAGGCGATGATGTCGGTGACGAGAGCGACGGGGTCATTCGCGTGCGCCGCCCAGTCGACCTTGGAGCCTTCAACCATGAGGAAGAATCCCTTTTTATTCGCCGACAGAATCTCGATAGCCTTGGTTGTCATCTCGGAGAGGGAGGGCTCGGCTTCGGGGTCCCTGTCGATATCATAGGACATGGCCGTCGCCGTTTTATTTTTCCCGAAAACCCCGACGAGCCTGTCGCCCTCGAAGGAGCGCAGGGCGGCAGTGGTATCGGCGTAGCCATAGCCCCGCTCCGCGAGAACGGCCCTCATGTCTTCATGATCTTTTCGGGCCGACGCCTGCAGGTAGGGCGTTCCGCCGCCAAGGATGACGGTGAGACCGTTGTAGATAATCTGCTCGGTCAGGTTGTCGTAGTTTGAACGCGATGGGTCGTGGGCGCTGAAATCCGCCGGCGTCGCGTGCATGAACTCGCTTGTGCTGATGATGCCCGTGGAGCGGCCGCTCAGCCGCGCGGCTTCGAGAATGGTGGCCACAGGCCGTAGCGCGTCTCCTTCGGGTATGGAAACCCCAGGCAGCAGGTACGCTTTGCCGATACTCGCGATATTCCCGCTCTGGGACGCCCATCCCGTGGCGAACGCCGACCCCGCGGGAGCGGAATCGGCGATCGTGCCATCGGAGCTCCATGTGCTCACGAGACCGCAGGCCATCTCGTCCAAAGCCAAAGACTCTCCTTTGAAAAACCTGGCCAAGGTAGTGCCCGCGACGCTCATGCCGTCGGGGATGAGCATGATCACATTCTGGGCGAATACGCGCGCCTGTGCGCCCACGATCAGCATCGCAAGAAAGATCCCGTTCTTCCAATTCCTTTTCATGGTCACTCCTTTTCACGTTGAAGATGAGTGAGGATAGGCTTCGATTGTTAGGAGTTGTTTTAGGTTTGATGAATAATGCGCGAAATGGAAAATCCATTGCGGCTTCCCGCGAAGACCGGTACAATTAGCGCAAAAGCATGACTGGAGGCACCATGGCAAAACGACAGCACAGCGCTTTCCTCGCGGGGGAAAAACCCAAACTCGGGGAAATAATCGGGATACTCTCGAAGCGATTCGATTACATAAGCGTCCTCGGGACCGACGATCGCGGCATTTCCTACTACGCGACGCCGGGCGAAACCCGCACCGCTGAACCCATGTGGGTCCAGCGCGGATTCGTATTCCGCGCCCAGAAGGCGGGCAAGATCGCGGAATACGCCTGCCCCGCCTTGAGCGGCGCGACGACGACCTTCGCCGACATCGTGACGAAAAAACTCGACGCTCTCCTCGGCAACGAAAAATCCATTGTCTTTCCGCCCATACCGGATGAGCCCCTCGTGGCTGAATTCCGCGGATCGATCGAGGAAGACCCCTTCACCGCCAACCCCGATTCCATCCTGTCTCGCCTCACCGCGCTCCGCGAGCGCATGACCGATGGCAAGATCGTCGTGATGTCGTACGCGCGCTACGAATGCGTCGACGTATCCAGAATTTTCATCTCGCCCAAGCGCTCGCTCTTCCAGAGTTTCGCCTGGTCGCAGGCCTACATCTTCGGCGTGGCGCGAAAGGGCCAACTGTCGAAACTTTCCTACAGGCCCGTATCCGGCAGAAAGGGGCTCGAGCTGCTCGCCACGCTCGAAACGAAGGTGCCGGAACTGGCCGCGGAGCTGGCTTCCCTCCTCGACGCCGTCAAGATCGAGCCGGGCGAATACGACGTCATCCTCGATCCCGACATGGCGGGCACCCTCGCCCATGAAGCCTTTGGCCACGGCGTGGAGACCGACATGTTCTTCAAGAGAAGGGCCAAGGCGGTCGAATACATAGGCAAACGCGTGGGTTCCGACCTCGTGACAATGTACGATGGGGCCCTGGGAGCCGACCACGTCGGTTCCTATCTCTTCGACGACGAGGGCACGGCCGCGACGAAGACCCCCATAATCGACAAGGGTATTCTCCTCGGGGGCATCTCTGATGACCTCTCGGCCCTGGCCCTCGGCATTCCCCGGACCGGCAACGGCAGGCGGGAAGCGTTTTCGCACAAGGCCTACGCCAGGATGACGAACACGTATTTTTCCCCCGGCTCGTCGAGGCTCGAGGACATGATCTCGTCGGTCAAGAAGGGCTGGCTGCTCTCCCGGCTCAACGCGGGCATGGAAGATCCGCGCAATTGGGGCATCCAACTGCTCTGCATGGTGGGAAAGGAAATCGTCGACGGCGCGCTCACAGGCAAGGTGGCGAGCCCGGTCGTCTGTTCGGGCTATGTCCCCGACGTTCTTCAGGCGATCGACATGGTTTCCGGCGATTTCGAGCTGGCCGGTTCGGGCGCCTGCGGCAAGGGCCACAAGGAATACGCGAAAGTATCTTCCGGCGGGCCGTATATCAAAACGAAGATGAGGTTGGGATGATGAAAAACATGATCATTGCCGCAATCGGCGCGATAAATGAAAAAAGCGACGTCAAGATCGCCGACTGGCGCCTCGTGAGCACGGTGATATCCAGGCAGGAAGAATACTTCATCGCCAGCGAGGCCGAGCAGCTACGCGCCGTCGACGAACGTCGGTACGCGCTGACCGTCTATGTCGACAGCGAAGCGGATGGCGTAAAATTCCGGGGGGAAGCGACCGTCACCATCCAGCCTACACACACCGAGGCCGAAATCGAGGCTACGATTCGCCAGGCCGTCTTCGCCGCGTCCAAATCGAAGAATCCATGGTTCGAACTGCCCGGTCCGGCCCAGCCCAAGGTCAGCCTGCCTTCATCCGGCTTCGACGCCCTGGCCGATTCGTCGCGCATGGATACGGTCAGGGCAGCCCTCTACGCGCCGGAAACCAAAATCGCGGAAGCTGGGGCGCCGGCCGCCGATCCGGAAGACGAGTCACGAGATACCGCTCCGGGCGCCGCGGTTCCCGCAGTCTCAACGCCTCGTATCAACTCCCTGGAGCTCTTCATCGCTCGCGAGGAGAGCGGCTTCATCAACTCCAAGGGGCTGAAGTTCGAGGCCGCCAGATGGAAGGGCTATTCGGAATTCGTGGTGGAAGCCGATTCAAGGCAAGGTCCTGTCGAGCTCTTCGACGACATCGAATTTTCCGACCCCGATCCCGTCCGTCTTGGCGAGGCGACAGGTTCCCGCCTGGCTCAGGTCCGTGACAGGGCCGTCGCGATTCCCATGCCCTCGCTCAAGGACATCCCCGTGATTCTCTCAGGCAAGGAAGCGGAGGAAGTATTCGCCTGGTTCTTCGGGAACTCCACGACGGGCGCGATATTCACCAAAGCCTCACCCTTCACCCTCGGCATGAATATCCAGCAGGCGCGGGAAGGTCAGAAGGTGGAAGATCCCATCGATATCTGGGCAGAGCCGACGCTCCCCGGCCTCCCCGCGTCGTCGGTTTTCGATCCGGACGGCTTTCCGCTCGAACGCGCCGCCATCGTCGAGGGCGGTTATCTCAAAGCCCTCGTGGGAGCTATCCGCTACGCCGACTGGCTGGGCGTGGATCGAAAGGGCTCGTTTCCGCTGTTCTCCGTATCGCCGGGTTCCATGAGCGTCGCCGACATGGTCGCGAAACCCCACCTGGCGCCCGTCATGTTCTCGGACTTCAGGCTCGATTCCGTAACCGGCGACTTCGGCGCCGAAATAAGGCTTGCCTACTGGTTCGACGGCAAACGACGGATCCCCGTCACCGGCGGATCCATCTCCGCGTCGGTGTCCGAACTGCGATCGACCATGCGGCGTTCCGCCGAATGCGCCCTCGCCTCCCGCTCCTTCTGCCCGAAAGCCGTGCTACTGAACGGCGTTTCGATAACCGGCATGGCTTAAGGCGGAGTACGGCTTTATCGAATGATGACTAGAGGATGAAGAACGACCGATAATGAACGGCCCCCAGGAAGTAACACTTCTTGGGGGCCGTTCATACCTCGTCGCTTAATAAAATCTACACGTTACTGAACATTATCGGATCAGTGGATCGCCTTCAGGAGAGCCTCGACCTTGTCCGTCCTCTCCCAGGTGAAATTTTCCCGGCCGAAATGGCCGTAGGCCGCCGTCGCCCGGTAGATGGGATTCTTCAGCTGGAGCGCCTCGATGATGGCGCGCGGCGAGAGATCGAAAACCTTGGTGACGGCGGCCGCGATGGCGTCCTCGTCCACCTTAGCCGTCCCGAAGGTCTCCACGCGGACCGAGACGGGCTCGGGCACACCGATCGCGTAGGCGAGCTGGAGCTCGCAGCGTTCGGCCAGCTTCGCGGCGACGATGTTCTTCGCCACATAGCGGGCCATGTAGGCCGCCGACCTGTCCACTTTCGAGGGATCCTTTCCGGAGAAGGCGCCACCGCCATGTCGGCCCATGCCGCCATAGGTGTCGACAATGATCTTGCGGCCGGTGAGGCCCGTGTCGCCGGCGGGACCGCCGATGACGAAGCGGCCGGTCGGGTTGATATAGTAGCGGGTGGCCGAGTCGAGCAAGCCCGTCGGCCCGAGCACCGGCGCGATGATCTTATCGATGAGCGTGCCGCGGATCTCGTCGTAGGGAAGTTCGCTCCCCGAGGCCTTCACTTCGTCGTGCTGCTGGGATAAAACCACGGCGGATATCCTCACGGGCTTGTAGCCCTCGTATTCGATCGTGACCTGGCTTTTGCCGTCGGGTCTCAGCCAGGAAATTTCCCTCGCCTTGCGGGCGCGGGCGGCTTCCCTGAGAATCTTGTGCGCCAGGATGATCGGGGCCGGCATAAGTTCGGGCGTTTCGTCGCAGGCGAAGCCGAACATCATGCCCTGGTCGCCCGCGCCCTGCTTGCCCTCGTATTCCTTGAGGCCATGGCCTTCGACGCCCTGGGCTATGTCGGGCGACTGATTGTGGATCGAGTTGAGGACGGCCATCGAGGCGCAGTCGAGGCCATATTCGGGATTGGTGTAGCCTATTTCCCTGACGACTCTGCGCGCGACTTCCTGGATGTCCACATAGGTGCGCGTCGTGATCTCGCCGCCGACGAGGACGAGGCCGGTGGTGGCGAAGCATTCGCAGGCCACGCGGCTATGTCTGTCCTTCTCGAGGCAGGCGTCGAGGACGGCATCGGAAATCTGGTCGCAGAGCTTGTCGGGGTGTCCTTCGGAAACCGATTCGGACGTGAAAGGTCTAAGGGGTTTGATCACGGTACCCTCTTTAGCGTGAATTTCTTACCCGCCCGCAATTTGGTAAACTCGGCGGGACCATACCGAATTGGAAAACTTCCTTCGGAGTGGCTTTAGGATGAGTCTATTGTTTCACGCATAAAGAGTCAACATCGGCGTTATGCGCCGACGTCGAGAAACGCGGAAGATATTTCATTGAGGGGTCAAACTTTCCGATACTGATACCATGGGCAGAAAGCGCTTCCGCGGCATCGGTTCCGCGTTCACCTTCATCCTCGTCAATCTCTGCGCGGCGCTCTTCTGTCCCTCGCCCGTAGGCGCCGACGCCGGGGAAATACCCCTGCCGACCCTGACGCCCTCCCGTACGAGAAATTCCATACTCGTCGCGGCCGAGAGCCTTCTCGGCGCTCCCTATGTTTTCGGCGGGAAAAGCAAAGACGGCGTCGACTGTTCGGGATTCGTGTTTCTTGTTTTCTGGGAAGCCACCGGCCATTCCATACCGCGCACCGTGATCGAACAGGGCCGCTGGGTGATGATCATACCCAAAAGGGAACTCAAGCCCGGCGATCTCGTCTTTTTCGATCTGGATCCGCGTTCGACGTCCGCACAAAACGGTATTTCCGGCGCGGGCGCGACTTTTGCCGACGCCGCAGCCACAGCAGCCTCGACGGGCGCGGCCGATCACGTGGGGATTTACGCCGGGGACGGCCAGTTCATGCACGCGGCGAGCGCCGGCGCGAAAACCGGCGTCATAAGGAACTCCCTTTTCGAGCCTTCCTGGGCCAGGCGCTTCCTCTTCGCCGGCAGGATCGTGCCCGCGTCGACCCTCTCCGGAATGGCCCTCGACTGGGGCGTATCGGCCAGTTTCGACGCCGAAATTCCCGAAGGCACAAGCCTGGAGGATCTCGGCTTCCGCGGCGCTGGCCTGAGGGTCGCCGTCACCTATCCCCTGTTCGACAATTTTTCCATCGGCCTCCAGGGCCGCCTCGAATGGGACAGCCTCCTGGATACGGTCCGCCTGCCGCTGGAGCTCCTCGTCGGCCAAAACCAGGGCTTCTCCATATTCGCGGGCCCGGCCCTCACCCTGGGATCGCCCTCCCTCCCGGCCTCGGAGGCCGGCGCGGCGCGCGACTACGAAGCGGTCGGCGGCTGGCTGGTCTCGGCCGGCATACGCTGGTCGCCGCTTTTGATTCGCTCAGGAGCCTCCAGCGCGGGACTCTTCGCGGAACTCCGTTTCAACCGTTACCTTCCCCTGCCCGGCCAAGCCATCGACCAGGCGGCCGACCGCCGCGCGGCCATCAGCCTGGGCTTGGGTTTTCGCTTCCGCTCAGCTCACTATTAACAACTCGCCAATACTATCCATATTCTTGGCTTCCGTAAAATGCGCTATTTTCTAAAAATATACACGATACTGAACAAAAAAGGCGGCTACCGAAAGGATTACCCTTCGATAGCCGCCTTCCCAACCAATGGAATAGCTATTTTCAGGCCATTACCGGAACCTTTTTCTTCTCGCCCATAACGTCCGTCTCGATAAGCTTATAGGAGTGGGTCGGGCACTTCTGTACGCAGACGCCGCAGGAGGTGCACTTCGAATAATCGGTGACGGGAATGCCGTTCACCATCGCTATGCACTTTTCGGGGCAGCTCTTCACGCAGATTTCGCACTTGATGCAGCCTGTCTTGCAGGTCTTTATCACGTTCGCCTTCACCACGTTCCTGTTGGAGCAGAGGACGATGGAACCCTTCCTGCCTCTCGGAATCATGGCGAAAAGCTTCTGGGGGCATTCGGCGGCGCACATGCCGCAGCCCGTACAGTTGTCGTAGTTCACGTGGGGCAGCCCGTCGGCGCCCATCTCGAGCGCGTCGAACTTGCAGACCGTGACGCAGTCGCCGAATCCCTGGCAGCCCCAGGCGCAGGCCTTCACGCTTCCGGTCGAAAGTTTGGCGGCGCGGCATGTCTTGATGCCCATGTACTCGCCCTTCTGGAGCGCGAGTTCCTTCGTCCCCTGGCATTGCAGGACGGATACGAGATCCTCGACGACGGCGGAAACGCCCATGATCTTGGAAACGGTTTCGGCGGTGGACGCTCCGCCCGCCGAGCATTTATTGGTCGGGGCGCGGCCCGTGCCGACGGCTTCCGCGTAACCGTCGCAGCCGGGGAATCCGCAGCCGCCGCAGTTGGCCCCGGGCAGGGCCGCGCGCACCTCGTCGATCTTGGGGTCGCGCTCAACCTTGAACTTCTTCTCGAACCACCCTAGGGCTACGCCGATGATGAAAGCGAGCAGGGCGGAAAATCCAGCGGTGATCAAAATGGTTGTCATAGCGTACTTTCCTTATTTTATCAGGCCGGCGAAGCCCATGAATGCCATGCCGATCATGCTCGTCGCGATGAAAAGAATGGGCGTTCCCTGGAGGAACTTGGGCACCGGGCTCGTTCTCATCCTCTGGCGCACGCCCGCGAGGAGAATCATCGCCAGCAGATAACCCAGGGAAACGCCTACCGCGTATACGATGGACTGAATGAAGGTATAGTTGAGCGAGATGTTCTCGAAGACCACCGCCGAAATGGCGCAGTTCGTCGTGATGAGCGGAAGGTAGATGCCCATGGCCGCGTAGAGGCCGGGTATGTTTTTCTTGAGGTAGAACTCCACCAGCTGGACGAGGCTCGCCACCACGAGGATAAAGATGATGATCTCGAGGAACTGGAGGTGGAGGGGGGCGAGAACGAAGTGGTACAGCGGCCAGGTCGCGGCGGTGGCGAGCACTGTCACGAAGGTAACGGCCATGCCCATGCCGAAGGATTGGCCTACGTCGTTCGTCATCCCGATATAGGAACAGAGCGCGATGAAGCGCATCAGGATGATGTTGTTGATGAGTACGCTGATGATCAGGATTTTCATCAGATCCATTATGCGCTCTCCTTTGCGTCGGCTTTCTTGTCAGCGCGTCCCTTCATCCAGAGGTTGAACGCGATGAAGAGGCCGAAAATGAGGAATCCGCCGGGAGGCAGAATGAAGAAGAGAATGGGCTTATACGATTCCGGCATGACCTGGATGCCAGCGAAGGTTCCATTGCCGAGGAGTTCGCGCAAGGCGGACATGCCCACGAGCACCCATGTATAACCCAAGCCCATGCCCAAAGCGTCGAAGATGGCGGGGAGAACTTTTTGCCTGTAGGAGAAAGCCTCCACGCGGCCCATGATTATGCAGTTTACGACGATGAGGGGGATGAAGACGCCCATGCTCTTGGAGAGCTCGGGGAGATAGGCTTTCATCGTAAGGTCGACGATCGTCGTGAAGGCGCCGATGATGATGAGGAATATGGGCATTCGCACCGAACTGGGAATTTGTTTTCTGAAGACCGAAACGATGATCTCGGAGAACAGGAGGACAAAGGTCATCGCGAGCCCCATGCCGATGCCGTTCGAGACATTGGAGGTGACGGCGAGGGCCGAGCAGAGTCCGATCATCAGGATGAGCAGCGGATTCTCGAATACGAGCCCCGCCTTGAATACTTTCCAGAGGTTTTTCATGTCACTTGCCTCCCGTCGTTTCGGCGGCGGTTTCGGCCGCCGCGGGCTGGCCTTCGGCGACCACGGGCGCTGTCGCTGTCGCGATCGTCGAATTCTCGAGCCATAGCGCGGCGGCGTCGGCGGCCGTCTTTATGATGCGCGTCAGGGATTTTGAGGTTATCGTCGACGCGGTTATGGCCACGACGTCCTTCTTAACTTCAAAGGCATCGGTGATGAACTTCCCGGCGAACTGTCCCGGGAAGGTGATCTTCTCGGCCTTCTTGACGAAATAGCCCGCGTTCTTGGCGTTGGCGCCGAGGCCCGCCGTATCGTTGAGTTCGAGAACGCTCACGCCGGCGATGCTGCGGTTGAGGTTGACCCCAACGAGAAGCCTGGCCGCTCCGCCGTAGCTGGAACCCGTCGCCTTGACCGCCAGCCCGAGGGGGGCGAGCGCGGACTTGACGAGAAAGGCCTGTTCGAAGGCGATGCCCTCGACGCTCGAGCTGACCGTCGACGAGACATCCTCGAAGCTTTCGGCGTCGGGGAAAATATTCTTGAGCGATTCGTTCAGGGCTTTCTCGCTCTGCATCGCTATGGCCGATTCGGTGACGGAATAGACGACGGCCAGCGCGGCGCAGCCCACCGCCGCGAAAATAGCCAGTACGAGGCCTAGTCTTGTGATTCCTTTCATCGGGAGGCCTCCTTGGACGGTTTCGCCGGCTTGACGGGAGGCTGGTATCCGTATTTCTTCACCCTAAGCTTGTTGAGATAGGGCGTCACGATGTTCATGGTGAGGATGGCGTAGGTCACGCCTTCGGGGAATCCGCCCAATTTCCTTATCAATATCGTGAGAAGGCCGATCCCCACGCCGAAGAGGGCCTGGCCCGCGGGAGTGAGGGGTCTGGTCGAGTAGTCGGTCGCCATGAAGAAGGCGCCGAACACGAGGCCGCCCGATAGAACCGCGAAGAAGGGGTTCATGCCGAAGATCCACGCGAAGACGAAGGCCGATCCTATTACCGAGACGGGGACGATCCACTGCACGATGCCGATCGCGATGAGGAAGATTCCGCCCAGGACGATGAGGAGGATGGAACTCTCCCCGAGGGAGCCCGAGCGATAGCCCATGAAGAGCTGGCGCATGAAGGCGCCGACATCGGAGGCGCCGAAGTAGGTGGCCACGTCGGCGAGGGATGAACCTTGTTTCATCAGGGCGAGGGGCGTGGCCGTGCTCATGGCGTCGGCCGCGAGGGGCAGGCCGTTGGGCATGGACCAGGTGGTGATCGCCGCCGGGAAGCTCATCAACAGGAAGGCGCGGCCGATCAGCGCGGGGTTGAAGGGGTTGGCGCCGAGACCGCCGAAGAATTCCTTGGCCACGACGATCGCGAAAACGGCGCCGAGGGCTGCCATCCAGAGCGGCGTCTTGGGGGGGAGAATCAGGGCGAGCAGGAGGCCGGTGATGACGGCGGAAAAATCTCCTACCGTCGTCGTGGCCTTGATCAGTTTCCGGAAAAGGTATTCCGCGGCGACGGCCGCTGCGACGGACACGAAAACAAGGGCGAGCGCCGAAAAACCATAGAGGTATACGCCATAGCCGACGGCCGGGATCAGGGCGATGATGACGGAGAGCATCATTCGCGAGGTGGTCACCGGCGTGAACGAATGGGGGCTCGAAGCGAGCAATATGCCTTTAGTGGGCATTCTGGGCCTCCTTTTGCTTCAATGCGCGAAGAACCTGCTTTCCGACCCTGAAGCGCTGCACGAGGTGCCGGTGCGCCGGGCATACGAAGGAACAGGTTCCGCATTCGATACAGTCGAGGAGGCCGATTTTTTCGGCTTCCTTGTAGTCTTCTTCTTCCAGAGCGAGGGCGAGAAGGGCGGGCGACAGCCTGCAAGAGCAGGCTCTCATGCAGCGGCCGCAGCGGATGCATGTTTCCTCTTCAAAATGCTTCGCTTCTTCCGCGGTAAGGAACAGAACGCCGGAGGTGTTTTTTTGGACGGGAATCTGATAGTCGGGAACGGCGACGCCCATCATGGGACCGCCGTAAACAATCATCGCGAGCGCCGCCTCGTCCACCTGGGCGAGCCCCGCAGCGATGATGTCGGCGACGGGAGTCCCGATCGGCGCGATCACGTTCACGGGCTTCGTGCAGGCGCCGCCTGAAATCGTAAGCCCGCGCTCTATGAGAGGCTTGCCATCCTTGAAGGCGTCTACCATGGCACAGAGAGATCCGATGTTCTGCACGACGCAGCCTACATCCATCGGAAGGCCGCCGGAGGGGACTTCCTTGCCGGTTATCGCCGCGATGAGCATTTTTTCGCCGCCCTGGGGATACTTCGTCTTCAGTAGCTGGACGCGGATCTTCATGCCGCTCCTTGTCCTCGGACTGGAAGCGATGGCTTTCTCGAGGAAGGGAACGGCGTGAGCCTTGTTTTCCTCCACGGCGATGATGCCTTCGGGGGCATTCACGATTTTCATCGTGATGGCCACGCCCTCGACGACATCCTCGGGTCGCTCGATCATCGTCCGTTCATCGATCGTGAGGTAGGGCTCGCACTCCGCCCCATTCGCGATGACGACCGAAATCGGCTTGGAAGGAGCCAGCTTCACGTGTACCGGGAAACCCGCGCCGCCCATACCGACGATACCCGCCGCGCGGACGCGAGCCAGGGCATCTTCCTTCGTGCAGCCGAAGGCGTCGAGGGGCGGCATAAAGTCGATGAGATCCTCGGGGGCGGGAGCCGCCTGTCCTTCCGCGGGGGGAGGGAGGGCTTCGATGATGATGCAGGGGCCATCGTTATTGTTGGACTGGGTCCTCGGCTCGATCTTCTTGACGACTCCGGCTATCGGCGAATGGACGGGAACCGTCATCCGACCGTCGGCGTCCGCGATCTTCTGTCCGCGTTTCACAATGTCGCCGACCTTCACCAACGCCTGGAGCGGAGCCCCAAAATGCTGGTTTACTGGAACGACGACCTGCTTGACTTCTCGCAGACGTTCGACCGCAAGGCCGTTTGAGCGGTCTTTTCTTTCGGGTGGATGCGCTCCACCTTTAAAGGTCTTTGCTGTCATGGCGGAAAAAATCTCCTTTGCAGGTAATATCCGCTTTCGTGCGTGTCCCTGCAAGAAAAAACGTGGACACAATGAATGGGTGGGAAATCGCGGAATTTTAACCCACCTATTCCAGAACGGTCAAGACGAAAAGAGAGAAAATGCATCCTTAAGTCTTTATATCAGCGAGGATAACGAGTGAATTTTTCGATATTATATTA
>DATMZF010000027.1:0-28302 GCA_035560555.1 Rectinemataceae bacterium
ACAGCTATAATAGATTGGCACGAATCCTGCTACATATAATGCGAGGAAGGAGAACTCGCAATGAAAAAGAAACTATTAGCAGGAATTGTCGCCGGGATTTTGATCCTAGGCGGCGCGGCATCGCTCCTGAGCGTCAGAAGCGGCCAAAAGACGACCGCCTCGGCCGCGAGCTACGAATTTACGACGGCCTCGCGGGGAACCCTGGAGACTGTGGTGACCAGTTCCGGAACCTTGGCCCCCGTATCGAGCGTAAGCGTCCTCTCGCAGATGAGCGGCAGGGTCGAGAAGGTTTTCGCGGACTACAATGATACCGTCAAGAAGGGACAGATTCTTGTCACCCTCAACACCGACATGCTCGAGCTCGAGCAGAAAGAAGCGCTGGCCGACCTCAACATAGCCCAAGCCAACTACAATCTCGCGGCGCTCGATTATCAGAACAATTCCACGCTGGCCGCCAAAGGTCTCGTGTCCGAATACGACCTGAAAGCGAGCAGGACCACGCTCGACGTGAAGAAGGCGACGCTCAGTTCCGCTCAGTCCGCGCTGAAGGTCATCGAAACCCAGCTCACCCAGTACGCGCAGATAAAGTCCCCCATAGACGGCATCGTCCTCGAAAAGGACGTCGATGTCGGGCAGAGCGTCGTGGAAGGATCGAGTTCGAACGCGACCGCGCTTTTCACCCTGGCAGAAGATCTCTCCAAGATGGAGATTAAGGCCGAAGTGGACGAGCTCGATATCGGCTCCATCAAAGTGGGGCAATCGGTGCGCTTCACCGTCGAGGCCAATTCCGGAAAGACGTACTCGGGATCGGTGGGGACTATCAGGCTTGTGCCCGAAACAACGGACAACGTCGTCAACTATTACGTGATCATAAAAGCCGACAACGCGGACGGCACGCTTCTGCCCGGCATGACGGCCAACGTGGAGTTCATCAAGGAAACCAGGGAGAACGCCCTCCTTGTCCAGAATTCGGCGCTGCGCTACCAGCCGTCCAGCCTCGGCGCCCAGGAAATCCAGCGCATGGTCTACGCGGCCGGCCTGACGGATCTCTCCGACGACGCGAAGAAATCCGCGCTCGCCGAATACGACGCCGCGTTGAAGGCTACCGATCTCGCCAAGAGCGCGGGCGCGACGAAGACAAGCGGTCTCTCCGGCATATTGGCCGGCGGAAGTCCCGGCGGACCCGGCGGCTTCGGAAACAAGAAAACGGCATCTACGGAGACAGAGAGCGCAACGGACGCGACCGCCTCGGCCGCGGCGAAGAAGGCGCTCTGGTACTTGGACAGCCAGGGGAAACTCGCCGTGAAAATGGTAGGCGCAGGATCGACCGATGGCGCGCGCACGGAAATCCTAGGCGCCGACGATCTGGAAGGGATGAAGATCATCCTTCGCGAAAAGGCGGAGTAAGCATATGGCGATCATTGAGTTGCGCGGCATAAAACGCCACTACGAGTTGGGCGATATAACGGTGAAAGCCATCAGGGGCCTGGATCTGGACGTCGATTCCGGCGAGTTCGTTTCCATCATGGGTCCTTCCGGATCGGGAAAATCGACGCTTATGAACATACTCGGCTGCCTGGACAAGCCCACGGCGGGAAGCTACTTCCTCGACGGCGAGGATATCGCCGCGGCCGATGACAACACCTTCGCGGACATACGCAACAGGAAGATCGGTTTCGTGTTCCAGGGCTTCAATCTTCTCGCCAGGACGACGGCGCTGGAAAACGTCCAGCTGCCGCTGCTCTACAGGCGAGGCGGTCTCGACGGCGATCCCGCCAAGAGAGGAGTGGAAGTGCTCGAAGCCGTCGGCTTAGGCTCCAGACTTTACCACCTGCCTTCCCAGCTTTCGGGCGGACAGCAGCAGCGGGTGGCCATAGCGCGGGCGATGATCAACAACCCGGCCTTCGTGCTGGCCGATGAGCCCACCGGCAACCTGGATTCGGAGATGACGCTCGAAGTCATGTCGCTGTTCCAGGAGTTGAACGCCAAGGGAATAACGATCGTGATGGTGACGCATGAGCCCGAGGTGGCGGCCTACACGAACAGGATCATCACGATGAGGGATGGCGCCATCATTTCCGACACCGCCGTGGAAAAGCCGGGAAACGCGGCGGCCGACCTGGCGGCTAAGAAGACAAGGGGGGCGGCATGAGCATCGGTAAACTACTTTCTCTTTCGACGAGGAGCATCCTCAGGAACAGGATGAGGAGCCTGCTCACCTCGCTGGGAATCATAATCGGCGTCTGCTCGGTGATCGTGATGGTCGCGGTGGGCCAGGGATCCCAAGCCCAGATAGCCAAGAACATAGCGTCGATGGGCACCAACCTCCTCATGGTGATGCCGCCTCGAGGTCCCCGCGAGGCCAACAGGATCACCGAGAGCGATATCGAGAAAATAATGGCCGAATCGAGCTATATCTCCGCGATCTCCGGTTCGGTGCAGAGCAACGACACCGAAGTGGTGGGAGGTTCCGGCAACTGGCCCACCACCGTCAGGGGCGTGCAGACCGGCTATACGACCATAAAGCAGTGGACCTTGGCGGAGGGCGAGTTCTTCACCGAAAGCGACGAAACGTCCAGAAATAAGGTAGCTGTCATCGGCAGCACGGTGGCAAAAGAGCTTTTCGCCGACACGGACCCGCTGGGACAGAGGCTGAGGATCGGATCCACGATCTTCACGGTGATAGGCGTCCTCGAATCCAAAGGGAGCAGCGGCATGGGCGAGGACCAGGACGATGTCGTGATGGTGCCGCTCTCCACGGCGCTGGCGCGGCTCCAGAAGAGCAAGTACCTGAATTCCATCGAGATGAGCGTGACCCGCGAGGACCTCATGGACGCCGCTCAGGCCGAGGTCACGACGATACTGCGCGAAGCCCACAGGCTTGGGCAGAACGACGAGGCTGATTTCGACGTGATGAACCAGGCCGAGATCATCGCCACGGCTTCGGCGAGCGCCGCGACGCTCACGACCCTGCTCGCCGCCATCGCCGGAGTATCGCTGATCGTCGGCGGCATCGGCATCATGAACATCATGCTCGTCTCGGTGACCGAGCGGACGAGGGAAATCGGCATTCGCATGGCGGTCGGCGCGCGTAGCAAGGACATTCTATTACAGTTTTTATCCGAGTCGATACTGCTGAGCCTCTGCGGTGGCATCATAGGCATAGCGCTCGCCTTCGCCATCGTGGAGCTGCTCGGGAGTTTCGCCCAGATTCCGGCCATCATCAACCCGCTCGTCGTGGCCGTTTCGGCGGGCTTCGCCGCCGTCGTGGGCGTGTTCTTCGGCTATTATCCGGCGAGGAAAGCGTCGCGGCTCTATCCCATCGAAGCGCTTCGCTACGAATGACAAGGAGAAAATCATGAAATTAAAATTGATCATAGTGTTTCTGGCGCTTTTCATGCTCGGGGGTATGAACCTCTGGGCCGGAGAGGCCGCGAGTCAAGGTTTGAGCCTTGAAAAGGCGAGAGAACTCGCCCTCGCGAAATCCAATACCATACAGCAGACCCTGCTCAGCGTGGATTCCAGCCTTCTGGCCGAAAAGGCCCAGCGTTACGAGCTGTATCCGCAAGCTTCAGTGGGCGTTAGCGGCGGAATCAGCTATCCTGCCGCCAGCGCGTCGACCGTCGCCGACTCGGCGACGGTCACGGCTTCTGTCTCCTTGTCGCAGACCATCTACGACGGGGGCAAGAACGCCATTCTTCTGGCGATCGACAAGCTCGCCACCGAGAGCGCGAGGAAAGAAGCCCGAGCCGCCTATCTCGATGTGCTCGAGTCCACCGATTCGGCCTACTACGCCGTGCTGGAGGCTCAGGCTGTCGTCGATGCGGCCGAGAGCGACCTCTCGGCTTCCAAGGCGCACCAGGCAATTGCGCAGGCCAAATTCGACTCAGGCATCGTCATAAAGGCTCTGGTCATGGAAGCGCAGGCGGAGACGGCCTCGAAGGAAACGGCGCTGAGCCAGGCGCGAAGGACCTTGGCCGTGGCCAAGGCGAAACTGAAGTCCGTCACCGGCTCCGCGCTGGCGCCGGAAGCCATCGCTTTCGCCCAATACGATACGCTGATGGCGACCCTAATGTCCTACGACGAAGCCGGCACCGACGCTTTTATCGCGAAACTGCAGGCTTCCGCCCTTGCGAACAATCCGGCGTTGGCGGCGTCGTCGCTGGCCTTGAGCCAGGCGGAAAAGGAAATTGAGGCCGCCAAAACCGGATATCTGCCCTCCGTTACCGCGGGATGGAGCCATGCCGCCTCATATGACGCCGCCGGACTGGATCTGGCCTCCAAGGGAAGCCTCAGCCTGTCCGTCTCGATCCCCCTCGATGGGTATGTCACAAAGAATACGGTCCAGGCCAAGACGATAGAGGCCAAGAAAACGGCGCTCACCCTGGACTCGGATAGGGAAGACTTGAGCCTCAGCATCCAGAGCGCCGCCTACGACCTCATCTCGGCGGCGCGTTCGGTCTCCTCTTCGCGGAAAGCGCTCGAATACGCGGAGAGCAATTACGAGGTCGAACTGGAACTTTTCAGGCTGTCCAAGGCTTCCTCCTCAGATTTATCGGACGCCGAGCTGCTCGTGAGCAGCAACCGCTCATCGCTCATCTCGGCGCGCTATACCTTCCTCAATGGGCTGGCCGCGCTCAGGAACCTCGCCGGCTTGGATGCCGAAGCACTTCTTCTCTCGCTGCTGCAATGATATTCTGAACCGTAAGGCGGAAAGCCATGGAGGTTTTCGTGAAAGGGCATAAGGCATCGGCCGCGATCGCTATTCTGGTATTTATCCTTCTCTCGATGGCGAACGGGATGATATTCAGGGGCCAGAGCCTCCTCTATCGTCTCGAGAGCCGGAACGAAGCCGAACAGACCTTGAATGCCCTTTTTACGAGCCAGAAGGTGTACGACGATTTCGGGTCGGCTATAGAGCAGAACGCGACATTGAAGGATCGCGTGCTCGGCCTTGGGCTCTACGACGTCCAGGGCAAGGGACTTTATTCCTGGGGCGAAGTTCCGGCGACGTACAGCGTGACCGGACTGCCCGCCCTGGACGAGGGCAACCAGGTGCGCCTCTACAGCGAGAATGAAAAGAACCGCTCCCTCGTGCTCATCCTGCGGCCGACGCGCATGATCCCTCCGCCTCACCCCCGCGAGGGATTCCCTGTTTACACCGACGCGGCGGCGGCCGCCGCGGCTTATGAAGCGGATAAAAACTTCGCCAAGCCGCGCTCCCTCATGCTGGAACTGCTTCGCGACAGCGATGTCGTTTTCCTGGAGCTGCGCCAGCCTGAACTGTGGCGAAAAACCTATCTCATGAGGTTCCTTTTCCCCGTCGTCGAAATCATCCTCGCCGGTCTCGTCTTCTTCATCCGGCTCCTCGTGGTTCGAAACCGCGAATTCCTCGACAGGCTGGAGAAGCAGAAAAGCCTTGTCGTGCTCGGCACGGCCGCGAGTACGCTGGCCCACGAAATCAAGAATCCGCTGCTCGCCATAAGACTTCAGACGAGCATTCTGGAGAAAACGCTTCCTGAGGCGTCCAAGATGGAAGTGGGCATCATCAACACCGAGGTGGAGAGGCTCTCCCGGCTCACCACGAGGGTGAACGATTATCTGCGCGACCCCAAGGGCTTCCCGAGCCTCCTTGACCCAGCCGAAATAGCCTCGGAAGCGGGCCTTCGGCTCTGCGGACGATCCCTCGTCGAGAGTGAAACCTCGAAGGCGAGAATCCTCATCGACTCGGAGCGTTACCGTTCGATCCTCGAAAACCTTCTGCGGAACGCCATAGAAAGCGGCGGTAATCCAGAAGAAATTCATATAGTCATAGAAACCATGAATGGAAAAGTGAACATCGAAGTGCTAGACAGAGGGAAGGGGATAGCCCCGGCGGATAAGGCCCGCGTTTTCGACCCCTTCTTCACCACGAAAAGCCAAGGAACCGGGATCGGGCTGGCCATCTGCGTACGTTTCGCGAAAGAAGTGGGCGGAACGATCAGCCTCGAACGGCGCGAAGGCGGCGGAACCTGCGCGATGCTCACCTTGCCGGAGGCGGTCGCATGATGAAAGTGCTGGTTGTCGACGACGAAAAAAACATTCGCGACTCGATTCAGAAGCTTTTTGGCCTGGAAGGCATGAGCGTAACGACAGCCTCGGATGGCATCGAGGGCAGGGAAGCCCTCATAGGCCAGAACTTCGACGCCATCATCCTGGACCTGCGCATGCCGAGAATGGGCGGGCAGGCCCTCCTCGAGTGGATCGTCTCCGAAGGGATACGCTCTCCTGTTATCATGATTTCGGCCTTGGGCGAAATTTCCGACGCCGTGAGGGCTCTCAAATCGGGCGCGGAGGATTATCTCCTGAAACCCTTCGATCCGGAAGAACTTATCCGCAAAGTGAGGAGCGCGGCGCTCAACAGGAAGCGCGACGACGCGCTGGAAGCCCACTCGAGGACGGCGGGTGCCCCTTCGCGGCTCATCGGCGAATCGCCTTCGATACGTTCTCTTAGGACCGTCATCGAGCGAGTGGCGGCGACGGACAGCACCGTCCTCATAACGGGAGAGAGCGGGACAGGCAAGGAAGTCGTCGCCAGGGAGATCCATGGCGCCTCGAAGGGAGCGGGGGAGCCCTTCGTGGCGGTGAACATCGGCGGCATGCACGCCGAACTCGTGGAGAGCGAGCTTTTCGGTCACGAAAAGGGAGCTTTTACGGGCGCCGACGCCAGAAAGCCGGGGCTCTTTGAACTGGCCGGGGCGGGCACGATTTTCCTCGACGAGATTGGCGACATGCCGCTCCCGCTTCAGGTAAAGCTGCTACGTGTTCTGCAGGAACGCAGGATACGGCGACTGGGCGGGACCCGGGACCTCCCCGTCGCCGCCAGGATACTCTCCGCCACCAACAAGAATATAGACGATCTCGTCGCCGAAGGCCGCTTCCGCGAAGATCTGTATTACCGCCTGAACGTGGTGAGAATCCGGATTCCTCCCCTGAGGGAAAGAAAGGAAGACATCCCCCTTATCGCGCGCCACGTTCTCCAGAAGCTCTGCGACCGCATGGGAAAGGCCACGAAAACGTTCAGCGCCGAGGCTATGGAGCGGCTCTCCGACTACGAATTCCCCGGGAATATTAGGGAGCTGGAAAACGTCCTCGAAAGGGCCATGATCTATTGCGAGAACAGCCTCATAGAGGTGGCCGACCTCGACTTCGCCCTTCCGAACCAGGATCGTCCAACGATGGCGCGCTCCATGCCGGGCATGCCCGAAACCGTGGGGAGGGCAAAGGGCATGGATGGGTTTGCCGGAAAAGCGGCGGCTTCCGAATCGATGGACGCCATCGAGCGCGATGCAATCGCGCAGGCGCTTAAAAACTGCGGGGGCAACCGAAGCAAAGCCGCTGAGGCGCTCGGCATAAGCAGACGGAACATCCAGTACAAGATAAAGCGCTATGGTTTTTGATTCCGAATAAAATATTCACGAGCTTCCCGCGATTCTTGAAAAGCCAATATTCACAAGGCTCAATCCTCATGTTTAGCCGGGGTTTTCCCTTGACAGGAAGGGAGAGCCCGTCCCATCATGGAGGTGAATATTTATTTTAAGAGGGAGGAGTGAATGAAAAAACTGTTGACAGCCTTCGTTTTGCTGGCCGCCGGTCTATCGATCGCCTTTGCCCAGACGCCCGTCAATCTCTATGGCCGTGGCGCCCAGGGCAAGAACGGCGTAGTCGCCGCGGCGAAGCCGGAAGCTTCTCAGGTAGGCATCGATATTCTCAAGAAGGGCGGAAACGCCGTCGACGCCGCTGTCGCCACGGCGTTCGCGCTCCATGTCCTGGAACCCAACGCCTCCGGTGTCGGCGGCGGCGGATTCATGATCATCAAGATGGCCAACATGGACAAGGCCGTCGTCGTGGATTTCCGCGAATGCGCCCCTGGGGCTTCCACTCCCACGATGTATCTGGGAAGCGACGGCAAAGTCATCCCCAAATCCACGTATGAGGGCGGGCTTTCCATAGGCGTTCCCGGCGAGGTGAAGGGGCTTCTCTATGCCTTCGATCATTTCGGCTCGGGCAATCTCTCCCGCATGGACCTTGTGCAGCCGGCCATAGGCTGGGCCTTGAAGGGCGTGCCCGTTACGGTCAACCTTGCCCAGATCATCAATGACAATTATAAAAAACTCGTGCAGTACGAGGAAGGCGCGAAGATTTTCCTGAACGAAGGGCTTCCCTATGAAATAGGCGACACTTTCACCAACCTGGATTACGCGAACACCCTGGCGAAGGTTGGGATCTATGGTGAAGACGCCATTTACAAGGGCGAAATAGCCCAGGCGATTGTCGCCGAAGTCCGGAAGCGCGGCGGAATCATGACGATGAAAGACCTCGCGAACTATGAGGTGAAGATCCGCGAGCCCGTTGTGGGCAGCTACCGCGGATATAAGATTCTGTCCGTTCCTCCCGCTTCTTCGGGCGGGACGCACCTCATTGAGATGCTCAACATAATGGAGAATTTCGATGTCGCGAAATCCGTCCAGGGTTCGGCGGCCAACGCCCACCTCTGGGCGGAGACGCTCAAGATGACCTTCGCGGACCGCTCCAAGTACATGGCGGATACCGATTTCGTGAAAGTCCCCCTCGCGGGTCTCACATCCAAAGCGTACGCGAAAACACTCGCCGCCAAGATCGATGTCGCCAAGCCCATGGCTTCGGCTACCGCCGGCGATCCTTCCAAGTACGAATCCGGTTCCACGACAAGCCTCGCCGTCATGGACAAGGAAGGCAACATGGTGAGCATCACCAAGACGATCAACTACTTCTTCGGTTCGGGCGTCGTCGTCCCTGGCACTGGCATCATCATGAACGACGAGATGGACGATTTCGTGCCGACCCCCGGTTCCGTCAACTCCGTCGAGCCCGGCAAGCGCCCCCTCTCCAGCATCAGCCCGACCCTCGTCCTCGATCCCCAGGGCAGATCCTTCATGACGCTCGGCTCTCCAGGCGCGACGCGCATCTTCCCGACGGTCGCCCAGGTCATCTCCAACGTGATTGATTTCGGCATGCCCATCCAGGAAGCCATTCTCGCTCCCAGAGTCTTCCAGATGGCTTCGGGCGCCCTCAATCTCGAAGGCCGCTATTCCATCAACACTTACGAGGCGCTCAAGAAGCTGGGCCATACGGTCACGGTTCGCGGCGACTGGGACGCCTATTTCGGCGGCGTGCACGCCGTCCTCTATGATTACAACGCGGGGCTCCTTTTGGGCGGCGCCGATCCCCGACGTGATGGACAGGCCGCGGCCTTCTAAACTATTCTCTCTGGCACCATAGCGTTCCATTGGGCGCCGCCTATCGTGGCGGCGCCCATATTCATCGAAAGGAAGGTCATTCTCATGAAACGGTACACGATGAAAGGCGGACTCAGATGACAACCTATCTTCTGCTCCTCGGCTTGATGATAGCCTGTTTTGTCCTCCTCGTCCTTCTCGCGAAGCTTCCCGCCTCTCTCAGCCTCGTCATCACCTCGATCGTGGTGGCTCTGGTGGCCGGCGCTGGTTTCCCCCTCGACAAACTCGTGGAAGGCATGTTCGGCTATCTGGATACCTGTCTCGTCCTCATCACGGCGATGGTATTCATCAAGGTAATCGAGGCGAACGGCATGCTCGCCGAACTCACCCGCGCGGTCATCTCGGCCTTCGGCCGATCCCCCCTGCTTCTCCTCGTCGCCTTGACCATCATCATAATGTTCCCGGGCATGATCACGGGTTCCTGTACGGCCTCGGTGCTCGGAACAGGCGCCCTCGTCGCGCCCATACTTATGCAGATGGGCATGCCTCTGGCCGTGGCCGGCGCCGTCATCACCAGCGCCTCGGTGTTCGGCATGATCGCTCCTCCCGTCAACATTCCCGTCATGATCATCGGCGGAGGCATAGACCTGCCCTATGTCGGCTTCGACGGCATACTCGCCCTCCTTACCTTTCCCCTCGCCATTCTCACGACGCTCTACATCGGCTACAGGCATGTAGACAGGAACAAACTCTCCATAGTCGTCGCCGAGAACAGGAAAACGAAAGAGAAAACCGGCTGGACCATCTATATCCCACTGATCGTCGTCATCGTCCTCATGATAGGCCCCAAGGCATTCCCGCGTTGGTTCCCCGACCTCATGCTGCCCTTGACCTTTCTCATCGGCACGCTCATCGGAATCGTGACGGGCAAACGCTTCAATATTATCAAGGTCGCGCGGCAGGGCATCTCCGACATTCTTCCCGTCGTGGGGCTGCTCTTCGGCGTCGGCATGCTCATCGAGGTTATGACCTTGACCGGCATGCGCGGCGGAATCGTCGTTGCGGCGCTGTCCCTTCCCTCGTCGCTTATGCTGGTGAGCATCGCCCTCATAATTCCGCTTTTCGGCGGCATTTCGGTGTTCGGCGCGGCGTCCATCCTCGGAGTGCCTTTCGCCTTGGCTCTCCTCGGCAAGAACCAAATCGTCGTTCTTTCGGCGCTTTCGCTTATCGCGGCCATAGGCAGCTATATGCCGCCCGTCGCCCTCACGCCGGTCGTGACCGCTGGCCTCATCGGCGAGCCGAAATATGGTCGCATCAACCGCTATTGCGCCCTGCCAGCAGTTCTGACAGTCATCATTGGGGTCGTCGTGATCATCTTCGCGAACCCCATCGGAAAGTTCTTGGGAGTGTAATCTATGCTTACCATATGCTATCGCATCATCACCGCGGCCGCGGCTGGCTTCGTCGTGGTCGAACTCTTTTCCCAGAAAGATCTCAAATTGAAGATAAACGCGGCCATCGTCATCATACCGCTCGTGCTGCGCGCCTTGATGATAGTCTGAGGAGGGGGAAACACAAAATGGAACTCAACAAGAAGCAGAACGCCTACGTCTCGATCCTCCTCCTGGTCTGCGCCGCCGCCGTCATCGGCCTCGCGGCCCCGAGCTACCTCGCGATGCGCAAGCCCGATGTCATACGCAAGGGCCCGGGCGTGACCCGCATCGCGCATCTATCGGAATATTTCCCTGGAATAAAAGACACGGTGGGCGATACCGATGTCTACGTTCTCGATTCCGGAAAGCCCGGCGGCAGCGCCCTGGTGCTCGGCGGGACACACGGGAACGAACCGGCGGGCTTTATGGCCGCCATCGTCCTCGTCGAGAACGCCATCCCCGCGGAGGGACGCCTCTTCGTCATACCTCAGGCCAACGCCTCGGGACTCACGCACGCCGATCCTATGGAAGGCACGCCACACAGCATCACGATAGAGGCCGCCTCCGGGAAACGTGTTTTCCGCTTCGGCTCCAGGGCCACGAACCCCATAGACCAGTGGCCCGATCCAGATATCTACATCCACGCAGCCTCGGGCCAGCAGCTTTCGGGCTCGGAGACGAGGAACCTGAACAGGGCCTATCCGGGCAGGCCCAACGGCACCTTCACCGAAAAGGTCGCCTACGCGATCACGAGCCTCATCGAGAAGGAAGCCATCGACATAACCATTGATCTCCATGAGGCATCGCCAGAGTACCCAGTGATCAACGCGATCGTGGCCCACGAGCGGGCGATGCCCCTGGCCTCGGAAGTCCTTCTCGATCTTGAGTTCCAGGACATAACGATGGGCCTCGAACCCTCGCCGAAAAGCCTCCGCGGCCTTTCGCACCGCGAATTGGGCGACGCCACCAATACGCTGGCCATCCTGCTGGAGGATACCAACCCGTCGCAGGGCAGGCTTCGGGGCAAGACGGACGAAGCCCTCATAATTGACGGCAAGGACGAGATGTATGTTCGCGCGCAGAAACTCGGGCGACTGTTCGTGCCTTTCGACGAGAAGGGTTGGCCGCTCTCGACGAGGGTGGGCAGACACGTGGCGTCGGTAGCGGCGGTATTCGGCACCTTCACGAACCAGAATCCCGAAAAGCCCCTCGTCGTGGAAGGGCTGCCGACCTATGAAGAGCTCTCTGCGGGCCGACTGGATCAATATCTCTAAATACGGATGCCCGGCTCGCTTCGGCGAGTCGAGGCCGCTTGGGCGGGCTGGGGCTGCTAGAACGAATTAAGGCCGCTCGGGCGGCCTTAAGAGGTTTAGGGCCTCGCCGGCATCGCGCTATTTTTTCAAGAAACGGCCCGCCAGCTCGGCGATCCACGCGCCCTGCGCCTTCGCCGCACCGAGCTCGTGTTCGCTCGGCATTCTGGCGCCGTCGCCGCCGGCTATGGCTGTCGCGCCGAAGACCGTGCCGCCATTGACTTCCGTAGTGTCGAAGAGGGGTGGATACTTCGCGTAGGGCAGGCCGACGACGACCATGCCGTGGGCGAGGAGCGTGCTATGCACGTGATGAATCGTCGTGACGGCGCCGCCGTGCTGGGTCGCGCTCGAACTCATAACTGATCCTACTTTGCCCACGAGTCCGCCGCGTCCCCATACTGGTCCGGTGGAATCGAAAAAGGCGGCCACCTGGCTGGGCATGTTCCCGTATCGGGTAGGCACGCCGAAAATGATGCCATCGGCCCATTCTAGATCTTCCGGCGCGACGAGAGCCACACCCGCGAAGGCTTTTTGAGCCTCGATCGAGTGCGTGATGGAGAGTATGTCGGGTGACAGCGTCTCGGCGATGCGCAGGAGCCTCACTTCCGCTCCCGCGCTTTTCGCGCCTTCCTCGGCCGCCTTGGACATCTGGTACATGTGGCCGTACATCGAATAAAAAACTATCGCGATTTTCATGGATCGGCTCCTTAAATCTGCTGGCCGAGATAGGTGGCTATACCCATCTGGGCAATCTGGTCGCGCTGTGCTTCGATCATGTCGATATGCGATTCCTCATCGCCCAGTATGGAATCCAGAAGTTCCTTCGTTCCGTTGTCGCCGAGCTCCTGAGCCGTCTTTATCGCGCCGTTGTAATCATCGATGGCTTTCTTTTCCGCGGCCCAGTCCTTCTTGAAAATTTCCTCGACGTCTATGCCTATGTTGATCGCGCCGAGTTTGCTGACGACGGGTCGCCCTTCGAGGAAGAGAATGCGTTCGATGAGTTTTTCCGCATGCTTCATCTCATCGATCGCGCGCTTCTGCATAGTGTCATGCAGTTTCCCGTACTTCCAATTCGCGCAAATCTCCGCGTGGAGAATATACTGGTTCGACGCGGCCAGTTCATCGCTGAGCAGAGCGTTCATTTTTTCGATTACCTTTTCATTTCCTTTCATATGTATTCTCCTATAACCTCATGATCAGTTCGTCAGATTGGATTCCGCGAAATCCCAGTTTAAAAGTTTATCCAGAACCAAACCGACATAGTCAGCTCGCCTGTTCTGGTAATCCAGATAGTACGCGTGTTCCCAAACGTCAATGGTCAGCAGCGGCTTCAAGCCCGAGGTCATCGGCGTCTCGGCGTTGCCTGTCTTCAACACCTTCAACGTGCCACCGTCCAAAATGAGCCATGCCCAACCGTTGCCGAACTGGCTTGTAGCCGCGGCCAGCAACTCTTTTTTGCAGGCGTCCAGGGAACCGAACGAGGCATCGATTTTGTTTTTCAATGCCGGGGAAGGCTCGGCGCCGGAGAAGGGCGCGAGGCTGCGCCAATAGAAAGCGTGGTTCCATG
This sequence comes from Rectinemataceae bacterium, assembly GCA_035560555.1. Taxonomy (GTDB): domain Bacteria; phylum Spirochaetota; class Spirochaetia; order Treponematales; family Rectinemataceae; genus UBA11090. Next base: position 13,568 of record DATMZF010000027.1, read on the forward strand.
TCTGGGCCGCGTTGTTGAATATCGCCGCTTTATCCGTCTTCCCTGCTGTCCGAAGGATGATTTCCTCGAGCGTCAACGCTGAAAGTTCCGTTCCCGAGATGAGCTTGTTCAGGTTGTCGACATAGGCTTTGTGGTGCTTGCCGTAGTGGAAGCAGATCGTCTGTGTGGAAATTACCGGGGAGAGAGCATTATCCGCATAAGGCAGAGGCGGAAGAACGATAACGGTCGCCTTTTTGGTATTGTCATTATCCATATCTTTTTACTCCTTTTTTATTTTTTGAGAAAAGCCAGAAGGTCGGCGTTGAGCTTCGCCTGATGCGTATAGGAAAGTCCGTGCGGCGCACCGGGGTAAATTTTCAGCGTGGCGTTCTTGATAAGCGTGGAGGAGCGAAGGGCGGAGGCTCCTATCGGGACTATCTGATCATCGTCCCCATGAATGATCAGCGTCGGCACATCGATTTTCTTCAGGTCTTCGGTGAAATCGGTTTCGGAGAAAGCCGCTATGCAATCCAGCGTATTCTTGTGACCTGCCTGCATACCTTGAAGCCAGAACGAATCTATCATTCCCTGGGACACCTTCGCTCCGGCGCGATTCGCGCCAAAAAAGGGGCCCGAGGCGATGTCGCGGTAACATTGGGAACGGTCGGCGATGGAATTGGCGCGGATCGCGTCGAACGCCTCGATCGGCAGACCTTTCGGGTTGCTTGGCGTTTTTAGCATCAGGGGAGGGACGGCGGCTATCAGCGCGAGCCTGGATACTCGCTTCGTGCCATGGCGGCCGATATAGCGTACGGCTTCGCCGCCACCAGCGGAAAACCCGACCAGGACCAGGTCTTGTAGATCGAGCGTTTCGATGAGCGTCGAAAGATCGTCGGCATAGGTATCCATGTCATTGCCAATCCAGCTCTGTTCCGAGCGGCCATGCCCTCTTCGATCGTGCGCGACGCAGCGGAATCCATGGGAAGCGAGAAATACCATCTGCGCTTCCCAGCTGTCGGAATTGAGGGGCCAGCCGTGACAGAAAACCACGGGTTGCCCGCCGCCCCAATCCTTGTAATAAATTTTCGTGTTGTCTTTCATGGCTATAATGCTCAAAAAGGACTCCTCTTAAAATCACTATATAACGTTTGAAGTTTATGAAACCGCGCTCCACATCGGCGCTGATCAGTTGGACTCGCAGCGTTTGTCCCACATCCAGGCCCTCATACCCTCGCTCGAGCCTTCCTTCGAGAGGAGGCTCGCTGATGCGCACCCACGTGCCCTTATCGGACGCGCCTGTGACGATGGCATCGAACCGATCGCCGATCCTTCTCTCAAGGAGAATCGCCGCCGCGGACTTGATGAGCTGCCGTTCGACCTTTTGGGCGGCATCCTCGGCTTCGGTACAGTGCCGAGCGAGAATCTCGAGTTCTTCTATGGAGTAGGGTACGGGACGTCCTTCGATGGCGGCCTTCAGCAGCCTTTGGGTGATCAGGTCCGGATACCGGCGGTTCGGCGCCGTGGAATGCGCGTAATCCCCCACGGCGAGGCCGAAATGCCCTTCGTTTGGGTTTCCTGGCGTCTGGATGACATATTCGCCTCTGCCGAGAAGCTTGATGATACTGAGGGACAAGTCGGGAAAATGAAGAGGGTCGGTCTTTTTCGATGCAGCCAGAAAACTTTCCAGCGCTTTCGGATCGGGTTTGAGGGGCAAGGTCGTGCCGCGTTCGGAAGCGATCGCCATTATCCGATCCCATCGCTTGGGCGTCCGGACGACTCTGCGCATCGCGGGGAAATGTTTGGAGGCAAGAAAACGAACGGTTATGCCGTTCGTGGCTATCATGAATTCTTCTATGATTTCTTTTGCCCGGTTGCGGGTATCCGGCTCCAGGTTGATGAGGGTATCGCCCAGAAAAACGGGCTTTGCCTCGATCGTTTCCAGCACGAGCGCGCCTTGCTCATGTCGCAGTTTTTTCATCTTCTGCGCCATGGAATCCTGCAGGCGAATGCTCCCTTCCATGCCGATGACGGCGCCGATTTCCTGAGGCATGGGGCCGCTGCCATCGAGCCAGGCCGCCACGCTGTTGTAGGAGAGCCGAGCCCAGTTGCGCACCTTGGCCCGATAAAGGGAAGATCGTTGTATGGCGCCGTTGAGGTCGAGCGTCATTTCTATCACCACGGCGAGTCGGTCGGCGTCAAAATTGAGGGAAGTTATGTCCGTGGAAAGTTTTTCGGGAAGCATGGAAAAGACTTCGGAAGCCGTATAGACGGATGTCGTGTTTTGCCGCGCATGAAGATCGATGGCTGATTGTTTTTTGACGATGGCGTCCACATCGGCGATAGCCACCAGTATCCTGACCTCGCCATTGTCCGATGATTCCGCGGCGGTCAGCTGGTCGAGGTCGCGCGAATCGTCGTTGTCGAGGGAACACCAGAGAAGATTCCGCGCATCTCTCAATGCCGTCGTGCCTGGCTCGATCGCCGGTCCCTTGATTTTCTCAAGTTCGGCGAGCGCCGCGCCCGGAAAATCGGGAACAAGTCCCCGCTCAATCATTACCCTGTGCGCGATCTCGTCGAGAAAGCCACGATCCCTATGTTCGTTTGTTTTCATAATCGCTATCACACAATAGTAAATCGTGACAGCGGGGTCGGTCTGTGCGGTATCGAACATAAGTGGCTTACCTAGAATCTGCCTTGACAGGTTCTTGTTCAAATTATATATTGACAAATATGTCAATCATAAGGAGTCAGCATGTCGCCACGAAGCCAGGAAGCCAATGAAGGCCTCCGCGAAGATAGGCGGAAAACAATTCTGGATACGGCTCTGCAGGTTTTCGTGGAGAACGGTTTCAACGGGACGAGGATGCAGGAGATAGCCGGGCGATGCTCATTAAGCTATGGGCTTGTCTACCATTACTTTCCCACGAAGGAAGCGATATTCGCGACGCTCGTGGACATGGCTCTCGACGCCGCGGAACTGCTGGTGCGTTCCCTGCCTCAGGGTGCTGAACCTCAGGTCTTCGGCTCTCTCGCCGGTTTCGCGGTTTCCGATCCGTCGCCTCTCTATTTCGCCATAATAATGGAGGCGTTGACGAAGAAAAGCGTGGCGCCAGGGCTGAAAGCCCGCGCCCAGGGCACGATATTGGCCTTAAAGAAAGCACTGGCCTCGTCTGGGGGAGGCGAAGACCCAAAAGACAAAGGCATGAGGGCCGAGGGAATATTGGCCATACTTCTCGGCGCGTCGATCATGAAGATCTGCTGCCTGTCGGATGGGACCTTCGCTTCGCGTTCGGCGACGATGCTAGCCGCCTCCGGATTGGAGTAGGACATGAAAGCGAAAGGGTTGGCCGTGTTAGCCAGTTGCCTGGCTTTGACATTGTCTTTCACGCCCCGCCTCGAAGCGCAGGCAGTCGTAGGAGAAACCCATTAGCTTCGCTACGCGTGCGTCGATGACTAGAGACGGAATACCGGAATCATCGAAATGCGGGTGACGCCCAACCCCGACGGCGGCATGGAAATAGTCTCGATGGATTCCTTGGGCAGGCGAGAATACGCAAGGCTCAACGCCTCCATGCTCCAGGAGGAGCTGCGGATTACTTCTTCTTCCGGAATGCCGATTCGCTTCAGGCTAACGGCGCTCGAGGAATCCTGGAAAACGGAAGGGGATTCGGGAAAAGAGTACGGCTGCGCGGGGAACGCCAGGCTCGGAGACCGAAGCCTTTTTTTCATAGTGCCTACGCTTGTTGATCCGAAAACAACAGGCGCCGAGGCTCGCTTCGCGCTCGTGCGTACCGAAGGCGGCCAACGCGCGGCAATGCGGCTTCGCGCGGAAGGTATCGCGAAGTGACCAACTACGAAGGAATTCGCGCGTCATCCTGATCGACGCCGCTATTGTGAGGAGTGAGTGAATGAGCAATCCGCTGGCGAGAATTATGATTATGATCGGAAGCTCGGCTTCCATAGGCTTCGGCGTCTGGCATTTTACCGTCCCGAAGGATTGGAAATGGTATTCGTACATCGACGCTCGCGCGACCGAGTTGATAGTCGCGGTCCGCGCGATAAACATCTTTTTTTCCCTGGCTCTCGTCCTGTTTGGATTGATGAACCTATTGCTGATAATCGGAAACAAGTCGAATAGATACTCTATCGCGATCGTGCTGGGGGCGACATGCGTACTGTGGTTTACGAGAGTATTGATGCAAGTCATTCGCCCCCAGGGTTCTATGAGCCCAGTTCTTCAATACTCGATGCTTTCATCATTCATAGTCGTGTTCCTCTGTTTTGCCGTTCCGTTGTTTTTAGTACTGGCGAAAAATGATTTTAGCCGATGACTGCCCTGTGATAGGATTTTCAGGTGGCGATTGCGCCACGCTCTTTAGGCCATCGAAGCGAAATGACGAAGATGAGTATAACCACCCTGATCTCAAGCAATCCGAATAGAAAATAGTATGCCCAGGTCTCGCCGATCAAATTGCCGATGTTAACCAGAAAGTAGATCGCGCTGACGGCCATATTGATGACGCGGCTTACGCTTGCGGCCGTAAGCGCGGAGACGAGAATCATGATGCTTGGAACAACCATCAATAAAGACGCGGAAAACAGGCTCATCGGCGAAACATCCAGGAATCCCATCTTTCCGCTCATTATGCCGCCGATGGTTCCCGGCCGAAAAAACGTAAGGATGTCGCAATAAATGTAGAGACACATCAGAGCGATCCACGCGGACATTATGATGATCTTTGTATTCACTTTTTGATCATCGAGCGATAATTTCTTTGACATACAGACTCCTTAAAAATAATTCGGAGGCAGGAGAGCAAAGCAAATCGCCTTCCCCCATAGAAGATAGGGGAAGGATAGGCGAAAACGTCATGGATGTCATTGATCCAGGTTAAGAACGATCGGAAGCGATTCACTTCCTCGTTGGGCGAGAAAGCCTCTTGCGTATTCTGCTCAGGGATTCGGGCTTTATCCCAAGATAACTGGCGATCAGATATTGGGGAATCCTCTGAAGCAAATCCGGCCGCTTTTCAACCAAATCTATGTAGCGTTCCTCAGCCGTCGAGGTCCTGTAGCGCGCAAGGCTTTCCTGAAGCTTCGCCGCCATTATCTCCGACATGGCAAGGCACAGCGATTTCAGCTCGGGATATTCGGCGAGCATTCTCTCTTCCTCATCGGGCACGCATACTACCGCGACGGTATCTTCGAGGCATTCGAGAAAATGTTCGGAACGAACATTCTTTCCGTAGCCTATCGGGATTATCGCTTCTTCTTCGATGAAGAAATTGATGGTCTTGTCCTCTCCATCCTTCAGCATATAGTTGCGGACGCAGCCTTTCAGTATGAAGTATCCCTCTTGTACCACATCCCCTTCGCGCAGCAGGACTGTCTCTTTGGGGAATTTTCGCACGAACGAGCTTTTGAGAAAAATATCCGCAAGTTCTTCGGTTATGGTCATATAGCGTGACAGATACGATACTAGTTCGGCGCTCATGAAAATACCCCTATCAATGAATATCTCAGGACTTTCGGTATCCATAGAGAAAGGGTATCAGCTATTTATACTTCCCGCAATTCATGGCTGCTGCCTTTGTGCCCTTCGCCGTCCTGTAGATGGTCGCAGAACTCTCGTTTTTGCTATGGCTCTTGTTCGTGGGGGCGCAGATAATAAAAGCTGTGAATACTGAAGTTTCGAGATGATTTTCAAATAAGCGATAGAGCGACCGATGGGAGTCGAACCCACGTCTCCAGCTTGGAAGGCTGGGGTAATAGCCGTTATACGACGGTCGCGATCAGGCCGTCGCAATGCGACGGTCGCGATTCAGCATTGGATATGTATAATTTTTAGGATCATATGTCAAGCCCATCCTGGGGAATCATCCGCAAAATACCCAAATATGGATTGACGATCATTGAATTCAAGAATATAAAAGACAATGCCTTAAAGTGAGCTGGATAGCTTCAAATTCCAATACAATCGTCGCGAGACAAGGATAGCAGCCGTATGGAACTACAAGTTCAGGAACTTCTCAAGAGAATCAAGGATGAAGGGGTAGACGAAGCCCGCGCCGAAGCCGAAAGGATTGTCGCCGAAGCTGATCTTAAGGCCAAAGCAATCGTCGTCAAAGCGGAAAAGAGCGCGTTCGAGCTAGAGGCCGGAGCCGCGACAAGGATTGAGGCGATGGAAAAGGCTTCGAAACTCGCCCTCGTCCAGGCGTCCCGGGACACTATCCTCGCCCTGCGTGAGAAAGTGCAGGGCTTCATGCGCGACGCCATCGTGGCGACCAGCGCAGAAGTTTTGGATGCGGCCTTCATCGAAAAGGTACTTCCGGACCTCCTCAAGTCGATGGTCAAAGAGACGCAGGGCGATCTGGTTATCCTCTTGCCTCCCGCGACGCTCAAGTCTCTGGCTAGCGCGTTCGCGAACAGGCTCGCCAAAGAGCTGGGCAAAGGCGTCCAGTTTAAACCTTTTGATGGAATCGACGCGGGATTCCGGATCGCGGTTGAAGCTTCATCCGTACAATATGATTTTTCGGCCGAATCCGTCGCCGAGATTCTGGCTTCCCGCGTGAACGCGCGGCTCGCCGAATGCGTCAAGGCTTCCCTCGCGGAGGACAGACTTTCGTGAGCCATTACTGGTACTTGTCGGCGACGCTTCCTGGCCTCCTCTTCGGGGCCGCGCCACCCATGTCGGAGGAGGAATTCCTGGCGTTGTGCAGGCATAATTTATCCTCCGCGGACTGCGCCGAGACAGTTGCCGCGATTGGATACTTGAACAGCGACAAGGTCCCCGAAACGCTGAGATCTGGCTTCCTTGCCAGCTTTTTAGCCTGGGAGAGAACTTTCCGCAACGAGCTGGCCAGGCTTAGGGCCAGGCGGTTCAACCGCAGCGAGGAAGAGTTCGTCAGGCCCTCGAAACGCTCGGACGAAGCGGGACGCGTCGCCGCCTCCTGTTTCGCGATCGACGATCCTTATCAGGCCGAACTGAACCTCGAGAGAGAAAGATGGAACGCGATAGAGAGACTCTCTTCGCTTTCGACCTTCGATCTCGATTTCATCATCGCGTATAGAATGAAGCTGGCGATAAACGAGCGGCTTGAACGGCTGAACGCCGAGACAGGGAGCGCCGGATATCGTCATCTTTACGACGACATCCTCAGCACGGCATCCCGAACTGCTGAAACAGACAATCTGGGAGAAAAGGCATGAGCCAAAAAAGCGGGCAGGTGGTAGCGGTCAACGGGAATATGGTTTCCGTTCGGTTCGATGGCGATGTGGCCATGAACGAAGTGGCCTATATTCTTTCAAACGGAAAAAAGCTGAAAAGCGAAGTTATCAGGATCAGGGAGAGCGAAGCCCAGGTTCAGGTCTACGAGATGACGAAAGGCATAAAGATCGGCGACGGCGTCGATTTTTCCAACGAGATGCTCTCCGTAGAGCTGGGGCCCGGTCTTCTGGGGCAGATCTACGACGGCCTCCAGAATCCCCTTCCGCAGATCGCCGAGAAGACGGGCTACTTCCTCGAATCCGGCGTATATCTCAAGGCGCTGTCCAGATCCCTGAAATGGATGTTTACGCCTTCAGCCAAGGCGGGAGATAGCCTGCGCAGGGGCGATAGCCTGGGAACCGTCCCCGAAAGCCATTTTACCCACAGAATCATGCTTCCCTTCGACCTCTTCGGCGAATGGAAGATAGTCAGTATAGCGGAGAAAGGCGAGTACGCGATCGACGAGACGATCGCCATCGTCGAGGACGTCCGCGGGAACAAGAAAAACCTGAGCATGACCTTCACCTGGCCGGTAAAGCGCGCCATCGACTGCTATGTCGAGCGCCTGAAGCCGGAACAGCCCATGGTGACGAAGACGAGGATCATCGACACCTTCTTCCCGGTCGCCAAGGGCGGCACATACTGCATCCCCGGTCCCTTCGGAGCCGGTAAAACCGTCCTCCAGCAGGTCACGAGCCGCAACGCCGACGTGGATATCGTCATCATCGCCGCCTGCGGCGAGCGCGCGGGCGAAGTCGTCGAGACGCTGAAGGAATTCCCGGAAATCACCGATCCCCGCACGGGAAAATCGCTGATGGAGCGCACCGTCATCATATGCAACACTTCGAGCATGCCCGTAGCGTCCAGGGAAGCCTCCGTCTACACGGCCGTCACGCTCGCCGAATACTATCGCCAGATGGGCCTCAATGTCCTCCTTCTCGCCGACTCGACGAGCCGCTGGGCGCAAGCTATGCGCGAAATGTCGGGCCGCCTGGAAGAGATCCCTGGCGAGGAAGCTTTCCCGGCCTACCTGGAATCGGTGATCGCGGCGTTCTACGAGCGCGCGGGCATCGTCCGCCTCGCCGACGGCAATTTCGGTTCGGTCACCATCGGCGGCACCGTATCGCCCGCTGGCGGCAACTTCGAGGAGCCAGTGACCCAGGCGACGCTGAAGGTCGTAGGAGCCTTCCATGGCCTTTCGCGCGAACGCTCGGACGCCCGCAAGTATCCGGCTATTCACCCCCTCGATTCCTGGTCGAAGTATCCCGGCATCATGCCCATGGACACCGTCCGTTACGCCCACACGTACCTCGAACGCAGCGCCGAGGTAGGCGCCATGATGAAGGTCGTCGGCGAGGAAGGCACGAGCCTCGAGGATTATACCGTCTACCTTAAAGGCGAATTCCTCGACGCGGTATACCTGCAGCAGAACTCCTTCGATCCCGTGGACGCCTCCGTCACGCCGGAACGCCAGAGGAAAATGTTCCGCCTCGTGCTGAGCATTCTCGGAGCGTCCCTGCGCATGAATGATAAGGAAGACGCCAGGTCCTGGTTCTACGAAGTCCGGCAGGCCTTCCTGGATCTCAACGGTTCCAAGGAAGGTTCCGAACTTTACGGGCAGTCGCTCTCCACGATCGAGAAAGCGCTGGCTGAACGCCAACCCGAATACGATGCCGAGGCGAAAAAAATCCTCGCGAGACTGGAGTAAACGATGAATAAGGTTTATTCGCATATAGAATCGATCACGGGCAACGTGATTTCGGTCCGTGCCGAGAATATCGCCTACGGCGAGCTGGCCGAGGTGACGAGCCGCTACGGACTCTCCCTCGCGGAAACCATCCGTCTCGACAAGGACCTCGTCTACCTTCAGGTTTTCGCAGGCGGAAGGGGAATTTCCACGGGAGACGAAGTGCGTTTCCTTGGACACCCCATGAAGGTAAGCTTTTCGGACAACCTGATGGGCAGGATTTTCAACGGCGCGGGAGAGCCGCGAGACGGCGGCCCCATCCTCAACGACAACCTCATCACCATTGGCGGTCCTTCGGTCAATCCCTTCAAGCGCATCATTCCAAGGGAAATGATCCGCACCGGCATCCCCATGATCGATCTTTTCAACAGCCTGGTGAAGAGCCAGAAACTCCCCATTTTCTCGGTGTCGGGCGAGCCCTACAACCAGCTTCTGGCGCGCATCGCCATGCAGGCGGAGGTCGATCTCATCATCCTCGGCGGCATGGGCCTCAAGTTCGACGATTATCTGTTCTTCAGGGACACGCTCGAAGAGGGCGGCTCCCTCGCCAAGACGATCATGTTCGTCCATACGGCCGCCGACCCCATCGTCGAGTGCCTCCAGGTGCCGGACATAGCGCTTGCGGTGGCGGAAAAGTTCGCCCTCAAGGGCAAGAACGTCCTCGTCCTCCTCACCGACATGACCAACTTCGCCGACGCGCTCAAGGAAATCGCCATCACCCAGGAACAGGTTCCCTCCAACCGAGGGTATCCCGGCGATCTCTATTCCCAGCTCGCGGCGCGCTACGAAAAAGCCGTCGACTTCGCCGACGCCGGTTCCATCACGACGCTCGCCGTCACGACGATGCCGGGCGACGACGTCACGCACCCGGTGCCCGACAACACAGGCTACATCACCGAAGGTCAGTTCTACCTCAAGGGTGGAAGGATCGAGCCCTTCGGCTCCCTCTCACGTCTGAAGCAGATGGTCAACGGCAAAACGCGCGAAGATCACCGCGCCATCATGGACGGCATGATCAAGCTCTTCGCCGCTTACCGCGACACCCTCGAGAAAAAATCCATGGGCTTCCAGATGACCGCCTGGGACAAGAAACTTCTCAAGTACGGCGAACTGTTCGAGACAAAGATGATGGATCTTTCGGTCAATATTCCCCTCGAAAAAGCCCTCGACGAGGGTTGGGAAATTCTCGCTTCCTGCTTCGAACCCAGGGAGACGGGGTTGAGATCCGATCTGATCCAGAAGTTCTGGCCGGCGTCGCGCTCCGCCGGAGCAGAAAAAACAAGCTAGAGAAAGCAGGGTATTCGGAGACAGGGGCGATGGCCAAGATAAAACTGACTAAAAACGAGCTTAAAAAACAGAAAGATGCCCTCAAAATGTACCAGAGGTATCTTCCGACGCTTCAGCTCAAAAAACAGCAGCTCCAGATGGAGATTCGAGGCGTGGAAGCGCGTCTCGCCCAGCTGGTTTCCGTGAAGGAAGCGCTCGAGCGGCAGTTTTCGTCGTGGATCGCCGTATTCTCGGAGGAAGGCGCCGCGAGATCCGCTTCGGGACTGCCGCACCTTTCGCTGAAATCGATAAAGACTTCAGTCGGGAACATCGCGGGCGTCATCATACCGGTATTTGAGGAAGCCGAATTCGAACTCGCCGCCTACGATTATTTCCAGACGCCGCTCTGGGTGGATAGGGCGCTTCAGCTCATGAAACAGACCCTCGCGGCAGACGCGGAATTCCAGGTCGTGGAGAGGCAGAAGATTCTCCTCGCCGCCGAGTTGCGCATCACCAACCAGCGGGTGAACCTCTTCGAGAAGGTCAAGATTCCCGAAACGCAGAACGCGATCAAGATGATACGCATCTATCTGGGAGATCAGCAGACCGCCCAGGTCGTTCGAGGCAAGATATCCAAGAAAAAGGTTGAGGGGCGTGAAGCATGATCGCACCCATGAAAAAATTTCTCCTCGTACTCATGGAAAAGGATGCGCGCGCGGCTCCCCTGTATCTGCGCAAGCTCGGGATAGTCCATCTCGAAAGATTTCAGAGCTTGGGCGAGTCTTGCGCGACCCTTGATACGGCCCTCAAAAGCGCGCTGAACGCCAAGGGCATATTGACCTCCAGCCGCGACAAGAAAAACAAGGCGAAACCGGACGCGTCCGTCCAGGTCATGGAACTGATAGTTTCGACCCTGGAAGGCCAGGCGGCCATTTCTTCTCTTCTAGAAAGAATATCGGAACTCAAGCGTGAAACGGACAGAATCCGGAACTGGGGCGATTTTACCCCCGAACTCTTCGAGAAGCTGCGAGAATACGGTCTTCAGATAAGGCTTCTCGAAGGCCAGCCCCAGCAACTGGCGGAAATTGCCGAAGAGGTGGATTACGTGCGCCTCTCCGCCCCGAAAGGGAAGGTTAGGATAGCCCTGCTCGACGCCGCCCCGACGCCGGTCGGCTTCGAGGAATTCAGGCTGCCCGCGCTCCCTCTCTCTCGTCTTGATCGGGAAATCTCCGAGTGCGAAAAAAGCGTGGCGGAGAAAAAGGCGGAACTCAGACGCCTGTCTACGAACGTCGCCACCATCGACGCAGAGATACGACGCATCGAATCGACGCTTACGATCGAAAGGCTCCGCGCGGGAATGCCGCGGCAGGACGCCCTGCGCTACCTCGCCGGCTATGTTCCCGCCAAGGTGGCGGACAGCTTGATGGCGGAAGCCGGCAGGCGAGGGTGGGCCATCGCCCTCGACGACCCGGCGGACGATGAGCTGCCCCCGACGAAGGTGGAGAACAACGCCGTGGTGCGGATGATCCAGCCCGTCCTCGATTTCATGGGCACGGTGCCGAATTACCGCGAATACGATACCTCGCTCTGGTTCCTTGGTTTTTTCTCGCTCTATTTCGCGATGATTTTTGGCGACGGCGGCTACGGTTTGATCTTGCTCGGCATAGCGATCGCCATGTTCACCAAAAGCAGGAAGGCAAAAAAGCCCCTGTCCGACGCGGGACGACTTCTTTTTGTCCTCAGCGGGATGACGATTCTATGGGGCTTCTTGACCGGTACCTGGTTCGCGATTCCCTATGAATCCCTGCCGGGGATTCTGCAGAATATGTCCCTGACGGCGCTCAATGGATCCAATCCGGATTCCGGCACAAATACCAAGATATTCTGTTTTATAATTGGCACGTTGCAGCTTTCCATCGCCCATATCAAGAATATCAAGCGGGATTGGCCGAACATCAAGTTCCTTGCCCAGGTCGGATCGCTCTGCATGGTAGTCGGCATGCTGAACGCGGTTCTTAACCTCGTCATCGACGCCAGTCGTTTTCCCCTGCAGGGCTGGGCTCTCGCTCTCGTTGGCGGTGGCTTTATCCTGAATTTCATCTTTGGGAACTGGGATGGAAGCCTTCTTCGGGCTCTCCTCGCGGGACTAAAGGGCATTATTCCCAGCTTCCTTGGCGTGGTTAGCGTTTTCGCCGACATAGTATCCTATATCCGCCTATGGGCGGTTGGGCTGGCCGGGCTGGCGATTTCACAGACTGTAAATGGCATGGCCATAAACCTCCTAGGACCAACGGGGGGCAGTATCGTGGCCTTTTTGATCGGCGGCTTGGTGGGCCTCGTTCTCCTCTTCGTGGGACATGGCATCAACCTTGTCATGAGCGTGCTCTCAGTGCTCGTGCACGGCATCCGGCTCAATATTCTCGAGTTTTCCAGCCATCTGGGAATGGAATGGTCTGGATATAAATATGAACCCCTCAGCGAATCGGCCGAGGAGAGAAAAGCACAGGAGAACATCATATGAACATTGCCATGATCGGCGCGGCGTGCGTACTCGGGTTTTCTGCCATCGGATCTTCGCTGGGCGCGGCCATTGCGGGACAGGCCGCTATCGGCTCCTGGAAGCGATCCTACATGAACAACAAACAGGCCTCGTTCCTCTTGGTCGCTTTCGCCGGCGCCCCGCTCACTCAGACGATTTATGGATTCATCATCATGAACAGGATGCTCAGTTCCTCCAAGGACCCGCTGCTCATCTGCGCGGCTGGAATCATGTCGGGAATCGCCATGGGTTGGTCAGCCCTGGCTCAGGGCCAGGCCGCCGCCGCGGGCTGCGACGCTTACGGTGAAACCGAGAAAGGCTTCGCCAACTACATGATCGTCGTCGGTCTCTGCGAAACCATCGCTCTTTTCGTCATGGCCTTCACCTTCGGAGCGCTCTGACGGTTCCGAGGCGCCGCCCGCTCGCCCCGCGGCAGAAATGTCCGCCCCGGGCACGCGGGCGGCGCCTAATCTTCAAAGCACCATATGAACTATAAAAGCAGTGTCGTAAAAGTCGGTTCCCTCATGATGGGCGGCGACTGGCCCGTTTCCATCCAGACGATGTGGAAGGACCCTCTGCCCGTTTTTTCCGGCGAAAACGACCTGAAACTGCGCGATGTTCTTTCCGGAATCGAAAAACTTGAAGAAATTGGCTGCGACGTTCTCCGATTCGCTGTTCCCGACGAGGCCTCAGCCGATTCCCTGGGCGCCATCGCCGCGAAGAGCCCCTTGCCCCTGGTGGCCGACATTCACTTCGACTGGCGCCTCGCCCTGCGCTGCATGGACTATCCCATCGCGAAGATCAGGATTAACCCGGGGAATATAGGCGCAAGGTGGAAGACGGCCGAGGTGGTGGCCAAGGCGAAGGACAAGGAAGTGGCGCTCAGAATCGGCGTCAACGCGGGATCCCTGCCGGCAGATCTCCGTGATGGCGAAGATATCGCGGCCGCTTGCGTAACGGCGGCCGAACGCGAAATGGCCGTTTTCGAAGAGCTGGGATTTTCCAATCTCGTGGTGTCGATGAAACTGAACGAGCCAGGAGAGGTAGAGCGCGCGAACAGACTGTTCGCGTCTAAATTCGATTACCCCCTGCACTTGGGCGTAACCGAGGCCGGTCCTCTCATAAGCGGGATCGCCAGGAATACCGCGGCCCTCGTGCCTTTGCTCAAGGATGGCATCGGGGCGACGATACGCGTTTCTCTTTCCGCCTCGATGGAGTCCGAGGTGATAGCGGCGCGCGAGATACTAGGTTGCGCGGGACTGCGAAGGACGGGAGTGCGGATAGTCTCCTGTCCGCGTTGCGGCCGGGCTTCCTTCGACACGCACGCCTTCCTTGCCCGGTGGTCTGATAGGCTCTATTCGTTGAAGGCCCCGATCGAAGTCGCCATAATGGGCTGCGTTGTAAATGGCCCGGGCGAGGCGAGGCATGCCGATATCGGCATAACCGGAGCGGGGGACTTCGTCCTCATCTTCAGGAAGGGACAGGAGCCACAAAAAGTTCGCCTCGCCGAGGCCGACGAGGCTTTTGAAGAAGAGTTGAGGAAGAGCGTCGGATAGTCTTCGACATCAGACGGGAGAAAGCGGCGTCTGTTTCTCCTCTTCGGCTTGCCTTTTTTCCTCGCTCTGTATTTCGCAGACGATGGACGTCACCAGTTCCTTGATGAAGGGATCCACTATCGAATAGACGCGTTTCGTCTTCTGCACTTCCGACGACACGATTCCCGTCTTTTTCAATATGGCCAGGTGCTGAGACACGACAGGCTGCGGCTGATTGAGGCAATGCCAGAGGTCGCCGACGCAGGGAACGTCCTGGCGGGCTATCAGGCAGAGTATCTTCAGGCGAACGGGGTGTCCAATGGCTTTGAACTTCGTCGCATATGGTTCCAACAGCTCATCGCGGCATGCCGGAGTTACTTCATTATTCATGGAATATGATAA
>DATMZF010000028.1:0-20654 GCA_035560555.1 Rectinemataceae bacterium
AGCCGGCGCGGCCGAGGACAGAGGGGCTTCGGGGGAGGCCGCCGGCGCGGCCAGCGCAGGTCACGGAAACGACGCGGCAGGCAGGCCGTACAGGGCGCGCAGAGGCCGTGGCGGTTTATTTCGGAGCCTCTTCGCCGAACCGGATTGCTGCGGCGCCGCCAGCCAAGGCGGCAGCGCCGATCAAAGCAGGCTCGCCAGTCAAGACAGTGGCGCTAGTGAAGGCGACGGCGTACGCCATGATCCAAACGACAGGAATTCCGCATGATGAAAACC
Source organism: Rectinemataceae bacterium (assembly GCA_035560555.1). Classification (GTDB taxonomy): domain Bacteria; phylum Spirochaetota; class Spirochaetia; order Treponematales; family Rectinemataceae; genus UBA11090. Next base: position 274 of record DATMZF010000028.1, read on the forward strand.
ATACGCGTCGCCCTGGCCGGCAACCCCAACGCGGGTAAGACGAGCCTTTTCAACGCCATAACCGGCGCCCACCACAAGGTCGGAAACTACCCCGGCGTGACGGTGGAAAAGCGTGAAGGCCTCCATGAGTACAAAAACGTACAGTTCAGGTTCATCGACCTGCCTGGAATCTACAGCCTCACCGCCTACTCCCTCGATGAAGTCGTCGCCAGGGACTTTCTCCTGGAAGAAAAACCCGACATCGTCATCGACGTCCTCGATTCCACGAACCTCGAGAGGAATCTCTACCTCTGCCTCCAGTTCCAGGAACTCGGCATCCCCGTCGTGGGCGCCCTCAACATGACCGACGAGGCCGAAGCCAAAGGCCTGCGCATCGACGCGGGAATACTCTCGGAAACCCTGGGCATTCCCCTCGTGAAAACCGTAGGAACGAGCGGCCGCGGCATCGAGGGGCTCCTCGACGCCGCGCTCGAGGCATTTGAGACGGCTACAACGAGCCCCGCGAGGAGGCAGGACAAGTTTCCAAGCTATGGCGACGAAATCGAATCCAGGTTGGGGCCGCTCCGGAAAGCCATCGCCTCCGACACGGCCTTCGCCGCGCGCTACCCCGTCCGCTGGCTCGCTATCAAACTGCTCGAAAATGACGCTAACGCCTTAAAAAGGCTGGAGCAGCACGAGCGCGGCGCCGAGATCGGGGAGAAAGCCGCCGCCGACAGGGCCTGGCTTTCGAAGCATTACGGCAAGGATTCGGAGATCGTCGTCACCGAACAGCGCTATGGCTATATCAGGGGCGCCCTCAGGGAAGCCGTCAAAAAAGTGCCCGTGCACGCTATCCCGGTGACGGAAATCATCGATAAATTCCTGATGAGTCCCGTCGTCGGCCTTCCCATCTTTTTCCTCATGATCTGGGGTATTTTCAAGCTCACCTTCGCCCTGGGCGAATATCCAACGGCCCTCCTCGAACAGTTCTTCGCGCTGCTCGCCGCCGCCGCCAAGGCCGTCATTCCACCCGGGTATTTCCAGTCCCTCGTCCTCGACGGCATCATCCACGGCGTGGGCGGCGTCTTTTCCTTCGTGCCCCTCATCGTCATCCTCTTCCTTTGCATTTCGATCCTCGAGGATACGGGCTACATGTCGCGCGCGGCCTTCCTCACCGACAAGGCGCTCCACGCCTTCGGCCTCCACGGCCAGTCCTTCATGCCCATGATGCTCGGCTTCGGCTGCACCGTGCCCGCCATCATGGCCACGCGCACGCTCAAGAGCCCCCGGGACCGTATCGCGACCATCCTCGCCGTTCCCTTCATGAGCTGCGGCGCCAAGCTGCCCGTCTACGTCCTCCTGGCGGGAACTTTTTTCCCGAAAAACGCGGACAATGTCGTGATGGGCGTTTATCTGACCGGCGTCGTCCTCTCGATGCTCTCCACGATATTCCTGCGCAAAACCGTGCTGAAAGGGCAGACCACTCCCTTCGTCATGGAGCTGCCGCCTTACCGCCTACCCACCTGGAGAGGAATATTCTGGCATGTCTGGGGAAAAACCTTGAACTACATCAAGAAAGCGGGGACTGTCATCCTCGCCGCCTCGGTGCTGATCTGGGTGATCACCACCTTCCCCCTGCCCAAGGACGAAATACAAAAAGCAGAAACGATCCGACAGGAACTGGCGACGAGCATGGCGGGGGCTGAGGAAGCCGCGGTCCAGAAAGCCGTCGATTCAAGGCTGGACGAATATCGCCTGGAATACAGCGTGGCGGGACGGATCGGCAAGTTCATGGAGCCGGCCATCAGGCCGCTGGGCTTCAACTGGAAAATAGGCGTGGCCCTCATTCCGGGATTCAGCGCCAAGGAACTCGTCGTATCGACCCTCGGAATCTTGTATGGCGCGCAGACTTCGGACGCGAATGAAACGGAATCCCTCAGGAACGCGTTGCGCAGCGACCCCGGCATGAACCAGCTCACCGCCATCGTCCTCATGATGTTCATCCTGATAATGCCGCCCTGCTTCGCGAGCCTGGCGACGATAAAGGCCGAGGCGGGCAACAAGTGGCTCATCTTCCAGGTTATCTATTCGTTCACGCTGGCCTGGCTGGTCTCATTCGTCGTGAAGGTGGCCGGCGGGTTCCTGATGGGCGCTTGAGACCGGCCCCTCCAGCCCAGCGCAGTGTGCACAAATGCCGGTGGCGTAGAGCATGTGGCTTCTGATCTCGACGCCCGCGACCTTTTCCATGTCCTTCAGGAGAGGTTCCACCCTGCAGGCGCCCAGGTCCACGAAACAGTGGCAGCGCTCGCAATGGAACCAATGCCTGTGCCGGGCGCTCGATGAAACGTAGTAACGCTCGGTGCCATGGACGGCGCAGTGGAGCACGAAGGATTCGGCGAAGTCCTTCTCTTCCAGATAATGGAGGGAACGGTAAATCGTCGCCGTGTCGCAGAGACTCCCCGTGATAGCCCCCACATCGAGGGCGCAGAGCGGTTTGCCCGCCGCGTCCAGGATATCCTGAACCGCTTTTCTCGCCTTTGTCATGTTGTCGCCTAAGCCTTGCGGCGGATTCTGAGCGCCGAAACCACGAGGAACGTCGCGCCGGCGACAAGGACGACGACGGCGCCCGAAGGCAGATCCAATCCCCAGCTCACGATGAGGCCGGCCACCGAAAAAGCCACCGAGAAGACCGTTCCCAGTACCATCATGCCGGCGAGATTCTTCGAAAAATAGCCGGCCATGCCCGCCGGCAGGGTGAGCATGGCGATCACCATCACGATGCCGACGAAGGTCTGGAGGAGGACGATGGCGACGGCGGTGACGGCGAGAATGACGAAGAAGACGACATCTGTATTCACGCCCCGCGTCTTGGCGAACTCCTCGTCGAAGGCGCTTGCCTCGATCTGGGGGTAGTAGCGCCAGGCGAGGAGGATGACGACGATGTCCAGGACGGCGAGGAGGACGAGGTCCCTCGTGGACACGAGAAGTATGTTTCCGAAAAGGTAGCTCATGGGGTCGGCGTAGCCCGGCGTCTTGGCGATGAAGACGATGCCGATGCTCATGCCGATGGCCCAGAGCGCGTTGATGACGGTGTCCTCCCGCTGCTTGGCCTTGAGGGAGACGAAGCCGATCAGGGCTGCCGAGATTATGGCGAAAACGAGCGCCCCCACGATGGGAGACAAGCCCGGCATGATATTCTTCGCCGAGAGGTAGAGGGCGAGCCCGATGCCTCCCAGCACGGCGTGCGATATGGCGCCGGCAAGGCCCGCGATGCGTTTCACCGTGACGACGGAGCCGAGAACGCCGAAAAGGACGCTGGATAGAAGGCCCGCGACCAGCGCGTTCCTGACGAAGGGCATGGCGGGATCGAAAAGCGCCGTGAAGAAATTCATGACCGCCCTCCTTCCGCTCTATCCCGCGCCGCGGCAGCAGGCATCGGGCAGCTCGGTGTCGTGGAGGACCTGGAGGACCGTGCCTCCATAAAGGCCCGAGGAGACATGCTCGGCGGGGCCTGAGGCGTGACGTACGACGCCGAGCGCGTGCTCGTCGCCTTCGCCGACGCAGAGGACCACGTCGGTGAGCGAGGACACGAAAGCGGTGTCGTGGGTGGCTATGAGAATCGTCGTTCTGCCTTTCAGGTTTCCGAGGACGGAAAAAAGCCTTCCCTCGCTCTCGCGGTCCATGTTGGCCGTCGGTTCGTCCAGAATGAGCAGGTTGGGCGCGCTCGCGAGCGCCCGCGCCACGAGGACTCGCCGGCGCTGGCCGCCGGAGAGCGCCGTATAGGAGCGCTTGCGCAGATCGGCGACGGCGGCCAGCTCGAGGGCCATGTCGATATCGGAGCAGGAAGCCTCGGCGCCCCTGCAGCCCTTCCCAAAGCCGTCCAGCCGCCCCATCCTCACCACCTCTTCCACCGAAATGGGAAAGGCCGGATCGAAACTCATGTACTGGGGCACATAGCCTATGCCGCCCCTCGCCGCTTCCGGACGCTTGCCGAAGACCTCGACCTTTCCCGCCCTGGGCACCGCCAGCCCCATGATGAGGCGGAGGATGGTGGTTTTGCCGGAGCCGTTCGGCCCCACGAGGGCGACGAGTTCGCCCGCGTGGACATGGAAGGAACTACCGCGCAGGACCTCCACCTCGCCGTGAGAAAAATCCACGCCGGCGAATTCTATGGCGATCTTCTTGTGTTCGCTCATGTTTTCTCCAACCTCAGCGGGCCGCGGCATGCTTGAGCGCCGCCCGCTTGAGGGCCTCGCCCATGATTCCTATATTTTCGAGCCAGTTTCCGGCCAGGGAATCGATCTGGACAACGACGCCGCCGATAGCGGCGGCCACCGTCCGCGCCGCGGCCGACGAGAACTGCTTCTGCACGAAAATCACCTTCGCCCCGTCAGCTTTCGCGTTTTTTATGAGAAGGGCGAGGGTTTTCTGCGTCGGCTCCTTGCCGCCTACCTCCACCGCCTCCTGCTTGATCCCGAAGTTATCCAGAAAGTAGCCGAACGAAGGATGATACACGTAGGCGGTAGCGCCCCTCAGCGGCGCGAGCCGCTTCGAGAGGTCGGCGAAGAGGGCGTCGATCTCCCGGCGGTAGGCGTCGTGGTTGGCCCTGAAATAGGCCGCGTCGGCGGGCTTGAACTCGATGAGGGCGTCCCTGATCGTGGCTAGCTGGAGCCTCACGGCCTCCAGGCCGAGCCAGACGTGGGGGTCGATGCCGCCCTCGCCCGCGTGAGCGTCGGGAGCCGCCGCGCCCGAGGCAGGGGTGCCTGGGTTAGGTGTCGAGGCGCCGAGGTCGGCTCCTGTCGCGACTAAAGCGCCGTCCCCTGTCGCCGCGTCAACGTGCGTTTCCAGCGTCCTATAGGCGACGCCCCGAGCGCTGTTGACGATTTTAAGTTTGGGATAGAGGGATTTGACCTTGGGAAGAATGGCGTTCTCGAACTCGACGCCTATCGAGAACCAGATCGCCGCGCCGCTCAAGTCGGCCATCTGGCGGGGCGTCGGCTCGTAGCTGTGGGGGGAAGCGCCCGGTCCCACGAGGGTGAGAATCCTCACCCTGTCGCCGCCAATCCTCGCGACGAATTCCGACTGGGGAAGGATGCTGACGGCGATCGTCGGGACTGCCTGGCCCGCCGCGGAAGCGAAGGTGAGACATGCCATGGCGAACACAGGGAGAAAAACAGCCCGGAAACGACGAGCGGAAGGCGCCGTTTCAGCAAAACAAGTGGAAAATTTGCGAATCATTCGCAAAATATAGCGTCAGAAGCGTGAAAAGACAAGCGTTCGGCGCATCGGTGCATCGGCGCCTTAACGCACATTAACCGTAAGCCGATCGATGATGAGGATGGAACAGACCGAGGCCGCATAGGCTAGAAGGGTGCCCAGCCAGGGTCCCAAGGCCACGAAAAGGAGGCCGGCGCAGGTCGAAAAGACAATAATATTGCATGAGGAGAGTATGAGTATCTTGCCGGCGGCCTGGGCGAAATCGGGGCCCTGGCTCATGGTCAGTATCACCATCGTGGAAGTCATGACGGCGGGAAAGGTGGCGAGCACTCCCGTCATGTAGGGAGGAGCCACCTGGGCTATCGCGACAGCCCCGGCGACCACGCCGCCCGCGAAAGAGGCCCGGATAAGGGATACCTTCCAGGAAAACTTCACGGGCTTCTTTTCGACGCGCTTCGCGCCGAGTTTCGCGCTCACCAGAAAGAAAAGCGCGGCCGTTACGACGATATACGCGGCTATGGAAGCGAGAAAACCGAGCGGCGGGAGGAGGGCCAGCACCAGGATAGCCGCTAAGGCCCAGGCGGCGAATGAGGCAGGCAGGGCGATCCGAAGCCCATACGGTATGGTAAAGATAAAAACGGCGAGGAATATCGTATCGATCATCATCCCCATGGGAACGCCCGCCGTGGAAGCCGCGGCATATTCAGGCCCCTTGGTGATTCCCATAAAGAGGAGGGAAATGAGGATATTCGAGGGCATATTGCCGAGAAGCCCGGCCTTCCGGCTACCCAGACGCTCGCCGAAGTAGGTGACGGACGCGATCCAGGCGCCGGCGATGACAAAGGAGAGCGCAATGCGTATCAATACCATATTCATACTGCAAATAACCTTTTCGATACGGGATGTCGGGATATGGAATCAAGTCAGTATAGCCCGCGAGGCCAGGCGGCGTCACCTCGCCGTTAGCGGCTTCCCGTCAGCGACTCGCCGTCCGGCCCGCGCCTATCGGTTCGGCCGCATGGACGGTTTCCGCGCCCCGGCGGCCGTGATACGATTCATCGACGCTGAGAAGCGGGAGGTCAACATGGATCACATTCGGTGGGGAGTGCTCTCCGTCTCCAATCACTACAGGTTGAGGGTGAATGAACAGCTGAGGGACTCGTCCCTCTCGAGGGTCGTGGGCATAGCGTCGCGCGACGCGGAAAAGGCGACCCAGGAGGCTCGAAAGCTGGGAATTCCGAAGTCCTACGGTTCATACGAAGCCCTGCTCGCCGATCCGGAGATCGACGCCGTCTATATTCCGCTGCCCAACCACCTTCACGCCGAGTGGGTCAGGGCGGCGGCCGACGCGGGGAAGCACGTTCTCTGCGAAAAGCCTTTCGCCATGGACGCGCGGGAGGCCGAGGAAGCGATCGGCTACGCGAGGTCGAAGGGCCTGCTCGTCATGGAAGCTTTCATGTACCGCTTCCACCCGCAGTGGGCGCGCGCCAAACAGATCGCGACCTCGGGGGAACTCGGCAAGATCGTTTTTGTGCAGGGCCAGTTCACCTTCAACAACAAGGATCCGAAGAATATACGCAACATGAGGGAATCGGGCGGGGGCGCCTTCATGGACATCGGCTGCTACGCGGTTTCCAGCGCGCGCTTCATGCTCGGCGCCGAGCCGAGGAGAGCCCTGGCCCTCGTCGTCCGCGACGAGCAGATGGGCGTCGATTCCCTGAGCTCGGGTCTTCTCGATTTCGGGAGCGCCCACGCCCAATTTTCGGTGTCGATGCAGGCCTTCCCCGTACAGAGGGTCGACGTGGTCGGCACGTCGGGGTCGCTGTCCATGCAGATTCCCTTCAATATGTACCCCGACGTTCCCGCGGAGCTGAAGGTGACGACGAGCATCGGCGCCCGCACAGTGCTCTGCGGCCCCGCGAGTCAATACAGGCTCATGTTCGACGCCTATTCGGAATGCCTCCTCGCGGGGAAACCCGAACCGACTCCCGCCGAGGACGCGATCGCCAACATGAAGACGCTGGACGCGCTGTACCGTTCGGAGGCATCGGGCGGCTGGGAGGCGCTGTCCTGAGCCTGGCACCGTGAGCGTTTTTAAACACGACGAACGTGGCCAGAGTCTCATAGGCCGGCATCCTGGGAGCCTCTGCTTCAAGGATGCAGGCTTACGGAACCCTGGCCATTCTTTTTTTTCACTTTCTTGTTGACAGAATCCAAAACCCGATCAAAAATACAGGTGATGAATGTAAACGTATACATTCATTTTCAAAACTCGGTAAACGTGTACATTAGTCGAATGATAAACATTAAGGAGCCTGTCCTTGGCAGAACCACTGATCGTTGTCAAGAACCTCAACAAATCCTTTCCCGGCGTCCACGCTTTGAAAGACGTACAGTTCGACCTCTACCCCGGTGAAGTCCACACTCTCGTCGGCGAAAACGGCGCGGGGAAATCCACGCTCATGAAGGTGCTTTCCGGCGTATACCAGAAAGACTCCGGAGAGGTCCTCCTCGACGGGAAGCCCGTCTCCATGCCCAATCCCAAGGCCGCCCAGCGTCTGGGCATTTCCATCATCCACCAGGAACTCAACCTGATGAACCACCTGACCGCCGCTCAGAACATCTTCATTGGACGCGAACCGAAAAAGGGCCCCTTCCTCGACGAGAAGGCCCTGAACAAGAAAGCCAGCGACCTTTTCGCGATGCTCAAGATGGATATCGATCCGCGCGTGAAGATCAGGGAACTCACCATCGCCAAGCAGCAGATGGTCGAGATAGTGAAAGCCCTCTCCTACGACGCCCGCGTTTTAATCATGGACGAGCCGACGGCCGCGCTCAACGACGCGGAGATCGAGGAACTCTTCGCCATCATCCGCGACCTGAGGAGCAAGAGCGTCGCTATCATCTACATCTCGCACCGCATGGATGAGCTGTTCAGGATTTCCGATCGCATCACGGTGATGCGCGACGGCCAGTACGTTGACACGCTGAAGATCGGGGACACGAACCTCGATCGCGTCATATCTCTCATGGTGGGGCGCACGATCGACGCGAGCGTTCCCCAGATCGACCTGTCTGCCAACAAGCCCGTCATGCTCAAGGTAAAAGGTCTGTCCCAGGGCAACGTGCTCAAGAACATCAACTTCGAGGCGAAGAAGGGAGAAATCCTCGGCTTCGCGGGGCTTATGGGCGCGGGACGCACGGAGGCCGCGCGCGCCATCTTCGGCGCCGACCCCATCAACGCCGGCGAAATCTGGGTTAACGGCAGGAAAGTGATCATCAGGCGTCCCGTCGACGCCGTCAGGCACGGCATCGGCTACCTCTCGGAAGACAGGAAGCGCTTCGGCGTCGCCATAAGCATGGATGTCGAGATGAATAGCGCCATGGCTTCGATGCCGAGGTTCACCGGTTTCGCCGGCTTCGTGAAAAACAAGGAAATCCGCAAGGCGGCCATGGAGAACGTCAAAAAGCTCTCGATCAAGACCCCCAGCCTGCAGCAGAAGCTCAAGTTCCTCTCGGGCGGCAACCAGCAGAAGGTCGTCGTCGCGAAGTGGCTGATCCGCAACTGCGACATCCTCATTTTCGACGAGCCGACGCGGGGCATCGACATCGGGGCAAAGCAGGAAATCTACACGCTCCTCAACGAGCTCGCCCTGGCAGGCAAGACGATCATCATGATCTCCTCCGAACTGCCCGAGATCCTTCGCCTGAGCCACCGCATCGTGGTCATGTGCGAAGGAAGGATCACCGGCGAACTCGCGGCCTCCGAAGCGACGCAGGAGAAGATCATGAAGCTCGCCACCCAGCGCGAAACCATGGTGAAGGCGCAAGCCAACCAATAAAGCAAGGAAAGAATATGGCAGAGATAAGCGTAAAGACGACCGGGGCGGGGAAGGACAGCGTCAAATCTTCATCCTCCCAGGCGAAGCAGAAAATACTAGCGTTTTCCAGCCTCGTGATCCTTATCATAGGATTCTCGATCGCGTCGCCCAACTTCTTCCAGCCCAGCAACATCATCGCCATTATGCTGGCCACCGCCGTCAACGGCGTACTCGCCGTCGGCGTCAGTTTCGTCATCATAACGGGCGGCATCGACCTGTCCATCGGCACCATGATGACCCTGACCGCCGTTATGTCGGCACAGGCCATCGTGAACTGGCACCTACCCATATTCGTCGGCGTCCTCGTGGCCGTGCTGACCGGAATTATCTGCGGCGGCGTTTCGGGCGTCATGGTCGCGAAACTCAAGCTCCCGCCCTTCATCGCTACCCTGGGCATGAACATGTTCACCAAGGGACTCTCGCTCATCATCGCCCACTCCAAACCGATCTACCTGACCGACGCCCCCGCCTTCAACCAGATCTCCATGGGTTCGTTCTTAAACTTCAGCGAGGAATTCCAGGTGCCGAACGCGGTCATGATATTGTTCATCGTGGCGATTATCGGCGCCGTTATCCTGAACAAGACGACTTTCGGCCGCTACACCTTCGCGATCGGTTCCAATGAGGAAGCGGCCCGCCTTTCGGGCATCAACACCGACAGCTGGAAGATCGCGGCCTACGCCTTCTGCGGAGCCATCGTCGGCATAGCCGGCATCCTCATTTCCTCGCGGCTCAACTCGGCCCAGCCCGCCCTTGGCCAGGGCTACGAACTCGACGCCATCGCGGCCGTCGTCATTGGCGGCACCTCGATGTCGGGTGGCGAAGGCACCATCATCGGGACGATCATCGGCGCCTTCATCATAAGCACGTTGACGAACGGCCTGCGCATCCTCTCGGTGCCGCAGGAATGGCAAATCGTGACGACGGGCATCATCATCATATTCGCGGTGTACCTGGACATATTGCGAAGGAAGAAATAGCGCGTCGATAGATGCCTCGCATCGATAGATGCCTCGCATCGATAGATGCGACGCCAATCGGCGAGGCCATTTCGCTTTAATTTTGTGCCACGCCGGTCCCATTCGGGAACCGGAGAGATTTCATAAGGAGGTTGCTATGAAAAATCGTAAGCTCGTAGCGAGCCTGATCGTAGCAATGTTGTTGATCACCGTATCAGGGGTGTCCGCTCAAGCGACGCTGTACATCCCCCTGATTTCCAAGGGTTTCCAGCACCAGTTCTGGCAGGCCGTGAAGCAGGGCGCGGAACAGGCCGCCAAGGACTACAAGGTGAACATCACTTTTGAGGGTCCGGAATCGGAGACCATGGTCGATAAGCAGATCGACATGCTATCCGCCGCTCTCGCCAAAAAGCCTGCCGCCATCGGCTTCGCCGCCCTCGACAGCAAGGCCGCCCTGCCCTATCTGCAGAAAGCCAAGGCAGCCGGCATCCCCGTGATCGCCTTCGACTCCGGCGTCGACAGCGACATCCCCCTCACCACCTGCGCGACCGACAACATCGCCGCGGCCGCCTACGCCGCCGACATGATGGCCAAACTCATCAACAACGAAGGCGAAGTCGCCGTCATCGTCCACGACCAGACCAGCCGCACCGGCATCGATCGCCGCGATGGTTTCGTCAACAGGATCAAGGCAAAATATCCCAAGATCAAGATCGTCAGCGTCCAATACGGCGAAGGAGACCACCTGAAGTCCACCGATCTCGCCAAGGCCATCATTCAGTCCCACCCGAATCTCAAAGGATTCTTCGGCGCGAACGAAGGCTCGGCCATCGGCGTCATGAACGGCGTGAAAGAGATGAAAAAAATCGGCAAGATCGTGGTCATCGGCTACGACTCCGGCGCCCAGCAGATCGCGGCCATCCGCGCCGGCGACATGGCTGGCGCGATCACCCAGAACCCCGTCGGCATCGGCTACAAAACCGTCGAATGCGCGGTGAAGGCTCTTAAAGGCGAAAAATTCCCGAAAGTCGTCGACACCGGTTTCTACTATTACGACAAGACGAACATCGACGATCCCAAGGTCGCCGCCGTTCTGTATCAGTGAGCGACACTCATTTAATGTGAATCGGGCTTTGCCATCCTGCCGCAATGCGGTAGGATGGCATGACCTTCAGTTTTTTGCCTTTCGTAAAACCTTCAATGCGCGGAGCTGCATCATGATAATCTGCTGCGGGGAAAACCTGATCGATATGGTACCCATCGAGGGTGCCGGCAGCGCGGAGAGGACGCCGTACGGCGGCTTCCGCGTCGCCCCGGGCGGCTGTCCCTACAACAGCGCCATCGCGGCCGCGCGCATGGGCGCCGACGTGCAGTTCCTGGGCGCCATGGCATCCGATTTTCTCGGCGACAAACTTTTTTCCAGGCTCGCCGACAACGGCGTGCGCACGGAACTCCTCCTCAGGACCGACCGTCCCGTCATGCTCGCTTTCGTCGAAAAGAACGCCGCCGGCGAGGCGCGCTACGCTTTTTACGCGCAGGGGGCGGCCGACCGCTCTTTCTCCGCGGCCGATCTGCCCGCCGCGCTGCCGGCGGACGCGCGTTTTCTTCTCATGGGATCGATTTCGCTCGTGCTGGAACCCCTGGCCAGCGCCATCACAACCCTCGTCGAGAGGGAGCGTAAAAAGCTGCTTGTCAGCTTCGATCCCAATATCAGGCCTTCCCTCATCCCTAACCGAAAGGCCTACCTCGAAAAATTCGAAGCCCTCTGCGGCGCATGCGCCATTCTCAAGGCTTCGGATTCCGATCTTGAATGGCTGTACGGTCCCATGCGGGCGGATGAGATCGTTTCGCATATACTGAACCTGGGGCCCGAGGTCGTTTTCCTCACCATGGGCGAAAAGGGCAGCATAGCCGTCACAAAGCGAGCCAGGGCGTTCGCCGGAGCCTTCCACGTTTCCGTCGTGGACACCATAGGCGCTGGCGACACCTTCCACGCGGCCATCCTGACCGCGCTGGACAGGATGGGCATTTGGACTCGAACCGGCCTGGCGGGCTTGGGGGAAGGCGATCTTGGAGCGCTGCTCCGTTTCGCTTCCGCCGCCGCCGCCATCAACTGCACGAGGGAGGGAGCTGACCCGCCTCGCCTGGGCGAAATCGAACTCAGGTTTCCGGGCTGCGGTCTCTAGATGTTCGGTATATCGACCGAGAGCCACGGCGGAAAACGCAATAGGAGGAAAGCATGCTGATCGGAATACAACCCTGCATCTCGCCCGATCTCCTCTCCGTTCTGTTCAGGATGGGGCACGGCGATGAAATAGTGCTCGCTGACGCCTTCTTCACGGGCGATGCCCTCAACGCGCGCGTCGTGCGCGCCGATGGGATCAAGATTCCCGAGCTTCTGGACGGAATCTTGCGGCTCATCAACCTCGACGCCTACGATAGGTCGCCCCTCATCATGATGCGACCGGCTTCCGGCGACGCCCTCGACACGAGCGTCGAGCGAAGGTACCGAGAAGTAGTCGACCGTTACTGGCCCGATACGCCGGCCATCGCCCGCATGGAACGCTTTGCCTTCTACGAGCGGACCAAGAAGGCTTTCGCCGTCGTCATGACGGGAGAAACGGCCACCTACGGTAATATTATCCTGAAAAAAGGAGTGATCCCCCTCCGATGAACTATGGGTACGCACTATAATGACGCGTTATGGCCGATGGAAAAGTTTCGATGAACTGAGGAATTCCCGGATGCGTTCTTTCGTCGCCGACCTTTTGCCTCACCTCACTCTTTTCGCCGTCCTGGCGGCGCCGAGGCATGGGCTCGCCTTAGGGGACATTGCCTCAGGGGGCCACGCCTCAGGAGGCGCGGCGTGATCCACAAGAGCATCACGATCCGCGAAGTCGCCAAGTACGCCATGGTCTCCACGGCCACCGTTTCACGCGTGCTCAACAACGACGACAAGGTGACCGCCGCCACGAGGGACAAGGTGCACGAGGCGATGACGGCCTTGGGCTACAAGGTCAATTTCGTGGCGAGGAGCCTCAAGACATCGAGGACGAAGACGATCGGCATCATGGCGCCCGACCTCTCAGGCGATTTTTTCATGTATATCGCCGAAAGCATGGACAAGGAACTTTCCGCGCACGGGTACTCCCTCGTCGTCAGCCTCTCCCACGATTCAGCCGAAGAGGAAGCCAAGCGGTTGCGCCACCTGGCCGAGCGCCTCGTAGACGGTATCGTGATGATTCCAGCCACCGATAAGGGCGCCCATTTCGCCTTTCTGAAGGACTACGACATCCCGGTGGTCTTCGTCGACCGCATGGTCAACGACCTGGAAGCCGATTCCGTCCTCACGGAAAATGAGGAAGGCGCCTACGAAGCGACCAAGGCTCTCATCGACGACGGGTACAGACGCATCGGTTTCATCGGCGGAAAGCCCGAAATTTCGACCTCGGTCGAGCGGTTTTCGGGATACAGGAGAGCCATGGATTCCGCTGGCCTCCCTATCGAGCCCGAGTTCGTGCGCTTTGGCCCGCCAACCCTTCCCTTCGGCTATCACGCCATGGAGGAGATGGTGAAGCGCGACGACTCTCCCGACGCGTGGTTCCTCGTCAACGCGTTCACGCATATAGGAGCGACGAATTATCTCATAAGCGAAGGAAAGGCGAGGGCGCAACGGATCGTCATTTCCGCCTTCGACGAAATGCCTTACTCGCCCCTGCTCCGCTACTGCCGCTATTCGATCCAGCAGCCGATTGCCGAGCTGGGAAAAACCGCCGCGAGGCTCATCCTCAAGCGGATCATGGAGCCGGAAACGCGGGAGACGCAAATCATCCGGCTCAAGACGCGGCTCATCAGGCACGCGCACAAACCGTAAGAACAAAATCACGGGGCATTGGCCCCCATGAAATAGGAAACAAGGAGGATGTATATGTCGGAATTCAACACTCAGTCCCCGATAGTGAGATTGCAGGGCAGCCTGCCCAAGATCGGTATCAGGCCGGTAATCGACGGCCGCCGCCGCGGCGTGCGCGAGAGTCTCGAGGACGTGACCATGGGGATGGCCATGGCCGCCGCCAAGCTCATCTCCGAAAACCTGAGGCATCCGTCGGGCCAAGCCGTCGAGTGCGTGATTTCCGACACGACGATAGGCGGCGTCGCCGAGGCGGCGGCCACGCAGGAGAAGTTCGAGCGCGAAGGCGTGGCCGTCACCCTGACCGTGACGCCCTGCTGGTGTTATGGTTCGGAGACCATGGATATGGACGGGACGACCATCAAGGCCGTCTGGGGATTCAACGGCACGGACAGGCCGGGCGCCGTCTATCTCGCCGCCGTCCTCGCCGCCCACAGCCAGAAAGGCCTCCCGGCTTTCGGCATATACGGTCACGACGTGAAGGACATGGCCGACATCGCGACGATTCCCGCCGATGTCGCCGAGAAAATCCTGCGCTTCGCGCGCGCCGGCGTCGCGGCCGCCACCATGCGCGGCAAGAGCTACCTCTCAGTGGGCTCCGTGTCCATGGGCATCGCGGGTTCGACCGTCGACCCCGATTTCTTCCAGGAATACCTGGGCATGAGGAACGAGTTCGTCGACATGAGCGAAATCACGCGCCGCCTCGAGGAGAAGATCTACTCCGAAGCCGAGTACAGGCGCGCCCTCGCCTGGACGAAAAAATACTGCCCCGAAGGACCGGACAACAATCCGCCCGAGCAGCAGCACTCCCGCGCGCGCAAGGACAAGGTCTGGGAAATCAGCGTTAAGATGGCCCTCATCATGCGCGATCTCATGGTGGGCAACCCCGACCTTCGCCGCAAGGGCCTCAACGAGGAAGCGCTGGGGCACAACGCCATAGCGGGCGGCTTCCAGGGCCAGCGCCACTGGAACGACCATTCCCCGAACGGCGACTTCCTGGAGACCGTCCTCAATTCCAGCTTCGACTGGAACGGCATCCGCGAACCCTACATCGTCGCCACCGAGAACGATTCGCTCAACGGCGCGGCCATGCTCTTCGGCCATCTCCTCACCGGCAGGGCGCAGATATTCTCCGACGTGCGCACCTACTGGAGCCCAGAGGCGGTCGAGCGCGTCACAGGCTGGAAACCCGAAGGCCTCGCCGAGGGCGGCTTCATCCACCTCATCAACTCGGGCGCCACGACGATGGACGGCACGGGCGCCCAACGCGACGCCGCGGGCAAACCTGTGATGAAGCAGTGGTGGGAAGTGACAGAGACGGACGCGAAGGCCTGCCTCAAGGCGACCAGCTGGCGCTACGCTTCCTTGGGCTACTTCCGCGGCGGCGGCTACTCTTCTGACTTCCTCACCGAGGGTGGCATGCCCGTGACGATGTTCAGGATCAATCTGGTGAAGGGTCTCGGCCCCATGCTCCAGATCGCCGAGGGCTTCACCGCCACCCTGCCCGAGTCGGTCCACGAAAAGCTGGACAAGCGCACCGACCCCACTTGGCCCACGACCTGGTTCGCGCCTACCCTCACGGGCGAAGGCCCCTTCAAGGACGTCTACTCCGTCATGGCGGCCTGGGGAGCCAACCACGGCGCCATCTCCTACGGCCACATCGGCGACGACCTCATCACCCTCGCCTCGGTTCTTCGAATACCCGTCTGCATGCATAACGTATCCGAGGACAGGATTTTCAGGCCGAGCTACTGGAAAGCCTTCGGCATGGACCCGGAAGGCTCGGACTACAGAGCCTGCGCCGCTCTGGGGCCGTTGTACAAATAAAGACACTAATGCGTTAACCCATAATAAAAAGGGGCTGTCCAATATTTTGGACAGCCC
Source organism: Rectinemataceae bacterium (assembly GCA_035560555.1). GTDB lineage: Bacteria > Spirochaetota > Spirochaetia > Treponematales > Rectinemataceae > UBA11090. The sequence goes on from DATMZF010000028.1 coordinate 16,104, forward strand.
TTTTTAAAATTACTTTTAGAAACAGTATAAATTCAAGCAGCCCATTTCAAGCCGCGCGAAGCATAATTGAAGACGAGTTCGTACAACCTTTGGCTCTTCTGGCTGAAGAGCGCCCGGTCATAGCTCTCTGGCAGATTGCTGTCGAGCACTTCTTCGATGGCAGACTTCACCTTGAACTGGCTCTGTCGATCTTTGAACCAATCCTGTACAAGAACTTTCGGTTTTTCGTCGAGAAGGCGCTTCAGCAAATGCCTCGCGGCGTTTTTGACCTTGATCTCTTCGTCCTTGGTCATTCTTTCTTTCTTGAGAATATCGAAGAGTTCGAGCTCGTCTTTGGAGAGACCTTCCCGGATATAGCGCTCCTCCTCCGCTCTCATCTCTTCGGCATACCTGACAAGATCGTCGAAGTAGTTCTCCGTCGTCATGCCACCGGCATTGTACGCGTCGATGATCGCCTGCAACCGCTCGGCGAAATTCGCCCTGGCGCTGTTCTCCTGGAGCATGGTTTCCAGTTTTTTCCCGATGAATTCCCGAAGATTCGCGATCTCGATGTTCTTGTATTTTTTTTCCTTGAATTCTTCCTTGAGCTTGTCGAAATCGATCTTGCTCAGGTCCAGCGTCTTTCCTTTCTTGACAATCTGAAACTCGGGCGTCGATTCAGTAGCGAACATCGCGCCGTTGGCGGTGACCACGCTCTGGTCCAGCAGCTCACCGATCTTGATCTTGATGGAATCCATGTCGGCTTGACCGATGATGCCGTCGATAATTCCTCGCAAGTATTGGAAGACGGACACGAGCGGCCGGAATTCTTTCCCCAGGATTTCCGGCTTGCAGGCTTCATAGAGAGAGGCGATGGTATTTTCGTATACCTTGAACTCTTTCCAGTAGCGATCTTTCTCCAACAGGGAGTCGGCGAACTCGGCGAAAAGATGCACCTTATCGAACGTGGTACCGTAGTTCAGCGTCGAGCGAAGATCGATGGCGAGGGAATCGCAGAACGCCAGGCCTTGCGCGATCGCGTCGTCGAGCAATACGAACAGCTGGCTTTTATCCCGCACGGGGGTATCATCATCGGTCTGATCGCCTAACGCGTAATCGGAAAGCGCTTTTTTCATGCTGCGGAACACATTGTAATAGTCCACCACTTCGCCGTTGGCCTTCGAGATCCCGCCGATAGTAAAGGATGTCACGCGGTTGGCTCTGGCGATCGTCTGCATAAGCGTGTGGTCTTTCATGGGCTTGTCGAGATAGAGAGTCGATACGGTAGGAGCGTCGAAGCCGGTGAGCCACATGGCGCACACAAAGACCAATTGCAGCTTATCTTGCGGATCTTTGAAACGATATTCGATATCGTGGCCGTTGGCGTCGATCGCGTTGATTTTCGCGCGATGCGGCTTAATGTCCAGACCTTGCTTCGCGAAGCGCTCTTCTTCGCCGGCATCCTCGCTGATGACGACCGCCATCTCCACCGAGCGCATGAAGTCCAATCGTCTCTGTAACCGCCTTTTTACTTGATCATTATTGGCCTTGCTAACCAAACCGACAAGATTTCTGATTTCTTCCTTCCAATATTTCTGCACCTTGTCGTACATCTTCACCGAAGTGAATTTGTCGACGGAGATGACCATTCCCTTGCCGAGATAGCCTCGATTGGGGAAATGGGCGACGATATCTTTGGCGATGGTCTCCAGTCGGTCATCGCGCTTGATCACTTCCATTTCAGTGGAGAAGTCCCGCTCGAGCTTTTCTTGCGCCTTCTCGTCGAGATTCTCGTCCTCCAGAATCTGAAAGAACTCATCGCTCAAGTTGTCGTTCTGTATCAGCACTTCGGGAACGCGTTTCTGATAAAAAAGCGGGACGGTAGCGCCATCGTCGATCGACTGCGCGAAATTGTACTGGCTCACATAGCCGCCAAACCACTCGAAGGTTTTGCCTTTGTACATCTGATCGCCCTTGCCCAAGAGCGGCGTTCCCGTAAAGGCGAAGAACTGGGCATTGGGGAGCCCTTTCCTCATATTCTCGGCCAGCGAGGCGTATTGGGTTCGGTGAGCCTCGTCGACGATGACGATGATGTCGTCGCGTTCGGAAAGCACGGGATATTCCAGGCCCTTGTCGTAGCGGAACTTCTGGATCAGCGTAAAGATCAGGCGTTTATTGCGCCCCAAATATTCGCGCAACTCCTGCGAATTCCCGGGACGGGCCGCGTCGCTCTTCTTGACGGTGTTGGTATCCAGGAAGTTGCGGTAGATCTGTCCGTCTAATTCATCGCGATCCGTAATGATCACAAACGTATAATTGCCGGGAAATTCGTGGAAAATCTTGCGCGACAGGAAGATCATCGAGAAACTCTTGCCGGAGCCCTGAGTGTGCCAGAAAACGCCGAGCTTCCCCTTCCTTGTTGCTCTATTTTTAAAGGATTCCACGGCCTTGTTGACGCCGATGAATTGATGGTTCTGGGCTATGATCTTGACGCTGTCCTTATAGTAGAGGATGAAGTTTTCAACGAAATCCAGGAGACGCGCCTTGGGCAGAAGTCCATGAATAGCGCGTTCCAGGCTGCCGCCATCGCGCTCGATGGATTTCCTGTCAACCTTTTCCGTCTCGTCATCGGGGCGAAGCCAGCTGAAAAAGTATTCATACCCCGCGTTGAAGCCGCCCACCTTCGTTTCAAGAGCGTTGGACAGAACGCAAAAAGCGTTGTAGTGGAAAAGGCGCGGGATATCGTGCCTATAATTGGTCAGATTGTCGGCATAGGCGTTCTGGACTTTCACATTCGAGTTTTTCAGCTCAATGAAAACGAGGGGAAGGCCATTCACGTAGATAAGGATGTCGGGACGGCGCGGATACTGATCGCCTTTGATCCAGAGCTGGGTAACGGCGCAGAAATCATTGTTCTCCGGATGCGCGAAATCGATGATCCGGACTAGCCCTTGTTCGCTTTCACCCCGGGTGTTTTCATACTGAACGGGGATCCCGTCGCGGAGCAGCCCATAGACTTCCTTATTCGCTAGTATGGGGCTCATGGAAATTCGCCGGGCGGCAAGCGAATCCAGCGCCTGATCGAGCACCGGCGGTGGAATCCTCGGATTCAATGTCGCGGCCGAAGCCCTGAGAATGTCGAGAAATATAACTTCTTGCTTGGAGGCGCGGTTCGATCCATCGTTCAGGTTTTCCATCTCGGCGACATAGCAGTTGAGGCTGCGGTAGCCATACTTTCCCACCAACAACGAGACGGCGGCCTTTTCGATCTGATCCTCGGAGATGAAATTTGGCATTCAAATCTCCCAACATGTTAATAAATACTATTTTTTTTAACACGTATGGCTCTCGTGTTAATATAAACGAACTTTTACACCCTCAATGGTCCAAGAACAAGGTAAAAAGCGGTTCGTTGACATAGAAATTGTATTTGCCGATTTTTTCTTTCTTAAGAAGTCCCGCCTCGGCAAGTTCGTCCAAATACTTGGCTGCTGTTTGGCGCGTGACGGATAAATCCCGCTCGAGAAACTCGATTTTAGTGTAGGGATGCCTGAAGAGATCGTTCAGAAGGTCCTGGGAGTATAGCTTGGGATGTTTGCCCCGGATCGCGGTCTTGTACTCTTTCATCAGGTTTCGAATCGAGTCGATGATCCTTATCGTATCCTTCGCGGTCACTTCGACGCCCGTGAGCATATAGAGAATCCACGCTTCCCAGTCTTCGGCGTCGCGGACCGCCTGCAAGAGGCGGTAGTACTCGTCCTTGGTCCTGATGATATAACGGCTGAGGTAGAGGACAGGTATGTCGAGGAGACCATTCAAAATCATGTAGAGAATATTGATGATGCGGCCAGCGCGGCCGTTCCCGTCGTAAAAAGGGTGGATGCTTTCGAACTGGTAATGGATAACGGCCATCTTGATCAGCGGATCAATGGGAAAAAAGGCCTCGTTGTTGATGACCTTCTCGAGATTGCCCATCAGGCGAATAATGTCGTCGCTATTCTGTGGAGGAGTATAGACCGTTTCTCCTGTCCTGTCGTTAACGAGGGCCGTGCCGGGTAACTTTCGAAATCCCGCCCGGTTGTGCTCGATCAGCGCCTGTATTTCCAGAATCTGGTTGTTGGTGAGCATCCGGCGCTCGAGGACGCTTTGGTACCCGCTGCGGATAGCCCCCGCGTAGCTCTGGACTTCCTTGGCCGCGGAGGACTGGACGAAACTCTCGAATAGGTCTTCCTTATAGAGCTCGTCGTGCGTCGTGATGATATTCTCGATGGCCGAGCTGTCTTTCGCTTCGAGCAGAGGAAGGGTGTTGATGAGGATGCCTTGATTCGGGATCGTCTTCGCGACACCCTTGAGTTCGGCGAGGTAGCGGTGAGCCCTCGCCGCTTGCTTGAGCGTGGCCTTGGTTTCGAGATCGACCCTTGGCGGAAGCTCGGGGAGGACGAAGTCAGGCATCGATCGCTTCCTCCTGCATGCTTTTCGGAAACTCGATATCCAGATTTTCGACATCTATCGCGCCGGACATGAGGCGAGAGAGGAGGCGGTCGCGGGAAGTGGTAAGGCTCTTATTTATAT
>DATMZF010000029.1:0-117301 GCA_035560555.1 Rectinemataceae bacterium
GATAACAACTATCTATTTTAAGGAGCATTATGGAACATACGTTATACTCCATCGCCGACCTTTCGGATATCCTCAAGCTGCACCCCAAGACAATCCTGCGTTTCATCCACGAAGGGAAAATCAAGGCGCGCAAAATAGGCCGATCCTGGATGGTCAGCCAGGACGAACTCAAGGAATACGCCCACGGCGAATTCGCCGGAGAGGGAAAGCCCCGCCAAAAAACGGACGAAACGGACTCCACTAGCCTCGCGGAAAGAATCGCCGTATCGGCGGTGGTGGAGATAGACGAGGAGAATTCGGAGGAGGCGAGCCGGATTTCCAATTCCCTCATGGCCATGCTCAATGGCAAGGACGATTCCTGGGGCAAGACGCGCTTCGATTTCTTCTACTACCCCGAAATCCGGAAGGCGAAATATGTTCTGTACGGCAGTCCAAAGTTCATCGCCGCGGTGCTCGGCACCTTTGACCTTCTCGCCGCCCAGAAGGAGGAATGACGACATGAAATCAGGCATCGCGCCGCAAAACGCCGCCGCTCGCCGCGGCGTCTACAAATCGGAGGAGGGCCGCGCCGCCGTGGAAGGCTATTACCGGAAGGCCCTGGATTCATACTCGCAAATTCCGCTGAAGAGGTTCCATGTCCCCACGCCGCAGGGAAGAACGCATATCGTCGGCTGCGGCGATCCGGCGAAGCCGCCGCTCATTCTGCTTCACGGCTCCATGGCCAACAGCGCCACATGGCTGGGCATGATCCCGGAATTCGTGGCATCGTTTTCGGTTTATTGCGTCGACATTCCCGGAGAGCCGGGCTTGAGCGAGCCTGTAAGGATGCCGCTCAAATCGGGCCAGCCAGGGGCCTGGCTCGGCTCGGTCCTGGATGGACTCGGGCTGAAGAGCGCTGCCCTGCTCGGGATGAGTCTCGGCAGTTTCTACGCGCTGAGCTTCGCGGCAGCCAACCCCGAGCGGGTCAGCGCCCTCTCCTTGCTCGTGCCCGGAGGCATCGCGGCCCAAAAAACCAGCTTTTTGCCCAAAATGATGTTTTTCATGCTTCTCGGGGCGAAGGGGCGAGCGCTTATAGACAAGGCAGTCTATTACAAGACCAAAGTTCCAGAGGAAATCCACGAATTCCAGGCGCTGGTCACGGCCAACTTCAATCCGCTCACGGAGCCGATTCCCATCTTCGGCGACGAAGAGCTGCGGCGGCTCACCATGCCCATCCAGTACTTCGGCGGAGTTCACGACGCCCTTCTCGACACGAGGGCGACCGCTCGCAGGCTCTCCGCGCTTCTACCCCAGGCCGAAATCCATGTGCTGGAGGACAAGGGTCACGTCATCATCGACCGCGGAACAAAGATCGCGGCATTTCTGGAGAGGCATCTTTCGGGATCGTGAGAGCGAGGATCCGCGCCCTCAGTAGTACGCCTCGGTCTTTTCGTCCTCGAGATCGATCTGAACCTCTATCGCGCGGCCCGTATCGGTGGCGATATAGTCCTCCGCGCCCGAGATCAGATAGGGCATGAGGTACCGAAGATCGTTGCTGCTCCCCGTGCTCGTGATGATGGTGGACCAAAGCTGTTTCTCGACACCGCTCTCGCGCAGAAGCTTGAGATCGAAGGCCTCTATCTTGCAGTAGCTGAAATAGGTCGTATAGGTTTCGTAACGCGTCGTGGAGCCGATGATCCCGTAGGTCGGGCTGTAGGACCTGATAGGGGGATTGGGAGGCGAACCCGGCGCGGGAGGAGGAGGCGGAGACAGCGGCCTCGAGGGGACCGGTCCGAACACCGGCACGCTGTAGGCATACTGGTGCTGTTCAGGATCGCCCACGCCATACATCACATAGATGATGATGTTAGCCTCCTCGGCTTTTGAGACTTTTCTGTATCCCTTCCGCGAGAGAGCCTTTTCGATATAGCCCGTGTATTTTTCGAAACGAAGATCGCTCGCTTTGAGGGCGGAATCCGTGGGGACGAAGACATAGCTGCGCTCCTCCGGATAGGCATCTCTTCCGATGCCGTCGATCTGCATCACGAGGGTCTTCGTCGTCGAACAGGACACCATCATGGCCACGAGAATAGCGGCAAGAATCAACTTTTTCATGAACTCCCCTTCTTCACTGGAATAATACCACAAAAACAGTCCGATGAAACTGTTTGTCGCCTCGGCAACGGATTGCCGATCGAGGGCGGATTAAGGCGAATCTTGCGCGCGCGCTTTAGGGGTGCTATCGTTTGGGCATCATGGCGCACCATACCTTGAAGAATGGTTACAGCCACCTCGCCGAACACATCAACCTCATGCCGCAGGGCGCTCCCGTGGAGGATCTTCTCTACAAGATCCTCGCGGTGCTGTTCTCCGAAAAGGAAGCCGACCGCATCGCCCTTCTTCCCCTGCGGCCTTTCATGGCCGCGACCGCGGCCAAAAACTGGAAAACGACCGAGGATGAGGCGAGAAAAGCCCTGGAAGCCCTCGCCGATCGCGGCATGATCCTGGACACGGAAGATCCGGAAGGAAAGCAGATCTTCTGCATGCCGCCGCCCATGGCGGGCTTTTTCGAGTTTTCCATGATGAGGGTCGGCGGAAGCTACGATCAGAAGCTGCTGGCCGAGCTGTACTACCGATACCTCAACGTCGAGGAAGACTTCATAAAGAACCTATTCGCGGGCGGGGAGACGCAGCTCGGCCGCGTCTTCGTCAGCGAGCCTTCGCTGTCCGAAGAAAACTGTCTCCACGTACTGGATTACGAAAGGGCGAGCGAGGTGATAAGGACGGCCAGCCACCGAGGCATCGGCACCTGCTATTGCCGCCACAAGATGCGGCATCTCGGGAAAGCCTGTGAAGCGCCTCTGGAAATCTGCATGACCTTCGGCGGCGCGGCCGAGTCGCTCATAAAACACGGCGTGGCGCACGCAGTCGACGTCCGGGAAGGCCTCGATCTCCTCGACACGGCCGTGGGGCACAACCTCGTCCAGTTCGGCGAGAACGTGCGCCAGTCGGTGTCGTTCATCTGCAACTGCTGCGGCTGCTGCTGCGAAGCCATGCTCGCCGCGAAGCGTTTCGCCGTCCTGAACCCCATCAGCACGACGAATTTCCTGCCAGCCGTCGACGCTGGCGCCTGCGCCGGCTGCGGCAAGTGCGCCGAGGTCTGTCCCGTCGAGGCGATGAGCCTCGTGAGCGCCGGCGATCCCCACGACGCCAGACGCAAAAAGGCGAGGCTCAACGCCGAGATCTGCCTGGGCTGCGGCGTCTGCGCGCGAGCCTGCCCGACAAAGTCCATCACCCTTGTCTCGCGGGAAAAGCGCGTCATCACCCCGGTCAACGGGGCGCACCGGACGGTCATGATGGCGATCGAGCGGGGAAAACTTCAGAACCTCATCTTCGACAACCAGGCTCTCGCCAGCCACCGCGCGATGGCGGCCATACTCGGCGTAATCCTGAAACTGCCCCCCGCCAAACAGATACTGGCGAGCAGGCAGATGAAATCGAGGTATCTCGACTATCTTTTCAGCCGCGCGAAATTTTAAGCGGCGCAGGGGCAGTTGGGGCGCAGGGGCAGTTGGGGCGCCGGCGGCCAGGCAACAAGAGCGATGGCGCCGTGGTCGGCAATAGCCGACGCCGGCGGAAAAAAATTTGGAGGATGGCTTGGAAAGCATTGCGCGGAAGACCTTACTCTACAAAAGTGGCCTGGGATTCTTCTGCGTCAACCCCGTACAGGGCTGCAGCCACGGCTGCCGCTACCCCTGCTACGCCTACATGATGGCGCGCAGCTACGGCAGGGCAAAAACCTATGCCGAGTGGTGCGCGCCCAAGCTCGTTTCCAACGCCGCGGAGGTGCTCGAGAAGGAGCTGGACCGCAAACGGGCCTTGCCCGACATTGTCAACTTCAGCCTGACGACGGATCCTTTCATGGTCGGGTATCCCGAAGTGGCGGAAATGAGCATGAGGCTGATCGCCCTCATAAATTCCAGGGGCATCCCCTGCTCCATCCTCAGCAAGGGTATCCTTCCGCGGGAATTGGCCGACAGGGAGCGCTTCCCCGCGGAAAACATCTACGGCATCAGCTTGATCTCGCTGGATGAGGGATTCAGGCGACGCTGGGAACCCGGGGCCGCCCCTTACGCCGACCGTATTCGCGCTCTTAGGATTCTCCACGACGGCGGCCGCCGAACTCTGGTGCATATGGAACCATACCCGACGCCCAATTTCATCGAACAGGATTTAGGGGAAATACTAAAAGCCATCGGTTTTGCGGATAGCGTCTATTTCGGCGGCTGGAACTACAATGCGGAAGCCCGTGGGTATCCTCGATACAGGGAATTCTACCAGGAGCGGACAAAAATCGTGCGAGACTTCTGCGCCGCGCGGGGAATCGCCTGCGATCTGGGAAAGTCTCGATAGGCGCGATACCTCGGCATTCTTCTGCCGAACGGCCACCCCCGCCTCGGACAGTTTTTCCTTTTTCATAAAAATGCAAAATAGATGATGAAAACCATAAACTTTTCGCGCGGCTTCTATTGCGTTGGAGAATCTTCTGGTAGAGTATACTCGATAAGGTTCGTTCTTTAATCGCATAACTTTAAATATATGCTGATTTATATATAGCCGTTGGATAAATATTCGGTCAGGCATAGACCCCGACACTTCGGTTATTCAATGGCAAAGTATATCCTTCGGGCTTTGCGCGGCGTGTATCGCCGCATATATCGTCTATCAGGAGGTCTCGAATTGTTCAGAAAAACCTTTGCGGCAATCGTTTTGACAGCCCTGCTTCTGGGAGGCGCGACAGCCGCCTTTGGGGCGACGCCTAAGTCGGGCGGCACATTGAAGGTCGCCGCGTCAAGTCTTCAGAGCCTCCAGCTCTATAAGACCGCCGCGAACGATATCACGGATTCCCAAAGCGTCATCTTCGACACGCTCTTCATTCTCAGCAAGGATGATTTCAAGCCGATACCGTCGCTCGCCGAAAAATGGACCAATCCCGATCCGCTCACCTGGGTTTTCTCTATCAAGAAAGGCGTTCTCTTCCATGACGACAACCCGGTTTTCCCCAAGGGCACTCGCAGAGAAATCACCGCCGACGATGTGGTCTACTCCATAGAGTTCATGCAGAAGACGAGCACCGCCTACACCCTCGGCCCCATCACCGGCGTGAAGGCGCTCGATCGCTATACGGTGGAAATCACCACCAAGACGCCCCAGCCCTTCCTGGTCAACGACCCCAACAGGCTCTGCCGCATGTGCGTAATCCCCAAGGAAGCCATCGACAAGCTGGGCGAGGATGGTTTCGCGAAACAGCCGATCGGCAGCGGGCCATACAAATTCAAGAGTTTCTCCCCCGACTCAGGCCTGCTTCTGGTCAAAAACGCCTTCTATCGCCTGCCCGTATATCTCGACGCGGTGGAATTCGTGGTCATCCCCGATCCGCTGGCCCAGTCCATCGCGCTCCAGTCAGGCGAAATCGATGTGATCAAGCATCTTTTCAACCTCGAAATGGCCGACAGCTTCGAGAAAAATCCCAAATTCAACGTGGTGAAATCGGGCGGCGGTTCGTACCGTGGTCTCGGCTTCAATACGACGGTCGCGCCCTACAACAACCCGGCCGTCAGAAAAGCCCTCTCCATGCTTCTGGATATCGATACCGCCTACAAAGCGATCATAGGCGACCATGGCGAACGCGCTTACGGACAGGTTCCGCCATGGGTTCCCTTCGGCTACGATCCCTCGCTGAAAGACCTCTGGATCTATGATCCCGCCCAAGGCCTCAAGATCCTGGCCGCCAACGGCTTCAAGGATCAGGATGGCGACGGTTTCCTCGATCTCAACGGAAAACCCTTCAAAATCGAGATCAAGACGCTGGCCGGCTCGCAGGTCAAGGCGCTCACCATTCTCGCGACGCAACTGCGCGAAAAGGGCATCAACGCGAGCGTGCTCACCCAGGATACGGCCGTCTGGGCTGACGATCTTCTCAAAGGCAACACCACCGTCTTCTTCGACTACAGCTTCGCGGGCACCACCGGATTCCATTCGCTCTTTCACGGAAGCATGATCGGAGCCGCGAACACGCACTTCTACAACAATCCGGAAGTCAACAAGCTCCTGGACGAAGCCTTGACGAAGGTCAAATTCGACGAGCTTTCTTCCCTCTGGAAGAAAGCCCAGCGCCTAGTATTCAAGGACACTGTCGGCATACCTCTCTATTTCGAATACAGCTACGCGGTGGCGAGCAAGAAAGTGGTGGACTTTGTGCCTCCATGGGGCGGCTTGATCCTCGTCTCAACGGAAAACAACGTCTGGCTCAACAAATAGAAAAACTTCCATAGACTCGATCCCGGACTGCATTGACAGCCCGGGGCGGGTCCTCGGGCTTGGAGAGGAAGAATGGGTAAATACCTCGCTCGAAGGATCCTGACGACTATCCCGGTTCTCGTCGGCATCTCCTTCATCGTTTTCGCGTTAGTCTCTTTCGCCCCGGGCGATTCGATAAGCCTCATGTTAAGTAATGAAACCGTCAACGTCGAAAATGTGGCGAAGCTGAAGGCTGAGCTCGGACTCGATCGCCCTTGGTATGTTCAGTATGTGTCGTACATGGGAAAACTCGTAAAAGGCGACATGGGGCGATCCGTGCAGTTCAATCGGCCCGTGGCCGAAATGATCGGCGAAAAAATCGGAAACACCTTCAAGTTGACCATTTTTTCCTGTCTCGTCTCCCTGTGCATCGCCATCCCCCTGGGAGTGCTCGCAGCGGCGCGGCGCAGGTCCATTTTCGATTATTCCGCCACTGCCATAGCGCTGGTAGGCGTTTCGATGCCTTCTTTCTATTTGGGGCTTCTCCTCATACTCTTTTTCGGCCTAAGGCTTGGTTGGCTCCCCATACGCGGACTTCCCACCTACGACTCGACCTTCCTGAAACAGATACGCTATCTCATTCTGCCCTCGATCACCTTGGGGAGCAGCATGGCGGGCATCCTCACGAGGCTCACGCGGGCCACCATGATCGAGGCGCTGGGCCAGGATTTCGCGAGGACGGCCAGAGCCAAAGGGCAGAGCGAAATGGGCGTGCTCTTCAAACATGCCTTTCCGAACGCCTTCCTTCCGATACTTACGACCTTCGGCATGCAGTTCGGCTCGCTGCTGGGCGGCGCCGTCATCATAGAGACGATATTTTCCCTGCCCGGACTCGGCATGCTGGCCATGAACGCCGTAAAATTCAGGGACCTCCCGCTCATCCAGGGGACGGTGCTCGTGTTCGCGGTCTGCTTCGTGGCGGTCATGCTCATCGTGGATATTCTGTATGTCTTCATAGATCCGAGGATCAGGTACGATTGATATGAAAAAACGGAACACTATATTCTCCGGCGCCCCGCGGCTCCTCAAGGTTTTCGCCCGTCACAAGTTGGGCATCGTCGGTCTGATCGCGTTGTCCGCCTTCATCATTATCGCGGTATTCGCCCCGGTGCTGGTGCGATTCGATCCCTATACCATGGACCTGGAACACGCCTTCGTGCCGGCGGGAAGCGGCGGGCATCTGCTGGGCACCGATAATTTCGGCAGGGACACCCTGTCGCGGCTGGCCTACGGGGCGCGCATCTCCCTTCTCATCGGCATCGTCGTCGTGACGTTGGCCGCCGTTGTAGGTACTATTTTGGGACTTCTCTCCGGCTACTATGGCGGATGGGTGGATTTCACCGTCATGCGTCTCGTGGAAGTGTTCTATTCCTTTCCCTTCCTCATCCTCGTCATCGCGGTGATGGCCATACTCGGACCGAGCATCTTCAATGTCATGTGGGTGCTGGGACTCGTGCATTGGCCCAGCTACGCCAGGCTCGTGCGGGGCCAGGTGCTTTCGCTCAGGAATATCGAGTATATCCAGGCGGCCAAGACGACGGGCTGCAGCGACGCGCGCATCATATTCAGGCACATAATGCCCAACACCATTACCCCCATAATCGTGCAGGCGACCTTGGGAATTCCTGGAGCGATCCTCTCCTCGGCGGCGCTGGGCTTTCTCGGCTTCGGCGTTCAGCAGCCGACGCCGGAATGGGGCTCGATGGTGAACGAGGGCAAGGATTACATACTTCTCAATTCAGACATGATTCTCTGGCCGGGACTCTGCATTTTCTTGGTCGTGCTGAGTTTCAACTTCATCGGCGACGCGTTGCGCGATACGCTCGACCCCCGACTCTCGAAACAGCTTAAATAGGAGCGCTTCCATGACTATAGACGAAAGACTTTCCCGCGTGCCCGCCTTTACCCAGTTCTACGGAACCGACGAGCTTTACGGCCACGCGAAACGCGTGGCTGAGGCCAATCCCGGCTTCTGCGGCCTGACCTATGTCGGCCAATCCAAAAATGGGGAGAAGATCCCCATGGTCACGGTGGGAAATGGCCCGACTTCCATACTTCTTTTCGCCTCGCCCCATCCGAACGAGCCCATCGGCGCGATGATGGCCTATTTCCTCCTCGACGAACTCGCGGCCAGCCCCGAAATGCGCGAGGGGAGAACCTGGAACATCATTCCCTGCATCGACCCTGACGGCACGAGGCGCAACGAGGGCTGGTTCAAGGGGCCTTACACGCTCAAGAACTACGCCCGCGATTTCTACAGGCCGAGGGGAGACGACCAGGCCGAATGGACCTTTCCCGTGGAATATAAAACCTTCAAGTTCGACAAGCCAATACCCGAGACGAAGGCGCTCATGAAAGCCATCGACATCACCCGGCCGGCGGTCATGTACTCGCTTCACAATTCCGGCTTCGGCGGCGCCTATTACTATATTTCGCGGCCGCTCGAGTCGGCCTACGCCGACTTCCATCGCCTGCCCACCGAACGCGGGTTGTCGCTTTCCCTCGGGGAGCCTGAGGCCCCCTACTGCAAGGAGCTGTATCCTGCGGTCTACGCCACCAACTTCGCCAGCGACGCGTACGACTATTTCGAAAAATTCGGCAAAGGCGATCCCGCGAAGTATATGTTCGGCGGCGGATCCTCGAGGGACTACGCGGAAACGGTCAGCAAGCCTTTCACCCTCATCGCGGAAGTTCCCTATTTCAAGACCGCCAAAATCGCCGACACGAGCCCCGTGGGCAAGAAGCGTGGGACCGTGGTGCTGGACGGCATCGAGCGCTCGCGCGCCTTGCTGACCTTCGCGAAAAAGGTGGTGGATGACACTTTAGCGCTGCTGACCGAGGAACCCGTGCTGCGCGACGCTTCCGCCAGCTTCATTGGGCAGATGCTGAACAGAATGGACGGCGAAAAAGCCTGGGCGATGTCCAAGGAAATCATGGAGGAGGAAGCGACAGTGGCACAGGAAGCCCATGCCCTCTATATCACTCCCTTCTATCAGGGGATCATCATTTCGATGTACCGCAGGGCGCTCAAGGCTCAGCTGGCGAAGGAATACAATCCCATCATCGAAGAGGCTTACAAAACGCTGGACGCGAAGATCGACGCCATGATGGACGAGATCGGAAAAGCGCTCGACTACGGCACCGTCGCCATACGCGATCTCGTCCAGATTCAGTACGGCGCCCTCCTGGCCGTGCTCAATGGACTGGGGCTCTGATGGAGGGGATCGTGGCCGACAATTTGCTCGAAGTGAAGGACCTGAGGACATATTTCAGGACCGAGGAAGGTGTCGTAAAGGCCGTGGACGGCATCAGTTTCAACCTCGAAAGAGGAAAGACCCTAGGCATCGTTGGAGAGTCCGGCTGCGGGAAAAGCGTGACATCGCTTTCGATCATGCGCCTGATCCCGAACCCGCCCGGGAAGATCGTGAGCGGCAGCATCGTTTTCGATGGCAAGGATCTGCTGGCGAAGACCGAAAAGCAGATGCGCGGAATCAGGGGAAACGACATCTCCATGATTTTCCAGGAGCCCATGACGAGCCTGAATCCCATCATGAAGGTGGGAACCCAGATATCGGAGGCCATCCTCCTCCACCAGAAGATAGGCGCGGCCGATGCCAGGAAAAAGGCGATAGAGATGCTCACTCGCGTGGGCATCCCCCTCCCCGAAAAACGCATGGACTCCTATCCACACCAGCTCTCAGGCGGCATGCGCCAGCGAGTGATGATCGCCATGGCTCTGTCGTGCAACTCGAAACTCCTCATCGCCGACGAGCCGACGACGGCCCTCGATGTCACCATACAGGCCCAGATCATAGATCTCATGAAAAAAATGCGCTCGGAATTCGGCGCCTCCATAATCCTCATCACCCATGATCTGGGCGTGGTCGCCGGCCTCGCGGACGATGTCGTCGTCATGTACGCGGGAAAAATCGTGGAAAAAGCCGATGTCAGGAATATTTTCAAGGACGCGAGACACCCCTATACCATCGGCCTGCTCCAGTCCATTCCCCGCATCGACCAGGAGGTTGAGCGACTTCAAGCGATCGAGGGAGTCGTGCCGAACCAGCGGGAGATGCCCCCAGGCTGCGCTTTCTGCCCGCGCTGCGTCCGCGCGACGGAGCGCTGCGTGACCGAGGTGCCGCCGCTGGAATCTTTCGCCGCGGGAAAACGCGCCGTGGCATGCTGGAACGCGGCGACAGATGCGTCCGTCGCGATGAGCGATGCGGGAAACGCGTCGATGGATGGAGGAATAGCGAAATGAAGGAAGACGCGGCGATACTGGAAGTCAAGGATCTTGTCAAACACTTTCCTTCCCCGGCCGGTTCGGTGAAAGCGGTCGACGGCATTTCGTTCGGCATCCTGGAGGGCGAGACGCTCGGCATGGTGGGAGAGTCCGGCTGCGGAAAATCGACGACCGGAAAAGTGCTGATCCGGCTCGAAAACCCGACATCGGGGTCGGCGCGCTTCGAGGGCAAGGACATTTTCACGATCCCGAAAAGCGACATGAAAGCCTTCAGGAGAAAGGTGCAGATCGTCTTCCAGGACCCATTCGCGTCCCTCGATCCGCGAATGACGGTGGGCGAAATCATCGGCGAACCGCTTCTGGTGCACAACCTCGTCGCCCGAAACCTGATGAAGGCCAGAGTCCAGGAACTTTTAAAAATGGTCGGCCTCGACGCGTCGCATGCCGACCGCTACCCTCACGAATTTTCGGGCGGCCAACGTCAGAGAATCGGAATAGCCCGCGCGCTCGCCGTGGAACCGAGACTCATCATCTGCGACGAACCTGTCTCAGCCCTGGACGTGTCCATTCAGGCGCAGATCATCAATCTCCTCAAGGATCTGCAGCGCAGCTGCGGGCTCACCTATCTCTTCATCGCCCACGATCTTTCGGTCGTCAAGCATATTTCCGACAGAATCTGCGTCATGTATCTGGGTAAAATAGTCGAGACCGCCGACAAGCGGGCGCTTTTCGCCAAACCTCTGCACCCCTATACGCAAGCCCTGCTTTCCGCCATTCCCGTTCCCGATCCCGACAGGCAGGAAGAGCGGATACTGCTTGAGGGAGACGCGCCCTCACCCGTCTCGCCGCCGGCCGGCTGCCGGTTCCACACGCGCTGCGCCTACGCCTTCGACCTCTGTAAACGCGAGGAGCCGTCCATGCTCGAGTACGGCGACAGGCACTTCTGCGCCTGTCACGCCCTCAATAGGAAAAAGCCGAAATAGAAGCCCCGGGTTCGGTTCTCTTGCCCTACGATCAGATTACGGCCGCGAGCGCCGCCCAGATCATCGGATCCAAAGACAGAACGTTGATCGTCTATCGCCGCGGGGGGCGGAGAAGCGCGGCATCATCAAGGGCAATCCCAGATGATCGAGCTGCCGCGCCCCCGCGGTCTTAGCCTAACCTTTAGCTTTGGCGTTAAATCTTTTCCGACTGCGCGTATCTCACTCTCCCGCGAGCGGGGCGGCCCCTGCGGGCAGGGTCTGCCCCGGCGCCCAGCCCTCCGGAGGCGCCCAGCCTTCCGGAGGAGTCCAGCCATCCGGAGGCGGACCCATGCCCGGCCCGCCGGGGCCTCCAGGGCCCATGTCGAATATCATGCCGCCGATCTTGGTGATCCTTTCGCTGATCGTGAAGGTCGCGGACACGGTCCCGTCGACAAGAATCGTGTACTGGCCCCCTGTTTTAAGTCCGGGGGCCGACATAATCAGGGTTGGCGAGGTTTTGGGAACCGTGAAGGCGAATACCGTCGCTCCCTTCTCGTCCTTTATCGCGAAGGAGCTGCCAGCGGCGTAGCCGCCGGCGATCAGCACATTCTGGGCGCAGGCTTCGGCGGTGGGACCGCTTGTCATCCCACCAACTCCCACCAGCGTGCCGCCTGTTATGGCGAAATTGTTCATGTCGCAGTCGAAGGGACCTTCAGGGGGATTGGCGCCTACGGACAGGATGGTGCCGCCCGCCAGGGTGAGCGTTCCGTTGGAATCGATGGCGTCGTTGGCGCTGCTGACCACGTCGACATATCCTCCGTCTATGACGATGGAGTCGCCCGCGTTGAGGCAGTCGTCGGCAGTCCTTGCGAGGATGTAGCCGCCATGGACGACGAGGTCGGATTTCCCCTCGATGCCTTCCGGACTGCAGCTCACAAGCAACCCCTCGGCGTTTTTCTTTTCGTAGGGCGTTCCCGACGTGGTCACTTTTATGACGCCGGCGTTGATGATGACATCGGGATTGGGATCGTCCGCCTTGTCGGGCGTCGTGGCGTCCTCGTCTATGTCCCAGCCGGCGGTGATGGCCTTCCCGACCGTCGCGATAGTGATGTAGCCGCCGTTGACGACGATGGCGCCCTTGCCGGGCGCGCTCTCCGTTCCATCGACCTTTATGCCCTTGCTCTCCTCGTCCACGCCGGCGCCTGTTCCCGCGATGCTGAGAACGCCGTCATCGAAGATGAAGCCCTGATCGGTCCTGATGCCGTCCCTGGCGCTCACGGCGACGTTGAGCGATCCGCCCCTCACGCGCACATATTCCTTCGAATAGATTCCATGTTTGTAGTTTCCGTCGACATTCAGGACGCCGCCGCCGCTGATGATGATGCGCCCTTTGCCGCTCAACGCGGCTTTTTCGTCCAGTTCCTTCACCCGCTTGGCGGTGTCGGTCAGGCTGTTGGTCGACCCTTCGGCGAGGACGATGAAGGCTCTTTTCTTGGACTGCAGGTTGAGCGCTGGTCCGTCGACCGCGACGATCGACACGCCATCGAGGTAGAGTTCGTAAGGAGCGTCGCTGGCGAAGGTCAGCGTTCCCGCTAAAGCGCCCTTAAGGTTGTAGTGGATGGAAGCGGCGGTCTTGGCCGTGACCGTGACCCCATACGCTGTCCTGGCGACCGTGAGGCCGTCCAGGACGGTCAAGGGCGTATCAAAAAATGTCCTCGGCGCCGCGGCGTCGAGGGCGACACTGCCCAAGGAAAGATCGATGGCGACGACATGGTCGAAAGCGATGGACTCCACCAGATCCGCGGCGTCATAACCTATGGCGGCGGGCCCCGCCACCGAGCGGGCATAGGGAGCGAGATCCCCGGGATTCATCGCCACAGGCGCCGCCTGGGCAAAAACGCTGAAAGCGAGAAGCGCGCCAAACATGATCGCCGGCAATTTTTTCATGGATTCTCTCCTGAAGCGACGCCGCGCCCATAGAGAGCCGCGGTCAAAGATAGTTTTTAAGTATAGCCATTTTTCGGCTCCCGCGCGGTTAAAGAATATTAAAGAAAGAAACGCTTGTGCGCCTTCGGCGGTGGTGCTATCGTTTACCGGCCATGGCCAGCCACAACGTGAAGAACATCGCGCCGATCGGCGGCGCGCGAGCCATTCAGTTCCTCACCAAACCCCTTGTCAGGCCAGGCGTCATCGCCTTCTTCAGGCTGATATCCCCCTTCTACCTCCGCGCCCTTCTCGGTTTCCGCTCTGTCGACCTGCGCCACGCGGAGCGTTTCGTGAACGCCTACAAGGATTTCTACGATAAAAAGACCCGCCTCATTATCGCCTTCCGGCACCCCTACGGCGACGAAGCCCAACTCATGGCATATGTGATCGGCAAAATGATAGGCGTGGAAGCCAAAAAGCGCGGCATCGTCCTGGCCCGGAAGCCGCACGCCTATTTTGTCCACGGCTACGAGGTGCCTCTCTGGGCGGGCGCCTTCGAGCGCTGGCTCCTGCCTCGCGTCGGGGCCATTCCCATCTACCACACTAAATTCGATACAGGCAGCATCAAGCAGATTCGCTCCCTGATGAAGGATGGCGACCATCCGCTCGCCCTGGCGCCCGAAGGCCAGGTTTCCTACTCGAGCGATTTGCTCCCCCGGCTCGAATCGGGCACCTCGCGCATCTGCGCGTGGTGCGCTGCCGACCTCGCGAGGGAGAGCCGCCAGGAAAATGTGGTGATCCTTCCTATTTCAATTCACCACCGCTGGGGCGCGGATTCGGCGGGCGATCTCGATTGCCTTATCGAGACGATCGAGAAGGAATGCGGCATCGCGTCGCCGACAAAAGCATCGCGATTTTGCCGCCTCTCGGCCGCGGCCGAGGCCATCCTCGCGACGGCCGAAGACCATTACGCGCGCTTCTACGCGGCGCCCCTGCCACGCCCGGGAAATCCCTCGAGAGACGAGCGACTCCGCGACCTCTGCGAAGCCGCCCTATCGACCGCCGAACAAGCCTTCCACCTCAGGCCCGACGGAGACACGATCAGGCGCGTCTACAAGATCCGCCAGGCCGGCTGGGACAGGATCTTCCGCGAGGACATTCCCGATCCGGAAGCGCTGCCCGGCCTGCGAAAAGCCCTTGCCGACCGTGTCGCGGGAGAAGCCTGGTACGTTTCCCGGCACATGGAACTCGTCGACCTCGCCTTCTATCTGGATTTCGAGCGCCTGAAAGAGGACGATCCCCTCGAGCGCTTCATCGAGACGGCCCAAAACTATTACGATTTTCTTTCCCGCCTCAAAGGTGGTAATATTACCAACCGCATCGGCATCAAGGGCAAGGAAGCGATCGTCATCGCGGGAGAGTCGATCTCCGCCACGGAACGCCTTTCGGCTTTCGGGCACAACAGGAAGGCGGCGATCGAATCCCTGGACGAGGATCTCAAGCGCGAATTCATACGCTGCATAGAAGAAATATCAAAGGAAAGAAAAAATGGCTGAACAGAAACTTTCTCTGCGGACAAAACTCGGCTACGGCGTCTGCGACCTCGGCGGCAACCTCTTCTTCACCGTCGGCTCATTCATCGTCATGAAATACCTCACCGACGTCGTGGGCCTCAATCCCTGGCTCGCCGGGCTCTCCCTCTCCGTCGGTCGCGTGCTCGACGCTTTCTCCGATCCCATAGTCGGCAGCCTTTCGGATCGCACGCGCACCCGCTTCGGCAGACGCAGGCCTTATATGTTCGTGGGCGCCATTCTGCTTTTCGCCACGATGGCCTTCTTTTTCCACAATCCTCGCCTGGAAGACCAAAACGCCCTGTTCGTATGGGCGGCCGTCGGCTACACTCTCCTCGCCGCTGTGGCCTACACCCTCGTCAACATTCCCTATTCCTCGCTAACGCCGGAGCTGACCCAGGACTACAACGAGCGCACATCGCTGAACGGCTACCGCTTCACCTTCGCCATCGTGGGAACCCTGCTCGGCGCCGGCGCCGCCCTCCCCCTCATTTCCGCGGTCTCGGGAGCGGTCATCGTCGACAACAAGTGGGTGGGCGATCCAAGCAGGGGCTACGAGATCATGGGCATCGTCTTCGGAGCGGCCATGGCCATCACCGCCCTGATAACGGTCTTTTCGGTGAAGGAAAACGGCGCGCGCGTCGAGCGCCCTAAGGCCGGCTTCAAAAACATCGTCGCCGGATACCTCTCCACCTTCACCAACAAGCCCTTCCTCCTGATCCTCATTCCCTGGACCCTCAACATCGCGGGCGTAACGATCCTCTCCACCGTGCTCCAGTACTATTTCACCAACGTCCTCAACCAGCCCGACAAAGTCACCCTGGCCATGCTTATCCTTCTCGTCGTCGCCATCGCGTTCATACCCATCTGGACGGCGATTTCGAAGCGTATCGGGAAGAAGTGGAGCTTCGTCGCCGGAATGCTGGAATTGGCCCTCTGCATCATGCTCATCTTCATCGCCGGCCCGGCGGCCTCGATCGGGACGTTATACGCGCTCATCGCGTTTTGCGGCATAGGATTCTCTACAGGTTATGCGCTTCCATGGTCCATCATCCCCGACGCGATCGACTACGACTTCCTCAAGACCGGGGAAAACCGCGAAGGCGTATATTACGGGATATGGACTTTCTGCTCAAAGCTCGGTCAGGCCCTCTCCGCGCTCATCATCGGCGCCCTGTTGAGCCTCACCAAGTATGACGGGACGATCGCCCTGCAGAATTCCGGCACGCAGCTGGTGATCAGGTTTCTCTTCGGCCCCATAGCGGCCATCTTCTACATAGCCGCGGCGATCGTCCTGATTTTCTATCCGATCACCGCGGAAAAACACACCGAGATACGCAGGCAGATAGCGGAAAGGGAAGCGGCGAAAGCCTCCCCCAACGCCTGAGTCCCGCTCCTGGCGCGCGAACTCAAGTTCGCGGATTCAGGTTCGCGCGCCCTCGGGCTGGCCCGTCGAAGCCCCAGTCACATGCTGGGGCCTCTGTCATCTATAGGTTTCCGCATCCTTGAAATTCCGCCACCTGCCGCCTGAGAGACGATGGTTTTCCTCGGTGGCCAGCAGCCACTTGGCGGTGGATTCGCGCTCGGGTATGAATTCGAAGTACTCGTCCTTGTAATACGTCGAGAAAAAGGTGACGTCGGTGCACATGCCATAGGTCGGTAGCAGGGCGGGCGGCATATGTATCTCAAAATGCCCGCCATTCCTCGTGCCGGCGTAATGCAAACCCTGCCTGTCGAGCCGCAGTTGACCCGCGCCGACGACTTCCGAGGTCTTCTTGTCCTTCAGGAACTCCTCGCCGGGCAGAACGCCCAGTTTCATGTTTTCCCGAAGCTCGTAGCCTTCCTTCAGCAGTTCCCCGTACTCCTTCTTCCGCTCCATGTCGAACCAGGCTTTCGGGGATTCGGGAATCACGCAGGTATCGTCCAGCGGAATCAGATCGTAATAATCATTCACCCTGGCGCCGTTGCCGCAGGCGCGGCACTTGATGACATCGCCAGAGCCCCTCATCGCGAACTCGGCGCCGCACTTTGGGCACCAGTACAGAAGATGATGCATGTTGTGTGCCATCCGGCCCTTGCCGTCGAACTTCACCCTCGCGGCCTTGTTCCAGGCGTAATCGTCGTTTCGTATGGCGGCGTGAAGCCTATCCTCCACTTCTTCTTCGGTCATTTTCGCGAGCTCATCGGGCGCGAAGAGTTTGTCGATGACGACCTCGACCTTGCCATGACGTTCATCCAGGCAATACTTGGTGTTCGTGAGGTAGCCGCCCGAAATTTTCGTCACGAGGACGGGCACGCCGAAATGTTTCAGCATTTTGCCCGAGCCGATGGCGCAGGGCTGGTTGCCACCGCCTATCGAGCTCATCCCTTCCGGAAAAATGATGACCTTGCCGCCCCTGTCGATTATCCTGTGCATTTCCTTGATCGTATAGATGTCGGGCGTGAAATTCTTCTTGGGAATTATCTGCAGCATCCTGAAGATGAAGGCCAGATGAGATCTGAAGAATTCGTTGTAGCCCGCTACATAGTTCAGCCTATAGGGCAGGAAAGCGCATCCGGTATAAATATAGTCGAGGCGTGACGCGTGGCCGCTCACGACGATGTAGGGACCCTTTCTGTAGTCCTTTAGGTCGATTTTATAGTCGTAGCGAACGTTGAGCTTTTTCTCGAACAGCAGCTTCCAGATATACCCAAGCGCTAAATAAGGGACAAGCGGCGGCCTTCCGATCTTTCTCGCCCTCAATTTTTCCTGCAAACTCGGCTTTTTCCCGTCCATGGTTCCCATTCCGCGCATCCTGTGGCCTGTAGCCCAACGAAAGGGTCCAAGCCCATTGTTCAATATGAAATTTTTTGCCAGTGTTATATTTGCCGCGGTTCGGGCTCCTGTCAAGGAAAAAATCAAAAATGAAGTCTACGGGAACCTCACCATATCGATAATTCGATTCCTTTGAGCTCGCCGAATGAGTCAGTGAACTCAGGGGATTTCATGAACTCTTTCTGGAAATAGCGAAGCAGGTATTCCTCGGCTTTTTTATATGCCTGGAACTCGATCGGGATTCGTCGATCGACCTCAGAGAAAGCCCTCGACGCACGAGTCCCTTTCCCTGGCCGGTGCTTGCCTGGAAGCTAGGGTCTGGAACGATGCCGCGTCCGTCTGCTTCGCGCCCCACAGCGTCACCATGCTCATCGTTTCGTCGTAATTGGTCGCCCAGAGGATGGTCAGGTTCTTGGGGTCGTAATACATTCCATAGCGCTGGGGTTCCAGGTAGCGATCCTTGAACTTCACGATCTCGTGAAAGCCGCCCTTGGGGTTCAGGACGCATACGGAAGAAGAGCTCCTGCCAAGCCTATAGACCAAAGCGAAGGCAAAGTCTTCGCAGTCGCCGCCGCCTCTGGCCTCGAACTCCATCGGGCTAGCCCAGTACTCGACATCCTCATTGATGTATTTATGCGAAGCCACATCCTTCCACGCGTCGCGGAGGTTTTCCTCGATATATGTATAGCCTTTTGTATTGATCGCGAAGGGAGAACAGCCGGCGAAAAACGCCCCAATGACCATCGCTGGAACTATCGCTTTTTTCATGATCCGCTCCCGGCGGTTTTGCCCGCAAGAACCAATGCGCGACAGAGAGGCGTGACAATGATCTTGTAATACACAGGTCGGGGTTTGTCAAACTATTTCTTGAAGATTTATTCAGCAGGCGGACGAATGCGAATTCGAGGCAATATTCAGGCGCGGATAGCCCACCGAAGCTTCGCCGAGGTCGAGCGGGGGTTGTTGTAGCGCTCTTCGTGGCCGGGCCGGACCACGTTCATGGATATAGAAGAAAAAAGGCCACTTGCCAGGCCGGCCTCGAAAGCGCTTTCGACGCGTCGGTCTTCGCCCGAATGAAAGGACAGGAAGGCGGCGCGGCCGCCCGGCTTCAGGATGGAAGGAAGACTGGCGAGAAGCGCTTCGAGGGAGGAAAACTCGCCGTTCACCTCGATGCGGATGGCCTGGAAGCAGCGGCGCAGGGTTTTCGTCATCTCGGGATCTTTGAAGGCGAGCCCGGGGAAGACCGAGCAGATCGCTTCGGCCAGATCGCGCGTCGTGGCGAGGTTCCCGCGACGGAGCCGGATGGCGCGGGCGATTTCGGCCGCCATCGCCTCGTCGGCATTGGCCAAAAGGATATCGCGCAACCGCTCTTCCGACGTCTCGGCGAGAAATTCCCTGGCAGACTGGCCTTTTTCCGTATTCATGCGCATGTCGAGCGGCCCATTTTGCTTATAGCTGAATCCCCGCTCGGGATTGTCGATCTGCATCGAAGAGAGGCCGAGGTCGGCGAGGAAAACATCGGCTCCCGCCACGCCGGAGGCGGCGAAATACTCCGCTATCGTCGAAAAATTAGCGTTCACCGGCACGAAGGTACCCTTCGGCGATTCAGGCGGAATCACCGATGCCGAAAGCCTTTCCGTCGTCCGCCTCAGTTCCCGCGGATCGCGGTCGAAGCCGTAGAGTCGGCCCCCGGGGAGAATCGCTTTCAGGATTTCCTTGGCATGGCCGCCGTAGCCTAGGGTCGCGTCGACCGCCGTATCGCCCTGGCGCGGCGCGAGCGCTTCGAGTATTTCCTTGACCATTATGGAGCGGTGGGTGCCAGCGGGCGTGTCGCCCCGCGCGAGGACGCGTTCGAGGTCCTTGGCGTATTTCTGCGGATCGTGTTCCTTGTATTTCTCGGAGAATGAGCGGGGATGATTCCCCCGGTACCGCTTGCGGCGAACATGCCGCCCTTCTTCCTCGCTCATGCTGGCTCCATGCCATAAAGTGTAATGCGGATCGATGGACCTTGTCGATGAATCCCCCGCCTGGGGCAAAAGAAAGGGGCTGTCCGGAAATTTCCGGGCAGCCCCTCGTCATTTTTTATTATAGCTCGGCGTTAAGGCTGGGTCACGGCGTTGGCATCCAGGGTAACCTGGGTTTGGGCGAGCGCCCTGCCTTTCAGCGCCGCGCCTGTCCGCATCACTATCTGCGTTTGGCAGAGGATGATTCCCTTGAAGTTCGAAGTGGTCCCGAGCGATACCTGGCCTGCTACCTGCCAGAATATGTGCTCAGGTACGGCGCCGCCGCTCAAGGTTATCATGACGCCGTTGCTCACGGTCAGATCCTCCGACACCTGGAAAATCCAGATATCGTCGGCGCTGCCCGAAATGGTGACATCGGAAGCCATCAGGAGTCCCGTTCCCCACTTATAGAGACCGGGGACGAGGGTGAGTCCGCTCACGTCGCCGGCGCCCAAGTTGAGGAAGTCGGGCGTCACGCGTCCGGCGGCGTCGGTGTACGCGATTTCCATGTCGCCTATGGCTGTCGTCATCGTAGTAGGAGTGGGAGGAGCCATGTCGGCGGCGTACAGCCTGCCAGTCACGAGACTTGAGCTCGCGAACTCGTTCGTGGCGTCCATCGTTTCGGAAAAGCCGGTCAGGAAGCTGGTTGCCGCCGGGCTTAGTCCGATGTTACCCGTGACCGCGGTGGTTCCCGTGGTCGAGACAGCGGATTTGGCCAGAACGACGAAATTTCCCGCCGTGCCAAGGTTGACGATGGCCGGACTGGAAGAAACGCTGGTACCCGTGGTGAAGCTCCAGGTATAGGCGCTTTCCATCGCGTTGGCATACACATCCTGCGCTCCGGTGCTGATGATGGCTGTGTAGAGCGTATTGCCGGCCAGGGTGCCTGTGGGACTAAAAACGGCCGTGACGCCGTCATTCATCGCCACTACGCCGGTTACGGCCGTCGCGGGACCGGTCACCGTAAAGGTGGTGGTATTTATTGTCGCGGGGGCCATTTCCTTGCTGAAGGTGACGGAAATGTTGCCGTTGAGAGGCATGCCGTTCTCGCCGGTGGACGGGGCCGTGGAACTCACGGTCGGCGGGGTCAGATTGTCGGCCAGGGGCGCGGCGCATCCCACGATGAAGCCGGCGAGGAGGACTGTCATGCAACAGGCTTTTATGAATTTTTTCATTGATTCTTTCCTTGATAGAGAGGCTTTGCGGTGATGTAACTGTATATGCCCATAGGTACTATGAGGTAAGCTCAATGCACTGAGCTGGAATCTACGCGGTAGGTATCAGATGGCTTCGGCTCGTATTTCCTCGAGCCAGTCCACCAGCGCGAGCTGCTGGCCCGGCGTCAGTTTGTTGAGCTTCCCAATGAGCGTTTCGCGATCCACGTTGTGCTGCAGAAAGGTGCTGTCCGTTTCGTTGATGGCCTCGTCGAGGACGGCGCCGAGTATGCCCTCGGCCGGATCGAAGGTCTTATAAAAGGTCTTTTTCAGCATGACGTTGAATTCGTCGCGGGTAAAAACATCGCGGATCGTACGCCGTTCTATTCTCATGAACATATCGTAGCGGCCCATGATGCGCGTGATCGTGGCGCTCTGCCCTTCATTCTTGCCGCTCATGTCGTTCTTTCTCCGCAGGTATTTCGAAAGAAGCGCGCCGAGCCTTTCGTTGATGTATATCGTGGAGCGCTTCGTTTCGCGTTCGCGCTCCGATAAGCCTATTTTCTTTGTCATAGCTGTATAAAGAATATACAACTATATAGTCATACATTCAAGAGATATAAGTATTTTATTTTGAGATCGTGTTTTACCAAAGTATTATTGATTCGTGTTCAGTCAGATCCGGAATCCGCGCGGCTATGGCAGGCTCCGGCAAGCTCACTCATCCAGCATGATTCGGATTATCTCGATATCGGTGGAGCGCATTCCCGTCTTCCCTACGCTTCCGATATTGCGGATGGTCTTTTCGACATCGTCGCCGACGAGTCCCTCGCCCGAGGAGAAGCTCTTCCCCTGCAGGCTCATCTCGTGAGCGGTGATGGCCGCTTCCAGAGCCGTGGCTATCTTCGCCGCGCAGGAGGACTTCGCGCCGTCGCAGAACATTCCACCCGCCGTGGCGATGGCATTCGTTATGGTCATGGCGATTTTATCGTATCCGCCGCCGCAGAGGTAGGTTATGCCGGCGCCGCTGCCCACCGCCGCCGACACAGCGCCGCAGTAGGCCGAGAGTTTGCCTATGTATTCTTTCTGCTCGAGCGAGACAAGGTTCGATACGATGAGGGCGCGCAGCAGCGTTTCATGATCGGATTTCAGCTCGTTGGCGTACTCTATGACGGGAACCGAAACGGTGATGCCCTGGTTTCCGCTGCCGGAATTGATGACGACGGGAAGGGCGCAGCCGCCCATCCGCGCGTCGCTGCCCGCCGCGGCCCTGGCCCGCGCGCGCGACCTGACATTGCCGCCTTCCCTGGCGGTGATGGTCTTGCCCACGGAAACGCCGTAGTCGTTGGTCATTCCCTCGTCCGAAATAGCCCCATTCATCCGTATCTGCCCCTCGAGGAGGCTGGATACCTCTAAGAGGTCGACGGTATCGGCAAATTCCAGGATATCCCGGACGTTCAGGAGATCGTAGCCGGGACGCGCGGCGACTACATCATCGCCCTCTTTCTTCCCCTCGGCCTCAAAAACCGTGACGCCATTCTTCCGTATGCGCGCAACGCCAGTATGGCTGTCCCTGATGACGACTTCCGCGCTCTGGCCGCCCGCGCGCGTGATCGCCTCGATATAGAGGCCTTCAAGACCTTCGGCGAGCGTGGCCTTGCAGAATCCGGCCGCCAGCAGCCTTTTCACCTCGACTAAATCTTCGTTCGTGACCGATTTGAGCACTTCGAGCTTGGCCTGCGCGTTTCCGCCCACTATTCCCGCCGTCGCCGCCGCCCTGATGCCGCGCATGCCTCCGGTATTCGGAACCGTGACGCCTTTGACATTCTTGACGATATTGGCGCTGCAGCGTATCTCGGCGCTCTCGGGACGCAGGCCGAGAATATCCCGCGCGGTCGCGGCCGCGAAGGCCACGGCGATAGGTTCGGTACAGCCCATCGCGGGCACGAGTTCCTCGCGCAGGATCGCGAGATAGGCATCGTAAAAAAGCGGGCGGGTTTCGGTCATTCGTGGATTCCTTTTTAGTCGTTTTCGGAAAAAACCCGGGCGTCACGGGAGACGTTCCCACGGCGGCCCGGGCAGCGGTTAAATCACCAGGGATTCGCGGCGTACTCCGCGCGATAGAAAACATCGAGCGCCTGAAGCGTCTTGAGGAACTGCTCCGGGCCTTGATAGTCGAGGGGAAGGTTGATCTCCTTGGCCTTGGCCTGGAATTCCGGATCGTCGAAGGTTTTCTTCATCGCGTCGGAGAGCTTCTTGAGGTTGGCCGGATCGATGCCCTTGGGCGCCGCGAGACCGCGCATCGCCATCTGGGTGGCGTTGAATCCGCCTTCCTTAAAGGTCGGGACTTCGGGCATCCAGCTGAAGCGTTTTTCGGTGCCGACCGCGAGCACGCGGATCTGCTTCGCCTCATACTGGGGCATGATTTCGGAGGCGTTGGCGAACATGACTTCTGTGTTGCCGCCCAAAAGAGCGGTCAGGTTCGTGCCGGTGCCTTCGAAGGGAACCTTGAGTACTTTGACGTCATTGTCGGCGATCCACTTTCTCAGCGTGAGCGCTTCCTGGGTTCCGGGGCCGCCGTAACCTATGCGGAGCTTGCCGGGATTGGCCTTTGCCCAGGCGACGACATCTTGCAGCGTCTTGAACTTGCTGTCGTACGAAACCATGATGGCGCCCGGGTCGCTGACGAAGTTGGCGATGAGGGCGAAGTCGGAGAGCTTGTACTTTACTTTATCGCCGAGCTGGATCGGGTTGAAGAGAACGCTCGGCGGGTTGATCATGCCGATCGTGTAGCCGTCGGGCTTGGCCTGGGCGATGGCGGTGAAGCCGAGGGCGCCGCCGGCGCCGGGTTTGTTCTCGACGACGAAAATACCGCCGATGTATTTTTCGGCGTACTTCAGGATGATGCGCGCGGCGAGGTCGGTGCCGCCGCCGGCGCCGAAGGCCACGATCGCCGTGATCGGTCGTTTCGGATAGTCCTGGGCGAAAACTGCCTGCGGCAGGAGCGCCGTCAGCGCCAGCAAGGTCGCCAGCACCATCGCGATCCGCGAACCTTTTCTCATGTTCATAGATTTCCCTCCTTATATCTCTAGCCCGGCTCCAACGAGCACGGGTTTCGTCACCTAATCAAATTCCGGATCAGACTTCCTGATCCGTCGCCAGCTTGTCCCTCTTTTTCATCACCGAAGAAGCGATCGAACCGATCAGGATGAGGACGCAAAGCCCCATCATCACGCCGGAAATCGGTCTCTGGAACAGGTAAAGCAGACCTTTGTCGGACATGCTCAGCGTCTGGATGAGCGTGTATTCCAGATTGTTTCCCAGGATGAATGCCAGGATCACCGCGGCGCCCGGGATCTCGAGTTTTTTCATGAAGTATCCGACGGCTCCGAACAGGGTCAGGAGGGCGATCTCGGGTATCATCCTGTTGACGCTGTAAACGCCGACCATGCAGATGAGAATGATGAGGGGCCCAAGTAGCTTGTAGGGGATGCGCGCCACTTTCGCCCACATGTTAGCCATGGGGAGATTCATAATGAGAAGCACGACGTTGCCGATGAACATGGACGCGATGAGTCCCCAGAGGAAGGTGGGATTTTTCTCGTAGAGGAGAGGTCCCGGCACGAGCCCATGCATCGTGAAGGCGCCTATGAGCATGGCGACCGTCGGGGAGCTCGGGATGCCCAGCGTGAGAAGGGGGATCATGGCGGCGCCGGAAAACGCGTTGTTCGCCGTCTCCGGGGCGGCGACGCCTTCGATGGCGCCCTTGCCGAACTGTTCGGGATGCTTCGACACTTTTTTCTCGGTCGAATAGGCCATAAGAGAAGCCACGGAGGCGCTCGCCCCGGGGATCAGCCCCAGCACCATGCCAATCACGGTGCCTCTCCCGATCGCCTTGGCCGAAATTCCCCACTCGCTTCTTTTGGGAATGAAGCCCTTCACCTTCGGGGGAACCGGAATATCCATATTCTTTTCCGCGTTGACCAGAATTTCCGAGATGCCGAAGATTCCCATGGCGAGGACGACGAATTCAACGCCGTCCAGGAGCCAGAGCTGGCCGAAGGTAAAACGGTCAGTGCCCGTCGCGGGATCCATGCCTATCAGCGACAGGAGGATGCCGAAAACCGCCGCTATCATTCCCTTGGCGATGGATTTGCCCATCAGGCCGACGATCAGGAGGAGGCCGAAGGACATTATGGCGAAGAACTCGGGCGGTCCGAAACGGACGGCGAACTTGGCGATGGGCGGCCCGAGGAAGGTGAGGCAGACCAGCGCGACGACGCCGCCGACGAATGAGCCGATGGCCGCGATGCCCAGCGCCGCGCCAGCGCGTCCCTGGCGCGCCATCTGATAGCCGTCCAGACAGGTGATGGTGGAGGCGCTTTCCCCGGGCGTGTTGATCAGGACCGAGGTTATCGTGCCGCCGTACATCGCCGCGTAGAAGATGCCCGACAGCATGATGATGGCCGTCGTGGGTTCCAGGCCGTAGGTCAGAGGAATCAGGATCGCCATGCCCGCGACCGGACCCAGGCCAGGAAGAACGCCGATGAACTGGCCGACCGTCACGCCGATGAGGCAAAACAGCAGATTATTCAGCGTCAGCGCCGTCTGGAATCCATGCATGAGCAAGTTAAGTGCTTCCATTTGTACCGCCTCCTAGAATCCGAGCGCGTTCAGTGGCAACTGCACGCCCAGCAATAAGAACAGGAAATAGATCGCCAAAGTCGAGATGACGGAAATGATCAGGTTTTTCGCCAGCTTATAGGACTTGAAGAACATGGCGAACAGGAAGGCCGTTCCGCTGATATTGAAGCCCGCGACGGGAAGGAAAAGCACGAACAGAACCATGAAGATGATGATCATGAGAACTTTCTTGAAACTTTCCTTGGTTATTTCCTCCGCCGAGTCGTTGCCCTTGACGCTTTCATAGATGTAGATCAGGGCCAGAACGATCAGGAAGCCAGAGATCCATATAGGGAAGAACCCGGAACCGGGCCCAACCTCGCTTGAATATGGGTATATCAGCGAGTAGGCAAAGAAAAGAATGCCTATGGCCAGGAAAACAATCCCTGCCCAGGCGCCTGCCTGCAGCTTTTTCTTCATAGCAACTCCTCCCTCTATTTCGACGCCGTTTCAGCGATAGCGCGCTTGATGAACTCGAACGCGGCCGCGTTGTAGGGCGCGCGTATTTCGCAGCCAGGCGCCAGGAAAAGCCGCCTGCCCCCGGTCTGACGTATCGTCTCGGAGATATCCTTCGCGATCTCGGGAAGCTCGCCTTCGGTGATCTTGAATCTCCGAAGT
Organism: Rectinemataceae bacterium; assembly: GCA_035560555.1. Taxonomy (GTDB): domain Bacteria; phylum Spirochaetota; class Spirochaetia; order Treponematales; family Rectinemataceae; genus UBA11090. The sequence goes on from DATMZF010000029.1 coordinate 26,315, forward strand.
CCGCCCACAAGGCACTTGCCCGTGTCCGCCGCCACGAACTCCCCGATCGTCGGGGCCGTTTCCCAGACATGCCAGCTTATGCCCTGCGCCGGATAGTCTTTGAGGAGATCGAACAATATCTCGTCACCATGGATATGCATGATGTTGAACCAGGAATTCGCCTTGACGGCCTCGAACACCTTGAGGTCGTAGGGAACGCCGAATTCCCTGTACTCCGCCTCGTTCATCCTGCCGCGCTGCGCCATTTGGCTGGCGAGGAAGATGCCGGCGCAGCCCATCTCGGTGGCCCGTTCGGCGAAGCGCACCGTGGTAGCGGTGAGTATCTCCAATCCGGCCTTTACCTTTTCCGGATCCGTCCGTATATGCGCCATCAGGTTCGGTCCTGAAAGTTTCAGCGCCGTCGTGAGAGGGGAGAACACCGTGGCGATCACCGGCGCTTCGCCGTGGAGCTCATCGAGTATCAGCTTGAGCGACCGCAATTCTCTGCCCAGAGCGCCTTTTTCAACATCGAGATCGCTCAATCGCGCCCAATCGGAAGGCTTCGTCACCGCGAGCTTCGTGGTCTTGGCCACCCCGCCTTTGGGCACTTCGCTGAAGTCGCATCCGCAGTCGTAGTCTTCTATCGAGAACATCCCGTTCGGCATGCTCTTCACGAAATCGAGATCGTACTCGCGATAGAAAGCCATCGTGCTCTTCGCGAGCCCGGCCGCGTCGAGATCGACGATCGGAAAATGCGTCCAGATGCTGTAAGGTACTCGGTCGACCGCTTCTCCCTGAAGCGCCTTTTTTGCTCGTTCAATTTTCTCCATCATGCTATTCCTTGGATGCTTTGGCGTCGGCTGTCCGTGCCGCCGCGGCGATAGCCTCTTCGATCACTTTCTTGGAGCGTATCAAATGCTCTTTCATTTTCTGGGCGGCGCCCTCGCTGTCGTGAAGCCGTATTCGTTCCAGTATTTCCTTGTGGTTGTGGAGCCCTTCCTCGTGCAGCGTCGTTTGTTTGTAGATGGCTTCCCTGGCGATATGCAACCAATCGGAAATGTAGAGGTTGATTTCCCACATGGCTTTATTGTGCGAAGCCGCGATGACCGCCGTATGAAAACTCATCGACGTGTCCAGGATTTCCTCGCCGGTGCGAAGCTTCCTTTCCATGGAGGCTATGGCCTCTTCCATGGCGGCCATGTCGTCCTCATTCCATCGCTGCGCCGCCAGCGAGGCGGCTTGTATCTCGATTCCTTCGCGCGCCTCGAAGAGGTCCAGCAAGGTGTGCGCGCTATCCATCAGCACGAAGTCTATGTTGCTTATCAGATTGTTGATGCTGATCTTTTTTATGAAGACGCCCTTGCCGCGGATTTGTTCCGCGACGCCGGTGAACTCCAGGATTTTCAGCGCTTCGCGAACGGGAACGCGGCTTACGTCGAACATCTGCGCGAGGTCGCGTTCGGAGGGCAACATATCGCCTTCCTTGAGCTTTCCTTCCCTGATCCACTGCCGAATCTGGCGGAAGATCTGTGTATACAGCATGCTCCCCCCAGAAGAAGTCGATCGGTCGAGAGGTTCGATCGGATCTGTTCGCATGGCGCCTCCAAACATATATAGTGTTTGGTATACTGATATACCGGTATACCATTCTAGATTCCATTCTAGTCCAGTTTTTAAATTTGTCAACGTCTATGTCGAGAGCCCCGAATCAGCTGACATGCCGAAGCATCTGCGTGGAGTCCATGCCGCTTAAGCCCATGGCTTCCAGCGAGCGGCCCTCCTTCCAGAAATCTTTTCCGGCCGCGGAACCCGCCAGCTGGACGACGCTTCGGGTCGTCGACATGTCCAATCCCATCTGCTCGCCTATCGTCACGGTGGGTACTAAGCCGAAAGGCACATCCTCGCTTATGTATCGGTGCTCAAGCCCATCAGGCGTCGTCTGTTTGCTGTAATTGGGGCAGGCATAAATCGCCTCATAGCAATTTTTGCCCGAGACATTGAAAAAGTCGTGGATCATCGCGGGCAGGGAAACGGGAGGGAGTCCCAGCGCGCGCTGGACCGTCTGTCTTTCGCCGTCGACGGCGTCCATGACCTTTCCGATTCCGGGGGTGAGATCGTAGTAATTGCTCTTGTAAGGGCCATTCCGCTCGATGCGGCTGAGGTTCAGCAGCGTCGTGACAGGATGGACGAGGACTCCGGCTTCGTTGAGGCTTGTATCGAAAACATTTTGGGCAGGCACCAACTGGGGGTATACGGGATTGACGCGCCCCAGCGCTTCTTCAGTGCGGCTGGCGGGAAAGGCCGCGAAGGGCATCCGACGTTTCCCCGCCTTGATCCAGACCCTGCCCGCCCCTCTCAGATGGGCAAGGTACAACAGCGATGTGGTTTCCCCGAAGAGAATCTCGCCCTCGCGCCCCGCCTCTTTGAGCATCTTCCCGAAAATCAAGGATGAAAAATAACTGGAGTGAAAAACGACAGTCTGGTCTTTCCGCACGCAACGTATGAGTTCGCGCATGAATGCTTCGTGCCCATAGGCGGGAACGACGACCATCACAAGTTCGGAGCCCTCGACCGCGTCGGGAATGCTCGTCGTGATGAGGGCGAGACGCGCGAAGCCGGGACTGCCCCCCATCGGCGCCGTTCCCGTGAGCTGTATGCCGCCCAAAGCCCGCGCCGCGGCGATATTTTCCGCCAAGAAAGGCAACTCGGCCAGCCTGATCTCATGGCCGGCCAGGGCCAAGTCCGCCGCCATGGCATGAGCGCCGCTTCCTCCACCAAGGACCGCAATTTTCACAAGCACACCTCGACGGTAAAACTATTGACTCCCAACGATATTCATATTGGCATACCGGTATACCAATATGAATATCATAATACAGTACCTTTCAGACTTGTCAAGCTCAAGTTTCCCGTGCCGAACGGGTATCGGCGCTTCGCGTTTCCCGATATTTCTCCGCGAGATAGGCGTAAAACGTGACCCACTTGTTCTCTACCCCCCGCGCTCCCACATTCCAGGGACAAGAAGTCGGCCCCCATTCAAGCGGATACCGCCCCTTCCCGTCCTTTTTCCTTTCCAGCAATTCCCACGCCGATTCCAGACGATTATCTTTTCCATAGCCCATTCTGCTCAACGCGCAGAGTATCTGCAGCAAGCCAGAGTTGTAAAGAAAAGGAAACGAGAGCAGTCGCACGTCCCGGTTCACGAATCGCCGCGTATCGTTTCTTTGAAAAATTCCGTTCCTGTCGAGGAAGTAGCCGACAAGATCCTTGCAGGACGACAGCTCCCAGTACGCTTCGCCCAATTCCGCGAAGGCTTCCAACGCTTTCGCCGAGCCCCGTACGCAGCTTTTCACCTTTTTCCGGCCTTCCTTCCTTTCATGGATGTCGCAGAGATAACCGCCGTCGAAGCGGCGGGATTCCAGAAGCAAAGCGATGGCTTTCTTCAGCCTCCCGTCCTCCCGGTAGCCAAACTTCAGGAATGTGTTGATGTTGAATCCGAGCAGGCAGGATAAATGCAGATACCAATCGCCGTCTTCGGCCATAAGGCTAAGATAGCGCCCGGCGGCTTTTTCGATCGTCGGGCTGTCCTTAGTCATGCCCATTTCGGAGAGGTAGGCGAGGCAGTAATGCGTCGTGGAGGAGGCGCAGTATTCGACGCCGTCGCCTATGAACTCTCCCGTGCCCGCTTTCTTGTGAAGCCAATAGCCGTCGGGGTGCATTTTGCCGATAATCTTCCGGACCGCCGGCGAATCGGCGATCAAGCGCCTGTGCGCGGCGATCTCTTCACGGCTCAATGACTGTCCCAGGAGCTCGGTCATCGTCCTGAAACGCAACGAAGGGTCGGAAGGCTCGAGCAGCCATTCCTCGACAGAGTTTGGTATCGCCATGGGCGTCCTCCCGGGACTCAATCCCTCAATGCCATATCGATAGCCTTGTTCCACCCCGCGATTTTTTCGGCGCGAAGGGTTTCAGCCATGGTCGGTCTGTACTCATTCCATTCCGCGAGATCCTCGCAGGAACTCTTGTCGAATACGCCCGTGGCCATGCCGGCGATGAGCGCGACGCCCAGGCAGGTTTTCTCCTCGTTCTGCGGAATACGCACGGGGCAGTCAAGGATGTCGCTCTGGAACTGCATGAGGTAATGGTTCTTCGTGGGCCCGCCGGCCACGGCCATGGCGGGCACGTCGACGCCCGAGTCGGCCGTCATGGCGCGCACGACGTCGGCCACCTGATAGGCGATGCTCTCCAGCCCGGCGCGGACTATTTCGGCGCGCCCGGTCGTGCGCGACATGCCGCAGAGTACGGCCTTCGCCTCGTTTTTCCAGTGCGGCGCCCCGATGCCCGTAAACGCGGGAACGAGGTAGCTGCGATCGGCGGGGTTGGCGCCCTGGGCAAGGCTGTCCGTCTCGGCGGGCGAGGCGGCTAACCCCAGATCCTTGCAGAGCCAGGTGACGACGGCGCCCGAGTAGTTGATCACGCCGTCGAAGGCGTAGCGCAGCCCGCCCGCCGTCTTCCAGGCCACGGAGCTAAGGATACCGTGGTTCGACAGCAGGGGCTTGTCGCCTATGTTCATCATCACGCAGGAACCGGTGCCAAAGCCGGTCATGCACATTCCCTTTTCCAGGCAGCCCTGGGCAAAGAGAACGGCGTGCGAATCGCCTATCGCCGCATGGATGGGGATGGGATTCTCGAGCGCGCCATCGAGGTCGGTATAGCCGTATAGCGCGTCGGAATCGCATATCTCGGGCAGACAGGCCATGGGTATGCCAAACAGTTCGCAGGCTTTTTCGTCCCAGCGAAGCTTTTCCAAATTGAGCAGCATCGTCCGCGAAGCGTTGGAGACATCGGTCTTGTGGACCTTTCCGCCGGTGAGGCTATAGATGACCCAGGAATCCATGGTGCCGCAACACAACTCGCCCCTTTCGGCTCGCTCAAAGGTTCCCTTTACGTTCTGGAAGATCCAGGAGACTTTCGGGGCCGAAAAGAAGGGCGAAAGGACAAGCCCTGTCGTCTTCCTTATATAATCGGCGCGTCCTTCGCGCTCGAGGCGGGAGCAGACCTGTGAGGCCCTGTTGCATTGCCATACGATCGCGTTGTGTACGGGTACGCCGGTCTTCCGGTCCCAGACCGCCACCGTTTCGCGCTGGTTCGCCACGCCGATGCAGGAGATCGCCCGAGGATCGATGCCGCTGTTTTCTATAAGACGTTTCAACACCGTCAGCACGTTGGCGGCTATCTCCGCCGGGTCGTGCTCCACCCAGCCCATCTCGTTCACTATCTGGCGGTGGGCGATGTCCTCGCGCGCGGCCAGGCGGCCGTACCTGTCGAACAACATCGCCTTGGTGCTCTGCGTGCTCTGGTCGATTGCGATGACGAAGATTTTCTGCATGGTTCCCTCAGCTTCCGGCATTGCCGCGCGAAAGCCTCGATATGATGTTTCCCTTTGAGGCTTTCGACTTCCACAATGGGAATGCCGAAAAGCTTAACGAAGTTCGGCTGGATTGTCAGCCTCTGCGTCACAATCGCGACGCGTTCGTCGGCGTTTTTCTACATAATGGGCCAAGGCAGGATATTTCTCTTGACCATATGCCCTTGCGGATGCGGAATTTTTCCAAAACCATAAATAGCGCAGTAATCGTGCTTTTTTTATCTTAACAACAAGAGTCAGCTATATAACCATGCACAAGCCGGCGTTGCCGGGTTATTCTTTTGAGGAGGCAAAACATGAAAAGGATTGGAATCATCGCGTTGACGCTGCTTATGGCGTTTTCCGCCGCCGCGTCGCTTGGCGCGCAGAATGCCGCGGCTTTTAACGCGTCGAAATTTCCCGCATGGGTCGAATCGGACGGACTCTGGAGAACGGTCGTCAAGACTTCGTTCAAGAAAGGCGCCAAATACGCCCCGACCGATGAAGAGTTGAAGGTTCTCGCGAAACTTGTGAGCCTCACGCCCACCTCCACCGGCAAAACCGACTACCTCATGGTCGTCCTCAAGGACGTCAACCAGCAGCTGGACAGGGGCTACTACAACGCGGGTATCGCCTCCGGCTACCTCAACCTCGGCGCGATAAGCCTGGGGCACGGCACGCATTTCTTCATGACGACATCGTACGCGAACGCCAAGTACAGTCCATTGACCATCGAAGAAGCCTATCTTAAGGACAAGGGATACAAATACACGTTCGGCTACGACGCCAATAAGCAAGGCGACGCGAAGGGTCAGACGGAAGCCTTCGGGAATCTCAAGTTCGTATGCGCCATTGTCATCGGCACCCTCGACGAAAAAGCCGAATCCAAAGTCACCGATCACGGATATCCTAAAAACTGGGTTATCGCGAAATAATATAGAATGAGGCCCGCTGACCAGGGTGCCATTTTCTGGTATCCTGGTTGGGACGTTCTCGCGAGCCAGCCTGAATTTCGCGGTTTCCTGGAGCAGCCATGCGAAAAAGAGAGCCTTTCCTTCTCATGCTCTTCGCTTTCTCCCTCTGCATGGGATGCGAGCTTTTTTCTCCGAAGAAAACTCCTGGAGATATGCAGTCCAAACGCAAGACCACCTATCAGTATTTCGGGACGGTGTGCTTCGCCTCCGTCTACGACGATTTTCGCTCGGATCCGAGCGCCGCGACGCGCTTTGAAACGGCCTGGAACGAAATCATCGGCATGCTAGGGCGGCTGGAGGCTTCGGCGAGCGTCGAGAAAGCCGGGGGCGACATACGCCGCTTCAACGAAGCGCGCGGCGGCGAGACTATTCCAATTAGCCCGATGACCGCCGAAATCGTGGATTTGGCCAAACAATTTTACGAGTTCACCGACGGCGCTTACAATCCCGCTGTCGCCAACCTGGTCGACTTATGGGGCTTCTCGCCTCGCTTCCGCAACGGAAGCGGAACAAAAATGCCCTACGACCGTCCCATGAACGAGGACGGCAGTTTCGACCTCCCCGACCCACGATATGTGGAAGCATTCAGAAAGCTCTCTGATTTTTCGAAAGTCCGCCTGGAAGGCGACCGGGGAAGCGGTTTCTTCCTCATCAAAGACGCCGAAAACATAGAAATCGATGGCGTTTCCTACCCGCTGAAAATCGACCTCGGAGGCATAGCCAAAGGCTATGGGGCCGAAAAGGCCGGCGCGATTCTACGGTCGCATGGCTACGAATACGGGTACGTGAACCTTGGACTGAGCAGCATGAGTCTTCTAAAGCGAAACGTGGCGGACTCCGGCGCCCCGTCTAAAAACATGTGGGCGGTCAACATTTCGAATCCCGACGACAAATCACGAGATTTCCTGAGCGTCTTCGGCAAGGATGTGGGGGTTTCCACAAGTGGCACCTACGATATGCACTACTCCATCGATGGCCGGGATTACAGCCACATCATCGACACGCAGACGGGCGAACCTACCCGAAGCGACATCATGTCGGTCACGGTGCTCGGCCCCGATGCCGGGCGCGATGACGCGCTCTCCACCGCGCTCTGCGTCATGGGAAGAAAGAAGGCCGTGGGATTCATGAAATCTAAGCTGAAGGACTACAGGATCGCCCTGATTGTCAGGAGAACTGACGGCGGGCTCGAGCTGGCGACGAATATCGTCAGAGGATATTATGCGAAAGGCAAACGTCCGCGATAGCGGATCGGGGGTGAACCATGCAGAAGCGCTTACGCGATTACGGAATCGAAATCGGCGAGATGAGAAGAGGAAAACTGAACAAGATCAGCGACGTGAGGGGCGTTCTCGTTGGGCACTGCACCATCGACGCAGACGCCAATAAAACCGGCGTCACCTTCATATCGCCATCGACCGCGAATCCCTTTTCGCGCAAACTTCCCGCCGCGGCATTCGTCCTGAACGGATTCGGCAAAAGCCTGGGCCTGCTTCAGATCGAGGAGTTGGGCAGCATCGAGACTCCGATCTTCCTTACCAACACCCTCAATGTGGGACTCGTTCACGACGCGGCCGTCGGCTACATGATCGACCGCTGCGAAAAGGATGCCGTGGAACTTCGCTCCGTGAACCCGATCGTGATGGAGTGCAATGACTCCAATCTGAACGACATCAAGCACCGGGTGGTGCGCGCCGAACACGTGGAACAGGCGGTGGCCGACATCAGGGAAGATTTTCCGGAAGGCGACGTCGGCGCCGGCAAGGGCATGATCTGCCACGGCCTAAAGGGCGGGATCGGCTCGGCGTCGCGCATGTTCTCTCTAGGCGGCGCGGAATTTACGTTGGGTGTCGTGGCGCTGACGAACCACGGACGTCTGGGCGACCTGACCGTCGCCGGCCAGCCCCTCGGTCGGGAAATCCTGAAAAAACGGGAAGCCATCGACAACGAGGACAAGGGCTCCGTTATCCTCGTATTCGCCACCGACGCGCCCTTGACGAGCCGGCAGCTCAAGCGCGTCATAAAGCGCGGATCGGTTGGCCTGGCGCGCCTGGGTTCCTTCATCGGCCACGGTTCCGGCGAGGTTTTCGTCGGGTTTTCGACGGCCTACAGCGTTTCCAGCGAGAACGACATCGTCGAGATATCGATGGTCAGGGAAGAGCGCCTCGAGCTTCTCTTTAGGGCCGCCGCCGAGTGCGCCGAGGAAGCGGTGCTTAATTCAATGGTCTGCGCTTCATCGATCACTGGCTTCAAGGGCTTTCGCTGCGAGTCGCTGGCCGGGTATATGGATCTGCTGCGCCGACCCTAGCCGCTATCGCGGGGAGCGCAAGTCCATGCTCGACTGGGTCGCCTGTATCGGCGATCGCGGATCAGGCTATCGCCGCGATGCCCGGACCATCGATTTTCACTCTCGTACCTTATGCATCGTTGGTCCTCAGCTCCTTGAAAAAGTGGAACGTGAAGGGCAGGCAGAACAGAAAGGCGCAGACATCGGCCAGAGGCTGCGTGATCTGAACGCCAAAAAGGCCGAAGAATCTGGGTAAAACGAGGATCAGGGGCAGGAAGAATATGCCCTGTCGCGCGGCCGAAAGTATCGTCGCCGTCCAGGATTTCCCGATGGACTGGAAGGTCATGTTGCACATGACGCCAAGGGGAAGAAGCGGCATAGTGAGACACTGCGCTCTTAAGGCAATTGTGCCGATCCGTATGACCTCCACGTCCTGGGAGATGAAAAGCCTCATCAGGGTCGGAGCTGTCATGTACCCCGCTACCGCGCAGGAGGTCATCACCGCGACATTGGTTTTCAGGGTGAAAAAGAAGGCTTCTCTCACCCGTCCCATCTTCTTCGCGCCATAATTGTACCCCACCACCGGCTGGTACCCCTGCCCGACTCCCAAAACGATCGAGAAAATGAACATGAAAATCTTCGCGACGATGGACATCGCGGCCACCGCCGCGTCGCCATAGAGGGCGGCGCTGACATTGAGCGCTACGGTAGAGGCGCTGGCGAGCCCCTGTCTGCAGAAAGAAGGGAGCCCGTTTTTCAATATCCGCAGATAGGTGTCGGGTCTTTTCGCCATTTTTCCCGCGCCTATCTTCACGATCGTTCCGCCCCCGAGGTAGACGGCCAGGAGAATGATGAAGCTGATGAGCTGGCTGAGGGCAGTCGCTATGGCCGCGCCTCCGATGCCCATCTTGAACGTGAAAATGAAAAGAGGATCGAGACCGCAGTTGAGGATGCCGCCCGTCGCGATCCCGATCATGGCGAACTTCGCCTTGCCTTCCGCTCGCAGGATGTTGTTGAGCACGAAGGAGGCCATCATGATGGGCGCCGCGATCAATATGTAGCTCGCGTAATCGCTCGCGTAGGGCAGGATCGTTTCCGTCGCGCCCAGAACCTGCATGAGGGGATTCATGAAGACGACGCCGAAAACCGCGAGCAATATTCCAAAGAGGATGGACATGAAGAAGCCGCTGGAGGCGACCACGTTCGCGTCATCAGTCTTGTGCGCCCCAAGAAGCCTGGAAATCCAGCTGCCCGATCCCATGCCGATGGTGAAACCCACCGCCTGGATGATCGCCATGAGGGAGAACACGATCCCCACCGCCGCGGACGCGCTCGTGCTTATCTTCGAGACGAAGTACGTATCGGCCATATTGTAGATCGAGGACACGAGCATGCTGACTATCGTCGGGACAGCCAGCGAGGTCACCAGCTTCCCGACAGGCGTCTGGGTCATTTTTACGTATTGCGCGTCGCTATGTTCCATATTCCCTCGTTTGTTAAGTTTTACGCTTTCTCCAGCTTCCTATCCCGGAAACGCTGAAGAGCGGAAGCAGGTAGAGATAAAACGCGAAAGGCAGATATCCGGCGCTGTCGACCCCGATCGACGAGGTGACCGCGAAGGCCGCGACGTTCCAGGGAATCATGGCGGCCAGGACTATGCCCGTATTTTCCAAATCCAGCGCGAACTCGTGGGCCTCGATTCCCTTTGACTCGTAGCTTTTCTTCATTATCTGGTGCGTCAGGACGGTGGCGATCGTCTGGTTGCAGCCGAAGGAAGCGGTGGCTATGCTGACCGCCATCGTGTGGGCGAAGAGGCTCGTGCGGCTTTTCGCCCTCATCATCAACGTTTCCATATTCCTGAGCATGCCGGTTCCCTCGTAAATCCCCGAAAGGGCGCAGGAAATCAGGACGACGACAGAGGCTTTCACCATCGAAAGCAGGCCGCCGCCCTTCAACACGCTCCGCAGAGGGCTGTCCGGCCCCATGGTGAAGCCCAGCAAAATGAAGCGCAGGAGATCCGCGAACGCGTAATGGTTCAGCAGCATGGCGATGCCGAAGGCCGAGACGAGGCCCGCCGAAATGGTAATCACTATTCTCGTTCTCAGCACCGAGAGGAAAAGCACCAGGAATACCGGCGCCATGACAATGATGTTGATGTCGAAAGCTTTCGCTATCTCGCCCGTGGTCTTCGTGTCGAGCGAGGCGAGAGGGTTCCGGAGCGAAAGGACGAAATAGCAGGCTAGCGCCGCGATGAAGGGTAGAACGCTGGTTTTCAGCATGTTCTTTATATTCGTGTACTGCCTCGTGCGGGTCAGGGTGGCCACCAGATAGGCGCTCGAAGACATGGGCGAACAACGGTCGCCGAAATAAACGCCCGACATGATCGCCCCAGCGATCATGTTCATGTCGATGTCGCCGCTCTTGGCGATCAGCACCAGCGCCACGCCGACGGTGCTGGCCGTTCCCAGCGAGGTTCCGAGCAGAAACGAGACCACGCAGCTTATAAGAAAGGCATAGAGCAAAAAGTATTTCGGGTTGAGGTACTGGATCCCGTAATAGATGATGCCTGGGACCGTGCCCGAAGCCATCCAGATGCTGGTGAGCCCGCCGATCAGGACGAATATTTTTATGACCTGCAGCGCTTTGCCGCCGCCGGCGACAGCCATTCCGACTATCGCCGCTGCGGAAAATTTTCTTCTCCAGGCCATGAAGGCGAAGACAAAAAAGCCGATGGCAAGGGCGTAGCCGACGAATATTCCATTCAGCACGGAAAACACCAGCAGCAGGAACATGAACAAAATGCCGAGCGGGACATCCATCGCCAAAGGCCTCTTCGATCGAACACGATACTCTATTCGCGGGATGTCCTACACTATAATGTATCCGTCGGCCGAAGGTATAGTCAGAACCCCAGGCCTATGTACCATTTGGTCCAGGCGGTGAAGCCTTCGCCGAACCATGTATCGGAGTAGGAAAAACCTTTCGCGAGCCCGGAAGGCAGATTGGGCGCCGACGCGAGCGAAATGTCCGACCGGAAGCCGCCGGTGAAGCGGAGTCCGCCCAACTTCAGCGAAAGGCTTGCGTCGAGCGTGGGCCAGGGCGCCAGAACGTCGCTGGGGCTGCGGCCGTCGCGATAGTTCATGGCGTCGAAAAACCCCCGCAGGTCCGCCCCCGTCGCCTGGGACGCCGAGACCTCGAGATCGAGATGGAGGCTCCGGGAATCGCCGATCCGCGTGCCCAAACCCGCCGACACCACGGTGTTGTCGGGAGTTTTAAACCAGTCCCCCCGGGGCATGCCGATCGAGTATACGCCGAACACCGATGTGTTGCCCGTCTTCAATGTCCCATAGACGTACTCCGTTTGGGATTCCCAGGATCCGGAGAGTTCGAAGACGCCGTTGGAGGAGATATTGATGAGTCCTAACTGTATGCCGGTCACGCGGTCGGCCACGTTGACGATGCCGACCTGAAATCCCTGAACATCGTCCGCGATGTTGAACACCGGCGCGATCTGCGCGCCATCGACATCGCCGGCGATATTGAAGACGCCGGCCGCCTGAATGCCTTCCATGGTCTCGTCGGCGATATTGAACACACCCGCGGCCTGCAATCCGCGAATATCGTCGGCGATGTTGAACGCGCCTGCCGCCTGGAGAAGGTCCACCCTGCCCGAAATGTTGCCGATCGACCCCAAGGCGATGCCGACGCGGTCAGCGCCGAAGGGAAGGGCTACTCCCGGGACGATGGAAATCGTTATTGGGCTGTAATCATAGGCGAAAACGTTGGTCGCGGGAAAAAAGAAAACGATTGCCGCGACGGCTATTGCGCAAAAGTGCTTCATGCTATCCCCCAGTTCGGGCGGATTCAGACGTAGCTGTCCTGAGCGGACACGCTTTAGCCAGAAAGATAGCGCATTTGATGGAAAACGCACATATATCGACTGAAAAATATCTACATGACCGCCGATATCTCGTAAGCCGGAACATTCACGCTCACTTTATCGGCGATTCTTTCCTCTTCGCGGATCTTGTACATTTCTTCCACCGCGAACTGCAGCTTGGTGACCACGTTTTTCGCGGTAAGGGGGAAGAGATAGAAGGTGTCGTCTATGGTGGATAAGTCCAGGCAGTCGCCCTTTCCGAAATAATCGAATTCGATGTGCAGGCTGTAGAGCGACGAGGGCTTCTTCTCCAGGCGGAATGTATCGTCGCCGGCGAGCTTCTCCAGCACGAAGCCCTTGGAAGAATGCGTCAAGGTCGCCACACCGAGGCGAATGTAGCCCTTGGCGTTGGGCAGGGAATCGACCATGACCTTGTCCTTAAAAAAGTAGCGGCCTTCCTCGATCTGCCTGCGGACCATTCCGCGCTCAAATTCGAACCAGTCGGGAATATGGGAAAACTCGGTGACGCCTTCCGCCGCCGACAGCTCTCCGAGTTCGCTCATCGTCCAGCGCTTGCGGCAATGCTCGCACCACAGCTCGTTCTTGTCGGAATTCATCGCCGATTCGGTCAGGCAGTGGGGACACTGGTAGAGGATATGGTGAAGCCCCTTGGCCCGGTTCGGGAAATCGATGGCGACGGCTCCGTCCTTTTGCCAACGGTATTCATCATATTTAAAAGCTTTATGTATCGTACTGTTTATCTCGTGGACGTTGGCCTTCTCTATCTGTTCGGGCGTATAGACTCGCTCCATCGTCGCTTCCAGGCGGCATTTCCTTTTTTCGAGGTTCCACACCGGCTGGGAGAGATAATTCCCATGCTGGATCAAGACCACGACGGGGACCTTGAGTATTTTGACAAGTTTGCCGAGGGAATCCGGCAACACCGACGTCGTGCCGCAATACGAGTATCGCGCTTCGGGGTAGAGGGCGAGCACCGTCCTGTTCACCTCGAGCGCGTGCTTCATCTGCCTGACGAGAAGAATGTCGTTGGTGAACTTGCGTTTGCAAATGCAGCCGACCTGTCTCAGCAGTTCCTCGCCTTTCAGGAAACCGTCGATAGCGACGACGTAATTGGCGCGGCGAGGAAAAATCGCCCTCGTCGTCACCTTGAAATCGACGAAGGCCATATGGTTGGACAGAAGCAGATACGGCGGCTTCAAACCCTCCATGTTTATTTTCGTGACCTTCAGCTTGCGCCGCAGGATTTCCGGGAAGCTCAGGAACCAGGCGACCGGCGTCAGAAACCATCGCTGCTTTATCGGCTTTCTCGCCATGTCGAATTTTTTTACCGCTTCCATCAGGATCTCCTGTTGTCCAGCCATTTCAAGAACGCGTAGTTGACGATGCCCATCAAGGCCATGACGCCGAGGAGGATCGGATACGCGATTTTCCAGTTTTCAGGCCCGGCTATCATCGTCAATTCGGACATGCCGCCGATCCCGGCGATCAGGCTGAGCGGCATGAATATCGTCGTGATCAACGTTAGGCGATTCACTGAGTGGTTGGTGCGGTTCGACGATTCGGCCATCGCGTTGCTCGTCAGCGAAAGCTGGATCTGCACGAGGTTCGTCACTGTTTCGCGGTTGGATTCCACGATTTCGACGAACTTCGCGAGATGGTCGTAGAGATCGCTGAAATAGGCCAGATCCCCTTCCTTTATGAGGGGGCTGTCGTGCCTGCATATCCTCACCAATATTTCGCGCTCATGAAAGAGGCTCTTGCGCATGACCATAAGGTTTTGCCTGATGCCGTGCAGTTCCGCGTTGTCGACGGGACCTTTTTGGGTGAGGATCAAATCCTCGAATTCAGATATCCGGTCTCCTACCTTCTCGACGGCCCCGAACTTATTGTCGATGACGCGGTCGAGAATGGCGTAGAGCACGCGCGCCGAGCCCCTGGCTGGTTTCACGGTATCGACGGCGAGTTCGTCGAGGATATCCTCGCAACGGTAGAGATCCGCGCATCCGTCCCTGATGACCGAGACGAGAAAATCCTTCCCGAGGAAAAAATTGACTTCCCTGATGACCAATGTCTGGCTTCCGGCAAGGAAATCGTTGAACAGGATTCCCGTGTAATCGGTGAATATGTCGATTTTCGGGAGGTAATCCTCATCGAAACAATCCTCTATGGAGAGAGGATGGATGCCGAGTTCGACGACCAGGGGATCGAGATCGGCCTTGTCCGGCGAGACATAGGCGAGCCAGACGAACCCGCCTTCCTTCTTTAGGGCCAAGGCATCTTCGCGGGTATGCGCGTCGATCACCGCGCCATCGGGTGAAAAGTAATAGAAGTTATTTTTCGTCATGCCCGACACAGTATCATGGATACATCGATTACGAAAGTTTCCGCCGAAGGCGTTTTTTTGACGCCGAATCCTCGATCTGGCTCGTTGGTTAAAAAGGATCGGCGCGGTATTTCCTTTGACATACTAAAAAAACAGTGTATTATGCAAAAGTTAAGCCCCATCCTTCACCACGACAAGAGGAGAATTCAATGAGAAAAAGATCTCTCGGAATCTTGCTGATTATCGCGGTTCTACTGGCTTTCGGAACCATGACGGGCTGGGCACAGGGCGCGAAGGACAAACCCCTCAAGCTCAGGCTGATCGCTTCGCTGGCATCGCTCGACTGGGAACAGACCACGAACACTCGAGACATGAAAGTCTGGCATCAGATGTACGAGGGCCTCTATGGCATGGA
Source organism: Rectinemataceae bacterium (assembly GCA_035560555.1). Classification (GTDB taxonomy): domain Bacteria; phylum Spirochaetota; class Spirochaetia; order Treponematales; family Rectinemataceae; genus UBA11090. The sequence goes on from DATMZF010000029.1 coordinate 41,601, forward strand.
CGAATCCAAGAATGGCTACTACATGGAACTCGCCAAGAAAATCGACGTCAGCAAAGACCAGAAAGCGTACACCATCGATCTCGTGGACGGCGTAAAGTTCCAGAACGGCGATCCCCTGAAGGCCTCCGATGTCGCGTTTAGCTACAAACGCGCCATGAAGAACTCCAGGTTCAATTACCTGACCTCCATGATCGAGAAAGTCGAAGCTGTCGACGACAACACCGTCAGGATCACCTTGGACAAACCCTATTCCCCGATCGGCCATACGTTCTTCTGCATCAAGATATTGAGCGAGAAGGAAGTCACGGCACAGGGATCCAAGTTCGGCACCATCCCGAACAAGGCCGGCACCGGCGCTTACTATGTCACCGAATACAACATCGCCACAGGCGTCAAGCTCCAGGCCTTCGAGGGTTACTGGAGAGGCGCGCCCGCCATCAAGAATATCGAATACGCCGTCATTTCCGACGAGACCGCCGCTGTCATCGCCTACGAAAACGGCGAGCTGGATTACTTCGAAGACGTTCCCCTCTCGGCGTGGAAGTCGATCTCGAAAGTCGCCGGCGACAACGGAAAGCTGATCAAGGGCAACAATATCATGTTCATGGCCGTGAACTATCTTTCCCCGAAAAAGGCGCTCGCCAACCAGAAAGTGCGCGAGGCTATTTTCTACGCCATCAACAAGCACGACATCAACCTCGCGGTCTGCGACGGCTACGGAATCGAAGCGACGCAGTACATGCCCTCCGAATACGTGGCGACCTCGCCCGTGGACGGATTCAAGACCTACGATTTCAACCCGGAGCTTTCCAAGAAGCTGCTCGCCGAAGCGGGCTACCCCAAGGGCCTCGATGTCGGAACCATCCTGACCTATGGCGCCAGCACCTCCAACAATTCCAAGATGGCTCAGGTTCTCCAGGCCAACCTCGCCGACGTCGGGATCACCGCCGCGGTATCGGTCATGGAAGCCGCCGTCGTGACCCCGAAACTCTATACGCAGAACTATGACATCTGCGTGTTCGCCGACTCCGGCAACTACGACTACAACAATATCCGCCAGCAGGTTCACAGCGAGTCCACCGGCATGTACGTCGTCAAGTACAAGGACGGTCCCTTCAACTGGAAACGGCTCGAAGAGCTCGTCGACCTCGGCGTGTCCACGGTCGACGTCGCGAAACGCCGCGGCTACTACACCGAACTCTGGACAATCGTCATGGATTCCGCGACGATCCTGCCCTGCCTGCACCGACCAGTGGGCATCGTGTGGTCCAAGAGCCTGAACATCGGCCAGCCCGTTCCCACGTACTACAAGGTGCGCACGTTCAGCAGGAAATAGCCAGGAACGACGGGCTTGAGAATCGATTGAACCGTATTGTAGAATCGGCACTACGGGGAATTCAGGGCGTTTTCGCGCCGCATCCGGCGCGGGAATGCCCTGATACTTTATGGTGCGGCCCGCATGGAGCTTTAGATGTACAGATACATAATCAAGAGAATCCTATTTCTCATACCCACGATTCTGGGCGTCATCTTCATCATTTTCCTTGTGGGAAACATCACGCCAGGCGATCCGGCGCGCGCCCTGCTCGGCGTATCGGCTCCCCAGGCTGACGTCGACCAGCTCAACCACGAGTTGGGATACGACCAGCCGTTTCTCAAAAAGTACGTCAACTATGTCAAGAACATGGTGGTGAACCGCGATTTCGGCACCTCCTATTTCACGAAACAGTCGGTGTTCGACGAGATATGGCCGCGCTACCTTATAACCATCAAGCTCGCGCTGATGGGCGTTTTTCTCTCGGCCATGATCGGGATTCCCTTGGGCATCTACGCGGCGGTCAAGCAGTATTCGCTGTGGGACACCATCCCCTCCATCATCGCCTTCCTGATCGCGGCGATCCCCTCCTTCGTGCTGGGCATGCTGCTCCTGTTCTTCTTTTCGCTGAAACTCAACTGGCTGCCTTCCTATGGCATCAGCTCATTCAAGAACTACATCATGCCGGCGCTGGCCATTTCGGTTCCGCCGGCCGCGATGAACATGCGGTTCACGAAATCATCCATGCTGGAATCCATACGGCAGGATTACGTGCGCACCGCCCGCGCCAAAGGCGCTCCCGAGAACGTCGTCATCTGGAAACACGCGCTCAAGAACGCGCTGCTGCCGGTCATCACCAACATAGGCTTGAGCCTCGGCAGCCTCATCGCCGGAGCCGTCGTCGCCGAAAAACTCTTCTCGATTCCCGGCATCGGCAGCCTGATCGTCGATCGCATCACCTACAAGGACGAGCCTGTCATCATCGCGGGCACCATACTCATCGCCATCTGCTTCATGGTCGTCATGCTGATCGTCGACTTGATCTACGCCTACATCGACCCGCGGATAAGGGCCAAGTACGCCAGGACAAAGGGTTGATACGATGGAAATAAAAACAATGGACAATCGAGGGAATGGAGACTCAGGCGGGACCGTGGCCGCGAACGGAATCCCGAACGGCGACGGGATCACGAATGGCGCCGCGGAAGGCAACCTCTTCAAGAAACAGAGCCAGGCTAAGGAAATCTGGCGCCGATTCAAGAAAAGCAAGGGCGCCGTCATCGGCCTCGTCATGTTCACCGCCATTTTCCTGGTCCTCCTCTGCGCCAATTTCATTACCCCCTACAGCATGGCCACCAAACAGCAGCTCGCCAACAAGCTTTCTCCCCCGTCGGCGGCTCATTTGCTGGGAACGGACGCTTTCGGCCGCGACCTCTTCGCGCGCATCATCCACGGCGGCAGGATGTCGCTGATCGTCGCGCTCCTGGCGACAATGACATCCTGCGTACTGGGCAGCGCGCTCGGCGCCATAGCGGGCTACTTCGGCGGGAAGATAGACAGCCTCATCATGAGGTCACTGGACATCTTCATGTCCATACCGGACATCCTCTTCACTATGGCCGTGGTTTTCGCCCTGGGCTCCAGCTTCACGAACCTCCTCTTCGCCCTGACGCTGGCCTACTTCACGAACTACGTTCGCCTCGTCCGTTCGCAGGTGCTCAATCTGGCCGAGCTGGATTACGTGGAAGCGGCCAGGGCGGGCGGATCGGGCAGCGCCCGCATAATCCTGAGCCACATCCTGCCCAACGCCATGGGCGTTATCATCGTCAACACGACGCTCAACGTCGCGAAGATCATTCTGTACGAATCGACCTTGAGCTTCCTGGGTCTGGGCATGCCGCCGCCCGCGCCCGAATGGGGCCTGCTTCTTTCGGATGCCCGCGAGTACATGCGCGACGCGCCCTATCTCATGTTCTTCCCCGCGCTGGCGATCGTCCTGACCGCCTGTTCGGTCAACCTCATCGGCGATGGCCTGAGGGATGCGCTGGATCCGCATCTGAAGTCCTGATTCAAGATTCATTGAAGGGAATGCACAGGTATGAGCGAAACAATTCTGGATATCGAAGACTTGACCGTCGTCTATAAAACCGACCTGGAAACGATCAGGGCGGTCAACGGCATAGATCTGAAGATAGGCGTGGGCAAGACCCTCGGGCTCGTGGGCGAAACGGGCGCCGGCAAGACGACGACCGCCCTGTCCATCCTGCGACTGCTCCCTAGCAACACGGGCAGAATTCTCAAAGGGTCCATACGATTCCACGACCTCGACATCCTTGGCCTGGAAGAAGCCAAGATGCGCGAGATCCGCGGAGCCAAGATCGCCATGGTTTTCCAGGACCCCATGACGAGCCTGAATCCCGTCATATCGGTGGGCGATCAGATCGCCGAGGCGATCGAACTGCACAACGAGAAGATGGGCAAAGAAGATATCCAAAAACGCGTGGAAGAGATCCTCTCGCTGGTGGGAATTCTTCCTTCGAGGAAAATAGACTATCCGCACCAGTTTTCCGGCGGGATGAAACAGCGCGTGGTGATTGCGATGGCGCTCGCCTGCGAGCCGGAACTGCTGATAGCGGACGAGCCGACGACAGCCCTCGACGTCACGATCCAGGCCCAGGTGCTCATGATGATTAAGGAACTGAGGAATCGCCTCGGCACCTCGATGCTCATGATCACCCACAATCTGGGCATCGTCGCGAAAATCTGCGACGACGTGGCGGTGATGTACGCGGGCGAGATCGTCGAGGCGGGTAGCGTCGAGGACCTCTTCCTCGGAAAAAAGCACCATCCGTATACGGAAGGCCTGTTCGGCTCGATCCCGAGCCTCTCCTCGCGCTCGGCTCGCCTCAATCCCATCCCCGGCCTGATGCCCGATCCCTCCAACCTGCCGGAGGGCTGCTGCTTCGAACCGAGGTGCAAGTACCGCATGGATATCTGCGCGAAGACGCACCCTGAGAGCATCCGCTTCGGGACACATTCCCTGCGCTGCCATTTGTTCGACCAAAGCTCGACGCGGCCTGAAGAGACGGGGCTGAAACCATGAACGACAACAGAGTTCCCTTGATCGAGATAAAGGACCTGAGAAAGCTATTCAAGCTGAAGGGCGGAGACCTGCTTCACGCCGTGGACGGGATAAACCTCAAAATTTATCCGCGAGAGACCGTGGGCGTGGTGGGCGAGTCGGGATGCGGTAAAAGCACCCTGGGAAGATCCATACTCAGGTTGATCGATCCAACCTCGGGCGCCGTTTTCTACAACGGGCGGAACATCCTGGACTTAAGTCCGAGAAAGATGCGCGAGATGCGCAAGGACCTGCAGATCATATTCCAGGACCCCTATTCGAGCATCGATCCGCGCAAATCCGTGATAGAAGTCATCGCGGAGTACATGTTCATCCATAGAATGTTCAGGACGAGGGCGGAGACCTACAATCGCGCCGCCGAGCTGATGGACCTCGTGGGCCTGGCTCGACGCTACGCGAACTCCTACCCCCACGAACTGGACGGCGGGCGCAGACAGCGCGTCGGGATCGCCCGGGCGCTCTCCCTGAACCCCAAGTTCATCGTCTGCGACGAACCCGTCTCGGCCCTCGACGTATCCATCCAGGCGCAAATACTGAACCTGCTCATGGACCTGGAGGACGAGCTCGGGCTGACCTACATGTTCGTCACGCACGACATGAGCGTCGTCAAGCACATCTCGAACAAGATCATGGTCATGTATCTCGGCAAGTGCGCCGAGATGGCGCCCTCGGACGAACTTTTCGAGAATCCGCAGCACCCCTACACCAAGGCGCTGCTCAGCGCCATACCGGAAGCCGATTTTTCCAAGCGGAACAAGGAATTCATCCTCATAAAGGGCGAGATCAGCAACCCCATCAACGTGAAGCCCGGCTGCAGATTCGCGAAACGCTGCGATTACTGCATGGAACAGTGCGCGTATACGGATCCCGAACTGGTAGAAATATCTCCCGACCACTATGTTTCCTGTTTCCTGATGAAACAGAGAGGAGCGTGACCATGACCTTTGGAGTCCTGAAGGATATCAAGACCGGCGAAAATCGCGTCATGATGACCCCCGTGGAAGTCGCTTCCATCGTCGCCGACGGCCACAAGGTGCTGGCGCAGAAGGACTGCGGCGCAGGAAGCGGCTTTTTCGACGAGCGGTATAGGGCGGCAGGCGCGGAAATCGTGGAGACTATGGAAGAGATGTACGCCCGCTGCGACATGCTCGTGAAGGTGAAGGAAATCGAAAAAAGCGAATACGGACTCCTCAGGGAGGGCCAGATCATTGTCACCTGCATCCATCCGGCGGGCCACCCCGAAGAGCTGGACGCCCTGCTGGAGAAAAAAGTCATCGCCTTCACCGCCGAGGACAGCCACCGCTACGGCTCGCCCAATTGCGAGGCCGCGGGCAAGCAGGGAGCCCTGTTCGGCCTGGAATCCCTCCTCACCATCAACGGCGGCAAGGGCAAGTTCGTGAGCGGCCTCGCCGGGGCCCCCGGCATCAAGGCGGTCATTCTCGGCGCCGGCGTCGTGGGAAAATCGGCGCTCCAGGTGCTCCAGTGCCTCGGCGCCTGGGTCACCGTCCTGGACATCAACCTCGCCGCCCTGCGCGAAATCGGCCCCATGTACCACGAGCGCGTGAACACGATGTTCTGCACCAAGGAAGTGATCGCCAAACTCCTGCCCGAAACGGACCTCATCATCAACTGCGTGAAATGGCCCAAGCAGCGCAAGGATTTTCTCGTCGACAAGGAAATGCTGAAGCTCATGGAGCCTGGATCGGTGCTGGTGGACATCAGCAACGACGATCCGGGAGCCATAGAAAGCAGCCACGAGACCCACCACGACAATCCGCGCTATGTCGTCAACGGCGTCGTCCACTACTGCGTCAGCAACATTCCCGGCGCCATCGCGCAGTCCACCTCCATAGCCTACGCGGCCGAGATGCTGCCTCACTTCAGGAGCATCCTGAACAACGGCGTCGCGGAAGCCTGCGTGAGGGACGGCTACCTGAGGCGCAGCCTCACCGCCTACAAAGGCCTTTTGACGCACGAGGAAGCGAGCGGCATCCAGGGCAAGCCCTGGATCAGGCCCGAAGAAGCGCTCGGCATCGTTGGCAGGAAACTGGATCCGGCCCCGCCCGCCACCACGACACGCTCCGAGAATTACATAAAAGGAATACTATAATGGTCATCGGCATCCCGAAAGAAATAAAGAACAATGAGTACCGCTGCGCGGCCACGCCCGGCACGGTTTCCGAACTCGCGAGGAAGGGACACAGCGTCCTCGTCGAACCGGGCGCCGGCCTCGGCAGCTCCATAAGCGACGAGGATTTTCGGCGGGCCGGCGCCGCCATAACCGACAGAGACAGCCTGTACCGAAACTGCGAAATGCTCTACAAGGTCAAGGAGATCATGGAGCCTGAATTCAAGTATCTCAGGAAAGGCATGATCATCTTCACCTATCTGCATTCGAACGGCCACCGCGAGATGACCGACAAGCTGCTCGAGGCTAAGGTCATCGGCATAGCGTACGAGGACATCACCGACGAGTCGGGCGCCTTCCCCCTGCTCGCCCCCATGAGCGAAATCGCGGGAAAGGGCGGCTTCATAGCGGCCTGTCACCATATGCAGAGCGTCGCCGGCGGATGCGGAATCCTCCTGGGCCGCGTCTCGGGCGTCCGGACTCCGGAGATCACGATAATAGGAGCGGGCAACGCGGGGCTCGGGGCCGCCGAAATGGCCGCCGGACTCGGCAATCGGGTGACCATCCTCGATATCTCGAAGGAGAGCATGGACGCCGCCAAGGCTCGCCTGCCGGCCAATGTGGAGTTCCTGTACTCGAACCACGACAATCTCATGAAATGCCTGGCCCGGTCGGACGTGCTCCTGAACTGCATTCTCTGGCCAAAGGCGCGCAAGGATCATCTCGTGACTCGCGACATGCTCAGGAGCATGAAACCTTCCGCCCTGATCGTCGACGTGTCCTGCGACGAAGGCGGCGCCATCGAGACCTGCAGGGCGACATCCCACGATGACCCGGTCTACCGCGAGGAAGGCATCGCGCATTATTGCGTCGACAACATTCCCTCAGCCTTCTCCGCCTCCGCGACGGCGGCGTTGGCCTCCGCCACCCTGCCCTACGCCCTCCAGATAGCTGGGAAGGGCGCCTTGAAGGCGCTACGCGAAAACGCCCACTTGCGGCATGGGCTCACCTGCTATTTCGGCGACCTCACGCTGGAAGAGACGGGGCTCAAGCAGTCTCGGCCATATAAAAACCCGGGCTCGCTGCCGGATTTCGCGTCGCGGTAAAACCGACCTGTAAAACCTGCCTGCAAAGCCCGCCTATCAGGCTGCCCTGTAAAGCCGGCCCCCTCGTCGCTTCAGCGGACGAGCCATCCTCACCGCCCGCCAAGGGACCCGCCGCCCTTCTCTCGCGGCCCTTGAAGAGAGGTCGACAATGGCTGCGGGCCGAAACATCGGCCCGGAAGGGATTCGTCTTGACCGCGGCTCGTGGTCCGTGTACGGTTCATGTGCGATGCTATGTGTACCAAGGAGGATTTTTTATGAAGAAAATGTTGACGTTGGCAATCGTTCTGGCGTTGTTCGCCCTGATTCCGGCGATGGCCGCCAGTGAAACCGAACTCAAGGCGAATTATGAAGTCGCCGCCAAGGCCGCCGCCGCCGCGCCCCAGGACTATGCGCTCAACTGGAAAGCCGCCGAAGCCGCGCGAAAATATGGAGATTTCCTCGTCGAGGAAGAATCGTCGGGTTGGAAGGAAACCGCTCGCGCCGCCGCGAAAGAGGGCATCAAGTACGGCGAAATCGCCTGCGCGATAAATCCGACGGGCATCGAGGGCTGGTACTACTATGGGCTCTGCGTCGGCACCTACTCCGACTGCGTGAGCATCGTCAAAGCCCTCGCCGAAGGCCTCAAAGGCAAGACCCAGAAAGGTTTCGAGAACGCCTACAAGTACGACAAGATGTACGACAAGGGCGGCCCCATGCTCTCCCTGGGACGCTTCTGGCAGGTTCTGCCCGGGATAGCGGGCCAGGACAGAAAAAAGGCCGAACAGCTTTTCAATGAGTACATTTCGCTCTTCGGCGCGAAGCCGGACGCGAACAGCGACGCCTGGTTCTTCCGCGGACAGCTTTATAAAGATATGGGCAAAACTGCCGAAGCGAAAGCGGATCTGCAAAAATCATCGGGCATGGGCAACAAGGACGCCACGAGACTCCTCGCGGAGATGAAATAAAAAGCCCTCGCGGTCACGACAAAGAGCCCCGAGCGAGGCATATGCCTCGCCCGGGGCATTAGGGAATTCCTAGAGCTTCAGCGCCACTCTCGCCGATATGCCCGTTCGGGGAGTCAGGCCGCCGATATCCTCCTGAGACAAGGCAATGTCGCCGCGGATCAGGTACAGGTCAATTCCCGCACCCAGCGAAAGAAGGTTCTTGTTCAGGCCGCCCCTGAGAATGAAAATCCTGAGTAGCCTGAGTTCGGCGCCAGCCTTCATCGTGGCGAGAATGCCGTCAGTGTCCGCGATGTCAGTGGATATCGCGTCGAGGAAGCCGGGGATGTCGTCGGTTTCGGCAAAGAAAGCCGGGGCCACGAGGCCGCTTTGGTTAAACTTGAGCGCGAGGCCCGCGGTGTATGTCGGTTCGAGCTCCACGACATCCGTTCCGTCGGTGGGGAAATCGGAATCGTGCTCGATGTCATAAACGGTAGTCTCGCCCAGCGCGACACTGCCGAAGAGATCCCTCGCCATAAATCCGGCGCTCAAAGGCCCTATGGTGAGCGTCGCGCCGGCGTCGAAAGCATAGCCGATTCCACCGGACATCACTTCCGAGGCGAAGTAATTTTCAAATTGGCCGGGGCCGTAATACCCAAGACCGGAAAGGACGAGGTCGCGGCCATCGGCCCACCCGCCAGCCACCGAGTCCAGCCTGTAGAAGGCCCTGACATCGGCGCCAGCGGCTATTTCCACGAGGCCCAGCTTGATGGGAAGACCGAAGCCGACGATGGCGTTGACCTGATTCCTCACGATTACTCTGGAACCATCCAGCTTCGTGCCTGAAAGCAGGGCTTCGGATACCAGGTTGGCACCCAGCCCCAAGCCCTTTCCAGCCCAGCCGAGCCCGACGGCGCCGCCAAAACCCAGCTCCGAGTTGTCTGTCAGCAGCTCATCGATGATCGCCTCAGCTTCGGTGACCGTGGCGTACCCGCTGGACAAGGTCTCCATGGAATTGATGCTGCCGGGATTCATGGGCATATATCCCCAGAGCGAAAGGTCGCCCAGGGTGAGGGAACCCGGTCCGGAAAAGCCCGCCGGGTTGCCAAAGAATGAATCGTAGCCTGTGGAAAAGAGCAGGGACGCGCCGCCGCTGCCCAGGGAACGGGCATCCTGACGGGTGAGGGACTCGAGCGGGGACATTCCGGATACGGAATTGAGAAGAGCCACCGTCAGAGCAACAGCGAAAGAGAGACGTTTCATAGAAAGCCCTCCCAAGAGCCTATAAACATAGACATTTGTTTTGAATATTGGGCATCTTCGCGGGTTTGTCAATACAGCAAAATGAAATAGACAGGTATGCGGCCTGAGGGTCCGCCGCCTTCTCAACGCTGCCAGAACTGCACTTTTCCCGATCCGGCCAACTTGAGGCTGCCTCCGACCAGCGCGTACTGCCACTGTTCCAAGTCCCCGTTCTCCCACATGATGACGATGGTGCCCGACTCCGCGTTCCACCGCCCCCGCTTCTCGCTCTTCTGCTCGCCCGAATCGAGCCATATCGTCGAATTTCCGCCCGCCGCCCCTCCGCGCGCGATCGTCCTCCAAAGCGATACCCGGCGGGCGCTTCCATCCGGACCCAGCTGCAAACTAGTCTGCTCATCGGAAACCATGTCCGCCCGCCTTGGGTCGTCCACGGTAAAATTGAGCGTATCCTCGTTGCGCAATTGCCTCGTCGAGTACAGTTTCCAAATTCCAGCTATGCCCTGATCGAGCTTGCCCTCGCCCAGGGTTATGGATCTGAGCACGGCCGTCAGATCCTCGCCACGCCCTTCCAGGGCTTGCGCGTCGCCCACCGCCACGAGGAAAACGCCGAATTCCCCCAGTACCGTGGCATATATCCGGGCGACGACCGTCGTGTCGCCCTGGCCCGCGGCCTGCCATTCGACGAAGAGGCCCTCGCCTCCCGCCATCGGCACGCTGGCCGGCTGCGCCTTCCTCGCGAGATACGGCGAAATCTTCGTCGTCACGAGATTGTCGAGGTAGCCGATGACGCGAACGTCGAAAGGCGAGACGATCCCGCTCCCCCTGATACTCTCCGCGGTGAGGAAGTATAGCTCCGGAAGCTTGTTGGACGTCTGGTCGCCCAGGGAGACCGGAACGAGTTGAACGCTGCCTTCGGCTTCCTTCAGCGTGAACGTGGAAGGGTACCAGAACGAGAACCCAATGGGATGCCGCCATGTGGAACCGCCCTTGGAGAGATCGTTGACGTTGGCCGCCGCTTGCGGTCGCCCTGAGCTTAGGCCCGCGCCCAAACCCAGTTCCTGAGTCTGCCCCTGCGCGCCGAGCCCGGCGGGCAAAAAGCGAAAGCTGACCAGCCAGAAAAGGAAACCGACAGCGATCGATGCTCTTCTGGGATACTTTTTCATCTCCACCTCTTCACGGCTCCTTATCGCTTCCGGAACCTAGGCGTGCTATTTTTGCAGGCATCGCGAGCGCGAACGCCGACGACCGGCGCCACGCATGCCTATCGCCAATTATAATTCAAGCCTGGACCTTATGCATTGAATGACCATTGATTTGCGTCAGAAACGCGTGGCTTTCATCGCCGAAGACACAACCGAGCCGGATGTCGACGCGCTTATGTGCCAATAAAAGAAGCGCAAAGCAGAAAAGAACAAGACCGCTTTGGAGCGCGCGAAATAGCGTCCGGCTTAATTGACAGTGTAAAATAGCCATGGTAGATTTAGCTGAATCGATTTAGCAGATGGAGCGTCTTGTAGACTATGGTACGCGTGAAGATGAAGCAGATCGCTCAAGAGGCGCAGGTCTCGACGACACTGGTTTCCCAAGTGCTCAACAATCGCGACGTGCGCGTGGCCGAGAGTACTCGCGAGCGCATCTTGCGCATAGCCAAACAGCACAATTATATTCCCAACCGCCTCGCTTCTGGGCTCAAGCTGAACCGGACCAATACGCTAGCCGTCCTCGTCCCCTTCACGGCCGTAGGTTTCTTCAGCGAACTCATCTATCACATCGAAGCCTACGCCATGGAGCGCGGCTATATCTCCTTCATCATCAATACATCCGGGGGCAAGGACAAAGAGGAGAAGGCGCTCCAGCTCTACAAATCCCACATGATGGACGGTTTCATCATCGCTCCCCGGAACGCGGCGGCGCATCAGCCGCATTTCGAACAGATTCAGGCCGATCAGTTTCCTTTCGTATTCGTGGATCGCTATGTCGACGACGTGAAGGCGACCACCATTTCCTCCGATCATTACGCGATCGCCAGCGGCTTCGTCAGGTGGCTCATCGAAAAGGGCCATCGGCGCATCCTCTTCGTCCAGCGCCTCGACGAACCGGGGAATTCCACGATTCGCAGCCGCATGAAAGCCTATGTGGCGATGATGGAATCCAGGGGATTGAGCGTGGAGCTGGCGGGTTTCAACGCCGAAGCCGACAATCCGCCCGATGTGGTCGGTAGCCTCTCCGGATTCCCCGCCGCCGATTCGCAGCCCGACGCCATCTTTCTCGCCTCGGGATCCTACATGCCGCTGCTCCTGCGGCGCTGCGAGCAGCTCGGCTACGACATAAAGGCAATCGATTTCGCCACGGTGGACGGATTCATGTTTCCCGCCGACTTCCTCCTCGAGAAAAGGATCATCGATGGAATCGAAGCCAACATGCATATGGTCGTGCAAGATCCGCAGACAATCGCCCAAAAGGCCGTGGACGCGCTGATAGATCTCATTGACGGAAAGGAAGACGGCAAGGAACAGATCCATGTCCCTCAGCGATGCGCCAACCTCTAGCGACTTTCGCTCGCGAATTCTCCGCTAGGGCGCGTTTGTTCTTTTCACGGCGCGCCGGGAAATGCTACGCTGTCGCCATCAAAGGAGACAGCGAATGACACAAGCGGAAGTCGTTTCCAGGCAGCTAGAACTCTACAACGCGCATGATCTGGAAGGTTTTTGTTCCTGCTATTCGGATACCGTGGAATTGAGGAACATGGACGAAGCGCGGGCCACGGTGAGTTCGAAGGACGAGCTGCGGGAAACGTACGGAAAGAAATTTTCCAATCCCGCGCTGAAGGCCACCATCGCGAACAGGATAATCAAGGGCAACTACGTGATCGACCATGAAAAGGTCGAGGGCGTGGGGGACAGGCTGCTGGAAGTGGTCGCCATCTATAAAGTAGAAGACGACCTCATCCAGAGCGTGCTTTTCATCAGGGACTAAGGATCTTAGTCGAACTTCTTCAGCTCGTTGATCATGGCCATGACGTCGGTGTTGTAGAGTCGCTCAACGTTTATTTTAGGGAATCCGCCCGCGCGGAAATGCTTTCGCAGATCCACTTCTTTGGCCACGGATTCCTCGGCCCTCACGAGCATTTCCATATAGTTGTCGGGAGGAATGACCACGACGCCGTCGGCGTCGCCGAAGACGAGATCGCCGGGATGGACGACGGCGCCCGAGCAGCTGACCGTGACGTCATGCTCGCCGGAGATTCCGATGACGTTGGTCGTCACCACAGAGATGCCGGTGCAGAACACGGGATAGCCGGATTTTTCTATCGCGAGGGAATCCGTCGCGGGGCCATCGATGACGATGCCGGCGAAGCCCTGGCACTCGCAGAATAGCGCCACCATCTCGCCCACGCACGCGTAGGTGTCGTCGCCGCAGCGGTCGATCACGATGACCGAACCCTTGGGGGCGTGCTCCATGGCGTAGTAGAGGGCGCAGGAATCCTTTCCCTGCAGCCTGACCGTGTATGCCGGCCCCACCATTTTCGAATTCTTGTTGATCGGCTTCATCTCGGGGCGCATGTAGCCGCCGCCGATATAGTGCCCGATAGTCGCCGGATCCACTTTCATGAACCGGTCGATGATGTCTTTGGGAATTGCCATTGCTAACCTCTTTTAGCGAACCTTGAGCTCGTAAACATCGGATCTCCTATTCTTCAACGAAGGGATCTGGCCGCGAATCTTGTCCAGGAAATCCAGGTCTATTTCGGCCATCGTCACGCCCGGCTGGTCCTTGGACCTCGCGATGACGGTGCCCCAGGGATCCACGACCAGACTATTGCCGAAGGCGGTGAAATTGGGCTTCTTGCCTATCTGCGCCGGGGCGACGATGTAGCAGCCATTCTCGATCGCCCTGGCGCGAAGGATCGGCTCCCAGTGATCCTTGCCCGTGGGCAGGGTGAAGTTGGCCGGCGTGAAGATGATCTGGGCGCCGTCCAGCGCGAGAAGGCGGAACAGCTCGGGAAAACGGATATCGTAGCAAATGGTGAATCCAAGCTTGCCCAGCTCGCTGTCCGCGGTCACGATCTCCCTGCCCGGCTGTATCCTGACGGATTCATTGCAGACGGTGCCATCCGTGAGCGTGACATCGAAGGTATGGAGTTTCCTGTAGCGAGCGATAATCTTGCCTTCCCTGTCCAGCATCACGGTGGTGTTGAACCCCTTTGTCTCGCCGGGGATCTCTTCCTTGAAGCTTCCGCAATGGATGTAGATGCCGAGTTCCTTGGCCTTCCGCGCCAGAATCTCCGTGCTGTATCCGGGGATTGGTTCGGCCCCGCCGCCTTCGCCGACATTGTCTCCCAGAAGGTTCATCACTTCCGGCAGGGCGACGAGCCGCGCGCCCTTGGCGGCCGCTTCATCGATATACTCGCAAATCCTGGCGAGATTCTTTCCTTTGTCGTTCTGCGTATCCAGCTGGATAATCCCAATCTGGTATTTCCTCATCCGCGTTACTCCTTGGCGCCTCCGTTTCCCGGCGCGCCCTTCGGCCCTGAGCGCTAAACCTCAGGCGAGGCCGTTTATGGCCTTGACGTGATGGCAGGCCACGTAATAATTCTCTTTCACTTTTTCAAAGACCGGTTCAGTGGTCGAACAGATTTCGGTGGCGTACTCGCAGCGTTTGGCGAATCTGCAGCCGGGTTTCGGGTTTATCGGCGAGGAAATCTCACCCTTCAGGAGATGCCTAGTCTTCTTCGCGCCCAATTCGGGCACCGGGACCGCCGCCAACAGCGCCTTCGTGTAGGGGTGGTAGCGGTGTATGAATATTTCCTTCACGGGGGCGAACTCGACCATCTTGCCCATGTACATGACGAGGATGTTGTCGGAGATGTGCTTGACGACGGCCATGTTGTGGGTGATGAAAAGATAGGTGAGGTTTCTCTCCTGCTGCAAATCCTGCATCAGGTTGAGAATTTGCGCCTGTATGGACACGTCGAGGGCGGAGACAGGCTCGTCGCAGACGATGAATTTCGGGTTGAGAGACAGGGCTCGCGCCACGCCGATGCGCTGGCGGCGGCCTCCGTCGAGCTCATGGGGGTAGGAATCCGAGAGACGGCGGGCGAGCCCGACCGTGTCCATCAGTTTCCCCACCTGTTCGCTGAGATCGGCCGAATCCTTGTATTTATTGTAGATCTTGATCGGCTCGGCGATGAGATTGCTCACGGACATCCTTGGATCCAGCGAGGAAAAGGGGTCCTGAAAAATCATCTGCATGTCCTGGCGGTAGCGCTTGAGCGAAACCCGGTCCAGCTGGCTTATGTCCTTTCCCTCGAAACGGATGTTTCCCGACGTCGCTTCCAGGAGATGGATGGTGAGCCGGCCCAATGTCGACTTGCCGCAGCCCGACTCGCCCACCACGCCGAGCGTCTCGCCCTTCTCGATGCCGAACGTGACGCCGTCGACGGCGTGAAGATCTCCCCTGGGTGTTTTGAAGAATTTCCTAAGATCTTTGACTTCTATCAGTGTGCTCATAGTAACCCCTCACCCATGGTACTTCACGCATTTGACGAAATGTCCCGGTTCCACCTCGACGACGGGCACAGCCGCAGCCAGGCATTTCTCCGAGACATCGGGGCACCGCGGCGCGAATACGCAGCCCACGGGAAGATTTGTCGGATCGGGCATGAGCCCCATGATGGGCTTCAGCCTATCCACGTCCTCGTTGAGGTTGGGAACCGACCCAAAGAGGCCTTCGGTATAGGGATGCTTCGTGTCGTTGTAGATATGCTCCACCGTGCCGTACTCCACGATCTCGCCGGCATACATGATCGCGGCCTTCTGGCAGATTTCGGCCACGACGCCCAGATCGTGCGTGATGAGAATGAGCGAGGTGCCCCTATCCCTCATCAGCTTCTCGATGAGATCGAGCACCTGGTCCTGGATCGTGACGTCGAGCGCCGTGGTCGGCTCGTCCGCGATCAGGAGTTCGGGATTGCAGGCCAGGGCGATCGCGATGACGACGCGCTGCTTCATGCCGCCCGAGAATTGGTGCGGGTACTCAGCGTAGCGCTCGCCAGGTATGCCCACCAGCTCCAGCATTTCCTGAGCCTTCAGCGAGGCATTCGCGCGCGAAATCTTTTGGTGAAGGCGAACCACTTCGGCGATCTGGTCGCCCACGGTCAGGACGGGGTTGAGCGCTGTCATCGGGTCCTGGAAAATCATGGAAATCTTGTTGCCGCGAATCGCCCGCTTCTCCATCGGCGACATCGCGACGAGGTCCTGCCCGTCGTAGCGTATCTCGCCGCTGATTATCTTCCCTGGCGGATCGGGAATCAGCTGCATTATGCTGAGCGCCGTCGTGGTCTTTCCCGCGCCCGTCTCGCCGACCAAGCCCAGGGACTCGCCCTTCTTGAGCGAGATAGTCATTCCGTTCACGGCGTGAACGGTGGTAGTGTCCGTCACATAATGGACAACGAGATCCTTGATCTCGAGAATAGTGTCGTTCATTCGCCTTCCCCTTAGCTCTTGAGCCGTGGATCGAGCGCGTCGCGCAGCCCGTCGCCCAGAAGATTGATGGAAAAAACCGTAAGCATTATCGCGAGTCCGGGGAAAGTGACGACCCACCAGTAGTCGCGGATGAAAGCCCTGCCGGAAGCGAGCATCGAACCCCACTCCGGCGTCGGGGGCATTATGCCCAATCCGATGAAGCTCATTCCCGCGCCCTGGATGATGGCGGCGGCTATGCTCATCGTCGCCTGGACAATGATGGGCGCCATGCAATTCGGGATGATGTGGCGCGTGATGATGCGCCAGTCGCTGGCGCCGTTGGAGCGGGCCGCCTCGATGTATTCCTGCTCCTTCACCGAAAGAATGGAAGCGCGCACGACGCGGGCGTAGCCGGGTACGGCGCCGATGCCTATGGCGAGGATCAGGTTGAAGAAACTCGTGCCCATGGCGGCGACTATCGAAACGGCCAGGAGGATGTTCGGGATCGAGAGCATGATGTCGATGAAGCGCATTATTATGTTGTCCACGACCTTGCCGTAATAGCCCGAGACGCATCCGAGGATGATCCCGATCAGGCAGGATATAGTGACCGACACCAGCCCCAGGGTGAGCGAGATCCTGCAGCCGAAGATAACCCTGCTGAATATATCCCTGCCGAATTCGTCGGTTCCGAAAGGATACTCGAGGGAGGGCGCCTTGAAACGGCGGGAAAGCATCTGTTCGTCGAAGCCATAGGGCGCTATGAGCGAAGGGACGAGCGCCAGTATCGTCAGGAGAACGATGAAGGCGAGGCCGAGCACGGCGCCCTTGTTCTTGACGAAACGCCGCCAGATCTCCTTGGACTGGCCACGCTTTTTCATTTTTACGGAGAGGACTTCGTTGCCTGCCATATTATGCCGCCTCCTTCGCCGGACGCAGCTTTTTCGTCCTGGGGCGGGTGTACATGGAACGGATCCTGGGATCCGCGAAACTGTACAATATGTCCACCAGAAGGTTCACAAGCGACATGACGAAGGCTATGAAAAGCACGCCGCCCTGGACCATCGGGAAGTTTTTAAGCTTTATGGCATCCACCATGAGTTTGCCGACGCCGGCGATGGAAAAGATGGATTCCGTCAGGACGGCGCCGCCGAGCTGCCTTCCGAAAGAAAGCCCCACGACGGTGATGATGGGAATCAGCGCGTTCTTGAGCGCGTGTTTCCAGATGACGACCCTTTCGGACTGTCCCTTGGCGCGGGCCGTCCTGATGTAGTCCTGGCGGACTATCTCGAGCATGCTCGACCGGGTCATGCGCATTATATTGGCCGAAGCGTTGGTCCCTACCGTGATTACGGGAAGAACCCAATGCATGGGCGTGGAGAATCCCGAGGGCGGAAACCATCGCAGCCACACGGCGAAGACGATTATCAGCATCATCCCCTGCCAGAAATTGGGCATGGATACGCCGATCATCGAAATCGAGGTCGCGAACTGATCGATGAACGAATATTGCCTTGTCGCCGAAATGATGCCCACCGAGATGCCGATGATCACGGCCAGCAGCACGCTGAGCGCGGATAGCTTGAGCGTGGCCGGGAAGCGCTGCAGAATCTCGTCCGTGACAGGCTGCCTCGTCACGTACGATGTCCCGAGGTCGCCTTCAAAGACGACGCCCTTCATATAGCGCAGATACTGTACGATAAAAGGCTTGTCCAGGCCCTGCTGCTCGCGAAAAAGCTGCTTGTCCGCCGGCGTTGCCATGTCGCCGAGAATGGCGTCGGCGGCGTCCCCGGGCGCGAAAAAAAGCATGCCGAATATGACGAAGGATACCCCCAGCAGCACGGGTATCATCATCACCAGCCTTCTGAATATGAATTTGATCAAGGAACCATTCTCCTTCCCGGCGAACTATGTGCCGACTCCATAAAACAGGATCCCCGGTCCGGCAAAGCCTGCCGGATCGAGGGTCCTTCACGCATTTATTGCAGAAAATGTTCTTGAGTGTTTACTTGTAGACGGAAACCTTGGCCATCTCCACCTGCTGCATCGGATCGCAAACCCAGCCTTCCACCCTGTCGCTCAGGCCGTAAATGACGGGCGTAAAGGCGAAGGGAACGGTGTAGCGGATATCCCAGAGGTAATCCTGGATCTCAGCATAGGCCGCCGCGCGTTTCTTGCTGTCGTAGATGGTCTTGGCGGCCGCGAGCTTCTTGTCGATCCAGGGATCATTCGGCTCGAGGCGTTCGCCGAAGGCGGAATCGTAGATGATGAGGATGTTGGACGGCTCGTTGACGTTGCCCGCCCTCATGCCCGCCTGGAACTTGTTGCCCTGCGCGGTGTAGGTGGAAGCCGTCATCTGGAAGATCTTCACTTTCACGCCGACGGCAGCCCACATGTTCTGGATGATGGACGCGAGCCTGATGTCGGCTTCGCGGTTTTCGAGCAGGAAGTTCATGGTGAAGCCATCGGGATAGCCGGCCTTCGCGAGGAGTTCCTTGGCCTTGACCGGGTCGTAGGGCAGGATGCCCTTGTTCTTGAAGGCGAAGACGGTGGGCGGATACAGGCCGTTGGCCACGGTGGCCGTCCCTTCATACACCGCGTCCACAAGGGCGACCTTGTCGATGGCATAGGACAGGGCGTACCTGATGTCTTTGTTGCTGAGGAGCTTGTCCTTCATGCTGAAGGTGAGGGTCATGTAGCGGCTGGAATCGCCCATGAGGATGTGGGCGCCCTTCAGGCTCTTCACTCGCTTGACGTCGTTGGCGGCGACATCGAAGATAGCGTCAACGCCGCCGGTCTCCAGTTCGATGACGCGGTTGGCGGCTTCGGGAATGATGGAATAGATCACGTTCTTCGTGATCGCTTTTTCTCCCCAGTATTCCTCGTTGCGCACGAGCGCGATCTCGGAACCCGATTTCCACGAAGCGAGCTTGTAGGGGCCGGTTCCGACGGGATTGCGGGCAAAAGCGTCGGCGCCCATCCGCTCGACGGCGGCCTTGGACACGATGGCGCCGCGTCCCGTGGTCAGGGTGTTGAAGATCGCCGCGTAGGGAGTCTTGAACTTGATCCTGATGGTATAGGGATCCACGATCACGGTGTTGTCGGTATCGAAGGGAGCGAAGGTGGAAGCGCTGATGGAGTTGGCCTTTCCGCGCTTAAAGGTGAAAAGAACGTCCTCGGCGGTGAATTTCCCGCCGTCGTGGAACTTGACGTCCTTGCGAAGCTTCATTTCCAGGGTAAGGTCGTCGAGGAATTTCCACTCGGTGGCGAGGCGGGGATGCACCACGCCTTCGGCATCCTCATAGACGAGCTTGTCGAAAATGTTCAGCTGGACCATCCAATTGCTGACAAAATTGGATGCCTGGGGATCCATGGTCTTCAGGTCTTCCCATGTCGCCACCCTCAGGGTATCCTTGAGCTTCCTGCCTGTGTTGTCCGCCGCGCCGACGGTCACGGCGAGCAGCAGCGCGATGGCCATGGCCATCAAGATTACCTTTCTCTTCATGTTTCCTGGGTCTCCTTTCCAAAAATTTGGTCTATGCCTTGAGCTCTATCTTGAATTCATACGCCATATAGGCGGCGATCCGGTCCACGCATTTTTCGATGAGCGCCTTCCCTTTTTCGGCCGTCGCGATCGTGGCGTCGCCGACGGTCGCGTTGGGAGTCTTGGCGCTCAAAGGGATATAGCGGATTACGTCGGTGAAGTCTTGGTAGAATTCGGAAGGAGGCTGGATCCTCGTGGCCTTGGACATGTCCACCAGGTCGGGCCGTAGATAGAGCATGACCGAAGTGCCGCATTCGCTCGCGTGGCCGTGAGCCATGTGTCCTTTCAGCTCGAAGATGTCGTTGCCGTTGGCGGCGGCGAAGCGCCACCAGTCGATCTGGCCGCATTTCACCTTGCGCTCTCTCTGGTAGCGCCTGGCCAGATAGTTCACCATGTCCACGTTGCCCGCGTGGCCGTTTATGAACATGAGGTTCTTGAATCCGTAGTCCATGAGGGCGGCGCACAGATCATCCATGGCCGCTTCATAGGTGGATTTCCGCAGCGTGAGGGTGCCCGGGTAATCCAGGAGCATCGAGGAGTCGCCCATTCCGATGGTGGGCGCCACGAGAGCGCCCGTCTTTTCCGCTATGCGGAGCGCGAGCGCCTCGGCGACGATGGTATCGGATCCCATCGGCAGGTGGGGCCCGTATATCTCCACCGCGCCGGTAGGGATTATCACCGTCTCCGTCATTTTCCTGCGCTCGTCGAAGACCGTCCAGCTCATCTCTTCTATCTTATAGGTCATACGATCGCTCCTTGGTGGTATTGGACTCATGTATCGCGCGTTCGCCGAAACAGCCCGCGGTTAGCCGGACGCTTCTCCGAACGCCTTACAGGCGAAAAAGCGCTTCCATCACCCGAAACATATACTGTAAATATATGCAGAGGGAGAATAATGTGCATGCGAAGGATGCTTCTGCCTGCCTCAGCGAATTTCAACCAGTATAATCTGAAAATTCCATATGTCAATTAATAGTTCACTAAAATGTTCATTTGTTATTTATGGGTTTATGGTACCTAATAATGACTATTTATGCACTTTGCGCGCCGGCTCGAATGGACATGAACCCTGTCAACGCGATTATCGTCTCGCTTCCATCGAGGGTTACGAGAAAATCCTGGCGGGAAAACAACGGATCGCCGTGAAAATCGTCACGAATTCGTAAAAAAAATGACGATAAGCCGAGTATATACCTTGACACGGCTATTTATTGTTTTAAATTCGTGCTACAATGCCCTTAACTTAAGAATGGATGTGAAAAGATCCATTGTTCAGCATATCTACGCTTACCGTGGATACAGGTTTTAGATGCCCGATGCAACGCTTCGGGTGGAGGATTTATTTTGGGCAAGAAAATTTATGTCGGGAATCTGAGCTACAATACTTCTGAAGACAGCCTTCGCAATCTTTTTCAGACCTATGGCACCGTCGCTTCGGCGAAAATCATCTCTGACCGGGACACCGGCGTTTCCAAAGGTTTCGGCTTTGTGGAAATGGGTTCGGACAATGAGGCGAGCGCCGCTATCAACGGCACCAACGGTATCGACCTCGATGGCCGCCAGATCAAAGTCAATGAAGCCATGGACAAGCCCCGCCGCAGCAACGATCGCTACTAAGACTTCCAAAGTCTTAGCGCTGTGAAGAAAGCCGCCCCGCGAAGGGCGGCTTTTTATTTATGGAAATCCGTCTCGATCCCCGTCCTCGCTACCGGTTATATCCGACGTTTGGATTCGTGGAATTGAATATCCTGATATGCTCCGCTTCCATTCTATTGACCTCTGACTCATCGGCCGTATCAGATTCCCAAAGGATCTCTTTCTTCATGATGAAGTAAGGACTCCTGACACTCTTGTAATCGGCCATGACAAAATGAGAATCGATGCTTCCAGAATTGGTCAGCGTTCACGTCAAATCTTTCCCGATAAAAATCTTATTGTTCGGGAACGTGATTTTAAAATCTGTTTCATGCCACTTCTCCTTAAACGCCATTCAGGCTAGATCTTCCACCAACCTGCAGCCGATGCCGATTTCCGTCAGTATATAGAGCGGACAAGAGCGAGATGCGCTTCCTTCCCGTCGACGGTCACGGCGCGACGCTCGAGCAGATGGTCCAGCACATCGGCTTCGATTCCCCCGTCATCGGCTACCGAAAACTCGATGGCGCCTTGTTTCCGCTCGACCTTCACCACGATATGGCAATCGCTCCTCGGGTGTTCGATGGCGTTGCCGAGAAGATTTATCAGCACTTGGATGATGAGCTGTCCATCCTGTCGGAGGAGCAGGATCCCCTCCGACAGAACAAAGGAGAGGCGTCGAACCAGCCCAACCCGGCGATACGGTAGGGGATGGCGCTTGAAGCGATACATTCCCTGTAGGCGGCCAGAATCGCGAGAACGACGCTGGCGCCGCCGAAGAGGAACATGATGCTTCTGAACGCGAGGGCGAAGGCCGCGACGATGACGACCGAGTCCTAGTGCTACCGGAGCTGGCTTCTGTTCTTGCCTTTGATGAACAGGAGGATGAGGTATCCAATCGTTATGCTCGCGACGCCCGGGGCGATGAAATCGACGGCGTAGGATATCTCTTCCGGAAACGCCAGCAGAAACAGGAGTGGAAGCAGGACGACGGCGCCCGCCGCCATCGCCGCCGCGCCGAGATAGCCCGCGACAAGTTGATACCCTTCGGCCTTTGTGCCGGATAATTGGAAGTTCATGAGTGTCCGACGCTTACTTTAGCGAGGGCGATATAAAGATGGTGGAGGTTTTTTGAGGCCCGCCGTAAATTTTATATAAAGAAAGGAGCGCCGTTCCCCGCTAGACGACGACGAGACCGGCCGAAAGTAGCTCGGCCATGGACTCTGTCGGCAGGGCGAGCTCGGCTTCCAGATCGGCGTATAGTCTTCCCCGCATGGAGAGGGGCGGGGAAGAGAGGGCCGCGGAGGTCGCCTTCGCGACGTCGAGAGGAAGCTCCAGGGATCGCATTTCTCCGCGATAGACCCAGGCCAGACGCGCCGCGTCTGGCCCCGCATCCCGCCCCGCGGCTTTCACCATCGGAAGGCCCGCTATCCAATGCGTGTTCGCCTTGGGGGCGGGTCGTTCCGCGTCGAGGGCTTCCTCGGCCGAAGCGATGAGCGTTTCCGCGAGGTCGGGGGAGATGGATGGCTTGGGAAGGCCTCTGCCTAGCCAGGTCGATACGGGCATGTCCAGCCCGTTGCCCTCCATCCAGGAGGAGAGGGCAGCCGCGAGGGGCGCGTCGAAGCGGTCGAAGGCTTCCTCCCCCGCGAAGGACAGGTCGTTGTTGGCGAAACGCCAGGGCTTGTCCGAAGGCTTGAGCGTCTGCCGCTTTCCGTCCCGCCACTCCCTGTACATGCGCGAATGTCTCGTGAGCACGAAGCGATGCCAGAAGGCGGAATCCACGAGGCCCGAGGCGAAGAGCTGGCGGCAGAACTCCGCCGAGTCGACGATGTCGCCGACCGGCTGTCCCGGAAAACCGTAGATCAGGTAGGTATGCACAAGGAGGCCGGCCCGCCTCATCGCGACGAGGGTCCGGACGAGGCTCGCCAGGTCGAAGCCCTTGTCGGTCATGCGGAGTCCGCGCTCGGTCGCGATCTCGATCCCGCCCGAAACGGCGACGAGGCCCGACGCGGCCAGGAATTCGCAGCGCCCCTGGGTCCACGAGGCGTCGAAGCGGACATTCCCCCAGTAGGAGAAGGGTCGATCGCCTCCCGAAGCGCGCGCGCGGTTGGCGCGGGCGAAGTCGAGGAGGGAGGCCATGGGCATGGCCTCGTCCACGAAGTGTATGCCGTAGAGGCCGCTGCGCGCGCTTGCATCGCCGGCAGCGGTGAGCAGGGCTTGGGTGCTGGAGCGCACGAAGTCCGAGACATACTCGAGTTCAGTGTCGCAGAAGGAGCAGCGCCGCCAGTAACAGCCGTGCGCGAGGCTGTATTTGAGCCATGGAGTATCCGACCAGAGCCGGTGCATCGGGTTCTCGGAGTCGACGATCCGCAGATAGGCGCCGAAATCGACGCTGCGGAAATCGGGGAATACCGTGGCGATGGCCTCGCGTTCCAGAAGCCTGTATTTCTCCTCCGACGCGCCGTCGTTGAAAAGGACATCATCGCCGCGGCGCGTCATGGTTTTGTAGGGCGCCGGAACCTGATCGATGATGGAAGCGAGGCTCCCGTAGCCCGCGTCGAAGGAAAGATAGTCGCAGAAGTCGAAAATTCCCGTATCGCGGAGGCCGCGCAGTTCCGTGGAGACATAGCCGCCGCCGAAGACGATGCGCGGGCTCGGGCCATGAGCGCCGAAAATCCCTCGCGCGACCCGCGCGCAGGCCAGCGCTCCGATGAGGCAGCCGGGGAAAGGTATGGTAATGAGGATGAGATCGATGGGTTCCCGGGACGTCTCGGCCGCGCGCGCCGCCCAGAACTCTTCGAGCATCGGTATATAGAACTCGTTTATAAGCCACGACGAATCGAGCGCGCGGCGCACCTCGCCGAAATCGGCGCGGCTGGAGGCGAGGCGCTCGGCGTAGCGCACCGTGCCGAAATCAGGATCGAGCGCGTGGGCGATGAAGTCCCCCAGGTCGTCGAGAATGCGGGTCGCGAGCGAGCGGGCCTCGTCGGGACCTATCCGCCCGTCGCGCTCATCCAGGAAAGCCTGAGCCCGCGCGCCCTGAGGCAGTTCGACCGCCGATGCTAGGCGATGCGCCATGGCGGGATCGCTTCCCGAGAGAAAGCTCGTTATTCCATCGATCCATTCGATGTATAGCCTTTCATAGGAAAGGTAGCGCTCGACCTGCGTCCTCGAGTTTTCGCTCTCCGGGGCTGTCTGGGCCGCGAGAGCCGCGCGCGCGTCGGCGAACACTTTCGTCAACCCCTTTCTCGAAAAGACGCGGCGGTAGAGATCGATCGAATGGTCATAGGAAACGGTCGACGCGCCTCGGCCGCGGAGAAAGGCTTCGAGGTAATGAACCGCCGGATAGGGCGCGTTGAGCTGGGTAAAGGGCGGCTGGACCAGGATGGCTTTCATTTTTTCCGACCTTGTATGGCTCATCGCAGGGCCGCGATGCCGAAACCAGCGAGGCAGAGCTCCGCGATTTTCCCCACATAGACGGCGCGGTTTTCCGGAAGGAAATCCTTGTCGCGGAAGCCGGCGACGGCGCTGGGTTCGGTTCCCGATTCTTTCGCCATGGCCGCGACGATCTTGTCGGGCTCCGTATCGCCCGAAACCGTCACGAAGGCGGCGGCGGGGAGCTTTCCGAGCCTGAGCCAGGAGCGCACCGGCGGACAGAGGTTCCAGGACCATACCGGCGTGAGCACGATCACCCTGTCATAGGCGGAAGGATCCCGAAGGGGAGAAACGATGGGACTCGCGATTTTGAAGGTTGCCTGATACCCGGAGCGCATGAAGTTGAACAGTCCCGTAGATCGGGTCTTTTTCTCGACGATAGGCTCCATATCGGCGCCAAAAAGAATGCCGAAGTCCTCGGCCACGCGCCTGGTCGCCGCGCCTTGAGAAAAGTAGACGACGAGTGTCCGCGTTCCGTCGCCGACGGGCTTGAGCGAGTCCGTTATCGCGGGCATTTCCTTTCCGGACGCGCTCGGGCTCGATACGACATCAGCGGATCCGCTCTTAGCTCCTGACGCGCATCCACTAGCGGCGGCGAGCGTCGCCAAAAGCAATACGACAATATTCGCTTTTCTCATGATTATCCTTCCGTTGATCGGATGCGCGGCGGGCACCAGCCCGCGCCGACAGCGTACGCCCAAAGCCGCGGGCTTTCAAGGCAAGCGCTTGAGAGAACGGGCTTCGGTTGACTTTGCTTCTATATATTGTATCATGCATTTACGGCAATATCTGTAAGCGATCGGGGGCAGCATGCGGCATGACGTAGTAATCGTGGGCGGCGGGATGGCGGGCCTCACCGCCGCGGCCTTCCTGTGCAAGGCTGGCCTCGGAACGATCCTCCTTGAAAAAGAAAAAAACGTCGGCGGCCTCGTCACTTCCTTCAGCCGCGGCGGCTTCACCTTCGACGGCGGGATCCGCGCGATAGAAAATTCCGGCATAGTCCTCCCGATGCTGAAGCGGCTCGGGATAGACCTCGACTTTCTCCCGAGTCCCGTATCGATAGGGTTTGGCGACGAGATCGTCAGGCTTTCCTCCGGCGAAAGCCTGAAGGATTACAGCGACCTCCTCTGCCGCGTGTTTCCGGACAACCAGGCCGACGTGAAGGCCATCATTGGCGAAATCGCCCGGGTGATGGAGTACATGGACGTGCTGTACGGCATCGACAATCCGCTCTTCCTCGACCTCAAGAACGACCCCCAGTATGTCTTCAAGACCATCCTGCCCTGGATGATCAAGTATATCCGAACAATGCCCAAGGTCGGCCGGCTCGCCATGCCCGTGGACGAATATCTCGCGAAGTTCACTTCCAGCCAGCCACTCATCGATATGTTCGGCCAGCATTTCTTCAGGAAAACGCCCACCTTCTTCGCCTTGAGCTATTTCAGCCTCTACCTGGACTATAAATATCCCAGGGGAGGGACGGGCGCCCTGCCCGCGAAGCTTGAGGAATACATCCTCGCGCATGGCGGGGAAATTAAAAAAGAGACCGAAGTGACCGGCCTCGATCCCGACGCGGGCGAGATCCGGGACTCCAGAGGCGTCGAGTATTCGTACGGGAGGCTGGTATGGGCGGCCGACTGCAGGGCGCTCTACCGCTGTCTCGATCTGAAAAGGATAGGAGAAGGCGGCCTCCCCGCCAAGGCGAAAAAAGCCATCGAGGAAAAAGCCATCGAGGTGGCGGACAAACGCGGGGGCGATTCCATCTTCACGCTCAATCTCGCCCTGGATCTCCCGCCCGACTATTTTTCGCGGATCGCCAGCGCCCATTTCTTCTACACGCCCCTCACGAAAGGACTCTCCTCGGTCCCCTGGGCGGAACTCGAGGTCCCCGGCGAAGGGCGCGTTTCATCAGGCGCACCCAGCAGCGCGTTCTCCGCGGGCCAGCCTTCCCTGACGGGAGACAAGCGGAAGCTCTTCGACTGGCTCGGGCGCTACCTGGACCGCAGCACCTACGAGATATCCTGCCCTGCCTTGAGGGACCCAAGCCTGGCGCCGGAGGGGAAGACGGGGCTCATCATCAGTTCGCTCATGGATTATTCCCTGGTCAGACATTTCAGGGACCTGGGCTGGTACGAGGAATTCAAGGAATTCTGCGCCTCCCGCGTCGTGGAGGCGCTGGAAGCGTCGATCTTCCCCGGACTGAAAGCCGCCGTACTCGACAGCTTCACCTCGACGCCGCTGACCATCGAGGCGATCACGGGGAACACCGACGGGGCCATCACCGGCTGGGCATTCACCAATGCGGTCATGCCGGCCGTGCACAGCCTCCCGTCGGTCGCCCGTTCGGTCCTGACCCCCATTCCCGGCGTCTACCAGGCCGGTCAGTGGTCGTTCAGCCCTTCGGGACTGCCCATTTCCATCCTGACGGGCAAGCTGGCTTCCGACAGGATCATTAAGGACCTGCGGAAACGGCTGCCAGCCTAAACGTCCAGACCGGTCAAGGTTCTGCTAATCTCCCAGACTCTCCCGCCCAGATCGCGGTTCAGCGCCGTCTCGGCGGGTTTTTCCTCCACCGTCAGATGGAAGAATTTTCCGCTGACCTTTCCCGCTTCCCCTGATGCCGCGAGCCAGTACAGGGCTTCCCCCGAAATGGCGGGATCCTTGAGCATCAGCCATATGACCGTGTTCTTGAAAAGCCTATAGAGCGGCCCGTTGTTGTTGCCGATATTGGTGCGCACATCCCCGGGATGAACCGCGTTGATGGTGACGCCGGTGCCCCGAAGCCGATCGTCGAATTCCCAGACGGTGAGAAGTTGCGCGATCTTGGAAGCGCCATAGCCTTTCAATCCCGCATAACGTCGCTTGCTCCAGTCGAGATCGTCCAGGTCCAGGCCGCCGAAGCGGTGCCCCTCGGAATTCACCTGGATAACGCGCGAAGGCGCGCTCTCCTTGAGCCGGTCGAGCAGGAGGCTCGTGAGGAGAAAGGAAGCGAGGTGATTGACGCAGAACACCAGCTCGAAACCTTCGCGCGTGAGCCTGCGCGTCGTCGAATGGAGCCCCGCCGAATTGATGAGGACGTCGATGCGCGGACAGCGCTCGAGGATCTCGGCCGCGGCCTGCCTCACCTGGCTCAAATCGCTGAAATCCGCGACCACAATGTCGACGCGCACCCGGTGAGTGGTCGCCGCGGAAGCGGCGGCGACTTCCGCGGCGATCGCCTCGGCTTTCGCCTTGTCGCGACAGACCATGACGATATCGGCGCCGGCCCGGGCGAGGCGCCGCAGCGCCTGAAGGCCCACGCCCGAGGTGGAGCCGGTGACGACGCAGCGCTTTCCCCTCATCGATTCCGTACAGGTTTTCTGTACCGCCTTCCTGCTCGCCAGGAACCGTAGTTGCTCGGGCAGTTCTCGTTTCATCGTTTCTCCAGACTCAGCCAAAATGCTTGCGCATGAACTTCCGGTATCGCGCCCGGAACCAGGGAATGCCATTGAAAATATCGCCCCACAAATCGTAATAATCGCGCTGTCCTATAATCCTGCCGTCCTCGTGGAGGGTGAGCACCGTCGAGCCATAGACGGGCGTGCTCGGGAATTTTTTGAACATCATCGTCATGGTCCACTGCAGGAATATGACATTCCCGTCGCGCGCCACGGCATGGATGTCCATCCTGAGCTCCTGGCAGCGTTCCGTCAGCCGCTCGCAGAGCGCCTTGAATTCCTCGATTCCCTCGATTCTCTGTATCGAGTCCTGGAAAACGATATCGGGATGGTAATAGGGGTAGATATGGGACCAGTCGGGCTTGCCCCGCGTGTTGTAGGTTTTCGACCAGAGCGCCCTGACGGTTTCTTCGTTCAACATCCGCTAACGTCCCGGCTTCTTTCGTTCGATCGAAGCGAAAACCGCCTCCGTGACAGGAGTGGGGATCGCGAAATCCTTGCCCATCCTGATTATCGAACCGGCGAACAGATCCCTTTCATCCGGCTTTTCGGCCACGCTGACATCCCTCTGGAAAGATGTCCTGGTTTCGGCGGGAAACGTGGCCGCCTTCGCCAGCGTTTCCTCGACGATGCCGGCGGACAGCCCAATCCCCTTCGCGTTGGCAAGCGCCACGATTTCGCCCATGATCGACTTCACGGTGCTCAAATCTACTTCTGACCGCAGCGCCTCGCCGATGGTCTTGCCCGTATCCGCGGTGACGAGGCCGAAGGGAGCGATGAAAAGGTACTTATTCCAGATTTCGACGAAAGGCTCTTCCTTCCAGCCATGCTTTATCCCGGCCGCCTCGAGAAGCGCCAGAATGGACCGGTCCTCCTGATTCCGCCCGGGATCGGGGCCGAGAAGTATCGTGCTCGAAGGCCCGCGCTGAATCACGACGCCCGGTTTTTCCACGAAGGTACTGATGTAGACACAGGCGGGATGAAGATACCCGTTCTTGACGACGGCGCGAACGCGCTCGAATATGTCGACGCCGTTGAGCAGAGGAAGGATCACGGTGGAATCGGAGATCTTGTCCTTAAGCTGCCGCAGGACGTTCGCCAGATCGTAACCCTTGACGCAGATCAGGCAGTAATCCAACTGGGGCAGATCCGCGATGCGCTCCATCGCCTTCGTGGGAACGCAGGTCATCCGCCCTTCCTCGGCGTCCAGGACGAGGCCCCCCGACTGTATCGCCTCCAGCTGCCGGCCCCGCGCGATGAAATAAATATTGACCCGCGAGTCCCGCCCAAGAAGCCGGGTGAGCTTCCCGCCGAAATATCCGCCGATTCCACCGATTCCTATTACCGCGATGTTCTTCATGACCGCCCCCTCTCCCTGGGATTATTGTACGCCGCGCTAGGGAATTACGATACCTCGCGGCGCGCGAAGAGAGGCGAAATCAGCGCGTGTATGACAGCGCGTGTATGACAGCGCGTGTATGACAGCGAGCGTATCACGACGAGCGCGCGGTTGAGAAAATAAAGCCTCGCTGTATCATGGATATCTGGCTGAACAGCGAAAAAAAGGCCCGGAAAACTCTGTTTTCCGGGCCTTCCACAGAACTATCGCGCCGCGAGCGGTCGCGCCATCGCGTTAGGCGCTCTTCTTTCGGCCGATGGAGAGCAGGAGATTCATGACGATGCCGACGGTCGCCGCGGTGGCGATGGCGGGGAGCTGCTTGCCGAAGATCGGGATCATTCCGTTCGGGAAGCCGTAGGATCCGCCCAGACCGATCACGAGGATGACGGCGATGACGGCCAAGTTCCTCGCGTCGAAGAGGTCGACCTTTTTGTTGATCATGATAGCCGCGCCCTGTGCCCCGATTACGCCGAAGAGGTAGATGCAGGCGCCGTTGATGACCGAGCTCGGTACCGATCTGATGGCGTTGGAGAGAGGCTGGATGAAGGAGAGGACGATCGCCATCAGGGCGGCCGAACCCAGCACCTTCACGGAGAAGTTCTTCGTGATGGCCATGGTGGAAATGTTCTCCCCGTAATTCGTGCCGGCCGGTCCGCCGAAGAGAGAGGCCACGATGTCGCCGATGCCGTCGCCCACGAGGTTGAGGCCCAGCTTGTCGGCGATCTTGTATTCTTTCTTGCCCTTGCGTTTCGCGAGATCGTTCACGTAGATGTCGAGCTGGAAAAGGTGGGCGGTGGATTCCGGAATCGTCGCGATGGCGATGGGCATGATGGCGGCTACCGCGGCCCAGTTCGCTATGGGAAGGGTAAAGTGAGGCACTTCGACGATGGTTCCCGTCCAGATCGCGCCGAAGTCCACGAGCCCGAGGGGAATGCTGACGATATAGCCAACCAGGATTCCGAAGAGGATGGGCAACTGGCCAAGGACTCCCTTCAGATAGACCGAGAAGCCTATGGTGGCGAAGAGAGTGACGAGGGCCGCGATCCAGGCTTTATCGTTGGCGACGCCGCCCGAGTAGCCCGCCGCGCTGGTTATCGCGATGCCCGCGAGGGAAATGCCGATCACCATCGCGATGGCGCCGGTTATCGTCGCGGGAAGCACTTTCTCGATGACGTCCATCCCGAAGCGGCTGACGATGAGGCCCACAGCGATGGACACGAAGCCGGACATGATGATGCCGAACTGCGCCTGCGAGATGAGGTTGTCCGGAGCGAGGCCCGAGGTGACGCCCGTGATGCTGATGATGGCGGCTATGTATGAGAAGCTCGAACCGTAGTAAAGAGGAATCTTGCCTTTTGTTATGAGGAGGAAAGAAATAGTCGCGAGCCCGCTCGCGAAGATCGTGGTGGAGATATGAAAGCCCGTCAAAAGCGCGACGGTGACCGTGGCCGGAAACATGACGAGCAGTTGCTGGAAAGCGAACACGATCAGTTTTCCCGTAGACGGCGTCTCATCCGGTAAATACCCGATAACCTTCTCTTGTGTCTTTGCCATTGTCTCTCCCTTTGATCCCTTTTGGGTTAAAACTTTTTTATAATACTAAATTGGAGCTTTTTGGGAAAGGGCATATCTCCGAGGAAGGGAGATGTTTATACGGTTTTTTATGCAAATATATTCAGAAAAAATCATGAATGATCGCGGCTTGTATCGGCCGACAGTTCCATAGTAATTTTGAGATTCATGAAACGGTTGTCCGGAAACCTCCGGACCAGAACCTCGTCGGAGCATTTGATGGCAACGATTAAGGACATCGCAAAAATCGCTGGGGTTTCCCAGGGTACCGCGTCCAACGTCTTGAACGGCAAAGGGATCGTCAGCAGCGAGAAGATTCGCCTTGTCGAGGCGGCGGCGGCTTCGCTCGGCTACACGATCAACGAGCGCGCCAAGCTCCTGCGCCAGGGAAACAGCAAAATTTTCGCCGTCATTCTTCCCAACACGTGGTTCAAGCATTATGTCGATTTCTTCAGGAGCTTCACCTCTTTCTCGAGGACGAAGGGATTCTCGACCCTCCTCTATCTCTCGAACGACGATCCGGAGACGGAAAGGCGCATAATCGCAAAAGCGCGCTCCAGC
This sequence comes from Rectinemataceae bacterium, assembly GCA_035560555.1. Lineage (GTDB taxonomy): Bacteria > Spirochaetota > Spirochaetia > Treponematales > Rectinemataceae > UBA11090. Next base: position 73,522 of record DATMZF010000029.1, read on the forward strand.
ATGGCCAGGGGAATCGTGGCGTTTTCCTGTTCGAAAACGATGCGCGCCGATTATCGTGAAGCCGGTTTCGAAGATTCACAGGTCCTCTTCGTCGAACGCGACCAGGATGCCGACTGCAACTATATCGGCTTCGATTACGCGCGATGCGGAAAGAGCATGGCCGAGCTGGCCATCGCCTCGAACCTTAAATCGGTCGCCCTTGTCACCGACAACCTAGAGTTCTCCAACGAAAGGGATTTTCGCTCAGCCTTCCTCGAGACCTTGAGCGCGGTGAACAAGCTGAGAATAAGCCAGATACAGACCGACATGTTCCGAAAGAACCAGAACGCGATGCAGATGTTCGACGCTGAATGCCCGCAGGGCGTCTTCGTCTCGAACTTCGGATTTTCGGAGACAATCCGCGACGTGCTGAAAACCTTCTACCGCCCCGCGGATACGCAGATCTACACGATCTCCCCGATTTTCACGATGCCCGAGTCGAATTTCATCAAGTACGAACTGAATTACCGCCTCATGGGCAAGCGCGCCGCCGAGTGCCTCATTTCCCATCTGGGTCATCGCACGACGGGGCAAAAGGTCATTTTGGAGAACTCCGGTTTCCGCGACTGGGCGGCGCCGAAGCTCCCTCAGGGCGGATCAAAACCCACGTCCGCCGACAATAGTCAGCAAAGCGTCAACGTGCTCACGCTGGACAGCCCCGAAGCCTCGGCCATACGCTACCTGGCCCTTCTCTATACTCAGTCCACGGGCGTCCAGGTGAATGTGTCCGTGTCATCCTACGATGAAATCCATGAAATCCTATCGAGCATGGATGAGTCGAGCATATACGATATTATCCGCCTCGACGTTACCTGGCTCTCCTGGTTCGCGGGCAGGATACTCCTGCCCCTCGAGGAAATTTCCCCGACCATACCCTCTATGCTGGCCACCTTCGTGGACGGCATAAGCCGTCAATACTCTTTCGTGAAGGATAAGCTCTACGCCCTTCCCCTCTCGCCGAGCGCGCAGGTTCTTTTCTACAGAAAAGACCTTTTCGAGAGCACCGTTTTGAAGCGTCTCTACCAGGAAACATACAGAACCGCCCTCGCGCCGCCCACGACCTTCGAGGAGTACAATCGCGTTGCGCGATTCTTCACGAAATCCTTCAACCCCCAATCCCCGGTGGATTTCGGCACCACCATGACGCTTGGAAGCACGGGCGTGGCGGGAACCGAATTCCTCTCGCGATACTTCAGCCGATCCCGGAATCTCTTCGACGACTCCGGCCGCATCCTCCTCGACTCGGAGGAAGCGCGGCTTTCCCTGGATGAACTCATCGAGGCCAAGCGTTATTCGAAAGACAGGTACTGTTCTTGGTGGACCAACGCGGCCCAGGAATTCAGCGATGGGAATGTCGCGATGACGATTCTCTACAGCAACTTCGCGTCCGAAATCCTGAACAGGAATTCCAAGGTAGTGAACCGCATCGGCTACGCGCTGGTGCCCGGAGGCAGCCCGATAATCGGCGGCGGCTCGCTGGGAGTCTCCCGCTACAGCAGGAATCCGGAGCTTGCGCTATCGTTCATCAAATGGATGTGCAGCGAGCCGATTTCCTCGGCCGCGATGCTGCTCGGCGGCGTATCATCCTGTAAAAAGGCCTATGAAAATTACGAGATAATCGACACGTACCCCTGGCTGGAACTCGCCAAGGACTGTTTCGCGTATTCAAAAAACAAGCGAACGCCCTACGCGGATTTCGCTCCCTTCGACGAAAGGCGCTTCCTGAGCATTCTCGGCCTCGAGGTCAAAAACGCCTATATCGGCGCCCTGTCATCGGCCGACGCGCTCGAGAAAGCGCAGAAAGCCTACGAGAGGCAGTTCAAGCCTCAATCGTGACGACGCCGAATCCTTTTGAGAGCAGCAGGTCGCGGTAGTCGTAATCGAGATGAATGCAGTACACCTTGTGGCGGAATCGCGGCGGAATGAGGGCTTCGAGATAGGAAAGGCTCGCGTGGGTGGGATGGTCGCTTTCCCTGTTGCTCGTGTCCTGATAGGCCTTATCGATGGCTCCGCTCTTCAGGCCTTCCACGACTTCATCTGGAACCGATTTCGCGTCGCCGCTGAAATAGACGCTCTCGCCGCCATCCGAAATGATGTAGCCGAAGCAGGTCATGTCCGGCACGTGATCGACGACGAGCGGCTTTATCGTGACCCCGGCTTCCAGCGAGCCTGTTTCATCCTGCCGCAACTTCTGGAAACGGTAGCATGCGCGATTTATGCCCACTAGATCCAGAAGATGGACGATCGTCTCGAGGGGGTGGACTACCGTCACCTTCTTGCCCGTGACGTAATGACTGTATGAAATGAGCGAGCCGAGGCTGCCCACATGATCGGCATGCAGGTGCGTGACGATCGCGATGACCTCTTCGCAATCGAGATAGGCGGGCAGATTCCATATCCTGCCGAAAGCGGTCTCGCCGCAGTCCAGAAGAAAGAACTTTTTCCCCACGGTGAAGAAAGCGTTGGAATTATCCATTATCGGGTTGAACGCGGAACCGGTCCCCAGAAATCGTATATCCATGATTATTCCCTTCCCTTGTTCACTTGATGCCTGAACTCACGAAACTGTTGATGAACTTCTTTTGGAAAATGAAGAAGGCGAGGACGAGGGGAAAGACGATGATGAAGGTCGCCGCGCACACGTTGGCCCACTGCATGACGGCTTCCTTGGATTTGGCGAACAGGGCCAACCCCACGGTCAGGGTCCTGTTTTCCGGCGAATTCGTGACGATGAGCGGCCACAGGAAATTGTTCCAGTGATAGCTGACCGATACGAGACCAAAGGAAATGTAGGCCGTTTTCGAACTGGGAAGGTAGATGTGGCGGATTATCTGGAAGGTATTGCATCCGTCGATGATGGCGGCCTCGGCGAGGGCTTTCGGAATCGTTTTGAAGGTCTGCCTCAATAGAAAAATGCCGAAGGCGCTTCCGAAGAAAGGCAGCATGATGCCGAGCTTGGTATCCGTCAATCCAAGATCGCTCAATGTTCGATAATTTGGGATTATGAGCACGTCGTTGGGAATGATGATCTGGATGAAGATGATGAGAAACACCAGCTTCTCTCCCCTGAACTTCATCGTCGCCAAGGCGTAGGCAGCCATGGTTCCCGTCACGCACTGCACGGTGAAGGTCACGATCACTATGAATATCGTGTTGAGGTAATATTGCCCGAAAGGAACGTTGGCCCACACGTATTTGATGTTCTCGAAGGTCAGGCCCGTCTTGGGAATCAGCGTCATCGCGAAGCTCGCCTTGCTGAAAGCCGTCCCGATGAGCCAGACGAGCGGAATGAGCCACAGGAAGGCGAAGGCGAATCCTATCGTCTCGAGGAAGATGTTCGCGCGTTTCTTCATATCCTGCCTTCCTCAGCTGTAATAGATTTTCTTGTCGGTCTTGATGAACTGGATCATCGAAATCGAAAGCATGATGGCGAGCATGATGACGGTGAGCGAGGAAGCCTTGCCTTGGTCGAAATAGATGAAGCCCTGTTGGTATATATAGTAGAGCAGAAGCGTGCTCGCGTTATTCGGAGCGCCTTCCGTCATGATGACTATGTGGTCCACGAGCTTCAGGCTGTTGGTCAGCGCTATGGTGGACACGAAGAGGATGGTCGGCATCAGAAGGGGGAACGTGATCTTCCTGAAAGTCGTCCAGGGGCTGGCGCCGTCCAGCGTGGCCGCCTCGTAGGTCTCGCCCGATATATTCTGCAGCCCGGAAAGAAAGAAGATCATGAGATATCCGGCTTCCTTCCAGATGTACATCAGCGACAAAGCCGGCAGTACCGTTTTCTTGCTGGAAAGAACGTTGAGCGATTTTAGTCCAAGCGTCGCCAGAATCTGATCCAGCATTCCATATTGCGCCATGTAGATGAACATCCAGGTGCTGGCGATGGCGATCATGGGCATCACCGCGGGATAGAAATAGGCCGTCCTCAGGAAGCCGACGCCCCTGATATCCTTGTTCACTATGATCGCTAGCGAGAGTCCGATCACCATGCTGGGAAATACGGTAAGAATGGAGAACACGAGGGAGTTTCGCATAACTTTCCAGAACAGGGGATCGGAGGCGAGCTGCGCGTAATTCTGCAGCCCGACGAAGACCGGCTTGTCCATTCCCATCTCGAGCTGGTTCAGCCCAAGCCAGAGACTCCGAACTATCGGATAAACGGTGAATGTTATGATGAATACAAGCGCCGGTGTCAAAAACAACCATGCCTTGATATCCGCTTTCAGCCTTCTGGGAAGACCTGGACGGATGCCTGCTTTCTGAGCCAACGTAATCCTCCGGAATAATGATCGCCACCTGGGAAAGTCGCGGGAAGAGGCGCGAGCGGCGCGGCCCCATGGCCGCGCCGCTCGCGCATACAGCGGAACGATGATCCCGCTGGACCGATTACTGGTAGCGCTTCAGCGCCTCGTCGGCCTGCTTCTGCGCGTTCTTCAGCGCCTGGGCGGGGGTCGCGTCGCCGACGATCGCGGACTGGATGTTGTCGTTCAGGATCCTCCACATCTTGGAGGCTTCATACGTAGTCAGCTCGGGTTTGGCGAAAGGGATCTGGTCGAACGCGACGCGAGCCTGCGGGACTCTGGCCCAGTAGTTCTTCATGAGGTCGGTCTTGAAGGACGATTTCCTCGGGGCGACATAGCCGGTATCGATATTCCACTGGGCGAGACGTTCGGCGTCGGTGGCGAACTTGATGAACTTCCAGGCGGCCTGCTGCTGTTCCTTGGTGACGTCGGCGGAAATATAGAAGTTGCCGCCGCCGGTGGGAGCCGCGACGCGCTTTTTGCCGGGCAGGAAGGCGGTCCCGAATTTGAACTTGGCGTTGTTGTTGATGTTCGTGAGGTTTCCGGTGGTGTGATAGATCATGGCGACGGAACCATTGATGAACTGGCCGGGAAGATCCGTCCACTGGACGATGCCGGGCTGCATGACCTTGTATTTATTCTGAAGATCATACCAGAACTGGAGGGCTTCGACGTTGCCGGTCGTGTCAAAGAAGACTTTCTTTCCGTCGTTGCTCATGAGGTTGCGGCCGTCTTCGGAGTTCTGCAGCGCGAAACCGGTGAATGCCCACTGCGCCGACCCGGAGTTGAGGGCGATGCCAACGCCGTAGCGCGTGATATTGCCGGCCGCGTCTTTCTTCACGAGTTTCTTGGAGTATTCGACGAGCTGATCCCACGAGGTGGGGGGAGTCTCGGGGTTGAGTCCGACTTCGGCGAAGGCGTCCTTATTGTAGAAAAGCACCATGGTGCTCCGCTGGAAGGGGATGCTGTAGATTTTTCCATCGACGTAGGAATCTTCCATGAACCCGGGCAGGAAATCGTCGATATAGGCTTTGCCCGCCGCGCCGTCCGCCGCTATGAAGCCGTCGAGCGGCATCGCCGTGCCGGAGGAGGCCATGGAGAACCGCTGCGTGGCGAGGTTGACGAAGACTTCGGGTGGATTCTTGCCCTGCCGGGCGGTCTGAATCTTGACGACCGTGTCATCGTAGCTGCCGGTATATACGGGCTGCACCACGATGCCGGGATTTTCGGCCGTAAAATCGCCGCAGATTTTCTCTATCAGCTTGGTGAGCGGACCGCCAACCTGAACCGGATAGAAAAACGTCAGCTCGGTCTTCTTGGTTCCCTGCGCCATGGCCACAGGCCCTATCATCATGCATAAAAGCAAAAGCGATAGAATCCGTTTTCTCATGTGATCCTCCCTACACGCGTCTTGTATTCATCCCCCTGACGAATACGCCAGTCCAGCGAATGGATGATAAAAGCATTATTGCCACGGTTATTGAAACGTGTCAACTACTTTCGTTTCCGTCGGCCCGCTTTGATTCTTGACTTGCCTCCGAGAATAGGTAGAATTATAGTGTCGCGCTTTAAGGCGCTCGACGGACATCGATTTCCGAACCGAAAATCCTACCGCAGTCGGACCATGGATTTCGGTCTTGGCGCGCGGCCCTGCCCCGCGCCGAAGGTGCACCCGGAAACGGATACGCCTCCCGTTCCGCTCCCAGAGGGAACATTGGAAAGGAAGCGATCATTCTAAACCTCGCGGACGTATGTCCGAATAAGGGAGGCGGGAGTGATGAAAGACTTTCCAGAGAAGAGGGAAGGCGAAAGCTGGTTTGAAAAACCCCGATCAAGAAAAGATTTCCTCAAAATGGCGGGAGGAAGCATCGCTGGACTCCTCGTCACCGTCTCCCTCACCGGAGCCGGCAAGTGGGAAGACTCGGAAGCCAAGGAGCTCCGCGTGTGGGCGATTCCTTCGGGCGTCATCGTCCACGACCCGAGCCGCTGCGTAGGCTGCAAGCGCTGCGAATTCGGCTGCTCGACGAGGAATCTGGGCAAAGTGAGCGCCGAGCTTTCCCGGATCAAGGTCTCCAGGAATCTAAACTACGGCGTCGATGGCGTCACGGCAGCCTACGCGAAGGCCGATGGTCAGATGGGCAACTTCAGGATCGTCGCCGAGACCTGCCGTCAATGCGAAAAGCCCGCATGCGGCAACGCCTGCCCGATGAACGCCATCTATGCCGACGCGAAAACCGGCGCCCGCGTCGTCGACGCCAAGCGCTGCGTCGGATGCGGAAAATGCGTCCAGGCATGCGCCTGGAATCTGCCCGCCGTCGATCGGGAAACCGGGAAAACGTCGAAATGCACGAGCTGCGAGGGGGATCCGACCTGCGCGAAGCTCTGCCCGACGGGGGCGATACGCTACATGGACTACAAGGACGCGGAAAATCTTCTGTGGGGAGCCGATGCCAATTCCGGCGCCACGGTCGTCAGCGGCGCGACTGCCTAAACAGGGGGGGTGACTGCAATGGAAACATTTGGATATACCGGAAAAATTCTCAGGGTGAACTTGAGCGCTGGCTCGGTTTCCACCGATGACACGCTCAAATACAAGGAGTTCATCGGCGGCGAAGGCATGTCGATGAAAATCATGTGGGACGAAGTGCCGGCGGGCACCCACCCCTTCGCGCCGGAAAACAAGATCATCTTTGGCGCCGGCCCCCTCTGCGGAACCGGCGCCCCCTGCTCCGGTCGCACCAACATCACCAGCCTTCTGCCCTCGAGCCCCTTCCACGGCATAGCGAGTTCACACATGGGCGGCTACTTCGCCACCGAACTAAAGTACGCAGGCTATGACCTGATCGTCATCGAAGGGAAGGCGGCTTCACCTGTCTGGCTGAGGATCGAAGACGAAAAGGTGAGAATCGAGGACGCCCGCTGGATGTGGGGGAAGGGCATTTTCGACACCCAGGCCATGGTGGCCTCCTTCATGGGCAAGGAGGCTCAGGTCGCGGCCATCGGACAGGCGGGCGAGAACCTCGTCAACCTTTCGGTGATCCGCACCGGCGCTTCGCATTCGGCCGGAGGACATGGCGGCGTCATGGGTTCCAAGAACCTGAAGGCCATAGGAGTGCGCGGCAGCGGTTCGGTGAAAATCGCCGCGAGCGGCAAGGACTGGCTCGAGCTGGACTCGTACATGATGAGTCTCATAGGCGCGAACAACCAGATGGTCGTTCCGTCCACGCCGCAGCCCTGGGCGGAGTATTCGGACAAGAGTTCCCGCTGGACAGGGCGCAAAGGTCTCTTCTGGGGCGCCGCGAATCCCCCCGTGGAAACGGGGGAATGCGATCCTCACGACATGCAGTCCGTGGGCCTGCGCACGATGAAGGCGATCTTCGACCTGGGCGCGGACGCCGAGAAATACACCGTCCGCATGGGTGGCTGCTCGCACTGCCCGATCCGCTGCCACTCGCAGCTCAAGGTTCCCCAGCTGGAGAAGTACGGCCTCGATCCATACGTGGCCAACACATGCGTGGGCTGGTCGGGACCGCGCGGCGTCATGTGCTACGGGATCAAGGATTTCGACGGCAACAAAGGCTCCGACGCGGGCATCGTGGGCAACGCGATCGGAACGACCCTCGCCGACGACTACGGCGTCTGGTGCAACTACGCGCAGATCGGCCGCGATCTCAAGTACTGCTACGACAAGGGCGTCTTCAAGCGGGTGCTGAGCGCCGAAGAGTACGCTTCGATACCGTGGAACAAGCTCCTGAGCGGGGACGCTACCTTCTACTTCGATTTCTACGAAAGAGTGGCCTTCAAGAAAGGCGAATTCTCCCACATCGCCGACGGATCGTATTGGATAGCGCAGCGCTGGAACCTCGGCGATGACTACTGGAACGACAAGAACGGCAAACTTTGGACCCGCGGCGGCTATCCCGTGCACCACTCGAACGAGGCGGGAGCCCAGGTCGGCGCGCTCATCTCTTGTTTTTCCAACCGCGATTCCCAGAACCACTCGCACATGAACTTCATCGGTTCCAAGCTGCCGGTCGCGTTACAGAAAGAGATCGCGGGCGAGATATTCGGTTCGCCCGAGGCTCTCGACGCCCCGGCCGTATACAAGAAAATGAACGCCTACAAGGCCAAGTTCGTGAAGTATTCGCTTGTGCGATCCATGCTTCACAACTCGCTCACCCTCTGCAACTGGATGTGGCCCATGGCCGTGAGCCCGCTGAAGGAACGCAAGTACCGCGGCGACACCTCGCTTGAATCCAAATTCTACTCCCTGGCCACTGGCATCCGGATGAGCGAAAAAGAGTTGGACGAGACGGCCGCGAAGTGCTTTACGCTCCAGCGCGCTTACACCATCATGCAGATGAAGACAGCCGATCTGCGGAACGCGCACGACCAGACCACCGAATGGCCCATCACCCCGGACCACGCCAAGGACGGCTCGAATATTCCGCAGTTCACCCCGGGAAGCATACAGATGGAAAAGTCGGATATGGAGCTGGGCCGAACCATGGTCTACAAGGAGTTTGGCTGGGATGAGAGGACTGGCGCCCCAACTCGATCGTATCTGGAGTCCGTCGGCTTAAAGGACGTGGCGGACAGGCTCGCCGAGGCGGGGTTCCTGCCGGGCTGATTCGTCGGCTATTTCGCCGTCGCGCCAAGGAGAGTCATCTCGATGGGAGTCATTTTCCCCAATAAAGGAACGCGGACAATCGAAGCCGTCACGGGAAATCCAGTACCCGTGACGGTGCCTCCCACGCCCGAACCGCCTACGCTCGAACCGTCCGAGCCGGCGAATCGGGAGGCATACGCGCGGCGACTCATCGAATTCACGCGCGCCGAGTCGGCCGACGGCCGGCTCACGAGCCTCTCCGCCCTCGCCTCGCGGTTTCCCCCGCCCGAGGAACTGAGAGAAGTGCCCGGTTTCAGCATCGCCTCAGCGATCGCGGAAGTCCCGGATGCCGACGACCTGAAAAAAATAGAAGGCTCATCGGGCCTGTGGTACTTCAGCGAAACCTCGATGACAGGCGCCTACGCGCTTCATCTTCTCAGGACCGAGGAGAAGGATCCCCTGAGACTCATCGCGGAGACGGTGCGCGATGAGTCCAGAATCTACCCGCGACCGACCGATTTGATGTTTTTCACCGATCCCCCTTTCTCAATGAACGAAAAGGAACTTAGGCAGGCGCTCGGAGGAATGGAACTCCGCCCCGACATGAGGGATATCAGGCGCTGCGTCGCCTCGAATGGGGCGATGTATCTCTACTCGACCCAGTATCTGGGCGAAACGCTCGCCGAAACGCTCGCGGAGTGGATAGAAGTTGGGCAAAGACAAAATCCTTGAGGTCTTTCATTCCCGCCCAGATACTTTATCCGATTGACCATACGCCGCGCGGATTCTACACTGTTCTTTCGCCTATCACGATGGGGATATGAGAAGATGAAGAAACCAGCCTTCCAGAAGGCCTACAAATCGGCTATCGGCTCGTTGAGCTTTTCCGCCGAACTGCGCAAGATGAGACGCGAGCTCAACGCGAAAATCGACATGCCGGACACCATCATCTCGGCTCCAACGTCCCACGCCCGCGGCGTGAACCGCTGGTTCACGCGAAGAAGGATTTCGATAGCGGAATCCTACCTGATGGTCGTATCCGACCTCGATTCCCGGCACTCGCGCTCGAGGCTCGACGCGCTTCGCGTCCTCGTCGACGCGTCCTTCCACTCAAAAAGCCTGGACCTGCCCCTCAACACCGCCCGCGTACAGATGGCCCTCATGAAGGAAGCGGTGAAGAACAGGCAGAACAAAAGACGGCAGCTGGAATTGCTTCACGATTTCTCCATATCCACGCACGGCCAGAAGCAGGTCATCCAGCGGCTCTGCGACGAGCTCAATATCGTCGTCCTCCCGGAAAACGGGACGCGGCTCGAGGATTTCGGCTACGGCTGGGATGACCATGTCCACGACACGGCCACATCGGGCCGGAAAAACCCCACTCAACTCATCATCGACGCGTTCATAAAGGGAATTTCCGAGCTTACGGTGGCCTACGGCTCTCCCTCCGACATCGAGATGATGGAGGAAGTCCTGGAAGCGGGGCGGATAATCGGCATAAGGATCAACATCGGCTTCGAGTTCAGCATGACCGTCCAGGGCCGTCGCTTCCATTTCATGGCGATTCTGCCCCGAACGCGGACGCCGGCCGACGCCAGGGCTTTTTTCCAGACAAATGCCGATTCCCTTCGGGGTTTTTTCGCCGATCTCGAGAAAAACCAGAACCATCGAGTAGAGGCGGTACGAGGGGTGCTGCAGGAATTCAACGCCTCCTCGCTCGAAGGCCTGAACCGAGGATTTCCGGACGAACCGCTGTACAGTGTTCCGGAACTCACCTTCGAGGCGCTAAACGCCTTCATTCCCACAATGAGCATCAATCGCATTCACCTGGCCGAGTTCCTTTACAGCGCGCTTAGACCGGTCATGTTCAACAGGCTTCTTCTGCTCAAAGTGCGGAGGAGCAAGGCTCAGGACGACTGGAAACGCAAGCGCGGCCCGGAGTCCGAATACCGCGCCGCCGAAGAAGCGTATTCGAGCCTGAAAAAGGCCTTCAAGAGTATGTCGCCGGACAGCCTCCTCGCGCGGTACTTCGATGGCCCCTCCCTGATAGACTACCAGTCAGCCTTCGACGATATCGCCGCCGTCAAATCGATGCTTTCGACGGCGGGATGCGGGCTCAAAATACTCCATCCGCTGGAACACGGGGTGGAGAAAGCGATCGAAGTATTGACGGAATACCGCGGCGTCATCGACCTCGTCGAACTGTACAATATCCAGGACTGCATAGGGCGTGGCCAGGAAGAAATCCTGAGCTTCGCCCGCGAGGTCAACGCGCTCAACGAACGCGCGCTTAAGGATGGCATTGCCCCCTATATTCCCGTCTGCGGAAGCGATTCCACCGGCAGGCATCCGAAAATCCCCGGCATGGGCTTCGCCCGGGAAGACAAAATCCTCGGTTCGCGCAAAGGGAATTTCCTTTCCCGGCATATAGCGCTCCCTCCTTTCATCTCCGCCATGATCGGCTCGGAAGGAAAGCCGGTCCGGGAATCCGACGCAAGCGCCGCATCGCCCATCGTATGTCTTGGCAAACTTTCGGAATGGAGCGGCGCGGGAGACAGTTCATCGACCGATGGCGCGTACATATCGCCTCGGAAGGTATGGCGCTATCTCAATCCATCGCTAAAAAATTACCTCTACACAGTGATCGGTTTCATCGTGGCCAACCATTTCATCGGATGGGCGTACGCGCTGCTCTGGCTGGGAATCACAGGCTTCAGGAACAGCGTCGCCGACCTCGTGTCGAACCGCGGCGGCAGGCTCAGCGAATGGAAACTCAAGAGCATCAATTTCGACAACGTCGCCCAATCCCTGTTCTGGACGGGCTTTTCGGTGCCCATTCTCGGATTCGTCAAGTCGAACTTCGATATCGTGTGGCCCTGGGCGCAGGACGGCATGTTCTTCAACCTGGCCAAGTTTTTCGTCATCTCCTTCGCGAATGGGCTGTACCTCGCGGCGCACAACACGTTGCGCGGCTTCGACAAGAAGGTCGTTCGCGCCAACTTTTTTCGCAGCGTGATAGCCTGGCCTTTCGCCGCCGTCTTTGCCCCGCTCGGAAACCTAATGAGAATCCCCAGCATTGTCCAAACGAAGATATGGTCGGATTTCGTCGCGGGATTCATCGAAGGCGGCGGGAAATACATGAATATCCTGCGCCTGCGAAAGCAGAATATCGAAGAGATCATTCCGAAAATCCTCGAGAAGGATGGGGAGGAGAAGTGTATCGCCATACTCGACCTCCTGTATCTCTTCCGCGAGGAACCGCGTACGAGGAATTCGCTCATATCGCTCTTCGAGCTTTCCAAATCCCCCGTCTCGGCGCTGTGGAGCGGCAAGGGCGTGACGCCAGCGCGACCTCTCGGCGATCTTCTAAGCGCTCTCGACCAGCCCGGGCTCGACGAGGAACTAGCCGGCTTCATCCTTTCGCGATACGACGAGGAGATGACGACCGACCTCGTAGGCCTCGTGGCGGAGACGCTTCCGCCGTTCCGGACCTGGCTCGATTCAAGGGTACATTAGCTCGGAATAATTCGCATCTTCTGACATATCTCGCATTTATTGCATTTACCGCATATAACAGATAAATTCGTATAATTTAGTCTATTATGCTGTATTTCCTTGTATAATAAACTTTAGTGCATTATGTTTGTGTTGAATGTGCTTTATTGTCGTGTTTTTAACGATCGGCGCATTCAGCAAGGAAAATGTATGAACCTGCCTCTGCGTATCCTGATAGTCGATGATTCGGAAGATGATGCCAACCTCATTCTGAGAGCCTTGCACTCAGGCGGCTATGACACAGTTTCCGAAGTGGTGGATTCTTCGGATGACATGCTCGGCGCCCTGGAACGCCGGACCTGGGACGTGATCACTTCCGACCATGCCATGCCGCATTTCAACGCCCCGGCGGCGCTCAAGCTAGCCGCGCAACTGCGCCCTATCGTGCCCTTCATCATTGTCTCGGGAGAGATTGACCTCAATCTTGCCGTCTCGCTCATGAGGGATGGAGCGAAAGACTACATAGCAAAGCAGGAGCTGCCGCGATTGGCGCCGGCCATCGAGCGCGAACTCCATGAAGTCAAGCTGCGCAAGGAAATTCAAAATATCGAGAGCGCCTTAAAACGTTCGGAAACCCGCTACCGGAGGCTTTTCGAGACCGCCGAGGACGGAATATTGATTCTCGATGCGGAAACGGGCCAGATACTCGACGTGAATCCATTCCTGATCAGGATATTGGGGTATTCCAAGGATGATTTCCTCGGAAAAATGTTGTGGGACATCGGTTTCTTCCACGACGAAGAAGAGTCGAAAAGAGCTTTCGCGGAACTGCAGAACAAAGGGTATATCCGTTACGAAAACCTGCCCCTCGAGACAAGTAGCGGAAAAAAGATATCCGTCGAATTCGTCAGCAATACCTATGTCGTCAACGACATGAAAGTGGCCCAGTGCAACATACGGGACATCTCCGAGCATGTGCTGGACGGAAAGGAAATCAGCAAGCTCAACGCGGAGCTGGAACAGCGCGTGCTTGAACGCACGCACCAGCTCGAGGCCCTTAACAAGGAACTGGAAACCTTCAACTATTCGGTGTCCCACGATCTGCGCGTACCCCTTCGACGCATCATGGCCTACACGGAAGCCTTGAAGGAAGAGCTCAACCAAACGCTGAGCGCCGAGAGCGGCGAACTGATCGAGAAAATCCGTTCCTATACGCAGCGAATGGATAACCTCATAAGCGCTTTGCTGGACTTGTCTCGCCTCTCGCGCCGCCCGCTCGAACGGAATGCCGTGGATCTGAGCGTCATAGCGCATATAATCGCGAACGAACTGACGCAAAGCCAACCCGAACGCAAGGTGGCCTTCACCATCGCCGATGGCATCAATGTCAATGGAGACGCCCTGCTGTTGCGCAGCGTGCTGGAAAATCTATTCGGCAACGCCTGGAAATATACTTCGCACCACGCCACCGCGAATATTGAATTCGGCGTCGCGCCGCAGGCCGATGGCAGCGAAGCGTATTTTCTGCGCGATGACGGCGCCGGCTTCGACATGGCCTACGCCGACAAGCTGTTTGGCGCGTTCCAGCGCCTGCACAGCGAAAAAGAGTTCCCCGGCATCGGCATTGGCCTCGCGACCGTGCAGCGGATCATCAACCGTCACAACGGACGCGTATGGGCCGAAAGTGTCGTGGAGAAAAGCACCACGTTCTATTTCACGCTCGGCAAGGAATAGACTCCCGCCTTCACGCTCCGCCGGATTTCCCGATCGGCACCTGCGAGAGGATCGCGGCGGCGAGCATGAGGGCTCCGCCCGCGAAGAGACGAAGCGTGGCGGGCTCGCCTAGGAGGAGAACGCCGCCTATGGCGCCGAAAAGGCCTTCCATGGCGAGGAGTATGGACGCGTGAGCGGGGGGCGAAGTCCGCTGCGCGACGATCTGCAGGGTAAACGCCACGCCGCAGGAAAAGAGACCACCGTAGAGGATAGGAATGGCGGCCGATAGGACACCTTCGTAGGGCCTGGGCTCGAAGATGAGAGAGGCGGCGAAGCTTAAAAGGCCGCATATGGCGAACTGTCCGGCCGACAGCTCGACGGGATCGATCGTGGAAGCGAAGTGGTCGATCACGAGTATATGGAAGGCCCAGAACAGAGAGCCGGCGAGGACGAGGATATCGCCGGGCGCCATCCTGAAACCGCCGCCCACCGTTATTATATAGAGACCCACCACCGAGACGATCGCCGCAAGGTAGTCCTTGACCCCGGTTTTCCGGCCGAACAGCGAGCCGATGAGCGGGACGATGACGACATAGAGGCTCGTCACGAAAGCGGCGTTGCTGGCGGTCGTGGTGACGAGCCCTACCTGCTGGAAGCTTGATCCGATGAACATGACGCTTCCCGCGAGAACGAAGGGGAGCGACCGTCGAAGCCTCGATCCTGGCGAGACTCGGCGGAGGCCCATGCCCCCATCCTTCCTTCTGTGGCGTATGAGAGGAAGGAGGACGAGGGCGCCTATCGCGTAGCGCACCGCGTTGAACGCGAAAGGTCCCAGATCGTCCATGCCGATCCGCTGCGCGACGAAGGCGAATCCCCATATCGCCGCGGTGAGAAGCAGCAGGGCGTCGGAGTAGAAAACGGATACCGATTGCTTCATGTGTTCCCTATCAACAGTGTAATGGCGTTCCACTTTCGCTTTTTCCCGCCCGCGATGGGCGGCATCGCGAAAGCGAAGATTTCCGACGCATCATAGCATCGAATATACAAGGAAAAGCAAGCGCGAAGACCCAAATCCCATGTTTTTCATCGGATGGCGCCGTCGAATTCGCGTCTCCCTCCCCATGAAAACCCCGTCTTGACGAGTCGTCTCCAGGTACTTTATTACAGAAGGGATCGCATCGGTGGCATCTGCCGGTTAATGGCGAAAAACCCTAGCCCAAAGGAAGCATCCCATGAATCTTGAAAAAATCGTTGGCTTATCCAAGGAAATCGAGAAAGATCTGATCGCCTTGCGGCACGACATACATGCCCACCCCGAGCTCGGCTGGAAAGAAGTCGAAACCTCTAAAAAAATTGAGTCCCTCCTTGAGGGGCTTGGATGCGAAAACATCAAAAGGGGATTCGGCGGCACTGGATCCGGCGTGGTGGCCGATATAGCGGGCTCGCTGCCGGGCCCCTGCGTCGCTCTCAGGGCGGACATCGACGCCTTGCCGATACAAGAGGCCAACGATGTACCTTACGCGTCCACCGTCGATGGAGTCATGCACGCCTGCGGACACGACGCGCACGCCGCGATTTTGATCGGCGCCGCCCGGATACTGAGCGCCATGAAGGACAGCATCCCCGGCAGAGTCCGCCTCATCTTCCAGCCCGCCGAGGAGACGGGGATACGTTCGGGCGCCCCAAAGCTCATCGAGGAAGGTGTCCTGGATGGGGTGAGCGCGATCGGCGGACTGCATGTGATGTCGGAGCACCCCGCGGGCGTGCTGGGAATAAAGAAAGGCCCGCTGATGGCCTCCGCCGACATATGGGAAGTGGCGATCCAGGGGCAGGGTGGCCACGGCGCGATGCCGCACAAGTCGATCGACCCCACCATCGCCGCCAGCTACATCATCTCGATGCTCCAGACGGTGGTGAGCCGCGAGATCAATCCCCTGGAAAGCGTCGTCATCAGCGTGGGAAAGGTGGAGACGGGAAGCGCCCCGAACGTCATTCCCGACAAAGCCCTGATAACCGGCAACGTGCGGACGACCGACCGGAACACCCGCTCCGAGATGGAATCGCGCATGGGAAGAATCATCAAGGGCGTTTCCGACGCCCTGCGCTGCGCCTCCGTCCTCACCTACACGCAGATATACGGGGTGACGGTGAATGATCCCGAACTGACGGAACTCATGGTGGACACGGCGACCGACCTGCTCGGCGAAAAAAACATAAAAGAGATCCCCATCGCGATGGGTTCGGAAGACTTCAGCTACTATGGCGAAAAAATTCCGGCGGTCTTCGCCATGCTCGGCATCAACGATCCCGCCAAGGGGACCGACAAGCCGCACCATTCGCCCCATTTCAACGCTGGCGACGATCAGCTTGCCCGGGGCGCCGCGCTTCTCGCCGGATTCGCGCTGAACTATCTTTCGAAGCATGGTGAGGCGTGAGGGCTGACCTCGAGGCGCTATCGCGCTTTTTCAAATGTCTTGCGCCGCCCATCCTTGCCCGACTCGACGAGGAGGCCGGCGCGACAGAAGCAGTAGAGCATCTTGCGGGCGCGTTCGGTCCCGATGCCGAGCGTTTCGCCGAGAGCCGCCGAGCTCCAGGGCGGCGCGAGGTTTTCCGGAATGAGGGCGAGCCATTGATCCCGGGCGTTGAAGGAGCGCGATGAGACAACCTCGAGGAGTTCCCTGTCGATGGTCCTGTCGCCCTTGCGCCACCAGGACCCCGTGCCATCGCGGACCTTGGTTTCGACGCTTCTCACGACAAGTATCTCGACCGCGACATTTCGGGTAGCGACGAACTCGGGCGCATGCACGAGTTCGTCGAAGAGACTGTACAGGTCGCCTCGCTTTGGGCTCCTGCGGACGGAGACGAGTTCGTTCGTCTCGGGATCGAGTCTGCGCAGTTGACGTTCCGCCGAAATGGGGTACACGACGCGCACGCGGTGGCCTTTGCCGGCGAGTTCGAGGACTTTCGGCCTGAGCTGGCCAAGGTGTCCGGTCTGCACCTCGACAAGTTCGCCGTCGGCGCGCAGGAGGTCGACCACCTTGCCTTCGACCAGAACTTCCAGGCGATCGCCTGGCTCGGCGAGGTACTCCTTCAGCTGTTCATGGAGGCTGTATTCGGAATAGAGGTTGATGCCCGCCCGCTCGGCGACGATAGATCCCATGGCCGTAAGTATGCACGATGTGGCCGAAAGAGCCAATCTCCCGCTACCCGCCCAGGAGCGACAGGCTTCATCCACAGGCTTCCTTCCTATGTATTCCCGGAAGGTGATGTGGAGCTCCTTCTTGAAGCAATACGCGAGATTTGAGGGGGAACATCTTCACATAGTCCGCGAGGGCCTTCAGGGTCATCGTGCCGTTCAATTTCCCGATACAACCAATCGACATCCCGCGGACGACAAACCTTCCCGCGGGGGTTGTGCCGCTATATCAGCACCCGCGCCCCCGAGGACTCGAGGCGGTGTCGACATTGGTCGGGAATGCCGGAGTCGGTCACCACGCCGGCGATGAGAGAAAGGTCGGAACAGATCGTGGCAGCGTGCGAAACCCCGAATTTCGAGGAGTCGGTGAGAATCCAGGCTTTCGCCCCGCACTCGGCGCAGCGATCCAGAATCGCGCGGGAAACTTCGGCCCTCGGGATATCGTTCAGCATGAAGCCGTCGGCTATCGTGAATCCGGAAACGCCGATGAAAGCCTTCGAGAATCCTATCGCGCGTATCGCCTCGCAGACGCCTGGGCCGACAAGACTCTCGCTTTCCTCCTGGTAGACGCCGCCCAGAACGATCACCCGAACCTTCGAGCCGCGAAACAGGCGGGCGATGAAGAGGTTCGTGGTTATCACCGTCAGCCCCTGCACTCCCTTGATGCGCCCGGCGAACATGGCGTTGGCCGATCCCGCCTCTATGAGGATCGTGTCGCCCGGCTCGACCAAGGCCGCCGCCCTGTTCGCGATCGCCTGCTTTTCCGCGTAATGGACATGCATGCGGAAGGGAATATCGTCTCCCGTGTAGACGCGGGCTTCGCCGTGGAATCGCTGGATTACGCCCTGACGCTCGAGCTCGTCGAGGCTCTTCCGGATCGATACTCCCGAGACATTGAATTCAGTCGCCAGGTCAGCGACCCGGCAGCTTCCCGCCTTGAACACCGCGTCCCGCACGGCATTGACTATTTCTTTGTTTCCAAGCTTCCCGCGTGCCCGAGGCTTTCCTTTCTTTTCGCTAGCGTTCATGTGACCATCCGGATACGATACTCTGGAAAATGCCTCGGGCCTGTCAAGCCCCGCCGGCTTGACGAGCCCCGCGGGCTCAAGCCGTCAGATGACGCCGAAGCGCCTCTATCACCATGCGGTGATCCTCGTTGTCGGCGAGACCGGAAACGGTCGCCGTTCCCACGACCCCGACGCCGCGGATGCGTATGGGGACGGCTCCGCCCGAAGACGCGTACTCCGCTTTCGACAATCCATACTTTTCTTCCAGCGATATCCCTTTTTGCCTCAGCGTCATCGCTATATAGAATGAGCTCCGGTGGAAGCGCAGCACGACCCGGTTCTTGCGCGCGATCCACTGGTCGTTGTCCGGGCTGCTGCCCGGCAGGGCGGCGTGAAACAGCGTCTGCCCATTCAGGCTGATGTCGATGGCTATGGGAAGGGAATCGCGCCTCCCCGAAGCGACGAGGTCCTGTCCTATCAGCCAGGCGTCCTCAAAGCCGAAGCTCGCGAACTGGAGATCTTCGAACTCCGCGTCGATCTGGGCGATCGCGGCATCGTAGTCCGTCATGACAGCGCCTCTTCCAGGGCCTTGAGCATGACCCCCTTGTCCGGCTTGAGCCCAGTCCACATCGTGATGTTGAGCGCGGCCTGGTTGATCAGCATCCGCATGCCGCTCTGCCACCGCGCGCCGCGCAGCTCGGCTTCGTGGAGAAAGGGCGTGAAGGCCGGGTTGGGGATGACGTCCTGGACATACATGTCCTTCGTGACGCTGCCGTAGTCGATGTTGGGCTTGTCCGCGACGTTGGGATAGAGACCGATGGAGGTGGCGTTGACGAGGATGTCCGTGCCCGCGGGAATTTTGAAGGCATCCACCCAGGGCACGTAATCAACCGCCACCTTGGTGTTTTCCTTGAGGATTCTCACAAGGCTCTCGCCCAGGGCCATGTCCTTGGGGATGTTGACGATGGTCAGGCGGCGGGCGCCGGCCAATGCCAGTTCGACGCAGATAGCCCGCGAGGCGCCGCCGGCGCCCAGCACCACCGCGGCCTTGCCCTTGGGGTCGATGCCGGCGTTTTCAAGGGCGATCATGAAGCCCTGGCCGTCGGTGTTTTCGCCCGTCAGCACGCCGTCGTCGTTGATGATGGTGTTGACCGCGCCGATCAGCGCCGCGCTCGGCGCCACTTTGTCGATATACTTGAGGACCTCGATCTTGTGCGGGATGGTGCAGTTGATGCCTCTGAACTTCATGGCCTTCAGGCCGACGATAGCCTCGCCCAGCTTGCCCTGATCGACATCGATGGTCAAAAAGCGCCAGTTTTCCAGCCCTAGGTCGCGGAAAGCCGCTTCCTGTATGACGACGCCGGGATTCTCGGCCGCCGGATGCCCGAAAACGCCGACCAAGTGGTCCAGATAATCCTGCTCTTTCATGCTTCTCTCCTTATTGGGTGCCCTTGGGCGCCGATCAGCGGCTATTCGCGAAGTACACCGCCCCGATAGCCTGGGCGAACTGTGCGACGGTGAGTTCGGGATGGCGCTCTAGCTCCTTCATCAGCGGGGTATTGGCCATGCCTGTCCCCGCCACGATCAGCGAAATATCTGGGATGATACCGCGCCCGCCCTCCGCCATCAGATCGAAACAGGTCCGGTTCTTGACGAGCCGGCCGAAAAGGAACCGCTTATCGGTTCCCGGATCGAGGACGCGCTTGGTCTCGAGCAGCGTCACCGCCAGGAATTCCCCTATCTCGCGCCATATCTTGCGGTTTGTTTCATCCTTTTCGCGATCGGGCAGCTTCATCATATGCTCGAGGAAGGGTTTGCGCTGATCGACGGGGTCGGTGGGAACGTACCAGCCCATGGAATCGCCGGTGGCGCCGTCAACAGCCTCGCCAGAGGCGCCGCCAGGGACGCGGCCGGACGCGGCGCCGCCGGTAGCGCGGCGCACGATATATCCCTTGGCTTGCAGCTCGCGGAAGAGGTCGGGGCGCTCGGCCGGGAAGTATTTCATGGCGAGCCGGAACACGCCCGACTGGCTGCAGTACTTCTGCAGGGTGCCGGGCAGGCCGGTGTTGAAATTATTGACGCTCCGCAGATCGTCGGGCTCGTGCGCCCGCTCGGGCCAGCTCCCGAGATCGATGATGAAGTTGTAAACCTCCAGCGGGATATCAGGAATGGATCCGGTCTCGGTCACCCAGCCTGTGCCGAGTTCGGTGCCGAGCGTGTGGGCGAACACCCCGTTGGCCACTTCGTCGGCCTTGGGCGATGCGTCGGCATTCCCCGAAGCCGTGGTTTCGGGGAATGCCGCGATTTCGACCGCCGCGGCGAAGGACGCCATCGGCCCGTCGTTGATGATCCGCACCGTCCCCTCGGGCTTCACCGAGGCCTTAAGTCGCGCATCTAGTTCGGTGAGTTCGGCGAAGTCCGATTCGTAGTCCAGGTCGGGATTGTTGCGGATCCCCCTGGTCTTGTACACCTCGCCGCCGACGATTTTGTTCCGGACGACGACGTCGGGGAAGCAGAGCCCGATTCCGTCGAAAAGCGAGCGCGAATCGAGTCTCCCGCCCTCGCCGAAGCCGCCCGGCCTCTCGCCGGACTCCTCGCCGGATCCCTCCGCCTCGAGGGTGTCCAGAATCCGCGTCATCGTTTCATCGCTCGCTTTCTTGTCCATGGCGGCGGCGATCCGGTCGAGCAGTTCCTTCCGCCGCCCGGCCGTCACGGGCGCTCGATGGATCCACAGTCGATCCCGCAACAGCCGAATGAGGAGGAGGATCGGATCGACCAGCTGGCGGGAACGGAGGAAGCTCGCCGGGAACCAGTCGTATTCCTTGTAGTCGATGACTTTGCCGTCGTCCACCAGCACGGCCTTGATGTCGGTTCCCCCGATGTCCATGCCGCAGAAGGCTTTGCCCTCGAGGCCGACGGTGCAGCGCCTGAAAGCTGACAGGCTGTCGCCGCTTTCGCGCGAATCCGCGGCGCCGAGCCGCGTCGGCGGCGCCGCCAGTGGCGCCGGCAGCGTCTGTGGCCTCGCCGCAGACGCTGCCGGCGCATCCGCCGCCCGCGGCGGCTCGATGGCTGGCAGCAGCGACAGCGGACGTAGGTCGAAGCGAAAGGCGGGCTCGCCCGGATGGACCGCCGTCATCATCCGGTCCAGCACGTTGACGGCGCGGCCATAGCCGCTCCTCTGGCCGCGGGGCTCATCCACGCAGAATGCCGCGTTCAGATTCTTGGCTAGATCGACGAGTTCGCCGGCGGCCGGGTCCACGAAAACGGTCATGGAACGGGCGCCCAAGCCCGACAGGATGTTGTAGATTTCGGCATGGATATATTCCCGGACGAAGATCTTTTCCTGGCCGGAACAGCGCTCAAGCTTGGGCAGCTTGAGCTCCCACGCTTTTTCGCCGTCGGAATCGAGGAGTCGGATGAAAAGAACCATCCGGTCGCTCTGTTCCGTGGGCAGCGAGGCAAAACACGAATGCGCGCGGCTGATATACACGGGCTTTCCGGCCACGGCATCGGCTATCATCCGCCGAAGCATATTCCTCTCCTTTCCGGCATCCTTGCGCTCATAGCGTATGTTCGCGGACAACCGCCAATCCTTCGGTTTCGATGATTCCCCAGAACTCTTCGAGTTCTGGGACGCCCAGCGGCGCCATATTCCGGAAGAAGCTCTGGTCCCGGTTCATGAGCAGATACTTGCTCTCCGCCAGGGGGTTGAAGTTGATGAGTTCGACCCGCCCGCCGGGATTGCACTCGCGCACGAACTGGGCGATCGCGCTGATGTTCTCGGGCAGGGCCGTCACCCGCGGGATCAGGGGTATCCTCGTCAGCAGATCCCGCCCGAGGCCAGCGAGCCGCGCGTAGTTTTGCCGTATGAGCTCATTCCCCTGGCCCGTATACTTCTGATGCTGCCGGGCATCGGCGAGCTTCAGGTCGACGATGAAGAGGTCCGTGACGGGGAGGAAGGTTTCCACGATGTTCCAAGGTCCCTGGAGGCAGGTCTCGATCGCCGTATGCAGGCCCGCGGTCTTGCAGCGCCGCATGATTTCCACGGCGAACTGGTGCTGGACGAGGGGATCTCCCCCGGAAATAGTGATGCCCCCGCCCGATTGCCGGTAGAATTGCTCATCGCGCAGCAGCGTAGCCACGACCTCGTCGCTTGAAAGACGCTGGCCGTCGAATGAGAGCGCCGTCGTCGGGCAGGCCTGAACGCAGAGACCGCATTTCACGCAGCGCTGGCGGTTGACCCGGATGAAAGCCTCGCCCTCTTCGTCGGCCCGCAGGGCATCCGCCGGGCAGGCGCCAAGGCAGGCGCGGCAGCGGATGCACTGGCGCGGGAAATACCAGAGGTCGACGCTGTTTTCCTCGCCCTCGGGATTGTGGCACCAGGCGCAGCGCAGTGCGCAGCCCTTCAGAAAGACCGTGGAGCGTATGCCGGGGCCGTCGTGGATCGTGAAGCGCTTGATGTCGATGATATTCCCGTCCATCAGATGTCCCCGTAACTCGTCCGCGCGATGATCTCGTCCTGGAGGTCGTTGGCCAGCTCGACGAAATAGGCCGTGTAGCCGGCCACCCGCACCGTGAGGCTTCGCCACTCTTCGGGATGGGCCTTGGCCGCGAGGAGATCTTCCTTGCGCACCACGTTGAACTGGACATGGTTGATGTGGAGCTGGACGAAAGTCCGCAGCAGGCTCGCGAACTTGGCGATGCCCTCCTCGGTGCGGAAAAATTCCGGAAGGAACTTCATGTTGAGCAGGGTGCCGTTGCTGCCGTCCGCGGCGTCGATCCGGGAAACGGAGCGCAGGAGGGCTGTCGGACCGGCGCGGTCGCGGCCGTACATCGCCGACATGCCGCCGTCGGCCAGGGGATCCTTGGCCTTGCGGCCGTCGAGTGAGGCGCCCACGTTCTGTCCCATGGGGACATGGGCGGAGACGGTGTAGAGCCCCGAATGGTAGATGCCGCCGCGCGCGTTGGTGTAGGCGCCAAGCTTCTTGGCGAAGTAGTCCACCCACTTCGCCGCGATGGCGTCGACCCACTCGATGTCGTTGCCGTATTTCGGGACCTTGTTGATGACACGCTGGCGCAGGGCCTCGGCGCCCTCGTAGTCCTTCCTGATCGCGGCGAGCAGGTCTTCCGCCCTCAAGCTTTTGTCCTCGTACACGCATTTCTTCGCCACGGCCAGGCAGTCCGCGACGTTCGCCGCCTGTATTGCCTGGATGCCCGACAGATTGTACCGCGCCCCGCCCGCGGTGACGTCGAGGGCTTTTTCGGCGCAGCCGTCGATCACCGAGGAGAGGAAGGGCGAAGGCAGAAGCTCGGCGTGGAGACGGTCCACGAAATCGCAGGCCTTTATCATGCGCTCCACGAAGTGGTCCATCTGGCGACGGAAGGCGTCTTCTAGCTGTTCGTAGGTCTCGTAGCCGTCAAAGGAGCCCAGGTCGAGACCCATTTTCTTCCCCGAGAGGAGGCAGGTCCCGTTGTTGAGGGTCAGCTCCAGCGCCTTGACCATGTTGAACATGGCAGCGTCGCTCCAGCCGAGGTTGTTGCCCTGCGTGGTCAGCTCCACGCAGCCGACGATCGCGTAGTTCATGGCGTCGGCATGGGAGATGCCCCGCGCCTCGAGCGCCGGGATGATGCTCTCGTCGTTGAAAATCTGCGGCATGCCCGAGCCGAGGCCGATGACCCTGGCGCATTCCCTGACGAATTCCTCTGAAGACTGGCCGGAAAGTCGGGCTGAAAGGTTGGGCTGCGGAAGGCCGATCTGCTCCTGAGCCTTCAGGAAGAGGTAGCTGAGCTCGTTCGATGCATCCTTGCCCTCGCGGGTCAGGCCGCCGATGGCGAGGTTGAATCCGATGGGGAAGCCGGCGAAGTATCGGGCGCTGCTTGAGCTGCGAAGGTAGACGATCTGGTTGAACTTGAGCCAGAGCGCCTCGACGATCTCCAGCGCCCCGGACCGATCGAGGATGCCGGCCCTTCTGTCCCTTTCATAATAGGGAAGCAGGTACTGGTCCGCCCTGCCGGGCGAGAACGAGGAGGCGTTCGATTCCAGCTGGAGAAGGGCGAAGAGGAACCACATCGACTGGATCGCGTCGTGGAAAGAGACGGCCGGCTCTTCCGCCAGCCTGGCGCAGCGGTCGGCCACCGCCATCAGGTTCTCCCGCTCATCGGCCGACTCCGCGCTGTCGGCCATTTCGGAGGCCAGGCTCGCGTAACGGCGCATGAAGTCCATGGCTCCTTCGAGCACGATGATGACGCCACGGTAGAACGCCGCGGCGTCCGGAGCCGCGTTCGCCATGCGCGACAGCATGTCGTCGCGGATACCCTTGGGGCCAAGCGCCAGCCAGCGGCTCACGTCGGGGCAGATGTGGCCCTGAGCGTGATCGGTCTGGTTGATCTTGACGACCTTGCCGATGGCGGCGATCTCGTCGCCGATCGCCTCCCTCACCTTGTCCTCGAGCGACTTTCCCTTCCAGAAGGGCAGGATGTCCTGGCGGAATTCGGCGATATCCTCCGGCCGCACGTTGAACTTGTCCTGGGGCCGGTTGGGCAGGTTCTCGATCTCGTCGTCGACCCAGGAGATGCCCGCGTCGGGCGAAACCACGCCCGCCCTGACGCCCGCCGTCCGGTTGCCGACTACCAGTTCGAGGGGATCGATCCGGATCCTGATGGTTCGCATGACCTCGGCCAGGGATTCAGCCCGCTGGATGTTGCGCGGCTTGTCGGGGTTTTCGCGATAGTATTCCGTGACGATCTTCGCCTGTTCCACCGACAGATAGCGCGGCTCATCGAGCATGCGCCGCTTGAGCGCCATGATCCTCTGGCTGCTTTTCAGCGCGCGGATCTGTTGAGGCGTCGCGGTCTCCATGGCGCCTGGGATCATACGAACTCCCTCCTGCGCTTGTTGCCGAAACAATCCAGCCAGATGATGGCCACGATGACAGCGCCCTTGAGCAGAACCTGATAATAGGAGGTGATGTTCAGCATGTTCATGACGTTGTCCAGCAAACCGAACACCAACAGCCCCAGCGCCGATTGGGGGATGCCGCCGATGCCGCCCGCGAAGGAGGTGCCGCCGACGACGACGCCGCAGTTGACGACCAGGGCCGTCGTCTCGCCGTAGACCGGGGAGCCGGTATTCAGCTTGGAGGACAGCAGCACCCCGCCCAGGGCGGCGGCGATTCCGCAGATCACGAAGCCTATCCATTTCGTACGGATGACATCGATGCCCGAATACATGGAGACGTCGTAGTCGCCGCCGATCGCGTAGAGGTTGCGGCCGAACTGCGTATACCGCATGAGCCAATAGCAGATCGCGAAACAGACCAGCATGATCAGTACGAGGTTCGGTATTCCATAGAAATCGCCGTTGCCGATCATCATGAAATCGGGATTCTTGGCGGGTATCGGATGCGCGTCGGTGAGCTGCTGGGCCACGCCCGTCAGCAGCAAGCCGATGCCCAGGGTGATGATGAAGGGTTCCGTCTTCTGTTTGACGACGAGGAATCCGTTGATGAACCCCACGACGGCGCCGAAGAGGACGGCGATCAGAATGGCGAGCCACATGGGCATGACATCGAGCATTTTTATGGCGAGGATGCCGGAAACGACCATGGTGCCGCCTATCGAAAGGTCGCAGCCGCCCGAAATGACCGTGAAGGTAACCCCGAAGGCCAGGATGAGGAGGATGGAGGTCGAATTGAGCATATCCAGGAGATTGTAGGCCGTGTAGAAGTTGGACTTTGAGAAGAGCATGCCGGCCAGCATCACCAGGATGGCGATGAACGCCTTCTGCTTCGTCATCATCTTATAGAGCTTCGTTCCGATTCCTGATTTTTTCATGTCAGCTTCTCCTACGCTTGCTTGCGGTTGTCGAGCCAGATGGCGAAAACCAGGATCGCTCCCTTGACCGCGTACTGCATGTACGAAGAGACGCCCAGGAGGTCCAGACAGTTGGACATGAGGATGACCAGGAAGACGCCCATCACCGTGCGCAGGACGCTGCCCTTCCCGCCCTTCAGGGTCGTGCCTCCCACGACGACGGAGAGGATCGCGTTCGTCTCGTAGCCTGCGCCGATCACGGGCGCGGCCGTCGTTATGCGGGAAAAGAGCACGATGGCACCCACGCCAGCCATGAAGCCGCAGATGGTGTAGATCACGACGATGGAGCGCGAGACCAGCACGCCGGCGAGGCGGGCCGCGGTTTTGTTGCCGCCCGTCAGGCACATGGAGCGGCCTTCGGAGGTCTTGTCCTGGAAGATCCAGAGCAGGGCGAGGAGAACGAGGAATATCACGAAGGATATGGACAGGAATCCCAGACTCCCTCCGCCGATCGCCTCGAAGATCGACTTGCTCTTCGATATGTCCCAAAAATGCATGGTGGAGCCGTGGCTGTAGAGCAGGGCGATCGCCGAATAGACCGTGCTCATGCCGAAGGTGATGAAGAGGGCTTCGGCCTGGGTCAGGGCCCCAGAGCTTAAGATCAGGGCGCTGTTCAGCGCGCCGCAGACCGCCCCGATCGCCAGTCCGATCAGCAGGGCCGGCACCTGACCCAGGGGCTGGATGAGGGAAATGGTCACCACCGCCACCAGGTTGATCGTTCCGGCCACCGACAGGTCGATAAAACCGCCGATGATCACGAAGGTCATGCCGAGCGACACCATGATCAGGGGCCCGAACTGGCGCATGATGTTCACTAGGTTCGCGCCGGACATGAATTTGGGCTCGACGATCGCCGTGATCGCCACGAGGGCGGCTATCATCACCAGGACGAGGTAATCCCTCAGGATGGCGCCGCCGGTTTTTATGACAGTATTTTTCTCCTGCATGATTATTCACATCCTCCAGGCATCCCCAGCGCGGCGCTCATTATCGCGTCGGCCTTGGTCGTTTGGGGATCGAATTCTCCGGTGATCCGGCCTTCGAAAATGGTCAGCACGCGGTTGCTCATGTTCAGTACCTCGGGGAGCTCGGAGGAGATGAGGATGATAGCCCCGCCCTGTTCCGCGATATTTTTCATGAGCATATAGATTTCGTACTTGGCGCCGACGTCGATTCCCTTCGTGGGCTCGTCCATGATGAAAATGCTGGGGGAAATTTCCAGCCAGCGCCCGACGATGCATTTCTGCTGGTTCCCGCCCGAAAGGTTGCCGACGGCGACCTTGGTCGAGGGGGTTTTTATGGCGAGGGCTTTGACCTGTCTCGCCCCGATGCCCTTCTCGAGGGACTTCCGGATAAAGCCGAATTTAGAGAAGTTCGAGATGCTCGCCATGGAAATGTTGGATTCCACGGAAAAGGGCAGCACGAGTCCCTGGAGCTTCCTGTCCTCCGGAATGAAACCGAAGCCGGCGTCCTTGGCTTCCTTCGGATTCCGGATAGAAACGTGCTTCCCCTCAATAAAAACCTTATGTCCCCTGACCTTGTCGGCGCCGAAGAGGGCGCGGACAATCTCGGTCCGCCCCGCGCCGACCAATCCCACCAGGCCGAGAATCTCGCCCTTCTTTAGCGTGAAGGAAATGTCGCGCAGCTTGTGGGTATTGATGGAACGGACCTCCATCAGGGTATTCCCGACGGAACGCGGGCGCTCGGGATACTCGTTCTCGATCGTCCGTCCTATCATCATCGTGATCAAGTCGTTCCGCGTGAACTCGGCCACCGGCTTCGTGTCGATGACGTGGCCGTCGCGCATGACGCTTACGATGTCGCAGAACTCGAAAATCTCGTCCAGCTTGTGGCTGATGTAGATGATGGAGATTCCCTGTTCCTTCAGTTGGTGGATAATCTTGACCAGCTCGCACATCTCCTCGCCCGTCAGGCTGCTCGAGGGCTCGTCCATGATGATGAGCTTGGACTTGAAGGAGAGCGCCTTGGCGATCTCGACCATCTGTTTTTCCGAGACGCTCAACTCGGACACCATGGTGGTCGTGCCCACCTTGCTTCCGATGCTCTCGAGGAGTTCCCTGGCCTTGGCGTGGGTGCCTCGCATGCCCTTCATTTCCTTGAAGCGGCCGAGGAAGACGTTTTCCCCCACGCTCATCGTGTTGACGAGGTTGAGTTCCTGATAAATGATGGCGAGCCCGCGTTTCATGGATTCCTGGGGCGTCGTGCGTTCGATGGTCTGGCCGTCGAAGACGACGTTGCCGGAGTCTTTCTGGTAGACGCCGGACAATATCTTCATCAGGGTAGACTTGCCCGCCCCGTTCTCGCCCACGATGCCGTGCACCATGCCCCGCCTGACGTCGATCGAGACTCTGTCCAGCGCCCGTACGCCCGGGAAAGATTTCGAGACATCTTTGATAGATAGAATGACTTCTGACCTTTGGGTATCCATAGCCTCTCTCTCGATTGGACTTTCAAAAATGAGCCCGTCGCGCTCCACGTCGCCGCCACGAAGCGTGGCGATGCCACGAAACCTGGCGATGCCGCGGAGCGAAACGGGTTTTCTCGCGGACCTATCTCACCACTCGGGCGAATCGAAGCCGCCGCTCGCGATCAGCGCCTTGTCGACGACGGTCAGCGGGACGAAGTTGACCGGCTCGACCTTCTTGCCAGCCACGACGGCCTTGGCGAGCTCGAGATCTTTCTTGGCCATGACCGTGAAGTCCTGCGCTATGCTGACGGACTGTTCGCCGTTCAGAACCTGGACATAGCCGGCGCGGTTGCCGTCGACGCCGACGATGAACAGGTTGTTGATTCCGGCCGCCCTCGCCGCCTGGATGACGCCCGTGGCGCCGTTGTCCCAATGGCAGAATACGCCCTGGATGTCCTTGCCGTACTTGACGATCATGTTTTCCATGATGGTCAGGGCTTCGGAGGTGGACCACTGGGTGCAGGCCTTGTAGTCGATGACCTGGATTTTGCTGCCCTTGATCGCGCTGTTGAAACCGTCGTGACGTTTGATCTGGGCGTCGTGGCCGGCCTGTCCGCCGATCTCCACGATCTTCGCGCCGTTCGGGAACTGCTTCATGAAAGCGGCCGCCGCCTGCTGCCCAGCCATGGTGTCGTTGACGCCGGCGTAGAAGTCGCGGTACTTCTGGCTCGCGGGGGCCAGGTCGGACGAGAACATGCCGACGATGATGCCTGCCTGTTTGGCCTTCATCAGACTTGGAACGATGGCGTTGATGTCGTTCGGGTTGAGGAAGATGACCTTGAACTTCTGCGCGATGCAGTTGGTGACGATCTGGGACTCGGCCTGTGTGTCGCCCTTGGCATCGAAGGTGTACATATCGAAGCCGTACTCCGATCCGTACTTCAGGAACTGCTTGGCCGAAAAAGCCTGCGACTCGTTGGCCATGTTGGAAATGATGAACGCCGCCTTCAGTTTGGCCTGGGCGCTCACGCCGACCGCCGCGACGACTAGAAGCGCCATGGCAATGACCAATACCTTCTTCATTCTCACCATTCTGAACCTCCCCTTTTTTCGCGAAATATCATACAGTGAGTTTTGAACTCACATGTAAGCGATTCGACTCTCTTCAACTTTCAAATATGATCAAAATAATTACATTTAATAAATATTTGTAACCTAACAGAATTATCATACAGCACTTTGGGAAGTTGAAAAGGCCGAAAACTGCACGAAGAGGAGGACAAAACTGAACAAAGAAGATCAGTTGGCTTGGTATTTCCTGCGGAATTGGCTCGGGGTGAGCGAGGTGACGCTCTTGAAGAGGTGGCTGAAGTATTTCGCGTCCTCGAATCCGAGAATGTCGGCTATCTCCTCCATGGAGGCCGATTTGATGAGGAGAAGATGCTTCGCCTTCTCGATCCGCACGGTGTTGCGGTAGCGCATCGGCGTCGTGCCCAGGTGCTTCTTGAAGAGGCGGGAGAGGTAGGAGGGAGTGACATAGGCCACACTGGCGAGCGTCTCGACGTCGAACGCCTCGGTGCAGTGCTCGTCGATGTAGGCGCGGCAGCGGTCGAGCGCGGCGCACTTCGACGAGCCGGCGCAGGTGAGCTTCTGTTCGATGAAGAGGAGAAGCGATCTGAGGAGGTGCTCCTCAAGCTCGAGAAAGTGCTCTCCGCGCCGAACGTGGTTCCTGTGCGCGCTCTGACAGATCCACCCGAGTTCTCCGTCGTCGTCGCTGAGCTTGAAGGAAAAGGGAAGCGTGGCCTGCGAGCCGAGTTCGAGCCAAAGGCAGACGATCTCCTGGCGGCTCGTCGCGTCGAGTATCTCCCGGTGGATGACCCCAGGGGGATAGGCCACCAGGTCGAAGAGGGCGACGCCGAGCGTTTCCCCCCCGGTCGCCACGCTCGCCTTGCCCTCGATGAAGTAGATGAGCTCGAGGTAAGGGTGGGAGTGATCCTTCAAATTCCATATCTTGCTTTGCCCGTCGAAGCGCTCGCAGAATTTCAGGGATATGGACCCCTTCCCAGCCTCCTGCAAAAAAAGGAGAACATCTTTCTTCGCGGCGTCGGTCAGCATCTGCGTGGCCCCTCGGGAGAAGGTCTTTCGTGGCTCGCTCGCGCGGTTTTCCGCGCATGCTTTTATATTATATAGGCGATTCCCGGGATTTGGGAACAATAATCGAACGCGCCGCCGCCATCGGGCGTCATCCACGGAAGCCATCGCGGGGCGCTATTATCGGGTGCTATCATCGGGTGCCATACAAGATTTCAAATGAAATCATATATTGACTATATGTAATTATCGATCTATATTCAGCCCAATGATATTCGATATCCAGCGCTTTTCGACGCACGACGGTCCAGGCATCCGGACGGTAGTCTTCTTCAAGGGTTGCCCGCTGGCCTGCCCCTGGTGCGAAAACCCAGAAAGCCAATCCTTCAGGCCGGAACTGCTCTATACGAGGTCTCGCTGCGTGAGCTGCGGCTCCTGCGTCGCGACGGACAAAGGCCGGGCCCTGCGCGCGAATCCGGCCGGCGACATGGCCGTTCACGCGGATCCTGCCGGTGGCATCATCATCGACCGCGGCGTCGAGCCAAGCCCTGAGCTCGGCGCGGTCTGCCCGGCCCTGGCCCTGAGAATAGCGGGAAGGGAAGCCGGCGTCGACGAAATCATGGCCGAGGTCCTGAAAGACCGGAGCTTCTTCGCCACATCGGGCGGCGGACTGACGCTCTCGGGCGGCGAGCCCTTGGCTCACATCGATTTCGCCATGGAACTCTTCGCGGCCGCGCTGGCCGAAGGCATCGACATAGCCATCGAAAGCTGTCTCGCCGTGAGCCGTTCCAGCGTCGAGCGGGCCGCCGCCCTGCCGCTCCACTGGCTGGCCGATCTCAAGCACACAGACGCCGCGGCTTTCCGCGCCGCTGTTGCCCGCAAAGACGGCGACAGCAAAGGCGCAAGCGGCGACGGCGCAAGCAGTACCCGCGAAGGCGCCGGCGGCGACATCGCCGTCCCGCTCGGCAATCTCGAATACCTCGCCGGCCGCGGCGCCGATCTCACCATCCGCGTGCCCGTCATCCCCGGCTTCAACGACGACGAAACATCGATGCGGGGCATCCTCGAATTCGCCGTCGGCCTGCCGCGCCCGACCGACGGCTCGGCCACAGGCCAAACCGCACCTTCGGTCAGCGGTCAGCGCTTCCCGAGGCGACGCGTCGATCTTCTGCCCTACCACGACCTCGCCGCCGGCAAGTACGCCGGCTTGGGACGAACCTACGCCTACCCGCCCGGATTGAGGGTGGAAAGCGAGCATATGGTCCGCTACGCCGAGCTTGGACGATCCCTCGGCCTCGACATCGCCATCGGAGGATGAAATGAACAGCCGCCTCGAACAGCTTAAAGATGAAATACTCTCCGCGGAGCCCCGACTCTGCGTCGAAAGAGCCCGGATTTACACCCGCGTATATCGGGACAATGAAAACCTCCCCATCGTCAGGAAGCGGGCGCTCGCCCTCCGCGCGACGCTCGAGGAGAGCGCTATCTATATAAACGACGGCGAACTCGTCGTCGGCAACACCGCCTCGCGCGCCCGCTCGGCCGCGATCTTTCCCGAGTACGCCGTGAACTGGATCTTCAAGGAGATCGACGGCATCGACAACCGCCCCGCCGAATCCTACGGAGCCACGGACGAGACGAAGGCCGAGATCGTGGAGCTTTGCTCCTGGTGGAAGGGCCGAACCCTGCAGGACAGGGCCGAGGCCAATTTCAGCCCCACGCTCGCCGCCATCAACGCCTCTGGCATCGTCCACGCCGAGGGCAACATGACGGCCGGCGACGGCCACATCGCGGCCAACATGTCCCGCATCCTCGAGCTCGGGATCGGCGGCTACGCCGCCTACGTCCGACGCATGAACGAGGCCCTCGACTTCGTAAGCTATGAAGACCTCAAGAAACGCCAGCTTTACCTCGCGATGCTCGACTCCCTCGCCGGCCTCTCGGCCTGGATTCGCCGCTACGAGGCCCTCGCCCGGAGCCAGGCCGCTTCTCGCGCCGAGCCCTCGCCCTTTGGGAACGCCCGCGCCGCCGAGCTCAAGGAGATCGCAGCGACCTGCTCCGCCATCGCGGAGGGCGCCCCATCGAGCTTCCGCCAGGCCCTCCAGCTCACCTGCTTCGTCCAGATGGCGCTCCAGATCGAGTCGAACGGCCACTCCGTCTCCCTCGGGCGCCTGGACCAGTATCTCTACCCCTTCTACGCCAAGGACGCCCGATCCGGCTCCATCGCGCCCGACCAGGCGAAAGAGCTCCTCTCCTGCTTCTGGCTCAAGCTCCTCGCCGTCAAGAAAGTGCGCTCCTGGTCCCACACCCGCTTCTCGGCTGGCGGCCCCCTCTACCAGAACGTGACGATCGGCGGAGTGACGAGGGAGGGCGCGGACGCGGTGAACGAGCTTTCCTACCTCATCCTCGAGTCGGTGGGCGACATGAAACTCACCCAGCCCAACCTCACCGTCCGCTACCATAAGGGCATGAGCGGCGACTTCCTCGCGGCCGCGATCGAGGTCATCAAGCGCGGTTTCGGCATGCCCGCTTTCAACAACGACGAAGTGGTCATCCCCGGCATGCTGGAGCTCGGCGTGAGCCTCGAGGACGCCCGCGACTACTCGGCCATCGGCTGCATCGAGGTGGCCGTGCCCGGCAAATGGGGCTACCGCACCACCGGCATGAGCTTCCTCAACCTGATGCGCGTCTTCCTCGCCACCATCAACGGCGGCTTGGACACGAAAACCGGCGAGACCTTCCATAGTGGCTCGGGCACGCTCGAGTCCTTCGCGGGCTTCGACGAACTGATGGCCGCCTGGAAGGACCAGCTCGCCTACTACGCGAAGGTCTCGGTCGGCATCGACACGGCCATCGACGTCGCCCTCGAGGAGCTGGTGCCCGACATCCTCTGCTCGACCTTCACCGACGACTGTATCGCCCGCGGCGTGCACATCAAGGAAGGCGGGGCTGTCTACGACTACGTCTCCGGCCTCCAGGTCGGCATCGCGAACCTCGGCAACTCCCTGGCCGCGGTCAAAAAGTTCGTCTTCGAGGAACGCTCAGTCGCGCCGAAGCGGCTCCTCGAGGCGCTCGCGTCGGACTTCGCAGGCCCAGACGGCGAACTGCTTCGCCTGCGTCTCCTCAACCAGGCGCCCAAGTACGGCAACGACGACGACTATGTCGATTCCCTCGTCGTGGAGGCTTACGGCGCCTATGTCGGCGAGATGGCCAAGTACCACAACACCCGCTACGGCCGCGGCCCAATCGGCTGCGGCTACTACCCCGGGACATCCAGCATCTCGGCCAACGTCCCCTCCGGCTCCGTCGTGCCGGCCACCCCGGACGGACGCCACGCCTGGACCCCCCTCGCCGAGGGCTGCTCGCCCACCCAGGGCACGGACACCCGCGGGCCCACGGCCGTCTTCAAGTCGATAGCGAAGCTCCCCACGATGGACATCTTCGGGGGCGTCCTCCTCAACCAGAAACTCACGCCCCAGATGATCTCGGGCGAGGGGCAGCGAGGCAAGCTCATCGCCCTCCTGCGCGCCTTCTTCGACGACCTTAAAGGCTGGCACGTGCAGTACAACATCGTCTCGCGCGACACCCTCCTCGACGCCAAGAAAAACCCCGCGAAACATCGTGACCTCGTCGTCAGGGTGGCCGGCTACTCGGCTTATTTCAACGACTTGGCCGCGGAGACGCAGGACGATATCATAGCTAGGACCGAACAGGAGCTCTGATGACGATGGCGGAGAGAAAGCACAGGATAGGCGTCGATCTCGGGGGAACGAAGCTCGCGGTGGGTGTGGTGGATTCGGGCGGAAACATTATCGGCGAGTCCGTGACCTACGACCACAGGGGCTTAAGCGAAGAAGCCGTCCTCGACCGCATGGAGCGGAACATCGACGCGGCCCTCGGCGCGGCAAAGGCCAGCCGCGCCGAAGTGAAAGGCGTCGGCGTCCTCTTCCCCGGCCACATTCGCTGGCCCGAGGGCGTGACCCTCACCACCTCGAATCTGCCCGGCTTCAAGGGTTTCCCCTTACGCGAGAGGATGGAAGCCCGGCTCGGGATTCCCTGCCTCGCCGACAACGACGCGAACGCCCAAACCCTCGGCGAGTACCGCTACGGGGCGGGAATCGGCCTCGATCCCCTCGTCTTCATGACCGTGTCCACCGGCATAGGCGGCGGCATCGTCATCGACGGCAAACTATATCGCGGGTTCACCGGGACGGCCGGCGAGTTCGGCCACATGATCGTCGACATCTCGGGCGAGGGGCGCTGCGCCTGCGGCAATCGCGGCTGCCTCATGGGCGTCGCTTCGGGCCTGGTCCTACCCGAAACCGCCCGGCGTCTGGCCGGCCGCCTCGAGCGCGAAGGCGCCTGCGCCGACCTGCCCGAAGGCTGCGCCGACTTCGCGGGGCTCGACGGCGCCCTCCTCGCCTCAGGCTGCGCCGACGACAACGAGCTCTGCCGGGCGGTGGTGCTGGAATACGCGCGTTATATCGGCATCGGTATGTATAATGTCTTCCAAGTGCTCAATCCCAGGGGCATCGTGCTGGGCGGCGGTCTTCTCAACCTCCCCAATCTCTTCTTCGATACGGCGATCGCGACCTGCTACGACCTCGCCGGCCCCATGATGCACGACCGCATGGTCATCAGGCGCGGCCTTCTCGGCGGCGCCGCGGCGATCCTCGGGGCGGCTTCCCTCTTCGAGGCATGACCTCAGCCGAGCAAAGCCGAAACGCCGCCGGAAATTTCGCTCGCCCCTAGCTGCCTTTCCTCAGGTTCTCTATTTGCTTCCGGCCTATATATATGTGCGTGAACCGCGCCTTCGTCCCTTTCCCCAACGGAGATTGCGCGACAAAACCGATTCTCAGGGTTTCGCTCATTTTCAACCTGAAATACCTGACCATTTTCCATGCTTTCCCATCGAGGGAGTAATGCAGCGCCCAATAGTCGCTTCTTCGAACGACTTGAAGGAATACTTTTTCGATCCCTTCCATCTTTTCGCCGTTGGCGTCGTCGGAAGCCCCGTCGGTGATGACGGATACGACGCTCGGATACCCTAGGTCGGTTTTTTCGAACTCGAGCTTTATCCAGCGCGTATCATGCTCAAGGATGAATAGTCCGCCGGCATCGTAGTTATCGGTAAACGAGGGCTCGACGCAAGCGTTGATCACGAAATCGCCTTTCATCTCCTCGAAAACGAAGGGCGCGTCGCTTTTTTTGACACCATTCATCGTATCGACGAAGAAATCCGTTTTCTCGGCCGCCATTATCTCAATACCGTCGGCGCTTTCGGTGAGCTTTCCATCGTTCATGAGCATCATTCGGGCACCCCTTGATCCATCGGCAGATTTCATGCCCCGCGGTTTGACGCGGGGCTGCTCGTTGAAATTATATGCGCGGGCGTGGGAGGAGTCCATCTATCGCGAAGACGATTCGGGACGTATCGAACGCGTTCGCTCCCGCCACGAATTGCGGATCCGAGCCGCGACGTATAGAATCCATCATGTTCCCAAAGCTGAGGAGGCCCGCGGATGGACGTTGATGGCACGAGAAAACGATTGCGATCTCTCATCGCTATTCCCGAGGAATCGAGCTTTCCGCCCCCGTCAGCCGAACGCGTCGACATCGAGGACAAGGGCGATTTCATACTCGAGACGCTGCTTCTGGACTTGAATGGCCGGGAGCCCGTGCCGACATATTTTCTCAAGCAAAAAGCGAACGCGAACGACCGGCCGACCATCCTGTACAATCATTCGCACGGCGGGAATTACCGGCGAGGAAAGGACGAAGTCCTGTACGGCGCCGAATACCTCCAGACGGAACCTTATGGCGCGGCGCTCACGCGCTCAGGCTTCAATGTATTGTGCTTCGACGCCTGGTGCTTCGGCGACCGCAGGGCGAAGACCGAATCCGAGACCTTCAAGCGCATGCTCTGGCATGGCGAAGTGCTGTGGGGAAAAATGCTGTGGGATGCCCTGAGGGCGGTGGAATATCTCGTGACCCGCCCGGAGGTCGATCCCGCGCGCGTCGGCGTCATGGGCATGTCCATGGGCGGAACCCTGTCCTGGTGGGCGGCGGCCCTCGAACCGCGGATTTCCGCCTGCGTGGATATCTGCTCGATGACGGATTACCACACGCTCGATCGCCTAGGATCGCACGATCGCCACGGCGTCTACTATTATGTCCCCGGGCTGCTCGAAGAATTCTCGACGGCCGATATAGTGTCGCTCATCGCTCCGCGATGGCACTTGAGCTTGAACGGGAATTCCGACGCCCTGACGCCCGCCGAAGGTTTCGTGGCTATCGACGCTCCGGTCCGGTCCGTCTACGAAAAAATGGGGCACCCCGAACGCTGGCTGTTGAAGACCGCCCCCTGCGCCCATTTCGAGACTCGGGCGATGCGATCGCAGGCCCTGGCCTTTCTGAAAGACCATCTGTGAGCGGGTTACGGGCTTTCGCGCTCTAACGCATTTTCCTTCCATACTCCCTGCTCGCGTCCAGGAGGGTCTTCGTATAGTCTTCCTTTGGCTCTATATCGGCGAGGCTTTCGGCGTCGAGCGTTTCCAGGATCTTGCCCGACTGCATCACCGCCATGCGGTCGCAAAGATGAGCGACGACCCCTAGATCATGGGAGACGAGGATATAGGTCAGTCCCTTTCTTTCCTGCAGTTCCGCGAGGAGGTTGAGAATTTCGGCCTGGATCGAAACGTCGAGGGCCGACGTCGGCTCGTCCAGGAGGAGGACGCGCGGCTCCAGGATGAGGGCGCGGGCGATGGCGACGCGCTGCCGCTGCCCACCCGAAAGCTGGTGCGGGTATCGCCAGCGGAAATTCCGATCGAGCCCTACGTTTTCCAGGGCGTCGGCGATCATCGCGTCCCTGTCGCCCGGCACCTTGTGGATCGCGAGCGGTTCCATCAGCGCGGTGTATATGGTCTGTTTGGGGTGCAGAGAGCCATAGGGATCCTGGAACACCATCTGGGTGAGCCCGCATCGCTCCTTCGTGAGCTTTTTCTCCAGATACTTCCCGTCCATCCGGATCGAACCCGTCCAATGCCCGTACTGCCCCGCGACGCAGCGGAGCACCGTCGTTTTCCCCGATCCCGATTCCCCGACGAGGCCGAAACTCTCGCCGTCGGCGACGGAGAAATCGATGCCGTGCAATACCCTGGTCGCCTCGAGGCCCTTGCCGAAATCGAGCGTCAAACCCTCAACCACAATCTTCGGAATACTCACCTCGATCTCCTTGCTCACGCGAGCCACGCCGGGTCTCGTATCAGGGTCGGCAGATGCGTCCTGCGCCGCGTCAAGCTCGGCAATGAATCCAAAAGGCCCCGCGTGTAAGGGTGCTTCGCCTCGTCGAGACGTTTCGCCTCTATCTCTTCGAGTATTTTCCCGGAATACATCACCAGGACGCGGTCGCAGAAGTGCCGGACAAGGTTGAGGTCGTGGCTTATGAAAATGAGGCCGATGCCCGACCTGTCCACGAGTTCCCGCAGCACTTCCAGAACCTGCTCGCGGACGGAGACATCGAGCGCCGACGTCGGTTCGTCGGCGATGATGATTTCGGGCTCGGAAATCATCATCATCGCGATCATCGCCCGCTGTCCCATGCCGCCCGACACCTCGTGAGGATACAGTCTGTACGCCCTCCCAGGCTCCCTGATCCGCACCTTCTCGAGCATGTGCATAGCCTTCTCTTCCGCCACCTTCCTTCCCACCTTCGCGTGGGCCACATAAGCCTCTGCTATCTGGTCGCCGATCCTCATGACCGGATTCAGGGAAAACTTCGGATCCTGCAGGATCATCGAAATGCGCCTGCCGCGAATCGAGCGCATCTCGCGCTCGGAGGCTTTGAGGATATCGACGCCGTCGAACTCGAGGCGATCCGCGCTCACGATGGCTTTGCGCGGAAGGAGACGCAGCAGACTTCTACCGATAGTCGATTTTCCCGATCCCGATTCCCCCACGATCGCGAGCTTTTCCTTCCCCAGCGAAAACGAGACTCCTCTGACCGCGCGCGTAACTTCTTTCCCATTGGGAAAACTGACGTTGAGCGACTCTACTTTAAGCTTCAGGTCTTCCATGATTCCACCCTATTCCATCCGCGGGTCGAGCGCGTCCCGCAGGCCGTCGCCGAAAAGATTGAAAGCGAGGCTGACGAGCAAAATGGCGACGCCCGGCACGGCCACCAGCCACCAGCTCTCCAGCATGTATCGCCGCCCCGAAGAGATCATCGCGCCCCATTCCGGCGCGGGGGGAAGGGCGCCCAGGCCGAGGAAACCCAGGCCCGCGGCCGTGAGGATGATGCCGGCCATGTTCATGGTGAGCCGCACGATGACCGACGACATGCACATCGGCATTATGTGGCGGAAGATGACCCGCGCCTTGGAGGCTCCCTGCAGTTCCACGGCGACGATATAGTCAGCTTTTCGCAATGACAGGGTTTCGGCGCGGGCGAGCCGCGCTATCGAAGGCCACGATGTCAGCGCGATCGCCAACACCGCGTGCTCGAGCCCCGGCCCCAGCGCGGCGACAAAGGCGAGCGCCAGCACGAGGCTCGGGAAGGAGATGAAGATATCGGTGATCCTCATCATTATCGTATCGACGATGCCGCCCAGATAGCCCGACACGGTGCCCACGAGAAGCCCTATGGGTCCGACGATGATCGATACCAGGCAGATGATGTACAAAGTTATGCGCGATCCAAACACGATCCGGCTGTATACGTCCCTTCCGAATTCGTCGGTGCCGAGAAAATGCTCCCGGCTCGGGGCCCTGAGCGCTTCCGGAAGATTCTGTATATTCGGATTGTGCGTCGCGAGCAAGGGAGCCAGGGCCGCGACGACGAGAAGAAAGCAGATCACTATCAACCCCGCGACCGTGAGCGGATTTTTCAGTATCGCCGCCGCCGTTTTTCCCCATTCGGCCTTCCTCGCCTCCGAGCGTCCGCTCGGAGCGATCGCCTTCTTCTCCGCGCGCGCGCCGCCATTCTCGTTTGTCATGACTTCGTCCTTGGATCGAACACTTGATACAGCGCGTCAGCCAGCAGATTGAGCGCCACGAATATGAGGCCGATGAGGAGCACGCAGCCCATGACCGCGTTCATGTCCCCGAGAAGCAGGCCTCCCGTGAGATACGAACCGAAGCCAGGCCACGCGAACACCGTCTCTATGAGAACGGCTCCCTCGAGGAGGTTGCCGTAGATGAGCGCTATGATCGTGAGCAGCTGCACGAGAATATTCTTGAAGGCGTGTCCCCAGATGACCCTTCGTTCGGAAAGGCCTTTCACCCTGGCCGTCAGGATATATTCCTGGGAAAGTTGGGCGAGCATGAAGGATCGCGTCATGCGACTTATATAAGCGGTCGAGTGCAGGCCAAGGATGCAGGCGGGAAGCACGATGTGCCGTAGGGCGCTGACGAAAATCTCCCATTCGCCTGCCACCATCGCGTCGATCAGGATAAATCCCGTTTTGCTTTTCATGAGGCCGTCGAAGGCGATGTCCATGCGTCCGGCGCCGCCGACCCAGCCCAGCTTGGCGTAAAAAATGAGCAAGCCCATGAGGCCAAACCAGAAGATGGGCGTCGAGTATCCGAAAAGACTCAGGACGCGGACGACATGGTCGCCGAGCCTGCCGTGCCGGGTCGCCGCGAACACGCCCAAAGGCACGCCGACCAGGATGCCCAACAGTATGGCGACGGTGGCGAGTTCAATGGTAGCGGGGAATACCCGCCGTATATCCTCGATTATCGGATGCCCCGTGAGCAGGGCCTTCCCGAGATTGCCGTGCAGCAAATCGTTGGCGTAGATGCCGAACTGAACGTAAAGAGGCTTGTCCAGCCCCATCTGCTTGTACACTTGATCGTAGGTCGAGCGGTCGGCGTCGGGTCCCACGACCGAGAGCACCGGGTCGATCGGCATGACGCGCCCGATGAGGAAGGTGAGAAGCAACAGACCGAAGATGGTGAGAGCGATCACTCCCAGCCTGCGAGCCGCGTGGATCATGAGCGCGGTAAGGTTGATCGATTTCGATTTCATGAATCTCCCCTGGATCATCGAGCGCGGAAAGGCCGGAGCGCGTTATGCGCTCCGGCCTTCGAGACTTATCGCTTTTTAAAGACTTCGCGGAACCTGGTGGTCGATGAAGGGCTGGTCATGAAATTCTCGATGTCCCCTCGCAGGACCGAGGTATCGATCATCTGCGAGACCGTGAAGATGGGAGCGGCTTCCTGTTCGTAGAGATCCTGAATCCTGCGATACATGGCCAGCTGCGCTTTCTCGTCCTTCTCCAGAAGCGCCTTGTCTATGAGCGTGTTGATCTCGGCGTTGTAGAAGGAAGTGCGCCAGCCCTGGAGATTGTCGAGCTTCGCGGCGTCGCTGTTGTCGGGATTGTAGACCATGGAGCGCAGGTTGGAGTCCGGATGGGGAATCGAGCCGCCGCCGCCACGTCCCACTATGATCTCGAACTTCCGCTCCCTCATGTAGCCGTAGACCTGGTTTCCGGTGCCGGAAAT
This sequence comes from Rectinemataceae bacterium, assembly GCA_035560555.1. Lineage (GTDB taxonomy): Bacteria > Spirochaetota > Spirochaetia > Treponematales > Rectinemataceae > UBA11090. Next base: position 114,782 of record DATMZF010000029.1, read on the forward strand.
GACGTCCGCCTGGATTCCGCCCTGAGCCAGGGTAGCCTGGAGACTCGTCGCTATATTGATATAAGGAAGATCGGAAAGGACGTGGATGATCGTCTTGAACCCGTTCGGATAGCCAGCCTCGGCGAGAAGTTTCTTCGCGGCGGCGACATCGAGCTTGTACCCCTGGTTGTCGGGCAGGGTCGCCGGAAGGCCGGCCTGGATCGGACGCTGGTGGAAGAATCCGTAGTTGGGCATTATCGTCTTGTTGATGCCTTCGTAATCGATGAGGAGCCGAATGGCCTGCCGCACTTTTATGTTCGAGTATTTCGGATCCCTCATGCTGACCGCGACATAATACAGGGTCCCTTTCTTGATGGCTTCGACGGAAATGTTCTTGTTGTCCTTGAGCGCCTCGATGTCGGCGACCGTCATGCCATAGGCGACATCGATGTCGCCCTTCTCGATCATGAGACGCATGGACTGTGATTCGGTCATATGCCTGAGAATGACTCTCCTCAGCTTCGCGGGAGCTCTCCAATAACCATCGAAACGGCTCATTATGAGCGCGTCCTTCGCCCTCCAATCATCGAGCTTGAAGGGGCCTGAGCCTGCGGCGTTCGTTGTGAGCCACGCGTTGCCCATATCGTTGTTCACCTGGTTTTCGAGCACTTTCTTGCTATCGAGGATGAAGGCGCTGGGCGAGGATCCCAAATTGAACAATATCAGTTTCGGGTCCGTGGGCTTGGGCATGTCGACGACGAAGGTGTAGGGATCGGTCGCCTTGAAGGAAGCGTCGGCGGTGTCCTTAGAAAAGCCATACACTTTCCACGCCGACGCGAGGGACATATTGAGCTTGAGCACTCGCCTCAGGGACCAGGCCACGTCTTCCGCCGTGAGCGGGTTGCCCGACTGAAACTTTATGCCCTTGCGGATGACGAAGGTGATCGAGCCGCCGTCGGGCGCCACTTTCCAGCTCTCGGCGACCGAGGGCAACATGGAGCTGGGGGAGGCCGGGTCGAGTTCCAGAAGCATGTCGTAGAGGTTGGCGTTCACCATGGCGACATCGAGACCGGTCGCGGCCGCGGGATCCAAAGAAAGCAAATTGTTCATGCTCATGCCTACGATGAGCTGATCCGCTGGTGTCGCTGCGAAAAGCTCGGTGACGGGAAGGACGGCAAGCGCCACGACAAGCGCCAGCGCCCCAATGGAAAATCTCTTCTTCATCTTTCTCCTCCTTGTGATCGGCGATATCAAATGATGAGGAATCGGTGGATATCATTCCCCGATTCCTTCGAAAGGCACGAAATTTCTCAATACTTATTGGTCGTATGATTCTCTATATAGCCGAAGTCGATAGCTTCGCCCAACCCCGGGCCATCGGGGAGATGGACGACGCCGTTTCCATCCATGGGGTCCACGATCTTCCTCAGGTATGGAGGGACGGCGTCATAGTCGAGCATGGGGTGCAGAAGGCCGCGTTCATACCATGTGCAGTTTCGGATCGCCCCGATAACGACCAGGTTCGGCGCCCCATTCCCATGGATCTCGCAGTCCATTCCGAAGGATTCGGCCAAATGCGCTACCTTGAGGCAGGGCCCAATCCCGCCCACGCCCTGCACACCGGCTCTCAGGATATCGCAGGCGGCGTTCTTGGCCCAACTAGCGCGGCTCAAGTGCTTGCCCGCCAAAGATTCAGGTCCCAGGATCGGTATGTCTAGCTGATCGGAAAGCCACGCGTACGATTCGATGGAATCTTCCTCCATCGGCTCCTCGAACCAGGAAAAATTCAGTTTCTCCAGGGCCCGGCCCAACATGAGCGCGTCGACCCGGGAATACCAGTGGTAGCCGTCCAGCATGAGCCGGATGTCGGGACCTACGGCTTCCCGCACCGCCGCGCAAGCCTTCGCGTCCATCGCAGGATCGGGAGCGAAAGAGACGGGCGGCATCCAGGTGTGAAGCTTGATCGCCTTATAGCCTCTTTGTGCGAGAGACTCCGCGAAGCGCGCGTACTCCTCGGGCGTGGAAAGACCTCCGGGGATATCGTCGCCACACATCGTGCTCCCATAGGCGGGAACGTTGTCCCTGAAAGCGCCGGCCAGCTTCCGCGCCGGAAGGCCCAAGAACCGGCCGGCCCAATCCCACAAGGCCTGTTCGACGAGCGCGAGCGCCCGGTCCGTCAACTGGCCGGCGCTTCCCCTCTGCCAGTGGGCCAAATCGTGCCACAATGCCTCGCGATCGAAAGCGTTCCTGCCGATAAGGACTTTGCGCACGAATGAATCCAGTATGAAAGGGCGGATGACCTCGGTTGGGCCCAAGGCATATCCTTCGTTTCCATCCTCGGTTCGGATTCGCAACAGCGCGAGCCGCGCGGGCTTGGCCGGACCGGGATGGCTATGACCGGCGCTATCGGAGGAGCGGAGAGAGGGATACGAGAAAACATTCAACGACACTTCGTTAATAATCATCGCAATTCCTCGCTATCACAAGTCGTCATACAACTTATTCACTTATATAACGGTTTTATCGTTTTGTCCAATAAAT
>DATMZF010000030.1:0-112565 GCA_035560555.1 Rectinemataceae bacterium
ATTATGCACATACATTACATAATTATCTATACCATTATAATTTAGCATTTTTCCCCTCTGGCGCGGACAAGAATCCCAGTATACACTGTGGCAATCGCCATTCCCCTATCAACGCTACATCGACGAAAAGGCGAACAACCAAGGAGGTTCTTCCATGAAGTCCCAGGACTACATCGCCCTGGACGCAACGTTCGGCGCGCATAACTACCATCCGCTCCCCGTCGTCATCGCAGAGGCAAAAGGTTGCAAGGTGAAAGACCCTGAAGGCAAGGTCTACTTCGATTTCCTGTCGGCCTATTCGGCAGTCAATCAGGGGCATCTCCACCCGCGCATAATCGAGGCGGTCAAGGACCAGCTCGAGAAGGTCACCCTCACATCGAGGGCTTTCCACAACGACAAAATGGGCCTGTTCCTCAAGAAGCTCTGCGAATACACGGGCTATGAAGCCGCGCTCCCGATGAACACAGGCGCCGAAGCGGTGGAAACCGCCATCAAGGCGGCCAGACGCTGGGGTGTCGAGGTCAGGGGTGTACCCAACGGCAAGCAGACGATTATTTGCGCTGAAGGCAATTTCCATGGAAGGACCTTGGCGGCCATCTCCATGTCCATAGACCCCGAATCCCTCGTGAACTACGGGCCCTATGTGCCCGGATTCATCAAGGTACCCTACGCCGACGCCCAGGCCGTGGAGGACCGCATCGACGAGAATACCGTCGCCGTCATGGTCGAACCCATACAGGGCGAAGCCGGCGTCGTTGTCCCGCCGGAGGGCTATCTCGCCCGCCTCAGGAAAATTTGCGACAAGCATGGCGTTCTTCTCATCCTCGATGAAATCCAGACCGGTTTCTGCAGGTCGGGCAAGCGCTTCGCGTGGCAGCATGAGAACGCGCGTCCCGATATCATGTGCCTCGGCAAGGCTCTTGGCGGCGGCATCATGCCTATCTCCGCCATCGTGGCCGACAAGGAGGTGATGGACGTATTCACGCCCGGTACGCATGGTTCCACCTTCGGCGGGAACCCCCTCGCCTGCGCCGTGGGAATCGCGGCCATCGAAGTGCTCGAGGACGAGAGACTCGAGGAGAACGCCGAACGCCTCGGCGAGCTATTCCGGAAGGAAGTGGCCGCCATCCCCTGCGCGAAGATGAAGCTAGTGCGCGGCAAAGGCCTCCTGAACGCCGTCGTCTTCGAGGAAGGGTTCCAGGCATGGGATGTCTGCATCGCGCTTAAGGACGAAGGACTTCTCGCAAAGCAAACCCACGGCAACATCATCCGCTTCGCCCCGCCCCTCGTCATCACCGAGAAGGAACTCCGCGAGGCCATCGCGATCATCGCCCTGGTTTTCAAGAAGCTCTGATTCTTTTTTGGCAAGACGTATTTCTATGCAATGAAGAGCGCCCGGGGCCACGTCTTCGGGCGCTCTTTCAATGATGGGACTCGCTCGCCTACGCTTGGGTCGACGTCCTTTCTTCCTTCAGCGCGATGGTGAAGACTGCCCCGCCGCCCTGGTCCCCGCCCTCGTAGGCCAGGCTTCCGCCAAAGGACTCGACGAAGCGCTTGGAAAGGGCGAGACCAATGCCGCTGCCTTTTTCTTTTGTCGTAAAGAAAGGATCGAACATGCGGGTCCGCGCTTCCGGAGACACGCCCTCGCCCGAATCCACGACGGCTATCACCCAGCTGTTTTCCCTGCGAAATAGGCTCACCACAATTCTCCTGTGCCCGATAGGGAGCGCTTCCACCGCCTCGATGGCGTTTCGCAGAATATTATCGAGAGCCGTGATGAGTTTTTCGGCGTCGGCGAGCACCATCGCGCTGCCCTCGGCAGGAATCTCGGGAACGAGTTCTATATCAGAGTCCGCGAGGTCGCGATAGCGGCCACAATAAGTCCTCAGGAAGGGAATGAGATCGATAGGGGCGAGGCGAGCGGGTCGCGATTTCAGAAACTCCCTGATCCTGTCGGCCAGACCCGAAAGTCTCAGTATCTCGCCCTCGATTATATCAGCCGATTGCGTCAGCTGGCTCGCGCGCTGCGTCGGATCCGAGTCTGAGCCCTCGTCGGGACGAGAGGCGGCGCGCCGTATTCTGGAAGTCTGTATGCGCATTATCCCGAGGGGATTCTTTATTTCGTGGACGAGTGTCCTCGCCGCCTCGCCGAGCTGCACCAGCTCCCTCGTTTCGGCTTCGCGGCTCATCAGCTCCTCGTTGTGCCTGAAGACAAAAAAGAGGACGATGTAGAGACCGAGGAGAGCGATCGTGATCAGCGCCGCCACGAGGAAGAACTGGACGCGTTCCCTGTTCAGACCGCTCACCGAATATTCCATCCAGATGAGATACGCGCCGGCGAGCCCGTTCTGCGCGGGCTGCGTGATCTGCGCCGGCGGCGCCGACGGCGCGACCCGATCCTGGAGGCCGTCCTGGGTTTGGGGCGCGGACTGGGCTGGGGGAGGCGGGGTTTCAGGCGCTGCCGGCGGCTGGTTCTGTCGCCCCCTTCCCATGCCCATCCCCGACCCGCCGCCCAATCCCATCATCCTCGAGGAAGCCTGAAGGCCGGAATAGCGAAGGAGCCGCAGAGACTTCTTGTCAGCTGAAAAAGTGACGGAAACCCCGCCGGGCAGATCCCCGCCGCGGTTATCGCGGTTTCTCGCCGCGAGCAGATCCCTGAGCAACACGGTCTCCGGCGCCGAACCATAGCGCATGAACGAGCTGCCGTCGATTCGATAGAAGCCAAACCCCAGGATCAGCTCGTCACCTTCGGGGGTGAAGGACCGGTCCTGCCTGTATTCGTCGACGACGGCGCTCGAAGCCCTGAACGCCTCATATTCCAGGAGAAGATCCTTGCGCTCGGCTTCCCTGACCATGGTGATCCAGAGCAGGCCCACCGCGCTGAGGAGGACGAAGGTGGATGCGACGAGGAGAACGCGCGCCGATTTATTCTTGACGGTCTTCATGATAGAATGCGCAATGATATCACGCCTTCCGGGCAACCGCCATACCGCCACGCTTGTCTCCCCCGCGCGCGACATGTTACAACAAGCCTGGTTTAGCACATGAAAAGAGTCATCCAAGCCATACTCATCCTCGCCTTCATCCTCGTCTTTGGCCTTTTTATCTTTTTTTTCGCGAAGATGAGGCAGGAAAACCTGGCGGCGAGCCTCCCCGTCGCGGGAAGAGTCGTGGACATCGGAACTCTGTCGGAAAAGCCAGAAAGGGCTGACGGCGATACAGCGGCCGCCCAGCGGTCCAAGATCAACCCTGAGTGGGGAGAGACCTTTCTCGACGCGATCGATATGAACCTGGACAACGACGAAGACCTGGAGCAGGTTCTCATCGTGAAGCCATCCGGCGCGGAAAAAGGAAGAATCTCCATCGTGATCGCCGATTTTCAGCCCGCCACAAGCGGCTATTTCAGGCTCTGGAAAGGCGAGACCCTCGCCACGAAGCCGAACGCCTTCGTCGTTCAGCCGAGGGATCTCCTGGCCGATGGGAGCGTCGATCTCCTTTGCTACGGCATCGATGAGGGGAACAAACAGACACTCACGATATTCAAGCGCATCTCCCCATATTCCAGTTCATACTACACCGCCTTTTCGGCTTCCGGCCTGTCCATCGGAATCGAAGATCCCGCGGACAGGGAAGAGATTGCGGGCGTCCCCATGGCCGACAAACCGCTTTCCCCTCCCGGGGCGCTGAGGGCGGTTTCGATCAATGTGTTCGAAGAAGCCCGGGGTGGATCTTCCCCCCTCGACGAGAAAAAAATCACCTATTCCTGGGATCCGGCGCGCAAACTATTCGAGCGTGGGGGGGAATCCTTCGTTCCGGGAGCTAGCGTCGAAAAGCTGTTCATTGACAAGATCATCACCGGACGAGCCGAGGATTTCGACGACTACCTGAAGGGGCTATGGGTGAAGGAAGACGGGACGGAGGGCTTTCACACCTATGTCGACTTCGATCCCGAAGGAAGAAAAATCTCCATCCACAGCGAGCAAGAACAGCAGCAGTGGGATTGGGGCAGGTCCACGCCGGGGTTCGCCGGAATCTACGCCCCCATCTCCAACAGCGCCGTTCCCGAAATGCTACGTCTTCTCGGCATCGACCTCGTGGGCATGGATAGGGTGAGGATCAGGGCTACGACACAGCAGATCGTCAAATTCGCGATGAAGGAAGACTGGAACGGCGTCTACAGGCGCCCGACGAACGACAGCGCGGCCGCCAGCGCGAGCGGGTTCGGGAAAATATCGGCTGGAGACAGGTTCGGCGTGGATATCGATGGAAGCGGGGCTTCGTTGAGTCTCAAGCTCGAGGATTTCAATGGATCCTACGCTTCGGATACGGGCGTGAGGCTCGATCTGGCCGAGGGAAAATTCAGCATGGACTGGGGAGAAATCGCTTCGCGAGACCTGCCTTCGCGCGGCGTATCCTCGCGCGGCGTATCCTCGCGCGGCGTATCCTCGCGAGGATTCTTCTCCCTCTTCGATGCGGGCGACGCGGTCATTCTGGATTTGAGCCTCATCGATGAAGAATCCATCCCTTCCGGCAGGCTCAGCTTTATCGTCGGGGTCAGACCCGGAAAAAACGATGAAATAAGCGCGCTCATCCTTCAGCCGGCGCGCGTCCTCGCTGACGGCGTCGAGAGGCTCTACGAACCCGATCTTTCGCTCGAGAAACTCGACAATTAAGGCAGGAGATAAGACTCGTAGCCCAAATCCTTGAGTTTGGCCTGCGTCTTGGACCAATCCCCCGACGCGTCCACGATCACCGCCCAGCGCAGCTCGCCTTCCTTGGATTTCTGTCCCTCCGTCTTCGCGGAAAATCCCAACGCGACGAGCCTCGTCGTCAGCGCGGTGGCGTTTTCCTTGCGGGAAAACCACCCGACCTGCAACTGGGAGGGTGAATCGTCGGATTCGGAGGCTTGCGCCTTCGGCGCGGCTGGCTTGGCCAGGCTGCGATCCTCCCCCAAGGAAGCCGCACAGGGCGCGAGGGGCACCGTCAAAAGCCAGGAAGCGGGCTTGGCTAGCGCTTCCTTTCGGGTGAGCGCTCGCTCGAGGGAGCCGGGGAATTCGGTTTCGAGTCTGGCTTCCACGCTCCTGAGATCAAACCCCTGGGTGGAAACCTTGAAATCGGCGAACTCGGGCGAACCCGCCGCCAGCCAGACAAGGAATAGAGCTTCCCGCCTCGTGCCCGGATCATTGTTTTCCGCGGCGAGGGGCCGCGACAACATGAAAGCCTTTTCCGGCTCCCCTTCGAGCGTATAGAGCCAGGAGAGAGCCAGGTGACGAGCCTGTTCGAGGGATTTCCCTCCGGCGCTGTCGGGGACAAGATCCAGCTGACTCTTGGCGGCCGCGGTATTTCCGGAAGCCAAATAGCAGCGCGCGGCCTTGAGGTTCAGGTCGGGTCGGCTTCCCGCGCCGGCGGCCGAAGCGCCCGAGGGAACGGCGGATCCCTGCGAGAACATGAGCGCGGCGTCTTCGTAGCGTCCCGCCAGCAGGGCTATGCCGCCTCCGAAGGCGGCGAGATCGGCGCGCTGAGACACCGGAGCCTTGGGCAGGGATTCCGCGCACAGGAGGACGGCCTCGTGGAGGGGCAGCGCGAGCGCGTAGGATTCCACGTAGTTTTTAAAGAAGTCGGTGCCGGCCATCTTGGCGACGGCGCTCCTGGCGGCGGCCAAGGTCGGTGTGCCAGTTATCTTGGGCGTCGACGGCGCGGTCGGGGTCGAGGCAGGTTTGGCGGTCTGGCTGAAGACCGAAGAAGCCAAAACAATGAGGAAGAACAGCGTCATCGATCTTCTATTCATGCACCTCTTCCGCCCTGAACGTGTTGCCCGATTTCGCGGACAGCCTCACGCGCGCGAATTGACCTATTCGGGAGGGATCGGCGACGAAGACGACCATTTCGTCCCGCGCCGTCCTCGCGAGCATCTCCTTCGGGGAACGCCTGGACTTGTCCTCGATGAGGACCTCGTCCACGGCCCCCAGCCTCTCCAGCATGAGCTCAGCGCTGATTTCCTTCTGGAGGGCGATGACCCGCGCGAGCCTCGCTTTCTTGACCTTGTCGGGAACCCTGTCTGGCAATTTCACCGCCGGTGTGCCCTCCCGTGGGTTGAAATGATACATGAAAGAGAAAGCGAAACGCACTTTCCGCATCACATCGAGGGTTTCCTCCAACTCTTCCTCCGTCTCCCCGGGAAAGCCCACGAGGATATCGGTCGAAAGCGAAAGACCGGGAATGGCGGCCCTCATCGTGTCGACAAGGCCAAGAAAGTATTCCTTCGTATATTTTCGGTTCATCAGGGCGAGAACTCGATCGGAACCGGACTGAATGCAGAGGTGGATATGCCGGCAGAAAATGGGTTCCTCGGCGATTACCTGGACGAGCTCGGCCGAAAGGTCCTTGGGGTGGCTGGTGAGAAAACGAATCCAGCCGATGCCGGCCGCGTCCCTCGCGCCGGTCGAGCCGATTGTGCCGGTCGCGCCGACGTCGCCAGCCGGCCATCTCTTTTCGCGCAGGTGAGCCGCGAGCATCCTGAGCAGGCCAGGGAAATTGATGACGCCTTCCTCGCCCGCCCAGCTATAGGAATTGACGTTCTGCCCCAGAAGGGTCACTTCGCGCACGCCGTTCGCCTCGAGACTGTCCAGCTCAGCCAGGATATCCTCAGGCGAACGCGAGACCTCCCTTCCCCGAACATAGGGCACGATGCAGTAGCTGCAGAAATTGTTGCAGCCATGCATGATGGGCACGAAAGCGCGGAAAGCGCCCGGTTCGAGATGTGTCCTCGAGAAGACATAGGAAGGCGATTCATCGGCGAGGTTGTAGTGCGTGCCCGCCGCGATCTGGTCCAGCACGAGGCCGAAGGACTGTTTCTGGAAGGTGCCCAGCACATAGTCGATTTCGGGCGCGCGCTTCCTCATCTCATCGCGATACTGCTCGGCCATGCAGCCCACCACCACGATGGCGAAGTTCCTCTTGCGCTTTTCGGCGGCGAAGAGGGAAATCCTGGCCCAGGCGCGGTTTTCCGCCGTGGCCCGAACGGTGCAGGTGTTGATCAGCACGAGATCGGCGTCTTCTTTGGGCCCGTCCCGCCAGCCGCGCTCGCGCAGCATCGTCTCCAAGGCCGCGGACTCGGCCTTGTTCATCTCGCAGCCGTATGTTTCGAGGTAATAGTTCATTGAATGGATATCCGTCAGTTCTTTTTTCGAAGCCCCGCCAGGAAGCCCCCGATATTCGCGAGACCGTAGATGAGGAGGCCGATGCCGCCCAGGCTGAGGAGGCTGTGGGCGATGCCGGGCAGGAACATCGTCGTCAGGCCGGCGATGCCTGCCACCGTGAAAACGGTCCCCGACACCTTGTCGGTCTTGGTCTTGCCGAGGATGCCCACGGCGCCGAGGAGGAGCATGCCGGCGGAGAGAACCCAGCCCAGAACGGGTACGCCGAGGAGGGCGTTGATGCCGAGAAGCCCGACGCCCGCCCCGGCCGACATAATGCCTTTCGTGCCTTTTTCGCTCAGGTCTTTCTGCTCAACGGGATACTTGTCGGACATTGCTGCGCTCCTTTTCAGTTTTTTTCCACAAAGGCATAGGCGGAATGATTATGTATGCTCTCGAAGTTTTCGGCTTCGACGGAAAATCTCGGGAATTTCCCCAGCGCCTCTACCTTCAAATATACTTCCCTCACGAGGTCTTCGACAAACCGCGGGCGATCGTACGAGCGTTCGGTGACATATTTTTCGTCCTCGCGCTTGAGAAGGGTGTAGAGCTCGCTCGACGCCGACTCCTCCACTACCCTTATCATGTCCTCGAACCAGAAAAACGGCCCCAGGGCGACCTTCAAGGTCACGAGTCCCCTCTGGTTGTGCGCCCCCTGGCTGGATATGGCCTTCGAGCAGGGACAGACAGTCTGCACGGGAACGGTCACGCCGGCGATGAAAGAATGGCCGGCCACCGATACCTTTCCTTCGTAGGAACAGTCGTAGCTCATTATCGAAGTCTGGCCCGAAACGGGAGCAGCCTTTTGGATGAAATAAGGAAAGTGGATGTCGGAATAGGCAGTCTCGGCTTCGAGCTCGGCGCGTATTTTCTGGAGCATCCCGAGGAAATTGGGCATCGATAGGTCCGAACGGAATTCTTCAAACACTTCGATGAAGCGGCTCATGTGCGTGCCCTTGAACTCGTGGGGAAGGTCGGCGTAAAGATTGACGACGGCCGTGGTGTGCTGGATTTGGGCGGTTTTGTCCCTAAGCGTTATGGGATAGCGCACGCCCTTCACCCCCACTTTCTGGATGGGTATGCGGCGCTCATCTTTCATGGATTGAACATCGACCATCTGCACCTCGACCTTCGGACTATCGCTCTTCCGATTTCTATTTCGCGAGCCGTGACGCGGCTTCGACCGTGTTGGCGAGAAGCATGGTGATCGTCATGGGCCCTACGCCTCCCGGCACTGGGGTTATCCATCCGGCCACCAGCGACGCGGCTTCGAAATCCACGTCGCCTTTCAGCCTGAACCCCTTCGCGGCGTCGGGATCTTCCACGCGGTTGACGCCGACATCGATGACGCAGGCGCCCGGCTTTATCATGTCCCCGCCGATCAAGCCGACTTTCCCGGCACATGCTATAAGAATATCGGCGTTCTTGCAATATGAAGCCAGGTCTTTCGTCCCCGTATGGCAGACCGTCACCGTGGCGTTTATGGATTTTCTGACGAGGAGGTTCATGAGCGGCTTGCCGACGATATTGGATCTGCCCACGACAACAACGTTCGCGCCCTTGGTTTGGACGCCGCTCCGCTTGATCATCTCGAGGACGCCCGAGGGCGTGCAGGGCAGATAACAGGGCTCCTCGAGGAACATCCGTCCAATATTGATAGGCGTGAAACCGTCCACGTCCTTTTCAGGGGATATTGCCGCGATGACGGCGTTTTCGTCTATATGGGCGGGAAGCGGCAGCTGGACGAGGATCCCGTGCACCCTTGCGTCGTCGTTGTAGGCTTTCACGAGAGCGAGGAGCTCCTCTTGGCCGGTCGACGCCGGAAGGTGGCGCCCATAGCTGGCGATGCCCGCTTCGGCGCAGGCTTTTTCCTTGCCCGTCACGTAGGAAAGAGAGGCCGGATCCTCTCCCACGAGGACGACGGCCAACCCCGGCGCTATGCCCCTGGCGGCGAGCGCCCGCACCTTGGTCTTAATTTCCGCGCGGATCTCTTTCGCGATTTCCTTTCCGCTGATTATGACTGCCGACATCCCGCCTCCTTGTTCCGCTATCCGTTGTAATGGAGAAAACGATCGAAATAGGCTTTGTATTTCATGGCCGCCGACATCGCGTCCTCGGGACGAATGATCAGGCTGAAGGCGAAATAGGCTTCCTTTTCCATGTCGAAGAAAAATCCCGGATGGACGTAGAGGCCTTCGTCGTGAAGCAGGCCTCGCGCGAGTGTTTCCTCGTCGAGGAAACGCGGGCTCTGCACGAGAGCCGTCCAGCCTCCCTCGCAGGCGAGGATCCTGTGCGGCGAGCCTTCGTAATCCAGGATTCCCCGATACAGACCCAACACGGTCCGCATGCGCTCCCGCACCGCCCGAACGATTTCGCCTTCGCGGGAAAGAAGCTTTCCCACGCCGTTCATTATAGGCGTTCCCGCGGAAAGGAAGGCGTCCGAAATGAGCTCAAGGGCGCCTATGGCTGCTGAAACTTCTTTTCCCGGGCCCGATACGGATATCCATCCCAGCTTCATCTGCGGCAGGCAGAGCCTTTTAGACAGGCCGTCGAGGACGAAGGTGAGGACCTCCTCAGCGCCGAGCAGGGAAGCCCTCCCCTCCCTGGGCTCGAGCTCATAGCCATGGAACACCTCATCGGCTATGATGGCCAGCGAATGGACGCGGCAGAGTTCGACGATTGCCGCCCGCTCCTTTTCGCGCAGATAGGAACCCGTCGGGTTGTTCGGATTGATGAGGACGATAGCCTTTACGCGTTCGCCGCCGGATCCTTCCAGCAATTCCCTCATCGACGCGAGATCGACGCTCCACCCCGAAGGGTGGCTGTATTCGAGCCTGTAGCCCAGTGCCCTCACCGATTCCAGGGCCGCCAGATGATCGAACAGCGGGTAGCCCGGTCTGGGCACGAGCACCGCGTCGCCGGGGTCGCAGAGAAGCTTGAAAAGATAGGAGTATGCCTCAGAGGTTGAGGCGCAGAGGAAAATATGGTCTTCGTCGACGCCTTTCCCGGAACGCGAAAGATGGGCGGCGATATCGGCCCGTCCTTTCGCCAATCCCTTGGGATCGGGCGAATACAGGCTATTCCTTTCGCTGGAAAAGGCTTGCTCGAGCTCCGTGGCGCCGTGTCCGAATCCCGTTTTCGTAGGGTTCGACTGCGAGAGGTCGAAAATGGGCAGACCTTGTCGAATATGTTCGCTCCGCTCCATCTCCAGACCATTTCGTGAGGCGGAAAAATCGATTCGAGACGAGAAGTTCATTTCGCAGGAGTATATTGAATAAGCGAGCAGCGTAACAAGAGACGGGCCGCCCGCTCGCGCGCGGTCTCGCGGCGGGCAGACCCGCGATCCTGGGGAAATCCCTTGGCCGGCTGGAAGGCGCGCGGATTTGGGAGAATTGCGGCTCCGGCGCAGGGCAAGGGATTTAGTGTTGACCAATAAAACTATATATAGTAATATCAATATATAAGGAGTCTGCGATATGAAACTAGTCATCGTTGGGGGAGTCGCGGCGGGCGCGACGGCGGCGGCCAGGGCGAGAAGACTCGACGAGACGGCCGAAATTACGCTCATAGAAAAAGGCCCCTATGTCTCCTTCGCCAACTGCGGCCTGCCCTACCGGCTGTCGGGCGACATAACGAAACGGAGCGCCCTCATCCTGCAGACGGCGGAAGGGTTCTATTCCCGCTATAGGGTAGACGTGGCCCTCAAAACCGAAGGCATCGCCATCGATAGGGCCGCGAAGACCCTCCGCGTCCGCGGCCCCGAAGGCGAACGCGACCTTCCTTACGACAAGCTGATCCTCGCCCAGGGAGGCACTCCCTTCATTCCCCCCGTCGAAGGCGTCGACTCGCCCAACGTCTTCCGTCTCTGGACGATACCCGACATGGACGCGATCAACGCGTACATCTCCGAGACGGGAGCGGCATCGGCCATCGTCGTGGGCGGAGGATTCATCGGGCTCGAAACGGCGGAGGCTTTCATCAGGCGAGGACTTTCGACCTCCATCGTGGAGCTGACCGATCAGCTCATGCCGCCCGCCGATCCCGAATTCGGCGCCCAGATCGCGAAAGCCTTCATCGAGGCCGGCGCCGCCGTCCACACAAAGAAATCCCTGAAGAGCATCGACTACGCCACCCGGAGCGTCACCTTAAGCGACGGAACGTCGCTCGGGGCCGATATCGTCCTCATGTCGGCGGGCGTGCGGCCCAACACCGACCTGGCGAAATCGGCGGGACTCAAGGTCGGCGCCTCGGGAGGGCTCCTCGTCGACGAATATCTCAGGACGAGCGACCAGGACATTTTCGCGGCCGGCGACATGGTCGAGCTCGTGAGAAGGGTGGATGGGGCCAAAGTGAGGATTCCCCTCGCCGGACCCGCCAACCGGCAGGGCAGGATCGCCGCGACCAACGCTCTCTCAGGCGGTGAGGGCGATAAAGCCGCGCCAGGGGGCATGATGAAGTACCCCGGGGCCCTCGGCACTTCCGTATTCAAGGCCGTCGACTACACCTTCGCCCAGACGGGGCTCTCCGAAAAAGCGGCCAGGGCGGCGAGCCTCGACGTCAAGGCCATCCATGTCCACAGGGCTCACCACGCCAGCTATTACCCAGGGCACAAGGAACTCACGCTCAAGCTGGTTTACGCCTTGGACGGACGGCTGCTCGGCGCCGAGGCCTTCGGCGAAGCCGGCGTGGAGAAGCGGATCGACGTGCTCGCCACCGCCCTCGCCGCGCGAATGAAGCTCTCCGACCTGGCCGAACTGGACCTGTCCTACGCCCCGCCCTACTCGAGCGCGAACGATCCAATCCAGATGGCGGCATTCGCCGCCCAGAACGATCTCTCGGGCTACTCTCCCGCCCTGTCGCCCCAGGACGCGGCGCGAGTGGCCTCGCTGAAGCCCCTTGAAAACAAAGGCTCAAGTATCTTTCTCGACGTCCGAAACTTCGGCGAATACATGAAGGGCCACATAGCGGGATCCCTCCATATCCCCCTCGACGAACTTCGCGACAGGCTCGAGGAAGTTCCAAAGGACGCGAGGCTCCTCATCGTATCGATAGGCGGATTCGAGGGCCACCTCGCTTCGAGAATCCTGCGACAGCATGGCTTCGACGACATCGCCTATGTATCGGGCGGCATGACCAGCATGAGGCTTTTCGGGGGCTTCGAGGAAACTATCGGGGAATGAGGATAGGGAGCGCGACTTCGCGAAGCATACCGAGCCCGTCCGGGCTCGAGCTGAATAAGCGGGCTCCGTACTTAAGGCCTCGGGTTATCCCGGGCATTAAATTTTGCGCGCCGGTCTTGAATCCGGCGCCCAGAAAAGGCACAAGGAGATTAAAATGGGATTTTTCGGCGGCGTGGAACAGAAAATAAAGGCGGGAGCGATCGTGGTGGATGTGCGCAGCCAGGACGAATACGCGGATGAGCACTTCCCCAAGGCCCTGAACATACCCGTCAACGAACTGCAGGCGAGGATCGGGGAGATAGGCCCAAAGGACAGACCCATTGTCCTCTACTGCGCGTCGGGGGCGCGGAGCGCCATGGGAGCCCGAATTCTCAAGTCCCTGGGCTTCGCCGACGTGACCAACGCAGGCGGCCTCTCCGACATGCCCGGTTTCTGATGGAAGCGTAAAGGGAAGGGCCGCCGGGATTGTATCCCCGGCGGCCCTTCCCTTTTATTCGATCGTCATTTTGGCGCGGAAAGGCGGCTACTTGCCCACCTTGATTTCCTGCCACGCGGCGTTGTACTTCTCGAGGTCGGCGCCCACGTCCTTCTTTAGTTCGCAGGGCGCGAGGGACTCCGCCGTGTAGTAGGGCGCCAGCTTCTTGAGCGCGCCCGCCGCCTGGTTGCCAGTGGCCGGGAAGCCGAAGGCATCGCAGAATTCGGCGTAGATCTCGGGCCTATGGATGAAGTCGATGAACTTCATGGCCAGGTCCTTGTTCTTGGAGTTCTTGAGGATGACCATGGAATCGATGTAGCTGGGACCGCCTTCCTTCGGGATGAAGAAATCGATCTCGCCCCAGCGGCTCGGATCCAACTCCGCGTAGATCGATTCGGCGTAACCCTGAGCCACCCAAACCTCGCCAGCGGCGAAATTCTTCGCGAAAGCCTCCGCGTCGAACTTCAGAAGATTGGGCTTCCAGCCCTCGTTCACCAGGACTTTGGCCTTCTCGATCTCGGCGGCGTCCACCGTATTCACCGAATACCCAAGGAACTTGAGCGCGTCGCCCAGAACCTCGCGCATATCGTCCAGCATGATCATTTTCCCGGCCAGATCCTTGCGCGAGAAAATCGACCAGGATTTTTCGTACTCGGGCACCTTGGTCTTGTTGACGGCCACGCCGGCGGCCCCCATGTAGTAGGGAATCGAGTACTCGTTTCCCGGATCGAAGTCGCTCTTGGCGAGGACGTCGGGCGCTATGTTCCCGAAATTCTTGAGCGCCGCGTGGTCGATCTTCTGGAGCATCTTCTCCTTGATCATGATCGACACGTAGTCGCCCGAAGGAAAGCAGAGATCGTAGTTCGCGCCGCCGGCCTTCAGCTTGGCGAACATCTCTTCGTTGGACGCGAAGGAGTCGTACACGACATCGACCTTGTATTCCTTCTCGAATTTTTCGATCACCGAGTCCGGCGTGTAGTAGGTCCAGTTGAAGATGTACAGTTTTTTAGGCGATTTCGAATCGCCTCCCGAACAGCCGCTGAACACGAGCACCAGGGTGAGGAGAAGCAGCGCCGAAAGATCGAGTCTCATGGCGCGGAGGATGTTTTTCATGAAAACCCTCCTTGTTGGGATAGGGCCGCCTCAACGGGCGGCAAAAACCTTCAGGAAATTCCTCAATGGGTATACGAGGAGCACCGTGCCCGCGACCATGACGGCCGAAAGCGCGTTGACGACGGGCGATACCCCGAAACGGATCATGGAATAAATATACAGGGGCAAGGTCGTCGCCCCGGGGCCCGACACGAAGAAGGTGATGACAAAGTCTTCAAGCGACAGCGTGATAGCGGTGAGGAAGGCCGAGGCGATGCCTGGCAGAGCCATCGGAATGATGATTCTGAGCAGCGTCTGCAGCTCCGACGCGCCCAGGTCGCGGGCGGCCTCGACGATGGTGGGGTCGGATTCCTCCAGTCTGGCGGAGACGAGGAGATAGACGAAGGGAATGTTGAAGGTGGTGTGGGCGATCCACACCGTCATCATCCCCAGCTGCAGGCCGATACCCGCGAAGAATATCAACAGCGAGACGCCCACGACGATCTCGGGCAGAATCATGGGGATGAAGCTCATGGTGGCGACGTAGGATTTCAGCTTGAAGGAATAGCGAGCCGTGCCCACGGCGGCGAGCGTTCCCAGGACTGTCGCCATGAGGGCGCTCGAAAAGGCGACGATGACGGAATTCTGGAAGGCCTTCCAAAGGTCGGGCGAATCGAAGAAAAGCTTCTGGTACCAGACGAAGGAGAATCCCGTCCACTCGCCCGACCTGGACTTGTTGAAGGAATAGACGATGAGGACGACGAGAGGCATAAAGAGGAAGCCGATGACGATCCAGTAGATGATGTTCGATCCGACGGCTTTCTTCGGCATCAGCTTGATCGCCGCCTTCGTGCTCCTCCTGACGATTTGCCTCGCGTGGAAAAGCGCGGCTATTCTCAGCGGCTTGAGGCCGTGAATGCGTGCCGCCATCAGAGACCTCCCGCCGGACTGCCCCCGGCAAGGGCAGCCTGTCCATTGGAGCCAGCCGAAGACGCGAGCGGATCGATGTCCTTCTCGATATGGTGCTCCTTGGGTTTCCTCAGCGCGAACAGGAACACGGAGATGGCGGTGAGCAGGGTGACGGTCATGGAAATGGCCGAAGCCAGGGGCCAGTTCCTCGTCTTCGTGAGCTGGTCGGCGATGACGTTCCCCAGCATGTAGGAATCCTTGCCTCCTATGAGGAGGGGTACGGCGTAGGCGCCGAATATCGGTATGAAGGTGAAGAGTATGGAGGTGACGATGCCGCCCTTGATGTTGGGGAGCATCACCTTTATGTACGACCGCATCTTGGAGGCGCCGAGATCGCGCGCCGCCTCGAGCAGCGTGAAATCGAACTTGTCGATGGTCGAGAAGAGCGGCAGGATCGCGTAGGGAAGATACATATAGACCAGGACGAGGACGACGGCTCCCTGATTGTAGAGAAATTGTATGCCCTCGGGCCTGAACCCGAGGAAACGCAGCGCCTGGTTGATGAATCCCTCGTTCCCCAGGATGGCGATCCACGCGTAGCAGCGGACGAGAAAGTTCGTCCAGAAGGGAACGATGACGAGAAAAAGCCTCAGCGCCTGGTTTTTCGACCGGGCGATGCTGTAGCCGCAGGGCAAGGCGATGAGAATCGTGATGAGGGTGGCCACGAAAGACATCCACAAGGTTCGCAAGGTCACCTTGAGGAGGGTCGGGTTGGCCATGTCGGCGTAAGCCTGGAGACTGAACTGGAGTTCGACGCCGCCGTAGAGACCTTTCTTGAGGAAGGAGTATGCGATGATGATGAGGAGGGGCGCCGCGAAGAAAACCGTCAGCCACAAAGCCTGGGGCGCGGCGTAAGCCATGCCGTAGTTGCGCTTCATTGTGCGTTTTTCTCCACGATGACCAGATCGCGGGCGCTGAACGAGAGGAAAACGTCGTCCTTCCACTCGATGTCGGGAATGCCTTCCGACCAGTTGGCGTGCTGGCGGAAAATGGTGATCCGCGTTCCGCCGTCCGTGCGCACGATATACTTGGTCTGGAAACCGGAATAGACGGGCTCCTCCACGACGCCGTGGACGACGTTGAGGTCCTTTCCAGAGGGCTTGTCGTTGGTGATGCGTATCTTTTCCGGCCTGATCGTCACGATGATTCTGTCGCCCACGTCGACGGGCGTTTCGTCGTCGACAAGCATCTCCCCGTATCCTTCGGCGTCCATGGCGTTGAGCGTGCCTTCCCTCGAAAGCACCGTTCCCTGGAAGACATTGGCCTCGCCGATGAACCTCGCGACGAATTCGGTCGCGGGATTTTCATAGATCTGCTGGGGGGACCCCACCTGGAGCACATGCCCCGCGCTCATGACAGCTATCCTGTCGGAAACCGAGAGGGCTTCCTGCTGGTCGTGGGTGACATAGATGAAGGTGATGCCGACCTTGTCGTGGATGGAATCCAGCTCCATGAGCATATGCTGCCTGAGCTTGGCGTCCAGCGCCGAAAGAGGCTCGTCGAGAAGGAGGACGGAAGGCTCGTTGATGAGAGCCCTCGCTATGGCGACCCTCTGCTTCTGCCCGCCCGACAGCTGGCTCGGCTTCTTTTCGGCGTGACTCTCCAGCTGCACGAGGGAGAGATACTTCATCACAAGTTCCTTGATCAGCCTCTTGGGGGTTTTCTTGATGCGCAGGGGAAAGGCCACGTTTTCGAACACGGACAGATGGGGGAAAAGAGCATAGCTCTGAAAAACCGTGTTGCAGCGCCTCTTATCCGGAGGGAGTCCGGACACATCGGTTCCATCGATGCTGATGATCCCCGTGTCGGGGTCCTCGAATCCCGCGATCGCCCGAAGCAAGGTGGTCTTCCCGCAGCCGGAGGGGCCTAGGAGCGAAAAAAACTCGCCTTTATGGATATCCAGGCTGACGTCCTTCAGCGCGCTGAAGCTGCCAAAGGACTTGGATACGTTTGAAACGGTAACGTCCGATCCTTTCACCGCTCCACGTCTCCTTTATGCATTAATATGTTCACAGCAAGGTATAGTATCAGAGAAGTTCGGGGTCAATATCCAAACGTATCTTTATTCGAAAACTTTTCAGCGTCTCAAGATCGCTTCGGGCTTACTTCAGGCTCGTATCAAGCCGGGCGAATGCTTTCCGGACGATTTCCTCGGCTTCCAGGACCAGCTGGGAGGATTCCCGGCTCAGGGAAGCGGAAAAAGCCTCGTCCTGAATCGAGCCCAGGTTTATCCGCACGTTGAGGAGTGCGCCGTCCAGACCGGCCTTGGCCATGAGGACGCCGACCGCCCCGTCGGTCACGGAATTCCGGTTCCCCTTCTCCACGGCGACGAGGCAATGCCGCATCGCCTCAAGACAGGTCCTGGCCGTTCCCATGGGGACGAGGGCCGCGGTCCTGTTCGCCTCGTCCATTCTGCCGGCGCGTAAGGCCTTTTGCGCCTCGCTGCCCTTGGGGAGGCGGGCGGCCTCGAGCACGGCGTCGAAAGCCTCGGTATCGCGGTCGACGGCGTCCAGAAGCTCGTCCTTGGTGCGCTGGGCGGCGGTCGCCATGGCCGCCAGGGCCGCGTAGTGCTCCTCGTAACCCTTTTTGCCCGCGGTCAGGTTTCCTACCATGGCGGCCAGGGCCGCGCCCATGGAACCCGCCAGGGCGGCCACCGAGCCGCCGCCCGGCGCCGGCGAGTCGCTCGCGACCTCGTCGACGAAATCCGCCACCGGAAGGGAGACGAGACGGCCTTTTCCCGCGTAGGCCCACTCCACGACCTTGTGCCCCGCGTCGAAGGAACTCACCGATTCGAGCCCCAGGGACTGCACGGCTACCTCGACGAGCTCTTTATCGGACAGGCCCGGGCTTTTGCCCATTTTTTCCAGAAAATGGCGGCCGCAGTCCGTTATGGCCTTGAGCGGTATGAGGCCGACAAGCTCCGAGCCGGTGGCGAAAAGACCGCGCTTGTCCGCTTCTTCGCGTATGATTTCGTATACCTCATAAAGCGGGGTCGTGTTGTAGTCGAGCAGATTTACCGAAACCTGGGCGCAGCGGTACTGCTCAATGTACCAGCCTATGGCGCGCACGGCTTTGAGGCGGCCCGGGACACGGATGGCGTTGCCCGCGGCGTCCACGGCGGCGCTGCCGTCGGGATTCTTCGCGGCGCGACCGCCCTCCCTCACCGTGAGGGCTATGTCGTTGGCGAGTTTCTTGTCCCTGGTATTGAGGTTGACGTTGTACGCGATGAGAAATTCGCGGGCGCCGGCCACGGTCGCGCCCCAGCGGGCGTCGAAAAGCGCGGGACCGAAGTCCGGGACCCACTCGGGATCGCGAAGCTTGGCTTCAAGGCCTTCGTATTCGCCGGCGCGGACATCCGCGAGGCTGACGCGGGAAGGCCTGGAGGCGGCTTTTTCGTAGAGGTAGACGGGAATGCCCAGTTCCTCGGCGAGGCGGCCGCCGAACTGGCGCGCCAGGTCGGCGCATTCCTCCAGGGAGATGCCGGATACGGGCACGAAGGGGCAGACGTCCAGGGCGCCTATGCGCGGATGGGCGCCCGCGTGGCTCCGCATGTCCATGAGGCCCCGGGCCTCGCGGGCGCCCGCGAGGGCAGCCTCCAACACCGACTTGGGCGAGCCGACAAAGGTGTACACCGTGCGGTTCGTATCGGCGCCGGGATCCACATCCAGCAGTTTGACATCGGCTATGGCGCGGATGGCTTCCGCTATCGCCTCGATTTTTTTCTTGTCACGGCCTTCGGAAAAATTGGGGACACATTCGACAACGGCGTTTTCCGTCATGGGGAACTCCATCCATCCTGGTATGTCCATCGCGAAAAGCCGATGGAACTGGAGCCACATTATGGACGATTTTTCCCCATATGGCTATATGGAAAAGGCTGGCATCCCGGCGCGAAAAGGGCCTGTCCGGGAATCGATTCCCGGACAGGCCCTTCCCTCAAGCGCTATCGCGCCTATCAGAGCGGTTTCTTGTCGTCTTTACCGTAAGTACGGCTCCTGGCTTTTCGCTCGGGGGCGCCTTCCCTGCGCGGACCGAAGCCTTCTTTCCTGCCCGCGTAGCCTTCCTTGCGTCCGGCATAGCCTTCTTTCCGACCGGCGTAGCCTTCTTTCCGACCGGCGTAGCCTTCTTTTCGGGGAGCCACAGGACCTGGCCCTTTATCGTGTCCCGATTCGAAGCCTTCGGGACGGCCGACATTGGCCTCCCGGCGGGGTCCGCGCCTCTCCGCCCCGCGCGGCGCGAAGCCGTGGCCGGCATGATCGGGGCCGCCTCGACCCGGACCGCCTCGGCCTTCGCCTCCCTGCGAGTTCTTGGGAACGGCGCGCTTGACGGTGGGAAAGCCGCCCGCCCTTCTCGCTTCGTCGATGATTTTCTCGGCCGATTTGAAGGGAACGGAGACGAATGAGAAAGCGTCGTAAATTTCGACGCTGCCTATCATTCCGTCGGAAAGATTGGACAGCTTCTTGATCATGGTCACGAGGGACCTCGGCGTCAGGTGATCCAGCTTGCCCGCGGCGACGAAGAGCCTGCTCGTGCCGGCCTCGTCGACGGAGACCTCGGTGAGGTCCTTGTACCTGCTCGGGTCCAGCTGGTCCGAGAAGCCTTCCGCCAGCGCGGCGGCGA
This sequence comes from Rectinemataceae bacterium, assembly GCA_035560555.1. Taxonomy (GTDB): domain Bacteria; phylum Spirochaetota; class Spirochaetia; order Treponematales; family Rectinemataceae; genus UBA11090. The sequence continues at coordinate 19,533 of DATMZF010000030.1, forward strand.
GCGCTTCCTCGGGCTCGAGGGACTCCAGTATGTTCTTGGCCAATTCCCGCCAGATTTCGCTGTTGGATGATTCCTCGGCGAAGGTCAGGGCGCGGGCGGCCACTTTCGTGGCGAGTCTTTCCTTCTTGGTGGTGAGGATGCTGGCCACCGCCGGCACGCTGACCTTCTTCAGCTGCTTTCCCGACAGTTTCTTTATGCGGAACAGCATGCGGTATTCGTCGGGGGTGACGAAGGTTATCGCCGTGCCCGAGTTGCCAGCTCTGCCCGTCCTGCCCACCCTGTGGAGATAGGAATCGGGATCATGGGGAAGGGACCAGTTGATGACGTGGGTCAGTTTTTCGATGTCGAGTCCGCGGGCGGCGACGTCGGTGGCGACGAGGATGGACAGTCTCTTGTCCCTGAACTTCCCGAGCACTCTTTCGCGGGCGTCCTGGCTGAGGTCGCCATGGAGTCCTTCGGCGTCGTAGCCTCGCTCGGCGAGGGAGCTGGCGAGCCTGTCGGCCTCAACCTTCGTCGCGACGAAGACGATGCCGAAAAAGTCCTCGGTGCTGTCCACGATGCGGCAGAGCGCCTCGAGCCTGTCCCTGGAATGCACTTCGATCCAGAGCTGCTCCGCGAGCTGCGTCGGCAGGGTGTCGGTCTCGTCTTCCAGGATCTCGATGTCGCCGGTTCTCTCCCTCACGATGTCGAGGACTGCCGGAGCCAGCGTCGCGGAGAACAGTAGCATCCTCACGTCGGTGTTCATCGTCTCCATGACGGCGCGTATATCGTCGATGAAGCCCATGTCGAGCATTTCGTCGGCTTCGTCGAGAATGAAGAATTTCAGGTGGGATACGTCGAGGCTGCCCCGTCCGATGTGGTCGAGCACTCGTCCGGGCGTGCCCACGACGATATCGACTCCCTGGGCAAGTCTGCGCAGCTGTTCCCCGATGGAGGCGCCGCCGTACACGCAGGCGAGCCTGGGCTTGGCGCCGTGCTTCAGCGAGGAAATCTCCTCGGTCACCTGCAGGGCCAGTTCGCGGGTGGGGACCAGGATGAGGGCTGACGCGGGGGTTCTTCCGATCGGGCCATCGATGCCGATGGTCTCTATGAGGGGAATTCCGAAAGCGGCCGTTTTACCGGTACCGGTGCGGGCGCGGGCCGCGATGGCCGGGCCGGGTACCAAAAGCCTTGGGATGGCGAGAGCCTGAATAGGTGTCGGCTCTTCAAACCCTTTTTTTGCCAGGGTTTCCAGCATTGCGGGCGACAGCCCGAGTGATTCAAATGTCATTGTGCAGAATTATATGCGAAAAAAGTAAATCTATTCTAGTACTTGTAAAAAATTAGCTGTTGCCGGACAGCAAAAAACGCTCAAGATCCTCGCGGCTGTTGATGTTGCAGAAAAGCTTCCAGTCCGGGGAAAATTCCCTGGCGACGGCTTCGGGCACGATATGGTGCGGAGCCTCCCGCAGGAGCCTCGCGAAGGAAAAAAGCCCGGGAGAATCGGGGGTATCCGCAAAAATATCTTCCAGCCGCCCCAGAAGTCCGCGGGAATACAGGCCCTGAAAAGGTTCTATATAGCGCCCGGATTGGGCGACCACAACCTCGGAAGATCCTTCCGCCGCGCGGGTTAGGAGATACTTCAGCCACTCCAGACTGAAATTGGGCATATCGCAGGCTATGAGAAGGATCCATTCGGTCCTGGAGCAGGATAAGGCGGCGTGCAGTCCCGAAAGGGGGCCGAATCCCGGCCTTATATCCTCGGCGAACCCGACAGGCATGCCTTCATACAGTCTGCGGTTTTTGCCGACTATCATCACGTCGCAGCCGGCGCAAAGGGCGTTTTTCGCCGCCGTCCTTCCAAGCGCCTCGCCGTTGAGCTGGATTTCTTGTTTGTCGATTCCGCCGAAACGACTGCTCCTGCCTCCCGCAAGAATCGCGATGGTCACCGGCACTATCACGCATCCCCCTAATAAAAAATAGCGCTTGCGCTGCGCTTTGACCGCGGCTACATTGTCTATGATGCTCGTAGAATTGCTCGGCGCGGCCGATTGGACGACTCCCCCCGCGGAAATGGAATTTTCCTCCACCTACGAACAGCTTCTTCGGAACACGGCCAAAACCGTCGAAAAACTAAGTCTTCTCAAGGATCGCCTTGATCGTCCCGATCCCTCCGAATGGGGCGATTCGCTCCGACAGGCCATCTCGCTCTATGTCATGGCGCCGGCGATCGTCAACGTCATGCTCAACTACAAGATTTGCGTCGAACACGACCTGCCCCTTCATCCGACCCTGTACTACGAACTGAAGGAAGCCAGAAAATACAGGATAGACTACGACATAGCCGCCATAGACGGCGCCAACCGCCTCTTCCGGCGCTCCATGGACCTTGCGCGGGCAGCCCTGAGACTCGACGCGTCCTTCGGGGAGCAGATCGCCTCCTTCTACGAGACCCTGCCGCCCGAACTCCGCTCCTTCGTCTACATGGGCATCCAAGACGCCTACACGTGGCGGGGATCGGACCCTGAGCTTCTCGTCCGGCTCGCCCGGAAGGTGAAGGAGGAATTCCAACCCGAAATCATCGTCGCGGCCGCGCACGGATCCATAATGCCCGCCCTGCTCCTCTCCGAACTCCTGGAACTCCCACTCTATTTCATACGCTTCTCCATGTTCAAGCGCAGCGACGAGGAACCCATTCTCACTTTTTCCGATCAAGCCTGGCTCTTCGGCTTCAAGGACAGGAAAGCCCTCCTCTACGACGAGGACGTCGCCGGCGGAAGGACACTGACGCTGTTCTCGGAGCGCCTCGCCCCCCTTTTCTTGCAGACCAGGACGGCCTGCTCCATACGCCACGCCGGCGCGATCATAAAGCCTGATTTCTGCGCGAAGCTGTGGTGGGGATGAGTGAACCATGAATCGTGGATACTGGCGAAACCACCGGGGGTGTCGTATACTATATCATTGTATTGATATATATTATTTCAGTAAATTAATCCCGTTTTTCGCTTGACTTTTATCGATATATAGTTATCATCACATTATAATGGAGTAATTATGACCAATAAGCAAAAGGTTTCCTACGCTCCTTCGGTAAGGCGCCTGCCCTCATATTTGAATATCATCAGACACGCACAGAGCAACGGCGATCAATTCATTTCCGGCACCGTCATCGCCAACGAACTGAACCTCGAGCCCATCCAGGTAAGAAAAGACCTGGCGATCACGGGCATCATCGGCAAGCCCAAGAAGGGCTACCCGGTCAACGACCTCGTCCTGGCGATCGAGAGCTATCTAGGCTGGAACGTGGAACACAAAGCGATCGTCGTCGGCGCGGGCAACCTCGGATCGGCGCTCTCGGGCTATCAGGAGTTCAAGAACCACGGCCTCAACATCGTGGCGGCCTTCGACACCGACCCCTCGAAGGTTGGAACCACCGTCCACGGCGTGCCGATCTATCCTCTCGAGAAACTCGAGGATATCATCCCCGAAATACAGGCGGAAATCGCCATTCTCACCGTGCCCTCGCCTTTCGCGAACAGCACCTGTGACAGCATCGTGAAGGCGGGCATTAAATCCATCTGGAACTTTACCAACATCAAGCTGAAAGTCCCGAAGAACATCATTGTCTGGCGCGAAGATCTCTCGTCTGGCTACGCCATGCTCGCGGTCATGATGAAAATCGCGCTCAAGGGCGAGACCGTAGAGCTGTAAGCCATGTCCTTCCCTTCGGAGAAAGACACGAGGCAGGCTGATTATCTTTCCAACCGCCTTCTCAGGAACTTCCGGCTGCTGCGAAAATGGGCGCGCGCTGAGGACATCCACGCGCTCAGGCTGTACGACCGCGACATCCCCGAAATTCCCCTGGCGGTGGACCTCTATGGCGAGGGCGATGGGGCGACGCTCCTAATCGCCCTCTACGAACGCCCCTACGAGAAGGATGAGGCGGAGGAATCGGCCTGGCTCGACCTGATGGCGCAGAGCGCGGCCAAATCCTTGAATGTCTCGCCACGACGCGTCCATCTCAAGACTCGCAGAAAAATGAAGGGACTCTCGCAATACGACCGCGGCGGCGACAAGAAGGTCTTCACCGTCGCGAGGGAGTCGGGCCTTTTCTTCCGCGTCAATTTTTCAGACTACCTGGACACCGGCCTCTTTCTCGATCACCGGCCCGCGAGGGCGATCCTGCGAAGGGCGGCGGCAGGCAAGCGAGTCCTCAATCTTTTCAGCTACACCGGTTCCTTCTCAGTCTACGCCGCCGCCGGGGGCGCCGCCGAAGTCGTATCGGTCGATCTCTCCAACACCTATCTCTCCTGGTCGGTGGAAAATTTCAAGCTCAACGAGCTTTCGGAAAAAGTCCATACGCCGGTCAAGGCCGACGTCATGACATTCCTCAAACAGGCCTCGGCTTCCGGAAGAACCTGGGACATCATCGTCGCCGACCCTCCCACGTTTTCCAATTCGACGATGACCAAGGAAGACTTCGACGTCAACCGCGACTGGCCCGCGCTGCTCGCGGCCTGCGCCAAGGTTCTGGCGCCCGCGGGAACCATCCTCTTTTCCACGAATTCGCGTCAGCTCAAATGGGATCCGGCCCTCGTGGAATTGCCCTGGGAGGATATCACCGAACCTTCGATACCTCGGGACTTCAGGAATAGGAAGATTCACCGTTGCTGGCTTCTGGGCAATATTGAACATACGTTCAGCTTCCCGGCGAAGCCCGCATAAAAGTATTTATATTCTGAAAAACAAGTTGCCTGGGGAAAAAGCCGTGGGTATAATCGCATTGTCCATATTTCATAAGGAGAATAAAAAATGCGAACCACGACGAGAGGCATCTACGCGCTGAAGGCTATTTTGGCTTTGGCCGCCGATTCGAGCAAAGACAATCCCATGGCGCTCCACATAATCGCGGAAAACGAACAGATTTCCGCCGAGTTTCTCCAGCAGATATTCTTCAAGATGAGAAAGGCTGGCCTCATCGCGGCCTACCGCGGTCCCGGAGGGGGCTTCTATCTCCTCAAGGACAAGAGCGAGATCAGCGTGCTTTCCGTACTGGAAGCGGCCGGCGAATCCATGGAGCTTTCGCCCTGCGCGGACACAAGGGTGGGCGGCAAGGCGCCCTGCGCGGGATTCAAGGGATGTTGCGCCGGGCAATTCTGGATGTCTCTCGAAAACGAAATAAAGACCTACGCCTCTTCAAAAACGCTGGCCGACCTCATGGGCGCCAAACCAAGCTGAGCTTGGCGCGCTCGAGCGGTTTTGGGGCGGCGACGCGCTTAAGAGACATCGGGGCGGTGGCGCGCCGGAAAGTTTGCCACCGCCCCGACGCTCTCACTCACTCATTCTTCGTCGACGAAGCGCTCCAGATCAAAGCGCGTTTTCGCGTCGATGATGCCCAGGCGTTCGCAGGAAGAGAAAAGTTCCTTCACGTGCAGGAAGGCGTGCAAGCTGATCCCCGCCCTCTCCATATCCACCCTGCCCTGTTTTCCCCTCTCTATCAACACGATCAGGTCCTCGACCTTCAAGCCTTCTCCGCGCAGTATCTCTATGGCCTCCAGCTTGCTCGCCCCCGTGGTGATGAGGTCGTCGAGAAGGAGCACTTTTTCGCCGGCCTCGTACGCCCCTTCGATCTTGTTGCCCGTGCCGTGCTCCTTGACGGGCATTCTCGGCCAGATCATGGGCACCGAAAGCGAGAGGCCCGCGGCGGTGGCAAGAGGCAGCGCCGCGGCCGGTATGCCGGCGAGCCTGTCGAAATCGAGACCTCGGGCCAGCTCGGCGTAGGCGAGGCCCGCGATCTCCAGGGCCGCAGGATCCGAGATGAGTCTTCTCAGATCGATGTAGAAGGGGCTTTTCTTGCCGCTCTTGAGGACGAATTCCCCCAGTCTGAAGCATCCGGTGCCTATGAGGTGTCGCACGAGGCTGTCGTTCAGCGCCTTTCCGGCCAGAATGGAGGGCTTGGCATCAACGGGAGCGGGCGCGACGGCCCCAGGCGCCGCCGCTGGGGTCAAGGGCGCCGGGGCGGCGGCCCAGGAAGTCCGCGAGCCCGCCCCGAAGGCCGCTGTTGCGCTGACGAAGGTCCGGGCTTCGGCCGCGGCGCGGCGCATGTCGTCGCGAAGGGAGCGCGCGGCCGCGGCCGGATCGGCGGCGCCCGCGACGGATCTGGCAGCCACAACGAGGATGCCGGAGCCATCGGCGCGGGCGCCAGCGCGCATCGCCTCGTCAGCCTTCCCGCCCTGCGCGCCGATGCCTGGCGCCAAAAACCACGCGCGCGGCGCGGCGGCGCGCACCCTGGCGAGCGCGGCGGCGTTATTGCCCGCCACGACGAGGCCCACCCGCTCCGACCAGGAGGAGGCCTCCTTCGCCACGTGTATGTACAGCGGCTCTCCCTCCATGGAAAGATCCTGAAAGGTTCCCGCGCCGGGGTTGCTCGTCTTGCAGAGTATGAAAACGCCCTTGTCCTTCCATTCCAGGAAAGGATCGACGCTGTCTCTGCCCATGTAGGGACTCAATGTCACGGCATCGGCGCCCAATGCGCCGAAAAGGGCATCGGCGTAGGCGCGAGCCGTCGAATCTATATCGCCGCGCTTGGCGTCCAGAATCACGGGAATTTCCTTGGGAATAGCGGCCAGGGTCCTTTTCAGCACGGCGAGGCCGGCGCTCCCATAGGCTTCGTAGAAGGCTACATTCGGCTTGTAGCAGGCGGCGAAAGGATGTGTGGCCTCGATGATGCGGAGATTGGCGCTCAACGCCTTGTCGAGGCATAGTTCATCCCCCTGTTTCGTCCTCTCATCCTGGTTGAAATAGGGATCCAGACCTATGCAGAGGCTTGTGCCCTTGCTCGCGACAATCTCTTCAATCCGCTCAAAAAAGTCCATCTTCTTTCCCCTTCGCCCCGCAGGCTGATCGTACATTACCTGTTTTGCCGGACTCCGGCAAGGATTCCGCCTGAATATGCGTTTTAAGTCCGCCGCTTTTGCTTGAAAAAACAGCGCAACCATGCAATCATTGCACAAGTAGTGTATAATGTGTATTAGGAAAATCGGTCAATTACGCAAATCGCCTTTCAAGGAGGCTCATCAACGATGAAGCGACTTTCCCTATTCTTTGTAATCATTGTGTTGCTCCTTCCACTGTCGGCACAGGAAGCGGGCAATTCGGGCGACGGGTTCTCAGCCGGGCTCAATTTGGGGTCAGATCTCTTGCCCGATCCGAATGACCCGACGGTCATCACGAGCTGGTCAAAGCTGGGCTTCCAGCCCGATCTGGCCATGGGAAAACTGGGCATCGGCCTGGACCTGACGTTCCGGTTCAAGCTCTATCCCGACGGGAGCACGCCTTTCGTCCTCTACACCCCCGACTGGATTCCCATGAACGGTCAGACCGTCTTCGATGTCTACCTTCCCAAAATAATGTACCTGCGCTATGGCAAACGTGGCATCGATCCGCTCTACGTGAAGCTGGGCTCCATTTCCGACTTTGGCCTCGCCAACGGGCTCATCGTTTCCGACTACGCCAACACCAAGTTCCTTCCCCAAACCAGGCTCTTCGGCCTTCAGGCCGGCGTCGACGGCGCTCTCTTCAAGGTGCCGTATTTCGGCGTCGAGGCGCTCACCGGAAACCTCGCCAATCTCGACGTGATCGGGGGGAGAGTCTACATCAGGCCCTTGGCCTTCATGGACGCTTCCATTCTCGGCAGGATTCAGATCGGCGGGACGGCCGTCGTGGACAGGGACCCGCTCATCTATACCACCGATGCCGAAATCATCGCCAGCTCCTACCCAGCCACGAAACTCATCTATGTATATGGAGCCGACGTCACCGTTCCTGTCGTCACCGGCGACGTATTCTCCCTCACGGCTTTCGTTGAGGGAGCGCGGGAGATGAACGGCGCGATGGGCGCCATAACCGGCGTGGGCGGCAAGCTCATCGGTTTCATCAGCTACGGCGCGCAGATCCGCTACCTCCAGGAAGGCTTCATTCCCACCTACTTCGACAACAATTATGATCTCTACAGGGCCGAGCGCTTCGATTATATCGAAAGCACTGTGCCGGGAAACTTCACCGCAGGATGGTTGGCCAATCTCGGATTCGATCTCTTCAACAAAAAACTCCAGTTTAGCGCCCTCCTGGACGGTCCCTTCGCCCCCATCCCCGTCACGGCTTCAGACAACAGCGCCGCCTATCCTCATCTCAAGGGTCGCCTGTCGCTCGGAGAGGGCATGATCGGCGGTCTTTCCTTCGATGGCAGCTACGAAAAGTACTTCCTCGGAAGGCAGGCTCCCTTCTTCGAAGATTTGATCGATCCCATGGACGCGGCGATAGGATTCGGGGTGAATTACAAGACCGGCGCCACGGTTCTCACCCTCGCCTACCGCTACAGTTGGAACCCGTCCAAGGTCAACGATGACAGCACGGTCGGCGGTTTTGATGTCAGCTCATCGCTGAGCGCCTCGGTGCGCTTCTGAGCCGGAAAGGGAGGAATAGCATGAAACGAATCCTATCATTCATAGTACTGCTGGCGCTGCTCGCGCCGGCGGCCCTGATCGCTCAGGGCACGGGGGCTGGACCAGAGGCGGCCGTCATGAAATGGCTGCGCGAAAGCATGGGCATGGAAATGGGGTCGGTCTCCATCGACGGCACCAGCTATTCGAAGGTGACCCTCTCTCCCGAGATGAAATTCGGGAGAATCAAGCTCGGTCTCTACCTCCCCGTCATCTACACGGACGATCTTTTCAACCCCGGTTCCTGGTATCAGCCGGGCGGCAACAACGAGTGGGATTTCGGTACTCAGTATTGGGGCAACGACACCTTCGCGGCGATCAAGGATACCGCTTCGGATATCATCCTCAAGATCAAGTACTTCGAGTTCGGCCAACCCCTCGATGATCCTTTCTTCTTCAAGGTGGGAAACCTTCACGACCTGACCATCGGCCATGGCCTGATAATGCGCAATTACCGCAACGACACCGATTTCCCCAGCATCAGGCGCACCGGCCTGAACACGGGCATCGATTTTGGCGGAATCGGCTTCGAGGCGCTCGCGAACGATCTCCCTATCCCTGAAATCGCCGGCGCCCGCGTGTATTTCCGCCCGATCAAGAAATCCAAGCTGGCGTTCGGCATCTCCGCCGTAGCCGACTTCGCGGCAGCCAAGGATCTGGCCGCCACAAACTACGGCGACGCCGTCGACAACTTCATCTTCGTCGGAACGGGCGTGGATCTCGATCTTCCCATCATCAAGTCCAACGAAGTTTTGAGCCTCAGGGCCTTCGCCGACGCGGCGCTCACCGTTCCCTATGTCACCGCCGACTTCACGAGCCCCAATAACTCCACCCTCATCAAGAGCGGCTTCCAGAAAGACCTGGTATGGGATGGGAGCCCCAAGAACTGGGGAGCGGCCGCGGGGTTCCTCGGCAATGTCCTTTTCATCGACTGGAGACTGGAGTACAGGTACTTTACCGGCATCTTCAGACCGGCTTTCTTCGATTCCACCTACGAGCGCGGCCGATCGACCTATGTGATGGATTACATCAAGTATCTCGACGGGACCTCATCCATCTCCTCGGCGCCGACCGTCATGGGCATCTACGGCGAAGCCGGATTCTCACTCTTCAAGGACAAACTCTCCCTCACCGCGGGCTACATGTGGCCATGGGACCCGTCCACGGGCTTCGCGTTCACGGATGTCGCGGATGACGAGCTCCACGCCGGTTTCGTCATCAAGAAAGGGCTCATTCCCGTCCTCGACGTGGCCGGAGCCGTCTATTACGACAAGTGGGGCCTCGTCAACTCGCTCATGGATGGCACTTTCACCTTCTTCGACGAGAAGACGGCCTTCGCCGGCGAGATCGAGGTGCCGATTCCCAAGACGCCCAACCTCGCGATCGGCCTGATTTTCAAGGCGATCGCGGTCAGGGACGCCGCGACCGGCAATATCAAGTACGTTGTCGACAATGACCCAACCTCGGGCGTGAAGATGGCCCCGACCATCACGATCGAGACCAGGGTACGGTTCTAAAATCAACGATTTTTTGGACGCCCCGTCCGGGGCGTCCTTTTTTTAACCCCGCATAATCGCTATATTGGTCTGATGGCACGCATCCACATCCTTCCACCGGAAACCTCGCGCCTCATCGCTGCCGGAGAGGTGATAGACAGACCCGCATCCGCCTTGCGCGAACTCATCGACAACGCGATAGACTCGGGCGCCTCGGAAATAAGGGCGGAGATAGAAAAAGGCGGCATCGACCTCATCCGCGTCTCGGACGATGGCTCAGGCATGTCCAGGGAAGATATCGAATTGTCCATTCTGGAGCACGCCACCAGCAAAATAGAGAACGCCGATGATCTTCTGCTGGCGAGGACGCTCGGTTTCCGCGGCGAAGCCCTGGCCTCCATCGCCGCCGTCGCCCGCCTCGAGATGACCAGCCGAGAAAAGGGCGCCGATTTGAGCTGGCGTCTCCAGAAAGAGCCGGGCAGGGAATCGGCCATAGAGCCCGTGGCGGCTAGACAGGGAACGACGGTGTCGGTGAGGGGCATCTTTGAACGCTTCCCCGCCCGCCGCCAGTTCCTCAAGCGCCCCTCATCGGAAGCCCTGCTCTGCCGGCAGGTATTCGTCGAAAGAGCCCTGGCCCATCCTTCGATCGCCTTCGTGTGGCGTTCCGGAACCGAAAGCGAACACTTTCCCCCTTCCAGCCAGGAAGAACGAATAGCCCTCCTCTATGGGGAAATTCCTGGCAGCATCCTCTCGCGCTTCGAGGCGGTAGCCGGAGGGGCCACCCTGACGTTGATCTACGCGGATCCCTCCTTCCATAGAAAGGACAGGAAGTATCTGCAGGTGTTCGTGAACAGGAGGAAGGTGCCCGAATGGGGATTCATCGGTCTGCTCGAGTACGCATTTTCCGAGTATCTCCCTGGGGGCATGAAACCCTGCGCTTTTCTTTTCGCCGAGATCGACCCATCCCAAGCCGATTTCAACATCCACCCCGCCAAGCGCGAGGTGAGGATCAAGAATCCAGAACCTATCAAGTCGGGATTCTATTCCGCGTTCAGGGTTCAGCTCCGTTCGACGCTGGGAGCCGGTCCGAGCGATATGTCCGCCGGTTTTTCTCGGGAGGGAGAGCTCGCCTATCAGGACGCGCTCCCCCAGAAAGGATTCTCTCATGGCGGATTTCCCCAAAATGGATTCTCCCGGGAGGGGTTCCTTCAGGACCGCCGCGAAGCCGTGGATAGGGCCTTTTGGGACAAGCTCTCCGCCAGCGGCAAGGATGCGACGGGAAATTGGGTGAGGGAATCGCCCCTACCCTCAGATCCCCCCCCTCCCTTCCGCTATCTAGGCAAGGCTTTCGGGCCTTTCATCCTCTTCGAAAAAGACGAAACGCTCTATATCCTGGATCAGCACGCGGCCCATGAGCGCATTCTCTACGACGAACTCGCGGAAGCGAAAGCGGCCGGCCAGCCGCTCCTCGTGCCCTTCGTCTTCGAGTGCGAGAGCGACAACCTCTCCCGCAGGCTCGCGGAAGCCATACCCGAACTGGAGCGGCTGGGGTATGAGCTAGAGCCCTCTGGCGGCGGTTTCGTGGTGAACGCCGTTCCGGCCTTCCTCGGGGAAAAGGGCATCCAGGCTCTCGTCGACTGCTTTTCCGAAGGCGCGAACGGGGAAAAGCCGGCCAAGGATTTCCTCGCTACCATGGCCTGCAGGGCGGCCGTTAAGGACGGAGACTTCCTGGACGATTCCGCGGCGAGGGAGCTCATCGGGAAAGCGCTCGCCCTGCCCTTCCCTCGCTGCCCGCACGGCAGGCCCGTATGGGTAAAATTGGATAGGACAGCCTTGTACCGCATGGTAGGGAGAATCACGTCATGAAAAGCCTGAAGATTCTATGCGTGGCCGATGAAGTCGATCTCCTCGTCTATTCATCGGCCATCCGCGAACGTTTCGGCGACGTCGACCTCGTCCTCTCGGCGGGCGACCTGCCAGGCGAATATCTGGGCTTCATCGCGACGATGCTCAACAAGCCCATTATCTCCGTCGCGGGCAATCACGACCCCTCCGATAAAAAAGTCAAAAATATATTTAGCGGGGCCCTGAACCTGGATCTCGAGTCGGGAAAGGAGAGGGGCGACCTCGGAAGGCTTTCCTTCGGCATCAGAAAAGAAGCGGGAATATCGGTGCTCGGCTTGCCTGGATCCATGCTCTACAACGGGGGAGACAACCAGTACTCGGATTTCAGCATGATGTTTCGAATTCTCCCTCTCGTTCCATGGCTTTTTCTGCGCAAGCTCTTCACGGGTCGAGGCGTGGATATCATTCTCGCTCACTCGCCGCCCAAAGGCATCCACGACGGCGAAGACCTCTGTCACCATGGCTTCAAGGCATTCAAGTGGCTCATGCGATTCGCGTCCCCGGCATACTTCGTGCATGGCCATGTCCATGTCTACGACAGCCGCGAACTGAGGGAAAGACAACTGGGATCGACGACCATCGTCAATGTTTATGGACATAGGGTTTTAACCCTACCAAGGAGAATCGATGGCGAATACACTGATAAATAGCATGGTTGAGCAGGACTTCTACAAGGCGCACACAAAGGCGCTTCTGTCTCGCATATCCCATATTTTTAAACCTTCCGAAGAGGACCTCCTCCCCTTCGACGTCGCCCGCAAGCTTCTCAGGCCCGAAGGCGAGGTCTATACGGGGCTCGCCACCGTCCCCCTCGAAAAAATTGTCGGAAGCGAAGGGCGATACAGGGATTTCAACCGGCACTTCCTTCCGAGGAAGGAGCATCTCAAACAGCGCTGGGTCAGCATAGACAAGACCTACTATCAGGACATTATCTTGCCGCCCGTGAGGCTCTACGAAATGGGCGGCATCTATTTTGTCCGCGACGGCAACCACAGGGTCTCCGTGGCGCGCTCCCTGGGACAGCTGGAAATCGACGCCGAGGTGACATCCCTCCAGGCCAAGATAGAGCTCAGCAAGGACATGAGCCTGGACGAGCTGAGGGCCGCCGTCATAGGCTATGAGAAGAAGCAGTTCTTCGACGAAACGCGCTATCTCGCGGTGGTGGGCGTCGATGATCTCAATTTCTCGGAGCCGGGCAGATACGATACGATCCGCGAACACATCGACGTGCACAAGTATTATCTCAATGAAAAGGAATCCGGCGAACTAGAGTTCTCCAGCGCCATGCTTTCATGGCACGAGAACGTGTTCCTGCCCATCGTTCTCGCCATAGGCGAGGAGAACATCCTCCCGCTCTTCCCAGGAAGGACTTCCGCCGATCTCTACCTCTTTTTAGTCCAGCATTGGGATGAATTGAAGCACATGAGCCACAAGGAAGTCGGCATCGGAGCCGCCGCGAGGGACTTCAAGTCGCAGACAATCCACAGGAATGGTCCCCGGGGGAATATTGTTCTGGATCTTTTGAGGGAAATATGGGGAAAAATAAAATAATTTTGACATTTCATTGGTAACTTACCGGGTTTTGCATTATTTTTATTAGTGCAGGACGACAGCAATTCGCTTTTCATGCACCTCCTTTTGCGCTGACCGCCGGATATTCCTCCTTATCCGGCGGTCTTTTTTTAACCTCAAGGAGGAGCTCATCCACGAGGCGTCGCAAGGTTGACACAAGGGCCTCCAAACGTATATCTTATCTCGTCTTTCCAAGGAGAACGCAATGGCAAATATTTCCAAGAACGCTCGTACTTCCAGCAGCACGCACCACTTCTACTGCCCCTGCGGCGGCGAAGTTAAGATGAAGACAATCTTCGAGAATGGCAAGGTTCGCAATGTCGCGGAGTGCGAAAAGTGCAAGCGCGTCGAGCGCAAGCCCAGTGATTTCAGCTGATTTCCCTATCAGCCCTCGATGACCACCTCGGGGGCTGCCCTTCCTCTCGTTTCTTCCAGCGATTTTTCTATCAAATCACGAGATTTTTCCAGCGTCTCCAAAGACTCTTTCCTGTTCCTTGGCGCGGGAAGGACAGCGAGAAGACTCGCGGAATATTCCGTTTTTCCAAAACTTTTAAAAAAATCCCCCAGCCTCGCGACCTGCCAGCCACCTTCCACGGCGATGACGAGAATGGGCAGGGGTTCCACTTCCAGTATCTTCCGGTAGCCCGCCGAATGGAAAGCGCCCAGGTCGCCCGTCCTTGAACGGGTGCCTTCCGGGAAAATGACGGGGATCGTCCCCTCTTCCATGCAGCGCGTGGCCATGGCGGTCACGATCCTCACCGCCTGGAGGGCGTCGCCCCTCCGTTTGATGAGGCAGTGCCCCGAAGTCCTCAAAAGCAGGGAGATGAGGGGAATGCCCCAGGCCAACTCTTGCTTCGCGACGAAACGCGCCTTCAAGCCCGAAGGCATGATATGCATGATTATGGGGATATCCAGAAGACTCTGATGGTTGGCGACGACGATGAACCGCTCGGGCAGTTCCTGCCCCAGATGATTCACAATCCTGACCTTGAATCCCCTATAGGCGCTGAACATGGAAAAAATGATCTCGATCGCCTTGTCCTCAAAGAACTGGACCTTCCGTTTAGCGGCTTCCCTGGATCCGAAAATGATATGGAGAAGCAGAACAATTTCCCATGAGGCAAAGGCGGTCAATATGCACGCGACGATAATTACATTCACTGTGGTTTCTCTGAATAACTGGCTAATTCGTTATCCTATTTAATCAGAATGCGAGGCAGTAGTCAATTGCAGTCTTGACATACTTGGCCCTCTCTGGTAATTTTCCTAGTCGAATTAACTGACTATACCGGTTCGTTATGAATCGAGAATCATCCCGGGAGGACTCCCTTTGAGCACGAAGAATCTGTCCGCTGAAAAAAGAATGCGACAGGACGAAAAACGCCGCATAAAGAACAAGGGTGTAAAAAGCGCCATCCGTACGGCCGCCAAGAAAGTGGTGACCGCATCGGAGAAAAAAGATACGGCAGTCGCGAAAGAAGCGCTTCTCGACTTGATCAAGCGCATCGATACCGCTGCTGGCAAAGGCATTGTGAAAAAGAACTCGGCAGCACGCAAGAAAT
Source organism: Rectinemataceae bacterium (assembly GCA_035560555.1). GTDB lineage: Bacteria > Spirochaetota > Spirochaetia > Treponematales > Rectinemataceae > UBA11090. Next base: position 34,548 of record DATMZF010000030.1, read on the forward strand.
CCCGGATGCAGAAGCTCGTAAACAGACTCGACGCCTGAATCTAGGCTTCAATAAACATTTCGGGATATTCCTCAGCCGGCGCGCAACGCATGGCTGGCATTATGGATCATTGGAGTAGAAGAAGTATGGCTGAAAAACTTACCAAAGCCGAGTTGATCGACGCGCTCTATGCGACGCTCTCCCCTTCGAGCAAAACCACTCGAAAAGAGATCCATGAGCTTATCGATGGGCTGTTTTCTGAGATAAAAGGAGCCATTCTCTGCGGCAGAACCGTCGAGCTGCGCGGTTTTGGCACATTTGAAGTCAAGCTCCGAAAAGGCAGAACAAAGGCCAGGAATCCAAAAACCGGAGAAATCGTATCGGTTCAGGATCATGGTGTCGCCGGTTTCAGGCCGGGCCGAGAGCTTAAGAAGGCCGCCTGGGAGATGGATTCCGCCCTCATCTCCAGGACTTTTAAAAAACCCTGACCTCAGACCTGAAAAGCACAGGACTGAACTCATATGCCGTGGGACTGGTCTTTTGTCACAAAAAGGCGAAAACCTATATGGTTTCGCCTTTTTTTTAATTGACAGCCCCACGCGGCCATGCAACTATTTTTCCTATGTCATTAAAGCGAAAACAAAAACCGCTGCTGCATTCGACGGAACTGAGCGCGCACATTACGATGGAAGGCGATCTGGTCACCGACAATAGCCTCCTCATAAAGGGCAGCTATTCCGGATCGATCGCTTCCTCCTCGCACATCACCATCGACAGGGAAGCCATCGTCGAACCATGCAAGCTCGCGGCCAAATCCCTCTCGATATCGGGCAGGTTCGGCGGAGAAATCAAGGCGGAGACCTTCGTGGAGATCTGCGACCGGGCCAATGTCAGCGCCATCATTGAAACGCCCAACATCAGCATAGCGGAGACATCGCATTTCGAAGGACATATTCGAATGCCCGGTATCGGCAATTGACAGATTGAAGAGCGAATACTATAGTAGATGGGTAGTTTACATCTGCTTTCCCGAGAAAAAAACTTAGGCGGGTGCCTTTCCCGACGCCGAGTTTTCCGATACCGGAATTCACGGCTTACATGAACCCATCGACAATTAAAGAATAATGAACGACCTGACACCTTGATCAGGCACGTCCGATATGCGCCTACAACGGAGTTTTTAATGGCTTTTATCAGAAAAACTCACACACAGGAAATTCAAAAGAAGGATCAGATGGAAGAAACTGAAACTGAACCCTCCATCCAGAACGCCGACCAGGCCCCTTCCCTTTTTGGGGAACCCGAGCCGCCGGTCGCTGGACAATCGGCGGAAACGTCCGCGAGGGAAAACGCATCCAGCCCGCCTTCCGCGGGGAAAGGCATGAAAAAGATCAAACTGAGACGCAAGCCTGTCGTCCGTTCGGCAGGATATTCCCAAAGCGACGAACCCAATCAGCGCCAGGCGAATGAGCAGGAGCAGGTTCCCGATGTCTCGGCTTCGGCATTTACCCCGGCATCGGCCGCGGCAAATGCCACGGCTTCCGGCGCGGCCCCGGCTCAAACCTACAGCGCTTCTTCCCAGGAATCGGAGAATGGCGGCCAGTATCCCAATCCGATTATCGACGTGGCGACGGCGGCCGCGCTCGAGCGCGAGACGAGAAACGGATTCGTCCGCAAGCAGGAATCTTTCGACAGACTCATCAATGAAAGACAGCATGAGAACGGGAAACAGGAACACACGGATTCGAGGGCCCGGCTGCTTATCAACGACTTATCGAAAATGGGCATCAAGGAGCTGAGGGATCTCGGCTCGAAATACGGTATCAACCACGATGAACTCATCGCCCTCAGGAAACAGGAGCTGATTTTCTACATCCTGAAATCCCATACCGACAAGGGCGGCATCATCTATGCCTATGGCTCCCTCGAGATACTTCCCGACGGCTATGGCTTCCTCCGCTCGCCGCAGAACTCTTACCTTTCAGGCACCGACGATATCTACATTTCCCCTTCCCAGATACGCCTCTTCAACCTGAAAACCGGCGACACCGTCTACGGCCAAATTCGGAGTCCCAAGGAAGGAGAGCGTTTCTTCGCCATGCTCCGCATCGAGCTTGTCAACTTCGACGAACCGGCCGTGGCGCAAAACCGCATTCCCTTCGAGAACCTCACGCCGCTCTATCCAAACCATAAGCTCGATCTCGAAACCACGTCCGAAGAACTCTCCACGCGCATCATCAACCTCTTCTGCCCGATCGGTAAAGGCCAACGCGCGCTCATCGTGTCGCCGCCCAAAACCGGAAAAACCGTGCTGCTCCAGAAAATCGCCAACGCGATCACGACGAACCATCCCGAGGTCTATCTCATCGTCCTCCTCATCGACGAACGTCCGGAGGAAGTCACCGACATGGAGCGATCGGTACAGGCCGAGGTCATATCGTCGACCTTCGACGAACAGGCCACACGCCACGTACAGGTGGCCGAAATGGTGCTGGAGAAGGCCAAGCGGCTGGTGGAGCACGGACGCGACGTGGTCATCCTCCTCGATTCCATCACACGACTCGCCCGCGCCTACAACCAGACCGTGCCCACCTCGGGCAAGATACTGTCGGGAGGCGTCGACTCCAACGCCCTGCACAAGCCGAAGCGCTTCTTCGGCGCGGCGCGCAACATCGAGCAGGGCGGATCCCTCACCATCATAGCGACGGCGCTTATCGACACCGGAAGCCGCATGGACGAGGTAATCTTCGAGGAATTCAAGGGCACCGGCAACATGGAAATCAACCTGGACAGGCGCCTTTCCGACAAGAGGCTCTTCCCGGCCATCAACATCAAGAAATCCGGCACCAGGAAGGAAGAAATCCTCCTCACCGATGAGGAACTCCAGAAAATATGGGTGCTTCGCAGGGTAATCAACCCGATGGATGACTCGGACATAATCGAGCTCCTGATTGACAGGATGACGAAAACCAAGAATAATGAGGCCTTCCTGAAATCGATGAGCGGTCCCTCTTACTCAAGCGGCGACTGATAGACGTTTCGGTTTTTTTGGAGTATAGTAGTCCGGCAATATTCAATCGCCGTCACAATGGCCGGTTTTCAGGCATTGTTAGCCAGGCGACGCAGTGGAGGAACGATATGAAAGATGGAATTCACCCCAAGTACGAGAATGCGACCATCACTTGCGTCTGCGGCAATGTTATCGAGACCCGTTCGACGGTAAAGAGCATCCAAGTGGAAATTTGTTCCGCTTGCCACCCCTTCTTTACCGGAAAACAGAAGCTCGTAGACACCGCGGGACGCATCGAGCGCTTCAACCGCAAGTATGGTATCAAAGCCACCGAGGCGAAATAAAGCTTCACCGGCTGATGAAAAAACCGCGCGTGGCCATGGGCCAGCGCGGTTTTTTTATGTCCGACGGGGAGGCCTCGGGCATCGCGCGGGTCGATCGCTCCCTTTGCTCAAAGAGAAAAATCCACCGAGGCGAGCATGGCGTTCATCTTCCTCGCCGCCCTGCCTCTGTGGGAAATGAGGTTTTTCTCTTCCGAAGAAAGCTCGGCGACGGTCTTGCCCCGTTCGGGAAGGAATACGAGGGGATCGTAGCCGAATCCGCCTGAGCCCCTCGGCGTCTCGGCCAGGATGCCGGGACAGGTTTCCTGGACGCTCAGGAATCTGTCGGGACCATAGAGGAAAACGAGGCAGCAATAGAAGGCGCAGTTCCTGTCCGCGACGACTTTCATCTGGGCGAGGAGAAGTTCGTTTCGCTCGGCCGAAGAAAGTTTCGCCTGCCCTTCGCCGGATCCGTACCGGGATGAGTAGATTCCGGGCGCGCCGTCCAGGGCCGCCACGGAAAGCCCCGAATCGTCGGCCAGGGTCGGCATCCTCGCGAGCTCATGGAGAGCTTTCGCCTTTATGAGGGAATTTTCGAAGTAGCTGGAGCCATTTTCCTCTATCTCCATCTCCGCGTAGCCGAGGTCGGCGGGACTCAAGAGCCGATGCGACGGAAAAAGCGGGGCCAATTCCTCGATCTTATGCCTGTTGAATGTAGCGACGAGAATTTCCATGAGGCGAGAATACCCTACCCTCTCATGGCTCTTCAAGCTTCCCGCGCTGTTTCGCCTTGAGATAGAAAAGCCCGGAATCCACCGAGCCTTTGGGAATGTGCAGCATCTCCGCTATGACACGGTTGGAGACGAGAAGACGGCATCTGGCCTTGCGACGGAGCAGCGCCTCATAGCGTTCCCTGCATTGGGAAGCGCCGCGTGTCAGCTTTTCGCGTTGCTCGGACCTGACGGTGTCGCTTCGAATCTCGGCTTCTATGAGCCTCAATCGAAGCCACACCGCGTTGATTCTCTCGTTGACCCGCGAAAGATAAAGCCTTGCGGGTTCGAGAGAGGACCTGGCCAGGTGGAGGATGGAACAGAGCCATAGAACGGGCAAACCGAGGCGTCGCGCGACCTTCTCCGTCATTTCGTCGTCCATTTCCCAGGCGCATTTGACGACGAGGAAAAGAAGTCGCTTTTCTTCGGCGCTCATACGGGCGAGGAAAAGCGATGGGGCGATGCTTCCGATGAACTGTCGTTCATCCTCCTCCGTATCGGGCGGGGGCTCAAGGCTGCTCGCCGTTTGGGACGCGAAGCAGCTTCCCGTCTCCCCGGCGCTTTCGAGAACGCAGTCGACCAGTTCCTTTTTCCGGAGCGAGCGCTGAACCGACTTCGCGAGAAAGCGAAGGCAGGAATCAATGTATGCGTCCTTGCTTCCGGAGAGCGCCTCGCTTTTCTTTATGATGGAGATCAGCCGCCTATGGTAGCGGATAAAGGCTTCGGCGGCTTCATCGCCCGACAGGAAACCGAAACGCCTGGGGTTGTCGAAGACCTTGAGGGCGAGGCCGAGCATGACGAGGGACTCCTCCGCGCTCAACTCCTCCATGAAGGGAGCCAGACTCTTCACCTCAGCTCCCACGGAATCCATGCTCGAAAGCAGCGCTAAAGCCATGGCCGGTTCCTCCACACAGAAACACTAATGCATGAGGAATGCCAAAAAAAGGAAAAGGCAGAACGTTTTCGATTGAAACTACGTTACTGTTTTAGATAAAACAAATTACTAAACATGAGGCAAAACTCTTCGCGGCTTCCTTTCGTCCATGGCGACACGGGGAAAAACTCGATTATTACGCAATGTTACGTTTCCCTCGCTCCGGATGAGCGAATTCATGCTCGGAGCGAGGGAAAAGCGCGGCTCAACGCTCATCCTTAAGGTTTTTTAGCACCGGCTCAAAGGCGCGGATAAGGGTATCCATGACCGTGTCGATGGTGCCCTGAATGGAAAGTCCGGAAGCCAGCCTATGGCCTCCTCCACCGAAGCGGGCGGCGATTTCGGCGACATTCACCCTCTCCCTGGAGCGGAAGCCGACGGTGCATTGCTTTTCGGCCTCCTGTTTCACGACGAAACAAACCTCGCAGGTCCCGACGCTCATCATCAGCTGATAGAGAATGTCAGAATCCCTGCTCGCCAGGCCAAAACGCTGCTGATCGTCGAGATTCACGTAGGAGACGAGAAGCTTCCCATCATAGTGGGTCTCGATGCGCGTGAGCATCTCCCCGAGAAGTTTCCTCGAGAAGACGGTTTTCCCTCCATTGATTTCCATGAAGGTCCGCTTGGGGGAAGCCCCGGCGCGGACCAGTCGGGCGGCGACTTCGAAGGTCGCGCTTCCCCTCTCGTCGAGATGACGGAAAAAGCCCGTATCGGTGCAGAGCCCGAAGAAAAGAAGATCGGCCTCTTCCTTCGTGGGCTCATGCCCCATCGCTTCCATGAGGAGGAAGACCATGGCGGTGACCGCGGAGGCCGTGTGATCGAGGTAATCCGAGTCGCCCGGCGCCTCCCCGGAAGCGTGGTGATCGATGAAGGCGACCGGAACCTGCGGCATGGTCTCGCCCACGGAGCCGATGCGCGACATGGAGGAGCAGTCGAGGACCAACGCCGCCGCCCTCTCGTAATCGCGCTCCGGCGGCGCCTCATTCTTGAACCTGTGTTCATACTGAAGAATTTCGGAGCGGGTGAAGGGACCGGACGAGAGGACATGGACTCGTTTTCCAAGACTCTTCAGGAAAGAGGCGAGCGCGAGCTGCGAGCCGATACAGTCTCCGTCGGGCTCGCGATGACCCAGCACGTAGAAGCAATCGTGGTTTTCAATGAACCAGATGAGCCCCTGAGGGACTTCTTTCATACATTTTTATCCTTTCTGCCAACTCAGCACATCTATAACGTTGCCAGCAAAATCGCCTTTATCGCATGTTTCCGGTTTTCGGCCTGCTCAAACACTCTGGACGAGGGGCTTTCGATAAGTTCAAAGGATACTTCCTTCCCTTTCGCGGCGGGCAGGCCATGCAGGAAAACGCTGCGTGGATCGCCAGTGGAAGCCAGGAGCCTCGAATCGACCTGGTAGGGCAGCAGAAGATCACCGTAGCCGGGGTTGGGCGCTCCCACGCACGAGGAGAACCAGCTATCGGCATATATGGCGCAGGCGCCGCGGACGCCTTCTTCCTTGTTGTCGGTAATCTCCAGCGAGGCGTCTGACTCGCTCGCGAAGGTTCGGCATATATCCTTGAGTTCGGGATCGGGCCATAGAGTCTTCGGCGCTACAATCGACAAATCGGCGCCCATCTTGGAACATATGACCATGAGCGACCGAGCGATAGTATTGCGGCCGTCGCCAACAAAAGCAAGCTTTCTTCCCTTTAAATCGCCAAACTCCTGCTCAAGCGTGAAAAAATCGGCGAGCGCCTGGGTGGGATTGAAGGAATCGGTGAGTCCGTTGTACACGGGTAGGCCGGAAAACTTGGCGAGCGTCTCGGCGTCGGCCTGTCTCAGACCGCCGAACGCGATGGCGTCAAACATTCTGCCCAGGACGCGAGCCGCATCCTCTATCGACGCCCCGGTTCCAGGCCGAGAATCCTCCCCGGCCTCGAGCAGGATATCGTCGCTCGATAGAAATACCGGATGGCCGCCTTCTTCCCCGAACGCCGTTTCGAAGGCGATTCTGGCGCTCGTGAAACGCTTTTCGAGAATGAGAGCGAGGGATTTGCCCCTGAAACGTCGATGGATCGCCGATTTCAGGGACTCGGCTTTGACTTTTTTCGCGAGCTCGAGGAAGTAGCGTATTTCCTCTGGGGTGAAATTTATCCAGGTAAGAAGGGAACGACCTTTCAAGGACTTGGGATTCATGCGGGTCCCTCCTTGGGGAACGAAAACCATCCTATATCATCGTCCTCGCGTTGGTCAAGTTTTGGCGTTTCAAGACTTTACTCGGACGGCCAGGCCATGGAATACTCCCGTCGTGGCTAAAACGACTATCTATGAAAATATCGCGCTGCGTGAACGGATTTCCAGAATCCTGGGAATACTCCTCCCGCTCTGGCCCGACGCGAAACCCCTTCTCTCTTACTCCACCTGCTTCGAGCTCCTCTGCGCCGTGGTTTTAAGCGCGCAGTGCACCGACGACCAAGTAAACGCCGTGACGCCAGGCCTCTTCGAGCGGTACCCCGACGCCGACGCCCTCGCCGCGGCTACCCCCGAGGATGTGGAGCCCCTGATACACTCGGTCGGTTTCTTCAGGACGAAAGCGAGGCATTTGGTGCTCGCCGCGCGCATCATGGTCGACGAATTCGGAGGGGAGGTCCCCCCTTCCATGGACGATCTCCTGCGGCTTCCAGGCGTCGGGCGCAAGACGGCCAACCTGGTTTCGTCGGCCTGTTTCGGCGCGCCGGGCATCATCGTGGACACCCACGTGATGCGGGCGGCCTTCAGGCTGGGCATCTACCCCAGGAAAGACCCAGAGGGCATCGAGAACGCCATCCGCGCCAACCTCGACGCGGAGCGACACACCGCCTTCTCGCACGCGCTCAACCGGCACGGAAAATTCGTCTGCACCGCGCGCTCGCCCGCCTGTCTGCGAGGGGAAAGGCCCTGTCCCCTCGAAGCCCTCTGCCCCAAAACAGGACTTTAGCTGAAGCGCCGGACATAGCCTCGCGGCGTATACGGGTATGGATGCCCTAGAAAACGATATCACTCTTCCGCGCGACGACGCCGTGGCCGAACTCGCGCGGCGACAATTCGGCATAGACTACCTCTTCCCCCTCCAGAGGATGGCGATAGCCAATATACTGGACGCGATGGAAACGGGCGAGCAGACGCGCCAGCTCGTCCTTTTCCCCACGGGATTCGGCAAGAGCCTGTGTTTCCAGCTGCCCGCCCTCCTCGCCCCCGGGCCCAGCGTCGTGGTCTATCCCCTTCTCGCCCTCATGAACGACCAGGAAAAAAGCCTCGAGAAGAGAGGCATTCCCTGCGCCGTCTTCAGGGGTGGCATGGAGGACGAGGACAGGGCGGCGCAGTGCGAAGCGGTCAGGAGCGGGCTCGCCAAGATCGTGATCACGAACCCCGAATGCCTCGCCACGCCGCGGCTTCGGGAATTCCTGGCCGGGGCGAACATCTTCCACCTGGCAATAGACGAGGCTCACTGCGTGAGCGAGTGGGGGGAAACCTTCAGGCCCTCCTATCTCAAACTGGGCGAATGCATAGAGGCTATCCATCCAAAGGTGGTGAGCGCCTTCACGGCCACGGCCAGCCCCACCGTGGCCGACGCTGTCGCGCGCCACATTTTCGGCGCGCAAGCCTTTTCGCTCGTGACGGCGGATATAGACAAGCCGAACATCCGCTACTCGGTCGAAGCGACCTTGTCGCCCCAGCATAGTCTCCTCAGGCTCATCCGGGATAAGCCGAAGCCGCTCATCGTGTTCGACCAGTCGCGCGACGGGGTGAGGAGAATCTGCGAGACCATCAGGGAAAGGACTGACATCGACGCGAGATTTTACCACGCCGGCCTCGCCCGCGAGGAAAAGAACGAGGTGGAAGCTTGGTTCATGGGAAGCGCCGACGGCGTGCTGACCGCCACTTGCGCGTACGGGATGGGCGTGGACAAGCGAAATATCAGGACCGTCATACATTACTCGGAGCCGCCGTCGGTGGAGGCCTATATCCAGGAATCCGGGCGGGGCGGGCGCGACGGCCAGACGGCCGAGGCCATCCTGATCCATGCGGTCAATTCAAGACGAAGGCGCGAGGAGGGAGCCGTGAAAAGCGAATCGGAGCGCCTTCGGCAAGAGCGCAGGGAGGCTTTCCTGGAGTATGCGCGATCGCGGGGCTGTAGAAGGGAATTCCTTCACAAGCTGATGGGCTCCGAGCTTTCCTCGCCCTGTTCCGGCTGCGACAGCTGCGACGGCACCGCCCGTTCGACGCCCGAAGGTCTCGGCGAAGTCCTCGAATTTTTCAGGATCAACGGTGGGCGATTCACCTTGAAGCAGGGCATGAGGCTGCTGCGTCAGCCCCCCATAGAGGGACTGGGCCGGGAGGAATCCGGCTCCGCCGGCGCCGTCGGCGCCAAGGATGGCGACGATGGCGGCGCCTTATTCGGCAAAAAGAGCCCGATCATGAGGTCATTCACGACCAGCCCGCCCACCTGCGCAGGGGCAGGGGCGCTTTCAGGCTGGGAAGAGAGAGAAATCCTCGCCCTCCTCCGTGAGGCGCTGTCCATGGGAATTCTGAGGATGGGCTCAGGTCCGCTAGGGAAGAACAAGCTCTACCCGGCGCGCTGCGGAAAGGCCGCTGGGCTTTGGGAGGTCACACGGCTGGGGGCGCGGGCACTGAGCAACCGCGGGGCTTTGGGGATGACAAAGTGAGAGGGCTTCGGCCCTCCCGAGAGCGCGTCAGAGAGAACTCAGGCAAAAGCCCCGCCCTTGAAGTGTAGCGATTTTCACCATATCATGTAGCATAAGGATACAAATGGAGAGCGCCATGATCCAATACAGGAATCTCGATGAGTGCAGCAGTTTCGCGGCTTTAGCAAGCCTGCCCAAGGTCGACGTCTCTCGGGCGCTTACGCCGGAGCGCGTCGTGGCGTACGCGACGCAGATGCCCGAGGGCTTCGCGTTCTGCTACGCCGCGGCCCCCGTGAACGAGGCGCTGATAGACGCCATGCAGAGGCTCGCTGACGTTCAGGAACTCGTTGAAAAATACAAGGCCCTCGTTGGCGGCGAGGTCATGAATACCGGCGAAAAGAGGATGGTCCTCCACCACCTGGCGAGGGGACAGCTCGGCCGGGCCGTCGTCTCGGGGGGGCAGGACATCCGCGACTTCTACGAAGCCGAACGCGGGAGGATAGCCGATTTCGCGGAGGCCGTGCATTCGGGAAAGCTGCTGGGCTCGACGGGCAAGTCTTTCGAGACGGCGGTGCAGATAGGCATCGGCGGATCGGATCTCGGCCCCCGCGCCTCCTATATGGCGCTCGAACGCTGGGCCGCGGCGGAGCGTCGGCTGAAGATGCGCGCGCGCTTCATCTCGAACGTGGACCCCGACGACGCGGATCAGGTGCTGCGAGGCTTCGACCTCGAGACCACCCTCTTCATCCTCGTGTCCAAGAGCGGTACCACGCAGGAGACTCTCGCGAACGAGACGCTGGTGCGCAACCGCCTCGAATCCGCGGGCCTCGACAGCTCCAGGCATCTGGTGGCCGTGACGAGCAGGACGAGCCCGCTGGCCAATAATCCCGGCTACATCGCCAGCTTCTTCATCGACGATTTCATCGGAGGACGTTATTCGACATCGAGCGCCGTTGGGGGCGTCGTTCTCTCCCTCGCCTTCGGCCCCGAGTCTTTCGCCGAGTTCCTGGAGGGAGCCCACGCGGTGGACCGGGCGGCCATGGAGCCGGACATCCGCAAGAACGCCACGCTGCTCGACGCCATGATCGGGCTTTACGAGAGGAATGTCCTGGGCATGCCGTCCACCGCCGTCCTGCCGTACGCGGAAGCCCTGTCACGCTTTCCCGCCCACCTCCAACAGCTGGACATGGAATCGAACGGCAAGTCGGTCAACCGCGAAGGCGTGCCCATCGCGTATTCCACTGGCCCCGTCGTCTTCGGAGAGCCGGGCACGAACGGCCAACATTCGTTCTACCAGTTCCTGCACCAGGGGACGGACAAGGTGCCGCTCCAGTTCATAGGGTTCACCGAAAACCAGCATTCCGACGACGTGCTTTCGATGGGCACTTCGTCGAGGCAGAAACTCGTCGCCAATCTCCTTGCTCAGATCGTCGCCTTCGCGCGCGGCAAGGAAGACCAGAACCCCAACAAGCGCTTCGCCGGAGGCCGTCCATCGACCCTGCTTTTGGGTAGCAGGCTGGGACCGAAACAGCTCGGGGCCCTCTTCGCCCATTTCGAGAACAAGGTGATGTTCCAGGGATTCGCGTGGAACATCAACTCCTTCGACCAGGAGGGAGTACAGCTGGGCAAGCTGCTGGCCACCAAGATGCTCTCGATCATGCAGGGCGAAAAGACCGACGAAACCGTCTTGAGCGCCATGGCGAAGATGGCCGGATTCCTCGAATGAGCGGCGAAACTGGCGCCGCCGCCGCGACGGAGACCGAGACAGCGAAAGTCTCAGGGGCATCCAAAGTCTCCGGAACATCCCAGGCCGCCGCGACGCCGCTCATCGCCTTCACCGGCGGGGGTACGGGAGGACATATATACCCGGGCCTCGCCGTCATCCAGGCGCTGAGGGCAAAAGGCTTCGGCGGACGCGTCGTCTGGATAGGCTCGCGAAAAGACCTGGACCGCGGCATCGTCGAGAAGGAAGGCATTGAATATTTCGCCATTCCCTCGGGCAAGCTTCGCCGCTCCCTCACGCTGAAGAACCTGGCCGACGCGTTCCGCGTCGCCGCGGGCTTCGTCGCTTCGAGGAGCCTCCTCGCCGCGCTCAAGCCAGCCCTCCTCTTTTCCAAGGGTGGCTACGTGAGCGTTCCCCCCTGCCGCGCGGCGGCTTCGCTGGGAATCCCCTATTTCACCCACGAATCGGACACGAGCCCGGGACTCGCGACGCGGCTCAACGCGGGCAAGGCCTCGAAAATACTCCTGAGCTGGCCGAAAACGGCCTCCATGCTCGGCGCGGCGCTCCAGGACAAGATCTATATCGTGGGCAACCCCGTCAGGCCCAGCCTTTTCCTCGGCGACGCCGAAAGAGGCAGGAAAATTCTCGGCGCTCCCGATGGCCTTCCGATTGTATTCTTTGTCGGCGGCAGCCAGGGCTCGCGCCAGGTCAACGAAATCGTGCGGGCGATCAGGCCAGAGCTCGAAGGGAAAGCCTTCATCGCCCACCAGACGGGCAAGGATCTTTTCGATCCGGCCGCCAACGCCCAAAAGCCGGGATGCTATACCGCCCTGCCCTATATCGGCGAGGAAATGAGCGACATCCTGGCGGCTTCCACAATCGTGGCGGGCAGGGCCGGCGCCGGAACGGTCTGGGAGTCGGCGGCTCTCGGCAAGCCCATGGTCCTCATACCCCTCGCTGGCGCGGGAACGCGCGGCGACCAGGTGGAGAACGCCGAGATGGCCGAAAAAGCCGGGGCGGGCATCTGTCTCGGGAGCGATAAAGCCTCGCCTGAAAACACGCTCGCGGCCATTCTGGGCTATCTGGACAGCCCGGAATCGCTGGGAAAAGCAAGGGAAGCGGGGCTCGCCCTCTGCAGGGTAAAAAAGGGAAATGGCGCTTCGGCGCTCTCCGCGGACTACATCGCCGATCTCATCATCAAACAAGTAAACAAAGCGCCAGGAGGAACTCAATGAGCACCATGGACTGGATATTCACGGGCATCGTCATCATTCTCGCCGCGCGCTGCTTCGTGCGCGGTTTCGTCCAGGAAGTCCTCTCGGTGGCCTCCTACGCGGTAGGCCTCTTCGCCGGTCTGCTCTTCTCCAACACGGTCATCGATTTCGCCGCCAAAAAGCTGGGAACGGGGACGCTTCCGACCTCGGTCCAGTATGTCATCGCCTTCATCATCTGCTTCTTGTTGGGGTTCCTCATCATGAGACTCATCGAGAAGCTCATACGCGAAGGGCTCGAGGCGGCCAATCTCGATATCTTCGACAAGGTGCTCGGCCTCGCGCTCGGGATCGCCGAGGGGCTCGCCATCGTGGCGCTCGTCCTCGTGCTCATGGAAATTCAGCCCTTCTTCGACGTCAAGACGGCCTTGGCCAACTCGTTTTTCGCAAGCACCATTCTTCCGCTCATAGGGCCGACGATCAGCGAAACGCTCAAGCCCGCGCTCGACGGATCGGGCAAATCCTTAAACCTGCAGAATCTCTTCAAGAAAAAGTAGGAGCCAATGTACGAGAATTTGCTAGCCCAGGGCGCGACTCTCTCCTCCCTCGTCGGCGACATAGAAAACAGATCCCTGCCGCCCGCGCTTCTTTTTTCGGGCCCCCCCGCCTCGGGCAAACTGACCGCGGCCCTGGAGACCGCCAGAGTCCTCTCATGTACGAAACAAGGCGCCTGGAACTGTTCCTGCCCCGACTGCGCGCGGCACAGGCATCTCATCCACAGCGATCTCCTTCTTTTCGGGAAACGCAGCTTTCCCGAGGAGATCATCGTGGCCAAGGAATCTTTCCTCCGCCACCCGGACCAGCCTTCGGCCTATTTTTTCCTGCGCTCGATACGGAAACTCCTCGCGCGCTTCAACCCCGCGCTCTGGAGCGGCGAGGAGACGAAGCTGGGAAAAGCCGCGAGCCTCCTCCAGTCGATCGAGGAAGCCATGGACCTCATCCAACCCGAGGCGCTGGTTCCCGAAAGCCTGCGCGAAGGCATCCCGCCTTCCGTCGCCAAAGCCCTGGACTCGGCCTATGCCGACGCCCTGGCCCTCGAAGTCTTCGCGCCCGAAGCCCCCGGCGTCTTCATGATCCGCAACATGGCGGTCTGGGCCCAACTCGCCCCCGCCGGGAACTGCAAGACTATTATCATAGAAAACGCCGACAAGATGCAGGACTCGGCCAGGAACGCGATGCTGAAAATACTGGAAGAATCGCCAAAGACGGTTCGCTTCATCCTGCTCACGAGCCGACGGGCTTCCATGATGGCCACCATCCTGTCGCGTTCGCGGCTCTATTCTTTCGCTCCGCGAGATCAGGCGGCCACGAAGCTCATCCTCTCCAGGGTATTCAAGTCGGACGAGATGGCTCCCAGCCTCCAGGCATACTTCGAATCCCGGCTCCCCTTTCCTCCCGCCCAGGCGAAACTCCACGCGGAACGCTTCACGGGCAGGATACTTCTCGACCTGGGCGACAAAAGCCTCGGCGTCGGCCCCTACGGCCGCCTCCTCGCGTCCGACGCCGGCAAGACGGGAAAATCCATGCCGGAGCTTCTGGACGAGCTTGGCGAGGCGACAGGAGGGTTCGGGGCCAAGGACAAGACGATGGCCGGCTCCTTCAATCACTTCGTTCGGGCGCTGCTGTCGGTGTTTTCGGGGCTACTGGCGGAATCGGCCGGGGAGCCGGCCATCGTCGCGCTGGTGGACCGCTGGTCGCGGCTCGCGAGGGAGGCGGCGGTGCAGTACGGCTCGCTGAATAGGAGCCCCGACCTCCTCGTCAAGGTGCTCGCCACGTCATTCGGAGACGGCCTATGAGGTCCTCATTCCTCGGAAAGGCCTTGTCGCGCGCCGATAAGCTGACGAACGACCAGCTGCGCGCCCTGTTCAACGAACTCGTCGTTTCGAACGACAGACTGGAGGCGGCCATCCAGTCCATGTTCGACGGGATCGTCGTCTGCAACCTGAACCATGAGCCCGTCCTCATCAACAAATCCGCGGAGAGGATTCTTCGCATCCAGGGCGGATGGGGAGGCGGCCCCTTCTGGATGGCGCTGGCCGACGAGGAACTCAAGGATTTCTTCTACAAGTCGCTTACCTCCGAAGAGACGATCCTCGGGCGCGAATTCGCCCTCCAGAGCTCGGGGGGGACGCGCATCATCGCCATCAGCCTCTCGGCCCTTCTCTCCGGGGACAGGATCGCAGGCACGATCATCCACATAGAGGACATCACCGAAAAGCGCAAGAAGGAAACGCAGCTGCGGCGCGCCGAGAGCCTCGCGGCCTTGACGACACTGGCCGCGGGCGTCGCCCACGAGATCAACAACCCGCTGGGTTCGATCTCCATAAGGATTCAGCTCCTCGAAAAGCTTTTGAAGGCCGAGAATACCGACAAGGCCGCGATGAACAAGCATCTCAATGTCGTGAAAGAGGAGATGGAGCGGCTCAAGCAGATCGTCGTTGACTTCCTCTTCGCGGTGAGGCCGATGGATATCCAACTCTTAAGCGAAAACCCCGCACAGATCGTCGAGGAGATAGCCGAGCTCATCCAGCCCGAAGCGGACAGGAAAGGCATCGATGTGAAGATGACGTTGGGCGCCGATCTGCCCCGGGTTCTCATGGACAAGCGCCACATAAAGCAGGCCCTCCTCAATCTCATCCAGAACGCGATGGCCGCCATGCCCGATGGGGGCGACCTGGGCATAGCGGTGGAAGCCTCGAACGACGAGCTGATGATTTCCGTTTCCGATACGGGCACCGGCATCCCCGAGGATATGCTCACGAAGATTTTCGAACCCTATTTCACGACGAAAAAAAGCGGAACGGGCCTGGGTCTCACCATCACGTTCAAGATCATCAAGGAACATTCGGGGGATATCAGCCTCGAATCCAAGGAAGGCGTGGGTTCCACCTTCACCATCCATCTTCCCATTCCCCAGAAAGAGAAGAAATCGCTTCCCCAATGGCAGGATTCGGTGGCTATCGCCGGATCACAGGCGGAGGATTGAATGCAGTCCACTATTCTCATCGTCGACGATGAAAAGAATATCCGCGACGGGCTCGCCGAGGCTTTCGGCATGGAGGGCTATGCCCCGCTGACCGCCTCGGACGGCGAGGAGGCGATGCGGCTCCTCGACGAGCAGTACATCGACTTGGTGATCACCGACCTCAAGATGCCGAAAGTCTCGGGCATGGAGCTTCTCCAGCATATAAAGCGGCGCTGGCAGAACATCCCCGTCATCATCATCACGGCACACGGCGACATATCGGAAGCCGTGTCGGCGATGCAGTACGGCGCCCTCGAGTTCATCACGAAGCCTCTCGATCTCGAGCATCTCCTGAAGCTGACGAAAAACGCCCTCGAGTTCAGGGAACTCTCGATCAAGAACCAGGAGCTTCGCGAGGAAGTTCTCGCCCAGCAGCGCATCAGCTCGATCATCGGCAAAAGTCCGGCCATGCGGAAGATTTTCGATCTCATACGCAAGGTGGCGCCGACGCGGGCGAGCGTCCTTATAACGGGGGAATCCGGCGTCGGCAAGGAGCTCATCGCCGATGCCATCCATAATCTTTCCCCCCGAAGGGATAAACCGCTCATAAAAGTGCACTGCGCCGCCTTGGCCGAAAGCCTTCTGGAGAGCGAGCTCTTCGGACATGAAAAAGGGGCTTTCACGGGCGCCCAGACGAGAAAAAGAGGCCGCTTCGAGCTGGCCGACACGGGAAGCCTCTTTCTCGACGAAATCGGCGAGATCAACCAGAATGTCCAGATTAAAATCCTGCGGGTGCTCCAGGACAGGAAATTCGAGAGAGTGGGCGGCGAATCCACGCTCGAGGTCGATGTGCGGTTCATCGCGGCCACCAACAAGGACCTGAAAGAGGAAATCGCCGCGGGACGTTTCAGGGAAGATCTCTATTATCGGCTCAACGTCGTCAACATACACGTCCCCCCCTTGCGGGAGAGACGCGAAGACATCCCTCTTCTCGCCGCCACCTTCCTCCACGAATTCAGCGAGGAAAACGGCAAGCGCATTGAGGGGTTCGACCCACGCTCCAGGCAAGCGCTCTACGCCTACGACTGGCCGGGCAACGTGCGCGAGCTGCGCAACTGCATCGAGAGCGCCGTGGTGATGGCTTCGACGCAGTTCATCACGGTGGATGATCTGCCGCCCGGTCCGCGCTCGACGCAGGAGATGAAGGAGATGCGTCTCCCCGCCTTCTGCACGCTCGAGGAGGCGGAGAAGATCATCATCGCCGAAACGCTCGCCATGTTGGGCGGCAACAAGACGAAAACAGCCGAAGTCCTGAAAATCGGGCGCAAGACTCTGTATCAGAAGATCGAGGAATACGGAATCGCCGCCGCCGAGAAGCAGGAGCAGGCGAAAGAACCCCCAAAGGGCGCGGATAAAAAATAAAGGGAGCCTTCCGGCTCCCTCCAGTCGCTCCGCGTTTCGTCGAGGTCGCTCAGAATATGCCCTTGCGGCGGCTCGTCAGCTTGGCCCTTAGCCTGATGATCGCTTTCGTATGCAGCTGGCTGATCCGCGATTCGGTGACGTCGAGGATCTGTCCGATTTCCCGCAATGTCAGGTTTTCGTAATAATACAGCACGAGCACTTTCTTTTCCTTCTCGGGGAGTTCGGTGATCGACAGTTTGATGACCCGCCTGATCTCCTCTTTCTCGACGGAGGAATCGGGGTTGAGGCCTCTAGGCGATTCGATGCTCTCGCCGATGCACATTTTCTCGCTGTCGGTGCCCGAGTTCCAGATATCGTTGAGCGACAGTATGGCCGTGCTCGAAATCTTGCTCATGAGATGGGAAAACTCGGCCTCGCAGAGATTCATGGACCTGGCTATCTCCGAGTCCGAGGCGGGGCGGCCCAGCCTGGCTTCCAGGATCATCACCGCCTGCTCGATTTCCTTGGCTTTCTGTCTCACGGAGCGGGGAACCCAGTCCAATTCCCTGAGATGATCGTACATCGCCCCCCTGATCCGGGTGACCGCGTAGGTCTTGAACTTGACATGTTTCGCTGTGTCGAACTTGTCGATGGCGTCGAAGAGACCGAAGACCCCATACCCCACCAGATCGTCGTATTCGACCGAGGAAGGGAGGTTCGCGGCGACTTTCCCCGCCACGTATTTCACGAGAGGGGCGTATTGCTCGACCAGATGATCCCTGATTTTAGGGTCGCGGCCGCTCTGGTACCGTTTCCAGAGCTCGCACTCCTTCTCTTCGGCGGAGCTGTCGATGTTGCTGATGCAAAAATCTGGCGAAGTCATGGCTGATCGGCCCTCCTGCTACAAAATGTATTTGCTCAAATCCTGTCTTTCGGCATAGTCCTTGAATTTCCCGTCGACGTACGCTACGTCGATCACGACATTCTGCCCGGCCATCGTGTCGGCATCGAAGGAGAGATCCTCGAGAAGACGCTCCAGCACTGTATGAAGACGGCGGGCCCCGATGTTTTCGGTCTGCGTATTGGCGGCGGCCGCTATCTGGGCTATCCGGGCGATGGCGCTCTTCTCGAAGCTGATGTTCACCGACTCCGTCGAAAGGAGCTGGGCGTACTGGATGACCAGGGCGTTCTTGGGCTCGGTCAGTATCCTTTCGAAATCCCTATCGGTAAGGGCGTCCAGTTCGACGCGGATGGGAAACCTACCCTGTAGTTCGGGAATGAGGTCCTGGGGTTTGGAGACGGTGAAGGCTCCCGCCGCGATGAAGAGGATGTGCGTCGTGTCCACGGCGCCCCATTTCGTGTTGACGATGGTTCCCTCGACGATGGGCAGAAGGTCTCGCTGAACGCCTTCGCGCGAAACGTCGATGCCCGAAGCGCCGCGGCCTTCCTTGTTGGCGACCTTGTCGAGTTCATCGATGAAGACGATGCCGAAATCCTGGACGCGGCGCCTCGCTTCCTGGGCGGCCTTGTCCGGATCGACGAGTTTCTCCATTTCCTCGGCTTCGAGGATGGGGAGGGCTTCGGCCACGCTGACGCTCTTCTTCTTGCGCTTTCCGCCGAACATGTTGCCTATGCTGCCAAGGGCGACGCCCATGTCTTCCATCTGGGTTCCCGCGAAGAGTTCCATGGAAGGCGCCGCGGCGTTCACGGTGATTTCCAGCTCGCGGGAATCGAGTTTGCCTTCGCGCAATAGTTTTCTGAATTTTTCGCGTGTCTCGTTCGGCGGAAGCGGCTGCACGAGCGTGGCCTGCGTGGAGCCTACCGGCTCCACCGAATTGGACAGACCGGGAAGGAGAAGATCGAGAAGACGTTCTTCGGCCCTCCGCTTCGCCTCGGCCGCCACTTCCACCTGCATCTCTTCCTTGACCATGGCCACACCCGAAGCCATGAGGTCCCGTATCATGGATTCGACGTCGCGCCCCACATAGCCCACTTCGGTGAACTTCGTCGCCTCCACCTTGATGAAGGGAGCTCCGCAGAGTTTGGCCAATCTTCTGGCGATTTCGGTCTTGCCGACGCCCGTCGGGCCCATCATGAGTATGTTCTTGGGGGCTATCTCGTCGCGCATTTCCTCGGACAGGCGCTGGCGCCGCATGCGGTTGCGCAGCGCGATGGCCACGCTTTTCTTGGCCTTCGTCTGGCCTATGATGTACTTATCGAGTTCCTCGACTATGGCCCGGGGGGTCAGCGCATCGAATCCAACCGGCGTCATATTTCCTCCACCATGATCTTGTCGTTCGTGTAGATGCAGATGCCCGATGCGATCTGGAGGCTCCTGCGCGCGATATCCGCCGCGCCCATGAAGGCGTGGAGCGGCGTCTCGGAGGGATCTCCAGCGGGAAGCTGGACGCCCGCCAGCTTTTCCTCGAAGCTTCTCGACGCTTCCAGATAAGCCATGGCCGCCGCGTAGGCGTAGGGACCGCCCGATCCGATGGCTACGGCGTCCTCGGCCGGATCCACCACATCGCCCGTTCCCGAGAGGAGGAGGGATTTCTTGGCGTCGGCCACGAGAAGCATGGCTTCGAGCTTGCGGAGGATCCTGTCGGTCCTCCAATCCTTGGCCAATTCCACGGCCGCTCTCGTCAAGTCGCCGCCGTATTCCTGGATCTTCACCTCGAAATGTTCGAGGAGGGCGAAGGCGTCGGCCGTGGCGCCGGCGAAGCCGCAGAGGACTTTCCCCCCGTAGATCGTGCGCACCTTGCGTGCGTTGCTCTTCATGACCGTCTCGCCCAAGGTAACCTGACCGTCGCCCGCCATGGCGACATGGCCGTTCTTCCTCACGACGAGCACCGTCGTCGAACGGAATTTCTTTCTGTCATCGTCGGACATCTATCGCTCCTTCATTCCATGCGGATGCGCAAGCTCGTAGACCTTGCGCAGATGCTCCATATCGACGTGGGTGTAGACCTGCGTCGTCGATATGCTCGAATGTCCCAGCATCTCCTGGACAACCCTGATGTCGGCGCCGGCCGCGACGAGCTGGGTCGCGAAGCTGTGCCTGAAAGTGTGCGGCGAAACGATCTTCTTCATGTTCGAGGCCGCGCGCCGTTTTTCCACTATTTTCTCGATGCCCCTCACCGTGAGGGGACCGCCCTTGGCGTTGATGAAGGCGCGCCGGTGATCCGAGGCGCGCAGTTTCGTCAGGCGCATGGCGCGCATGACGAGATAGTTGGCGAGGGCTGTCGACGCCATCCTGCCGAGGAAGACGACCCTCTCCTTGGAACCTTTGCCCAGAACGCGGATGATCCCTCTCGGAAAATCGATCCTATCGATCGTCATGCCCGATATTTCCGAGGCTCGGCATCCCGTGCTATACAGGACCTCGAAGAGGGCCCTGTCGCGGGTTTCCGCGAAGCCCGTCCCGTCGATGGACTCGATGAGCTGAGCCATCTCGTCCTCGAACATGAACTTGGGCAGAGGTCTCGCCGCCGAAAGGTTCTCCACTTCCCGCCCGGGATCGGTTGTCAGTCCGCCGAAGCGCATCCTGTACCGATAGAAGCCTCTGATGGTGGAGAGCGCGCGGTTGACGCTCGAGGCGGCCTTGCCTTCCATCACCAGGGTGCCCGCGAAGGATCGGATGTCGTGCGCAGCGGCCGCGTCGATATCGGCGCCCGAGAGAAAGCTCTCGTACCGTTCCAAGTCGTCTCCATAGACGCGCAAGGTCCTCTCGGAGAGGCCGCGCACGGATTCGAGATAGGAAAGGTAATCTTCGATCCTTTTATCCATCGATCATTCCTCCGGGCGCTCTTCGTCCTTGGCATGGAGATAGTCGCACGAGGGGTTGATGCACACCTTGTGGACGCCCGACACCTTGTCGGTCTTTTCCACCAGGAACCAGCCGCACTTGGGACAGAGCTTGTCGGTCGGCCTGTCGTAGGACATGAAGTCGCAGGTGGGATAATTGGTGCAGCCGTAGAAGGTCTTGCGCTTGCCCTTCACATTCTTCCGCTCGACGATGTCGCCGCCGCATTTGGGGCATTTCGCGAGGGGAATCGACTTCGTGTTCTTGCAGGCGGGGAAGCCTGAACAGGCCAAGAAAAAGCCAAAACGCCCCAACTTCTTCACCATGGGCTTTCCGCAGAGCTCGCAGACGATGTCCGTCGCCTCGTCCAGCTGCCCTTTCTTGCTCGTGAGCGTGGACATGACCTCGTCGAGCCTCTTCTTGAACGGGAAATAGAAGTCTTTCATCACGGCGACCCAATCGACCTTTTCCTCTTCCACCTGGTCGAGAAGTCTCTCCATGCTCGAAGTGAACCCCGTGTCGATGACGTCGGGGAAATACTCGGAGAGTATCTCCGTTATCATCTTGCCGAGCAGCGTCGGGGCTAGCTGTCTCGTCTGGCGGGATACGTAGTAGCGCTCGAGAAGGGTGCTGATCGTGGGCGCGTAGGTGGAAGGCCGGCCTATGCCCAGTTCCTCGAGGGCCTTGATTATGGAGGCGTCGTTGTAGCGCGCGGGCCCCTGGGTGAAATGCTGGGTCGCGTGGATCTTTTCGACGGGCAGGGCCTGGCCGACTTCGAGGGCGAGGCTATGACTCGCTTTTTCTTCCTTGGAAGCGGCGAGCTTGATCACCTTGTAGAAGCCTTCCTCGACATAGGATGAAGCCGAGACCCTGAAAAGTCCTTCGCCGATGGCGATGTCCGCCGTGGTGATGTTCATCACCGCGGGGATCATCTGGGAAGCCACGAAGCGTTCCCAGATCAGGGCGTAGAGCCTCAGTTCGTCGCGCTGGAGGAAGCGCGCGATGTCGTCGGGCGCGAGATCCACTCTCGTCGGCCTGATCGCCTCATGGGCGTCCTGGGATTGTTTGCCCGAACTGTAATGCTGGGCCTGGGAAGGCAGCTGCCCGGGGTGGAATTCCGCGATCCAGCGCCTGGCCTCGGCGAGGGCATATTCTGATATACGCGTGGAGTCGGTTCTCATGTAGGAAATGAGGCCGGCGCGCTGGGCCCCCATGCTTATGCCTTCGTAGAGCTTCTGGGCGATCTGCATGGTCTTCTTGCTCGTGAAGCCGAGGCGGTTGGCGGCCGTCTGCTGTAGTGTGGAGGTCGTGAAGGGCGCCTTGGGCTTTATGACTTTTTCGCTGTTCCTGATATCGCTCACGACGGCGGGCTTGCCCTCGAGATCGCCGACAATCGCCTTGGCTTCTTCCTCTTTCGAGACCTGAAGCTTCTCATTTTTATAGAGGACGAGGTCGGCTTTGATCACCGAACGATGGGACTTGAGGCCCGCCTCTATCGTCCAGTATTCTTCGGGGATGAAGGACTCGACTTCCTTTTCCCTGTCGCAGATGAGCTTGAGCGTCGCCGACTGGACGCGGCCGGCCGAAAGGCCGTTCTTCACTTTTTTCCAGAGCAGGGGGGAGAGGTTGTAGCCGACGAGCCTGTCGAGGACACGCCGGGCTTTCTGCGCGTCGACCTTCGTGAGATCGATCTGCCGGGGGGCGTCGACCGCTTCCTTGATGGCGTTCTGGGTGATCTCGTTGAAGGTGATCCTCTGAATGCGGAGCCCAGGCTCCTTTTCCCCGATGTATTTGCCGATCTGGAAGGCTATCGCTTCTCCCTCGCGGTCGGGGTCCGATGCCAGCATGACGGCTTCGGATTTCTTGGCTTCCTTGACGAGGCTCTTGAGCACCTCGGCCCTGCCCCTGATGGTCAGGTATTCTGGCTCGAAATTGTTGTCCACATTGACGCCGACGCGCGACTTGGGGAGGTCGATGAGGTGCCCCATGGAGGCGAGCACCTTGTATCTGGATCCCAGGTATTTTTCGATGGTCTTGGCTTTGGCGGGGGATTCCACGATGACGAGGATCTTGCCTTTTTCGGGTTTCTTGGCCGATTTGGCCGATTTGGCCGCGCTGGTTGTCTTTGTTTTGGTCTTCTTGGCAGCTGTACTTTTAACCGCTGCTTTTTTCTTGGACATGGCTTTCGTCGACGGCGCCTCCATCGAGGTTTCCGGCGTGGCCACCGGCGCGAGCTCCGCCGCGGGCATCCGATCGATTAGGTCTGTATTTTTTTTCGCTTTCGCCATACTCTTTCAGTCTCCTACACGCTCATGCTGTCGTCGCGCCGCCATCCCTCGTCCGCTCGCCGACCATTCCAAAAACAGGTCCTCAGCATTATTCACAATAACGGCGCCTTGGGAAGCCAAAGCATCCCCGCCGCCGTTGCGCGAGCTGCCGACGCAGGCCCCGTGCACGAAAACATCCCGCCCTTCGGTAAGCGCGTGATCGGCGGTAATGAGAGCACCCGAATGCTCGGGCGCCTCCACGACGACACAGGAACGCGACATGCCGGCGATGATCCTGTTCCGCTCAGGGAAGCGGTAACGCTGGATCTCCGTGCCGGGCGGATACTCGGTGACGAGCCCTCCGCCCGAATCCAGGATGGCCGAAGCCAGCGCCTTGTTCGAAATCGGATAGATCGTCTCGATGCCGCCAGGGAGCACGGCGAGCGTCCTTCCGCCGCCCTTCAGGGCGCCGCGATGGGCCGCCGCGTCTATTCCCCTCGCCAGCCCCGACACCACGCAGACTCCCTTCGCGGACAGATCAGCCGCCAGCGCGTAAGCGGCGCGCAGCCCGCGCCCCGTCGGGACCCTCGTTCCCACGATTCCCACGGCAGGCATCTCTGGATCGGGAAGCCTTCCCCTCAGGTACAACCCGAATGGCGGCCTGTAGACTTCCCTCAGCTGCGGCGGAAAGTCGCGATCGCCTATCGGCACGAAGCGGATGCCTCGAGGCTCGAAAAAATCCCTATCCTCAAGCGCCTTTTCCCAATAGAGGGCCGGAGCCCAACGGTCGGGCTTCATCGCGCGCATGACGAGGGACTGGACGTCGCCCGCGCTCATCGCCAAAAGACCCTCGCGCGAAAGCGCCGCGCCCGAAACGAGGAGCTTTTCATGGCTCCTCAGGAAATCCATCCTCGCTATGGCCAGGGCCAGAAGCGGATCCGGCGCTTCCGTTTCCAGCATCCCGCAAACTTCGTCGTCGAACATGGCGTGGAACAGGGAGAGTCTCTGCGGATATCCCAGGTTTACCCTTTTCATCCTCATCCTCCCATCCATAAACGCCTTCCGATGACGCTAGCGCTTTCGCCGACCCTTTAGTTTCTGGGAAAATACTCCCTGTGATATCCCTGGAGGGCCTCTTCCTCGATGTGCGTATAGATCTGGGTCGTTGAAATGTCGGAGTGCCCCAAAAGTTCCTGCACCGTCCTCAGGTCGGCGCCGCCAGCCAAAAGATGCGTCGCGAAGCTGTGCCTGAACGTATGCACCTTCGCCGAAACCCCAGACAGGGTCCTGATCCCCGAAAAGCGTTTCCAGATTCCCTTTCGGGATATGCCCTCGCCTTCCTGGTTGAGAAAAACGAGATTGGACTTCTTTCGCTTCTCCAGATGAGGCCTGGCTTCCTTTATGTATTTTTCCAGCCAGTGGTGAGCCTCGTCGCCGAAGGGCACGATCCGCTCCTTCTTCCTTTTCCCGAGAACGCGCAGGAGCCTTTCCTTCAGGAAGAGCCTGTCAAAGGACAGATTCGACGCCTCGGAAATCCTCAAGCCGCAGGAATAGATCAGCTCGAAGAGCGCCCTGTCCCTGATGCCATTGGGCGTCGAAAGATCGATGCTCGCGAGGAACTTGTCCACTTCCTCGGGCTGAAGCACGTCGGGTAGGGTCCTCTCCTGCCTCGGCGTCCTTATGAGGAGAGAAGGGTCGTCGCCGCGAAGTCCCTCGAGCTTCATGAATTTATAGGCCGCGTGGACGCTCGCCACGATCCTGGCCATCGTCGTCCTCGAGAGCCCCTTTTCGTGCCTCCAGACGAGGAAGCAGAGCAGATCCTCGCCGGTGGCCGTCAAAGGCTCTTTCCCCTGTCCCGCAAGGAACCCCTCCAGCTTGTCCAGTTCGCGGAGGTAGGCTTCGGCGGTGAGCGCCGAGCGCTTGCGCACGAGCAGAAGATGAGCCCTGAAACGGGCGCCCAGTTCGGTCACGCCCTCGCTCCCATTCTCTCGGCCTTCTCCGCGCCGAATTTCTTGTCGCGCAGGATGGTGGGAATGTCGAGCTCGTCGCCGTCAGCGGCGTTCTCGAAGCCGAAGCCCTTGCCGGAACTCATGGCGGGCTGGGTCATGAGCACGTAATCTTCGGGAGAAACATAGTCGCTCGAAGGTTTGCGGATCTCGGTCTTCGCCCTGAGGATGGCCTTCTGCGTCTCGACTTCCTTGGGGTCGGGGCGGTGGGGGCCGAATCCCGTCGCGATGACCGTCACCCTGACCTCGTCGTCGATCGCGGGATCGGTGACGAAGCCGGCGATGATATGAGCCTCTTCGGCGGCCTTTTCCGTGATGAAGTCGACGATTTCCTGGTACTCGATGAGGGAGAAATCCTCGCCGCCCGTGACGTTGACGAGCACGTTCCTGGCTCCCTCGATCCTGGCGTCCTCGAGAAGGGGGTTGTTCACCGCCTTGCCCGCCGCGTCCATGGCGCGATTCTCACCCGTGCCGACGCCTATGCCCATGATGGCGTCGCCCTGCCCCTGCATGACGGTGCGTACGTCGGCGAAGTCGATATTGATATCGCCGGCCAAGGTGATCAGGTCGGAGATGCCCTGTACTCCCTGCCTCAGCACTTCGTCGGCCAGGAGGAAGGCCTGTTTGATGGGCGTTCGCTTGTCCACGACCCTCAGAAGGTTTTGGTTGGGAATGACGATGACCGTGTCGACGGCCTGGCGAAGTTTCTCGAGGCCTTCCTCGGCGATGCGGCCGACGACCTTGCCCTCGAAGGCGAAGGGTTTTGTCACGACGGCGACGGTCAGGGCGCCCATGTCCCTCGCCGTCTGGGCGATGATGGGAGCGGAGCCGGTGCCGGTGCCGCCGCCCAGGCCCGAGGTGACGAAGACCATGTCGGAGCCGCGCAGGGCCTGCTCGATCATCTCCCTGTCTTCCATGGCAGCTTTTTCGCCGATCTCTGGTTTTCCGCCGGCGCCGAGCCCCTTCGTGAGCTTCGTGCCGATGCCGAGCTTGATCTCCGCCTTCGAGCGGCCCAAATCCTGAAGATCGGTGTTCACCGCGATGAACTGCACGTTCTTGAGCCCGCCGGCGATCATCCTGTTCACCGCGTTGGAACCGCCGCCGCCCGAGCCTATTACCTTGATCACGGTCGGATTGACCGAGCTCTCGTCATCGATGATTTCTATAGCCATTTTTTCCCTCCATCGTTCAGATGAATTTATCCTTGAGCCAGGAGACAATTTTTCCCAAATTCGAAGCCCTGGATTTCTCCTTGCGCGCCGCGGGCTGCCCGCGCGAAGGATCCATGGCCAGCTGGCTGTCGGCTTCGAGAAGCACGAGCCCGACAGCGGTCGCGAACGTCGGATTCCGGTATTCGCTCTCCAGGCCGCCGATCGCGGGCGGCGCGCCGAGGTGCACGGGCACTTGGAAGACCGACTCGGCCAATTCCCTGGTTCCCGCCATGAGGGAGGCCCCTCCGGAGAGAACGATTCCGGCCTTTATATCCTTCAGGAAGCCGGCTTTATCCAGCTTTTCCCTCGCCATGAGGAAGATCTCCTCCATACGGGGCTGGACGATGGCGCAGAGTTTCCTCCGCGGTATTTCCGCCGGATCCCTACCGCCTATGCCGGGCACAACGATGAGTTCGTCGGGGTCTATGGATTCGAGCCAGCAGGACGCGGCTTCGCGCTTTAAGCGCTCGGCCGATTCCATGAGGACGCTCAGCATGATCGATATATCGTTGGTGACCTGCATCCCGCCGGCCGGTATGGCCGAGGTGTACCAGGGTTCGCCGTCGCGGAACACCATGAGATCGGTAGTCCCGCCGCCGATATCCATAAGGAGGCAGCCGAGGTCGCGCTCATCGTCGGAGAGCACCGATCGCGCCGCGGCGAGACTTCCGAGAACGCGGCGATCGGGCTTGTACCCGGCGCGGTTCACGCATTTGGCCATGTTCTGGGTCGTCGTCACCGAACTCGTGATGATGTGCACTTCGGACTCGAGACGGACGCCCATCATATGCAGGGGGTCGCGGATGCCGCGCTGCGCGTCGACGGTGTAGGTCTGGGGTATCACATGGAGGATTTCCCTGTCCATGGGTATGGAGACCGCCTTGGCGGCTTCATGCACCCGCGCTATGTCGTCGGCGGTTATCTCGCGGCCCTTGCCCGCCACAGCCACCACGCCTTTCGAGTTGAGACTCTCGATGTTCGCGCCCGATATGCCCAGGACGCAGGAGTGTATCTCGCGCCCCGACATGAGTTCGGCCGACTCTATCGCCGAAGTCACCGAGGACAAGGTCGCCTCGATATTGAGGACGACGCCCCTGCGCAGGCCCGTCGATGGGGCTACGCCCACGCCGATGATTTCGAGCTGGTCCTCTTCGTTAAAATCCCCGACCACGGCCCGCGTCGACGTAGTGCCGATGTCGAGACCGACGATGAAGGTGTCAGTCAGCTTGTGCCTCCTTTGTCCTATACACGATGGTGCCGGTGCGGAAGTCTATCTCCTCGATCTTCTCCGCCCCCTGTCTGCTGGCCAGAATGTCCAGGACCAGCAGCGCCGATCCGAGATTCTTGCTCGTGAGCCTCGCGGGCATCCGTATAGGAACCGATCTTCCGGTAGGGAACAGGAGAAGTTCCGCCTCGGAATCGGAAATCTTTTCCACTTTTATTTCCGAAAAAGCCTCGAGGGGCGAAGGGCTGCCCTTCGCTATCTCGGCGATGTCGCCCAATAGCGGCCTCAGGAACTCGGGGAGCCTCTGCCCCGGCACGAAACGCTCGAAGCGTATGCCCGAGAGGACGGGAAGCCTCGCCGCCGCCGCGATGGAATCCATGTAGGCGAACGCCACTCCCTCTTCGTCGACGGCGATGGATTTCGTGCCGATTTCCTCGTTGACGAGAACGCAGGCCACGGCCTTCCTCTCCACGAGATTGACAATGAGCTGATCGGGAAAGGCCCGCCTCACCTTGACGGAAGCGATCTTCGGATTGGCGAGGATGCGCGCTTCCATGGCGGGAACATCGGCATTCACCAGATTGATGTCGGGGCTGAGGAGAAGAGCGTCGGTTATTTCCTTCTCTGTCGTGTTGAACATTCCGTTCACCGATACCTTGTTCACCCTCGTGACTTCCGGAACCGAGAGATAGAGCCCCACCCCCATGGCGATGAGAAGAATGAAGGCGATCATCAGCTTGGCGTTGTCGCTCAGCCGCCCTTCCCCGCTTTTTTCCGCCAGGCGCTCCCTGTCCGAGAGCGTCTTCGCTATGGAAACCGCTTTCTGGTCGTAGAGCTTCCTGGGTTTCTGCTTCGATCGGGTCAGTCCGGGGCTATCGGCCTCAGCGCGGTTACCGCTCCGGCCCAGCGATTCCGACCTCAGGTCATTCAGCGGCGCCGAGGGGGCGAAATTTCTCGCGGCGGGATGAGCGGCCCTCCCGGAAGCTCCGGCGAGCGCCGTTTCGCGGCGCGCCGTGCTCCGCTCCAGATAAGAGGTTTTCTCCATATTCTCGGCGCTTCTCGCCGCGGCGGCGGTCTTTTTGGCGCCGTCGGGGCGGGTTTCCGAGACCGACACGTCGCGCAGGGCCTTGGACGCCGGATAGGCGGCGCCCGTTCTCGGTTTCGTCAATGACAGCAGTTCAGCCATTGCCGTTTCCTCCAGAAATCCGCGCCGATTCGGACGAGGATACGGCCGAAAAGCCGGTATCCTTGAGCGCGTTCAGAATGAGTCCGCCTGCCAGGGCGGTGGAAAGGAGCGAAGAGCCGCCGGCCGAAAAGAAGGGAAGCGCGATGCCGGTGGCGGGCAGGAAACCGGAGACGACGCCCAGGTTGACGAGAAACTGCAGCGAAAGGAGACAGAGCAAGCCCATCGCGAGGAGATAGCGGAAACCTTCCCTGCCCCTGGTGACGCGTATCACGGCGATGACGAGGAAAATCCAGCAGGCGAAAACCGCCGCGACGCCGAGAAGCCCCATCTCTTCGGCGAAGGCCGCGAACACGAAGTCGGACTGTATTTCAGGAATGGAAGACAGCTTTCTCGTGCCCAGCCCAAGACCCTTGCCCCAGAGGCCGCCCGACATGATGGCGCGGATGGAATTCTGGACCTGGTAGTTCATGCCGTGGGGATCATAGTCGGGAATGATGAAACCCAGCACGCGGATGAGGCGGTATTCGGAGGAAGTGATCATGAGAAAGACGGCTGGCACCGCCAGAATGAGCGTGCCGAGAAAAAATCGCAGTGGCGTGCCGGCGAACCAGAATACCGAAAGGGCGGCCACCAGGGCCAGCATGGAGGTCGAAAAATCATCCTGAAGGAAGACGATGGCGCAGCCGAGGACGACGACCAGAAACGGGAATATCGCCTCACCCGCCGTGTTCCTGATCGTCTGGTTCTTCTTGTCGAGAATGTGCGCGGCATAGAAGATGCTGACAGGCTTCCAGAGTTCGGAAGGCTGGAAATTCGTGAAAACGAGGTTGATCCAGCGCCTTCCGCCGTTGATCTCGACGCCTATGCCGGGGAGGAATGGCAGCGTGAGCGAGACGATGGAGGCGATGGCGAATAACCCGGCGAGGTTTCTCAGCCAGTCCAGGGAGACGATGGACGCCGCCATGAACACGAGGATAGCGGGGAGGAGGAAAATAGCCTGCCTGACCGCGAAGTAGCTCGCGCCTTTCCCCATCTTCACGCCATAGCCCGAGGAGGCCGACCACATCGCGACGAAGCCGATGACGGCCAGCGCCGCGAAGGATCCGGCGAATCCCGATTCGGGATGCCGCGATGTCCGGCCCTCGGCCGCGAACTCATGAAGCGGTTTCATTCCCATGCCCTACTGAATCTTCAGCGTCGAAAGCGCCAGAAGCGCGAACATGCCGCCCATTATCCAGAAACGGACGACAACCTTGGTCTCTTTCTGCCCCGCGAGCTCGTAATGATGGTGGAGCGGAGCCATGCGGAAAAGCCGCTTTCCTTTCGTGGCCTTGAAATAGAGTATCTGGAGCATCACCGACCCGAGTTCCATCACGAACACGCCGCCGATGAGGAGAAGGAGGATTTCCTTCTTGACGATGAGCGAGAGAACGCCGAGCACGCCGCCGAGGGCGAGCGATCCCGCGTCTCCCATGAAGACTTCCGCGGGGTGGGAATTGAACCAGAGGAAGCCGGTGCAGGCGCCCAACAGGGCCAGGTTGAAGACAGTCAGTTCGCCGGCGCCCTTCACGTAGGGAATCTTGAGGTAGGAGGCCCAGTCGGCGCGCCCGCTCACATAGGTGAGGATGGAGAAGGCCAACACCGCCATGATGACGAGACCGGTGGCGAGGCCATCGAGGCCGTCGGTGATGTTCACCGCGTTGGACCAGGCGGTGACATAAATCATCGCCACGGGAATCCAGAAGACCCCCAAGTCGAGGATATGGTTCTTAAAGAAGGGAATATACACTTTCGTGGCGTTCTCGCCGCCTATCAGATAGAGCCCCACGACGGCGACCATGGAAACGAGGAACTGCATGCCCAGCTTCCGGACCGCCGAGAGTCCGTCGGAATTGCGTTTCTTGATCTTGAGGAGATCGTCTGCGGTGCCCACGGCGCCAAAACCGAGAAGCGAAAAGAGGACGATCCATGTCAGCGGGTTCCGTATATCCTGCCACAGGAAAACGGAGATCGCCACGCCGGCGATTATGAGGATGCCGCCCATCGTGGGTGTGCCCGTCTTCGCCAGGTGGCTCTGGGGTCCGTCCAGTCTGACGGACTGCCCGAACTTGAGGATCCGCAACCTCTTGATCACGGCGGGTCCGAAGAGAAAGACGATGAGAAGGGCCGTTATGGCAGCGTAGACCGACCTGAAGGTCAGGTAGCGGAAAATATTGAAGGGTGAAAAATATTTCACGAGCGGAAGCAACAGTTCACGAAGCATGGACATCCCCCTTCGTTCCGGTCGGGTCAGCCGATCCGACATCGTTCACAAGGCCCGCGTCGAAGAGCGCCGCGGTGAAGCGTTCGAGGGCAAGACCGCGGGAAGCCTTCGCCAGAACGAGATCGCCATCCTTCAGATAGCCGAGGACGGCGGACTTGAGCGACTCGATATCGCTGGTATGAAAAATGACCCTTCCCGGACGTCCGCCCGCGGAACGGGCGTTCGCGGCGGCTATCGCGGCATGATAGCTGTCCTCCGCTTCGTCGCCGAAGAAGAAAAGACCGTCGGCGGTCGAGGATTCCGCTCGTCTGCCCATCGCCGCATGTTCGTCGATCGACGTATCGCCCAGCTCTCGCATCGAACCGAGGACGTAGGCTTTTCTTCCCGCGCACTCGACGGAGTCGCAGAGATCCATGGCGGCTGCCACGCTGTCCGGATTGGCGTTGTAGCAGTCCCTCACGAGGGAGATTCTTCCTTCAAAGATTTCGGAGCGGCCGAAAAGCGGTTTCACCGAAGAGAGGCCAGTGGCCACGAGCGCGGGATCGCGTTCCAGATCGGCGGCCACCGAAAGGGCGGCCAGGGCGTTGAGCAGGTTGTGCCTTCCCGGAAGAGCGAAGGTGAACCGCCGCCCGGCCCAGCCGAGACGCCAGCCGCCGAGGCCAAGGTTCTCGACCTTCTCCAGCCCCACCGTCGAGCGCGGGCCGAATTCGGAAATTTTGCCCAAAACGTCGGCCTTCAGAAAATCCTTGTATGGATCGTCTTCCCATACGAAACCGCGCTGCGAACCGCTGAATCTGGAGAAAATCCTCTTCTTCTCCTCGGCGATGCCTCGTCGGGAGCCGATCATGCCGATATGGGCGGTCCCGATGTTGGTTATGACGGCGATGTCGGGTTCGTAAATGGAGGCGAGTTCATCCATCTCCCCTCTCCTGTTCATGCCCATTTCAAAAATCCCCACTTTATGGGAAGTCGCGAGGGAGAACATTGAGAGGGCGAGGCCTATATCGGAATTCAAGTTTCCCTCGCTCATGGCGAGGGTACCGGCCGGGTAGGCTGGAGCGAGAGCGGCGCCGATGCATTCCTTGGTGGTCGTCTTGCCGGAGGAACCGGTGACGCCTATGCGCAGAAGGCCCTTCATCCTCCGCCTGTGCTCTCGGGCCAAACCCTGGAGGCCTGCTAGCGGGGATTCGACAAAAATAAAGCACGAATCGCCAAGGCCGACGTCGCCTAAGCCCGTCGCGGAAGCGGCGGCGAGCGCCATTTCCTTTTTGTCCAGCGCGGCCATCACGCAGGAAGCGCCCTGTCTCAGCGCCGCGCCGATGAAACCGTGGCCGTCGACGTTGTCGCCGGGCAAGGCCACGAAGAGAGACCCTTTCCCGACTTTCCTGGAATCGGCCACGACGTCGAGGATCAGGGCATCCAAGTTGCCCCTGCACGCTCCCCCGATCATGCCGGCCGCTTCGCCGGCGGAGAACAGGACTCTCGCTTCAGTCATGGGCGCCGCCCTCCGCTTTTTTCGCCGAACTCAAGGGAATGCCTCCCGAACCGAGGGTCTTGGAAACGCTATCGCCGGCCGGTGTCAGTTGAATCCTCAGTTTTTCCTCGGGCAGGGCTTTCTTGAGCCCCAGCCGGCTCGCCATCTCCTGCGTCCTCTCCCTGCTCGAAAGCCTGGCGATTTCCGCCTCGATTTTTCGGTTCTCGGCGATCCATGTGGCCTGCTCCTCCTCAAGGGCGCGGGCTTTCGCCGTCAGGTCGGTAAAGCGGCTCGACTGCCAGGCCATGCCCAAGGCGAAAAAGCCGGCCACGATGACGAGCGTCCAGAAACGTCCAATTTTCATGTCCGCGCTCCTTCCGCTTCAGCGCCGCCGGAAGCCGCTTCAGCCGGAGAACGCAGGGCGCGCAGTTTCGCCGACCTGGAGGCTGGGTTCGCGCCGCATTCCGTGTCGGTGGGGACGCGTGGCTTTTTATAGATTTCCTCGTAGCCCCTATTTCTGCCGCAATCCTTGCAGAGTTGCTTGGCGATGCGGTCTTCCAGCGAATGGAAGGAGATGACGGCGAGAATCCCTCCCGGCGCGAGCATTCTCGCGGCCAGGGCGAGCCCCTTCTCCTCCCGCTCCAGTTCGCTGTTCACGCTTATGCGTAGCGCCTGGAAGGTCCTCGTCGCGGGGTGTATCCTGCCGTATCGGTACGCGGAGGGCACGGCGCCCGCCACGATGGAGGCGAGAGCCTTGGATGTCCGTATGGGGGCGTTCCTTCGCGCCTCGAGAATCGCTTTCGCGATGCGCCTCGAATAGCGCTCCTCGCCATATCGGAAAATGACATCGGCGAGGTCGTTCTCCTTCATCGCGTTGACGAGATCGTATGCCGATGTCTCGGCGTCGGGGGAAAAGCGCATATCGAGGGGTTCCTCGTTCGCGAAGGAGAAGCCTCTGTTCGAGTCGAGGTAATGATGCGTCGAGACGCCCAGGTCGAAAAGGATGAAGTCCGGTCTCTCGAAGCCGGGGAAGGAAGCCCAAGCTTCCAGAACATCGTCGAAATAGCCGGCGCGGATTTCCAGCCTGTCGGCGAAAGGCCGGAGCCTGGCCGCCGAACGATCCCTCGCCTCGGGATCAGCGTCGATGCCGACATAGCGGATGCCTGGAAAGCGCGACAGCATGGCCTCGGCATGTCCACCGGCGCCCAGGGTGCAGTCGGCCACGAGGGCATCGGGCCGCCCGAGCGCCTCGAAAAGCTCAAGGATCTCCGCGAGCATCACTGGCCTGTGGAGGATGACGGGTGATTCCGTCTCGGAGCGCGAGGGCAGGACCTGCGACAATGTTTCCCGTATCGGTTGTTCCTGGATTTTCCGAGCCGTTTTCGCCCGCGCCGGCTTTTTCTTCATAGGCTTTTCGACGCCTAAAGCGTCAGGCCCCCGAGTTCTTCGGTGTCGCTCAAAAATTCTTCCTCGTTCTCGTCGATATATTTCTCGTATTCTTCAGCGTTCCAGATTTCTATGTATTTGGAGATTCCAAGAATGATGCACTCGCGCGATAAACCGGCCCACTCCCTCAGTTCCTGCGGAATGGAAATCCTGCCGAGGCGGTCTATTTCCACTCCCGTGGCCGGGGCAATAATCCTGCGCTGGACATGGCGCGATTTCGCCTGGAAGAGGCTCGTGTTCGCCATGAGTTTTTGGGAGAGGTCTTCCCACTGGAGAGGAGGAAATAACCAGAGGCATTTGTCGACACCCTTCGTCAGGACGAGGTTGGCTCCCGGCAACTCGCCGCGCATTCGCGCGGGAAGCGAGATCCGTCCCTTTTCGTCCAGGGTATTCTTGAATTCACCGGTTAACAGGTTCATTCCACTATTTCCTACCATTTCCCACAATTTACCACTACAAGTTAATTTTACCCTTTATAGGAAAGCTGTCAACGAAGGCTGAGGGTAAAGAATCGACAGAAACAATATTTTTTCGCATGCATGCTATACGAGTGTGTAGCGGTTGTCGCCGAAGGCGGGTTTTTCGGCCGGGGCGAGAAAAAGAAAAAAACATCATTCCATATAACGATTTAGACAGTATCGCAATTTGTTTATATAAGGTTTTACGGGCGTATCGGAGAGGTGATTGCTTATGCGGTACGAAAGGGCGCTTTTACGCTAAAAGCTCGCGCGCCAACCCGTGGAGCAGGGCCGTGTCGACGCCCGGTCGGGCGAACACCCTGATCCTTCTGAGCGACTGGACGAGGCTTTTCAACGACTCTGGCCCGAATAGTCTCGTCCTGCTGGAGAAGGTCTCGCGGCCATCCCGCGTCTTGACCATGAGGTTGGTCTCGAAATCTATGGGCTCGGGAATGTCGATCACGATATCCGATTCCCCGATATCGGCCGCCATGGCGAGCGCCGTCTCCGCCTCGAGCCTCTTGCCCAGATCATTGAGGTCAGCGTGGACGATATTTTCCGAATCGTAGCTTATTTCGCCCACGAGGCTGTACATCCTTCCCGCGAAGACATCCTTGGCGGGCTTGAAAAATGGGGCGGAGCCGGCGGCCACGAGGCTCTGGAATCCCGCGTCGTCGAGTCCGTAGAGGTTTTCCGGAACGATCGCGCCGCGGGTCAGTCCGAGCAGGACCGACTTTTTCACCATGGATGTGGCCGAGCGCACCGAATGATGCCAGTAGACGGATCGGTACATTTGGTACTTCGAGAAAAGAAGGGCTTCGACGCTCATCTCGCCGCGAACGTCCACCGAAAGCGCATCCTCGTCCACGAGGATGCGCCGCAGTATGAAGTCGGCGTCTTGTATGCCGTAGGGTATCCCGCAGTAGAAAGCGTCGCGCGTCAGGTAGTCGATCTTGTCGGGGTCGAGCACCCCGGAGAGTATTCGCCTGAACAGCAGGGTTTCCCTGTCGTCGGGGAGGGAGCGGTCACTGTCGATGATGGCCGCCACCTGCTCGGGATCGGCCCCGCTGTCGAGGATGGCCGAATGCAGGGGTTCGCGCAGGACAAGATCTCCCGCCAACGCCTCATGGGCCGCCAAGGGAAGCTCCTTCAGCGAGTGGGCGAAGGGATAATGCCCCAGATCGTGACAGAGCGCCGCGATGAGGAATGCTCGGAGTCCCTCGGGACTGGCGAAGGGGATCTGGCCGCGCTCAAGGAGGGACAGGGCTAGGCGGCGGGCGATATA
Source organism: Rectinemataceae bacterium (assembly GCA_035560555.1). Lineage (GTDB taxonomy): Bacteria > Spirochaetota > Spirochaetia > Treponematales > Rectinemataceae > UBA11090. Next base: position 70,223 of record DATMZF010000030.1, read on the forward strand.
GTAGACGCCGATGCTGTGCCCCCTCCGCGTATGGGTGGCGCCGGGGTAGAGATAGGCGACGGGACCAAGTTGCCTCACGCCGTCCAGAACACGGAACGGCGTCGTCTTCGCGAGTTCGAAAAGCGAGTCGTCGAAATGAATGTCGCCCCAGACGGGATCGCGAATCACGTTGTCAAATTTTTGCGAAAGGGAAAGCATAAGACCGAGATCCGACATATGGCTCCTTGACGCGCGCGGGCGCCGCTTGCGCGGCGCCACATCTCATTGTCTAGCACAGTAGCCCCTATCCCGCAAGAGGAAGGCGCCCCGAAAATTCATCGGTTGAGGAAGCGCCCGGAATTTGCTATTGTCAGGTATGCAATTCATGAAGGGAGCGGCCTACCTTGCCGCGAGAGGGTTTCTCGGCCATTTGCTCGAGGAACTGCCGGGCTACGCGAAGGTGGACGAGGAGCTCGTCGGCTGCTGGGGTCCAGACGTCTCGCCGCGGTCGGAAACGGCGCTGAAGAACATCTACTGGACGCGCAACGTCTGGAAGGAGCCCTTTCTCCTGGAATTCGATTCCATTTCGCAGGCCGCGAAGGCCCTGCGCGCCGTCCAGCGGAACTGGGCGGCCTACCCCACCCGTCTCCACAGAAGGACAGCCCTCATCGTCGACGCCCTGCCTCACCTTCCCACAAGGCCGAAGTCCTTTCCCTTTTCCCTGCCTGAATCGCCGATGGGAAGCTTCACTCTTCTCGACGAACACCTCCTCCTCGGTTCGGCCGTCTGCTCCAGCCCCTTCCCGAACGGAGAATTTTCCTTCGTGGAGGACAAGGAAGGCCCTCCTTCGCGCGCCTACCGAAAACTCTGGGAAGCGCTCCTCTTCGCCGGCCGACTCCCCGGACCGGGCGACATTTGCGTGGACGCCGGCGCCTGCCCGGGAGGCTGGACATGGGCGCTGGCGGGACTCGGCGCCGACGTCCTCGCCATAGACAGGGCGCCGCTCGACGACTCGGTGGCGGCGATGCCCGGCGTGCGCTACATGAAGCACGATGCCTTCACCCTGAAACCCGCCGACATCGGCCCCGTGGACTGGCTCTGCTCTGATGTGATCTGCTACCCGGAGGCGCTTTTCGACTGGATATCGGCCTGGAGGGAATCGGGGCTCGCGAAGAGCTTCATCTGCACGATAAAGATGCAGGGAGCCTCATTCGACAAGACGACGACCGACAGGTTCGCGGCCATTCCAGGCTCCAAGGTCATCCACCTCTGGCACAACAGGCATGAACTCACCTGGATCAACGCGGCGGATCCGAGCGTCTGAACCGGCGGCCCTCACCCGGCCTTTTTTGACTTTTCGTCGTTTTCCGGCTTTTCCGCATCAGCCTTACCCGCGAACATGGCCTTCATTTTCGCCAGCATGTCCTTGCGAAGCTCCTCTTCGGAACGGGCGCTCTCCACGGGGTCTTCCGACCGCACGAACTCCACGGGAAGCTCGGCGAGAAAGGGCGAAGGGGAAGTGTCGACGGCCTGCATGCGGTGTTTCCGCCTCAGGCAACGGCTCAGGAAAAGCCTCATTTTCGCTCGCGTCAAGGCGACGTAGAAAAGCCTGCGCTCCTCCTCCAGGTCCCCTCCCCCGTCCTCGAGGGATCGAGCGTGGGGCAGAATGCCCTCTTCGCAGCCGGGAACGAAGACGACATCGAATTCCAGCCCTTTGGCCGAGTGGATGGTCAGCAGGCTTATCTTTCCGTCATCGTCGTCGGGATCATCGCGCGTCACGAGGGCCACGCGCGCCAGGTAGGCGAAGAGCCCTTTGTCTAGCGTGTCCGGATCTTTTTCCCAGCGTTCGATGGACGCGGCGAGAAGTTCGATGTTTCTGTATTTCCACGCCGCGGTCTTGTCGTTCGTCTTGTATTCCTCGAGCAGGTAGTGCCAGTAGCCTATCTGCGTCACCATTTCCCTCAGACAGGCTGAAATCGGCTTCTTCCTCGACAGAAGCGTCTCGCGGAAGCCAGCCAGGAAAGCGAAAAAACCCATAGCCTCCCTCACCGTCTTCACGCCGGAGAGAGGATCCTGCGCGCGCTCGATGATCTCGAGAGCCGTATGCATGGACATGTTGCGGGAGCGGGAAAAGCCCGATATCTTCTCGAGTCCGACCTTGCCTATTCCGCGCCTCGGAACATTGATGATCCGCAGGACGCTCATGTCGTCGTCCAGGTTGGCCGCCGCCTTCAGATAGGCGAGCATGTCTCTCACTTCCTTGCGCTGGTAGAACGAGGGTCCTCCCGCCGTCCTGTAGGGAAGCCCCGTTTCCATGAGCGTCTCCTCGATCACCCTCGCTTGGGCGTTGGTCCGCACGAGTATTCCGAAGGCGTCCCAGGCGAAGCCGTCGGCGACGCGCATCTTCTTCATCCTGCAGACGATGTTCTCGGCCTCCTCGGTCTCGTCCTCGATCTCGTCGAAGAGTATAGGGACGCCAAGTTTCTCCCCCGGCGACCACAGATTCTTCTTTTTTCTCTTGACATTGTGCGATATCAAAGCGTTGGCCGCTCCAAGAATCGTCGAGGTGGAACGGTAGTTTCTTTCCAGCTTTATTTCGACGATGCCAGGATGGTCCTTCTCGAATTTCTCCAGGTTCCCGAAGTTAGCCCCCCGCCACGAGTAGATGGATTGGTCGTCGTCGCCCACCGCGCAGATGTTGTCCGTCGCGAAGGCCTTGACAAGTTCGTACTGCTGGAACGACGTATCCTGGAACTCGTCGATCATGACATAGCGGAAACGCTTCCGCAGGACGTTGGCCGATTCCGGGAATGCCCCGAATATTTCCAGAGGCATGGCGATGAGGTCGTCGAAATCGACCGCGTTGTACAGTTTGAGGGACTTCCGGTATTCCTCGAAGAGAGCCTTGTAGGCATCGCCGTCGGGGGCGGCGCCGCCCGGCTCTTTCGCCCCGCCCTCCCTCGCCCTGGCGGCAGGCGAAAAGCCTGTCCTCGTCGCGGAGATGAAGGACGCGGCCTGGGCCGCGTCGAAGCCTTCCATCCCAAAGCCCAGCTCGCGGGCGCATTCCTTGGCCGCCTGCATCCTGTCCTGTTCATCGTAGATGGTGAAGTTGTCCTTCCAGCCGAGCCTGTGTATCTCCTTGCGGAGAAACCAGGCGCCGAAGGAATGAAAGGTGGCGATGACGAGATTCTTGAGCGGCAGTCCGGTGAGCTGCCTCGCTCGCTCCGCCATCTCGCGGGCGGCTTTGTTGGTGAAGGTAAGCGCCAGGATCGATTCCTGCGGGACTCCCATGGAAAGAAGGCGGGCTATCCGGAAGGTGATGACGCGGGTTTTGCCGGATCCCGCGCCTGCGATGATGAGGAGCGGCTCTTCGGTCGTGGTCACCGCTCTATACTGTTCTGGATCGAGTTCCGAGGCAAAGTCGATGTTCATGGTATCCTTGCTGCGCGACTGAGCTGTGGTGTCCTAAAAAATCAAATGGATTTGAAAAATATCGAGTTGGCTCCCGCGCCCAAGAGCGCTACGAGAAGCGTGACGATTACGCCGGCGACGACGACGCCTCCAACGATGGCGAGACAGGCTTTTTTCTTGTCCATCCCGAGCACCCAGGCGCCGAGGGCTCCCGTCCAGGCTCCCGTCATAGGGAGGGGAATCGCCACGAAGACGAGAAGACCCAAGTAGCCGTATCTCTCGACCTGGGCATGCACCTTCACCCTGGCCTTCTCCACGAACCGGTCGAAGAAACCCTTATACCAGGACAATTTATAGAAAAGCTTGTGTACGGTCGAAAGGAAGAGAAAAGCGAGGAAAGGCACGAGCGCGTTGATGCCCACGCAGATGAGCGCCGCCGGAAAGAGATCCACCCCCCTTAGCACGGCGAAGGGAATGGCTCCACGCAACTCTGAGATAGGAAGGAGGGCGAACAGCGCGGTAAGAAGGATCGTTGTCATATTCATTGCGGCCGATTATAGCCGCTTTGCCACAAATATTAAAGGTGATAAAAGAGATTATCGCGGGGAACCTGAAAGGAAGGCGGCGATGGCGGCGCGGAAACCGTCGGGATCGGCCTTCATCCAAAGGATGCCGGGCAAAGCGCGCAGAAAGGTCATCTGGCGCTTCGCGTACTGACTGGTGTGAAGCTCCACGGCGCTCGCTATTTCCGCCAGAGGAGCCCCTTTCATGGCGAAAAATTCGCTGTAGCCTATGGCCTTGAGCCCGGGGCAAGCCGCGGTGTAGCCAGCCGCGCGCAGCGCCTCGACTTCGTCGGCGAGCCCAGCCTCGAACATTTTTCCCACCCTGGCACGAATTCGGGCTTTCAGCTCCTCGCGGGGGCGCTCGATGCCGATGACGAGAAACTCGTAACCATCGCGCGGCTTGCCGGACGGGGCGAAACGGGAGGGGGGTTGACCGCTCGTTCTCAGTATTTCCACCGCCCTCGTCAGCCGGTACAGATCGTGCTCGTTGATTCTCGCGGCTGAGAGCGGGTCTGCCCTTTCGAGCTCCCGCCTCAGCGCCTCCGGGCCAAGCGTCTCGAGGGCGCGCGCGACCTCCATCCTCACGGCGGGATCGGAGGGTGGAGCCGAGGCCGATCCACACACGAAGTTCCGCAGGTAAAAGCCCGTGCCGCCCGAGATCACCGGAACCGCGTTTTCCCCGGCTAGCGAGGCGCAGAGGGCGTCGGCGCGGTGGACGAATTCGCCGGCCGTGTACTGCTCGTCGGGATTCTTGATGTCGATGAGATAGTGCGAAAGACGGCTCAAAAGATCGGCGTCCGGCTTGGCCGTGCCGATATCCATGCCCCTGTAAGCCTGCATGGAGTCGGCGCTGATGATCGCGGCGGCGGAAGGAAGCCGTTTGCCATCGGCCGATGACCTTTGGAGCGCGGTGAAAAACGAAAAAGCTCCTCGACCAAAAACGCTGTCAAGGAGCTCTGTTTTGCCCGATGCCGTCGGGCCGGTCACGACGATGACCTTAACCGTTGATGAAGCGATACTCCACCTGCTTGCCGAACACTTGCTGGGCAGCCAGCGACACGACCTTGCCGTTGTTTTTCTCGACCTCGGGGGTCTTCAGCACGGCCAACTGAAAAGCCCGCCTGTTCACGGCGACGGCCAACTCATATGAATTAGTGTTGTAATTGATCAGCTGCTCGAGAGGCATTATCATTCTTTACTCCTATAGGCTGTTCTGTCCGCGCCCAATCACAGACCCAATTCGCCAAGACGTTTGTCAAGATTGTCGAGAAGCGAAGCCGCTTCGGAATCCTTGGAAGCCGAAGCCCTCTGGCTATCCTCACGGCGCATCTCGTCCAGGGTCAGAAGATTGGTGATGAGGGCCAGCTTCAGCGGATCCACGATTTTCATCTGGCTTGAAACGCCCGAAAGCCTTTCCTTGAGCTCGGAGACCAGGCCTCCGATATATTCAGGGTCCTCATCGGTGCGGATAGTGAAGGAAACGCCGAGCACTTCAATGGGAATTACCTGAGATGGCACCTTCCTGCCGTCCTCAGAATATGTCGAGTTCATGATCGTCGGCCTGCGACGAGTCTCCGGAAAGCCGCTCGCCTCGAAACGACGCGCCGAGAAACGGCGACTCCTGAGGTTCGGGGGCTGTTGGGGACTGATCGACAGCCTCCACCTTTTCCTCCCCCGCGTTGAACGCTTCGTCGATGACCGCGGCGCCTGTGTCGGCGTTTCCGACCGAGATGCCCATCACCATATCCTCGAAGGCATCCAGCTTCTGCAGGGCGTGCGTGAGCCCTTCCTCAATTCTCGACTGTTCCCGCTTCAGTTCTTCGGCCTTGGATTCGAGGTCGAAGGACTTTCGCTCGGCCGCGAGAGCCCGATCCCTATAGGAAGCGTTCTCGGCCTCGGCGGCTTGAGCCTTGCGCTCCATGACGGCCGCGCGCTCATCGGCCTCAGCGGCTTTGAGCTCGGCGCCCGCCGCCTTTTCTTCGGCCGCCTTGAGCCTCGCGCTCAGATCAGCCGTCATGGCCTCCGATTCGGAGGCCATTCGGACGGAGGCCGCGGTTTTTCTCTCGAGCTCTGAATAGGCTGCCTTGACCTGCTCCTCGGAGCGCGAGGCTTCTATGAGACGCTGCTCGAGTTCGGCATTTTCCCTGCGAAGCTTATCGATCAGTACAACCGCTTTCTCGACCCGCGCCTCGAGGGCGCGGATTTGCTCGAGGCTCACCATGGCCTCAGACCTTCAGCGCCGCTTTCGCCTGCTCGACGATAGCGGAAAAAGCCGCCGGATCCGTTATGGCGAGATCCGCGAGAACTTTCCTGTTCATCGTTATGCCGGCCTTGTTGACGCCTTCGATGAACCTGCTGTAGGTGAGATCCTGAGCCCTGCAGGCCGCGTTGATACGGGCGATCCAGAGAGTCCTGAATACGTCCTTCTTGTCGCGCCTGTCCTTGTACGCGTCGGAGAGAGCTTTCGCCACCGCGTCCTTCGCGACCTTGTAGTTGGAATGGCGTCTTCCCCAATAACCTTTGGCGATCTTGAGTATTTTCTTGCGGTGATCTTTGCGCTTGGTGCCGTCTACTGCTCTTGACATTGCATTTCTCCTGTTAAGCCCGAACTAGCCGTTGGGCAGAAGCTTCTTCTTGATCTGGTGCATCGGACCAGCGGCCACAAAACCTGGCTTCCGCAGATTTCTCTTCCGTTTCGAACTTTTTTTCGTCAAAATATGGCGAAGATTCATTTTCTTGTATTTCACCTTACCGCTGGCGGTAAGCGTAAACCGCTTGCTGGCGGCTTTCTTCGTCTTCATCTTGGGCATGATCTACCGTCCTTCTCGTAGTTTCATAGAACATCGCTGACTTCGGGCGCTGGTTCATCCGACACAGCCTGCTTTTTGATGATGGAGGCTTTGGGCTGCAGGACCATCGACATGAAGCGGCCTTCCATAAGAGGAAGCTTCTCCATGATATAGTAACCTTCCAGCTTGGTCAGTATCTTTTTAAGGATCTGCTCGCCTATCTCCGTGTGCGCAAGCTCGCGGCCGCGGAACCTGATGGTTACCTTGACCTTATTGCCCTGCTCCAGGAATTCCTTGACGTGGGCGGATTTGAAGTCGAGGTCGTGGCCGGCAATCTTCGGCTGCATGCGGATCTCTTTGAGCTCCGCGGCCTTTGTATGCTTCTTCGTATCCTTGATCTTCTTTTCCTGCTCGAACTTGTACTTGCCATAGTTCAGCAGTTTGCACACGGGGGGAACCGACTGGGGTGCCACTTCGACGAGGTCCAGGCCGATCTCCCTGGCGATCTTGATCGCCTCAAGGGTCGGAATGATGCCTCTCTGTTCACCTTTGTCGTCTATAAGCCTTACTTCACGCACGCGAATCTGCTCATTGATCCGCAAGTCCTTGTCTGCCAACTGACCTCCTCTAGCGCAAACCCGTTCGTCCGTTACGGGGATCGGCCTACGGGTTTACGCGCCTGTTGCACATGCGGTTGGTCACCTGCACAGGCGCGACGCGTATATTACCATATAATTTCAAATCGGGTAAATACCTGCAATGCCCCGATGCGCGACATATTCGTTGAGTTCGTGAAAAAAGCGCGGCGCCGCTCGCCGCGCATCGGGCGCGAAACGCCTGGTCAAGCCTTTCCGGCCGAGCCTAAAACCTCGATGTTCTTGTGCATGTACAGCTTCTTGAGCTCGTCCCTCGCCGGCCCCAGATATTTGCGGGGATCGAATTCCTCGGGCTTTTCGGCAAAAACCTTGCGGATGAGCGCTGTCATGGCCAGACGACCGTCCGAGTCGATATTGATTTTGCAGACCGCGCTGCGCGCCGCCTTGCGGAGCTGTTCCTCGGGAATGCCCACGGAATCCTTGAGCTTGCCGCCGTACTGCTCGATCATGCGCACGTATTCCTGGGGCACGGAGGATGAGCCATGGAGAACGATGGGAAAGCCGGGAATGCGCTTCTCGATTTCCTCGAGAATATCGAACCTCAAGGGAGGCGGAATGAGAACGCCGTCAGCGCCCCTTACGCACTGCTCGGGTTTGAACTTCGTCCGCCCGTGGCTTGTTCCGATGGAGATGGCCAGGCTGTCGACGCCGGTTTTCTTCACGAAATCCTCGACTTCGGCGGGACGGGTGTAATTGCTGTGTTCGGCTGAGACTTCGTCCTCCACGCCGGCCAGGACGCCGAGCTCGCCTTCGACCGACACGTAATCCTTGCGGGAGTGGGCGTATTCGCAGACTTTTTTCGTGAGGGCGACGTTCTCGTCGTAGGGAAGATGCGAGCCGTCTATCATCACGGAGGAAAAGCCGTTCTCTATGCAGTCGACGCAGAGCTCGTAGGTGTCGCCGTGGTCGAGATGAAGGACTATGGGTATGGAATAGCCGAGTTCCTTGGCGTACTCCACGGCGCCGCGGGCCATGTTTCGCAGGAGCGTCGCGTTCGCGTACTTGCGCGCTCCGGAAGACACCTGCATGATGACGGGGCTTTTAGTCTCCACGCATGCCTGAACGATAGCCTGCATCTGCTCCATGTTGTTGAAGTTGTACGCGGGAAGGGCATAGCCGCCTTTGACGGCCTTGGCGAACAGCTCGACGGTGTTGGAAAGTCCAAGTTCCTTATAGCTGGTCATGTTACCTCCGAAAATTGGGGCGTTGAAAACTTTAGAACATACATAGTATCGCGCCGCGAAAGTATCTGGTTCACAGAAAGCCTCATGGTGGGGATGCTTCTTTCCGCCCGCGATTCCTGCTAATCTTATGGAGAGACCAACCGATCGTCAAGCAGGCGGGGGGACGGAGGATCATGGAACAACGCGAACGGAGCGGACAGGGCGTGGAGTCGAGGGGACGGAGAACGGAAGTCTCATCGGCGGCTCCGGGGACGCGGGAAGGGCTCAGCCCGGGCTTTTTCCCGATTTGGCCGCGGTTGCCGCCCAGGAAAGGGAATGGCCCGTGTCGGCTATCTAGGAGAGGAAATCTTGCGAGACTTCCATCCAAAGAAGGAAGCGTTCCGAAGCGCCCAACGCGGCTTCCCCTCCTCGTCGTCGCTTCGATTCTCCTGCTCTCCTTGTCCTGCGGCGGACAGGAAAGACCAATGCCGGGAATCGATATATCCTGTGTCGTCGACGAAGCCTTCGCCCTCATCCTTCCCAAAACAGCCCAGATCCTGGCGAGACTTCCCGATGGCGCGGGCGCGAAGCGGGAAAAGGAAGAAAAGGCAGGACAGCCCGCCGCGGCGGTCCCGCTTCCCTTGACTGCCATCGAGGAGACGGCCAAAAAGCTTCTCGGACAATGGTCGGTGGACGGCTCCACCATGCCGAAGGCGCTGATCGCGAGCCCCCTCATGGCATCGAGACTTGTCAGCCTGTCCGTCGGCAGGCACGCCCCCACGCCGAGGCTCGTCGTGCCCTTCGCCGCCGGTTTTCGCGTGGGCGAGGCTGAAGCCGCGGCCGCGTCTGAAAGAAAGGCTGCCGCCGCGACCAGCCCTCCCGCGACGACTGTGAAAAATGCGGGTCCGGGAGGGGGCGATTTCCCAGTGGGTGCCGACCTTCCGGCAAGGGGCGACCTAAGGGCGGCGGCCGCGAAACCCTGCTCCATAGAATATGATTACGAGGCCGCTTTTTCGGCCATGGGCAAAAAAGCGGCGCGGTATCTGCGAAAGGCTTCCAAGGCGAATGGGAATTCCGGCAGCTGCGGGCTCGTGTTCCAGGAAAATTTCATGAGGGGCAAGGCGGCGCTGAATTCTTTTATCGCGGCCTTCGAGGCGGAAATTGGAGAAGGTCGGCTTGTCGTCCGCGTTTTGGAACGGGATCGGCTCGCCGTGGATCCCTCCGGAGCGACGAAAGAGGCGATTACGCGGCTCATAGGCGCAAGGCCCGCGGACGGGTCCGGCGGCGTGGTCGTCGTGGTTCTCGCCATCGACGACCCCTTCGTCGCCGAATCGGTCGCGGCCGGGTCGCGGGCCGATGGAAGCCTTGGAGAGACGGGCGCGGCCGCGGAGGACGCTGGCGCGCTGGGCGCTGGTGTCGCAAACGGGGCCGCGCTGGGCGCTGGCGCGCTGGGCGCTGGCGCGGCAAGCACGGCTACGGCGGGCGCCGCCATGAAAGTGGGCGCGGACAACCCCATTTTCATAGCGGATCAGAGCAGCTGGGGAGAGGCGCGGTCTGGGCTGAAACCCGGGCTTTTCCGGTACAGGATTTGGGGAAACGAGGCCGGCCTGGCCCGCGCGGCCATCGCCGCGGCGAAGGATCTGGCGGAAGGCCTCCCTGTCGAGGCGATCAGGAAGGTAGCGCTTCGCCGCGGCGCCGCTTTCCCGAGAATATTCTGAAGGCGTTGGCCTGGGCGGCAGCGGACAGTTCCGCCACCGATACGTTCTTCAGCCGCGCCGCCAGCTCTATCGTCCTCGCGATGTCGAGGGACGTAGCGTCCTTTCCGCGCCGCGGCATGGGGTTCATGTACGGCGAATCGGTCTCTATGAGCAATCTGTCCGGCGGGGTTATCGCAAGGGCGCTTCGAAGCCCATCGGATTTCTTGTAGGTAAGGTTTCCCGCGAACGAAAGCAGACAGCCGGTTTCCAGGAATTTTTCGGCTTCGCGCGCCCCATAGCCAAAGCAGTGGATGATGACGGGGATCGACGAAGCCACACCCGACACGACGGCCAGCGTATCCTCAAAGGCGTCGCGCGAATGTACGACGAGGGGGAGACCCAACTCTTCCGCCATGGCCGCCTGCGAAGCGAACAGCCTCATCTGCTCGCTTCGCGGCGCTTCCATATGGTGATAGTCGAGGCCGCATTCCCCAAGGGCGCCGCAGCGCGGTGAGGCCAAATCCTTTTTCAGCTCCGCCAAGGCCTCGTTTGGCCTGTCGAGCGACTCGCGCCCCGGCCAGAGCCCGGCCGTGAAACGCACGAAGGGATATCGCCCAAAACGCTGCAGCCTGAGCTCGAGGTCGCCGGGGTTCACGCCGATATCGAGGATGAAAGGCGCCGACGCTTCGAGGCCTGAGCGGATTTCCTGTTCCCATGCCCCCGCGTACGCCGACAGCATGGCCTCGACGCACGCTCCGCCCAGCCGCGATTCGACGAGGCTCAGATGCGCGTGGGAATCGGTGTAGACGGAGGGCCCGGCGGCGGCGCCTGGCGCGGCTGATAGTACGGCGCGGTCGTCGGCCGCCGGGCCCGACGGAGCAGCCCTATTTTCGCGAGGCATCGTCGCCTTCCGGCCTCGTCACGGTGAACGTGAGTCCATCGGCCGAAACGCCGGCGAGCACCTTGTCGCCCTCCCTCACCTCACCCGACAGCAGGGACTTGGCGAGAGGGTTCTCGAGCAGGGACTGGATGGCCCTCTTGAGCGGCCGGGCGCCGAACCGCCTGTCGTAGCCTTCGGCCGCGATGTAGTCGCGAGCCGCGGGACTGATCTCGAGGGTTATGAACCTTTCGGCGAGCCGGCCGATGAGCTCGGCGAGCCTGAGGTCGGTTATCGAGCGGATCATCGCTTCGGAAAGCCTTTCGAAGAGGACGATTTCGTCGATCCGGTTGAGGAACTCGGGCTTGAAATGCCCTTTCAGGAGGGAATCTATGTCCTTGCGGACAGCCTCCATGCTCTCGGCCTCGAGAATAAGCTCCGAACCTATATTGCTTGTCATGATGATGATGGTGTTCCTGAAGTCCACCACCCTGCCCTGTCCGTCCGTGAGCCGCCCGTCGTCGAGCGTCTGAAGGAGAACGTTGAACACTTCCGGGTGCGCCTTTTCGATTTCGTCGAAAAGGACGACCGAGTAAGGCCGCCTGCGCACCGCTTCGGTGAGCTGTCCGCCTTCCTCGTAGCCGACGTAGCCGGGAGGGGCCCCGATCAGCCTCGAGACGGCGTGTTTTTCCATGTATTCGCTCATGTCGATGCGCGTAAGGGCCTTTTCGTCGTTGAAAAGGAATTCGGCCAGGGCCTTGGCCAGTTCCGTCTTGCCCACGCCCGTCGGTCCGAGGAAGAGGAAGGAACCCAGAGGTTTGCGGGGATCCGATAGTCCCGCCCGATTCCTCCGTATCGCGTCGGCCACGGCCAGCAGGGCCGGTTCCTGGCCTATGACGCGAAGCCTGAGCTTGCCCTCGAGTTCCACGTATTTCTGCGACTCGCTCGACATCATTTTCGAGACGGGAATGCCGGTCCAGGCCGACACGACGCGGGCGATGTCCTCCTCTGACACTTCCTCGCGGAGGAGCCTGCGGTCCCCCGCCCCCGACTTCATCTCGGCCGAAAGGGCGTCCAGTTTCTTCTGGGCTTCGATCAGGCGCCCATACTTTATCTCGGAAGCCGCGGCCAGATCGCCTTCGCGGACCTTCCTGTCGGCTTCGAGCTTGAGCTCTTCGATCTTCTGCTTCGTGTCCCTCAGGCCGCCGATCTTGGATTTTTCGTTGTCCCAGCGAAGGCGCATGGCGTCTCGCTGCGCCGTCAGCTCGGAGATTTCCTTGTCCAGCTTGGAGCGGCGCTCCATGGATGCGGCGTCCACTTCCTTCCTGAGCGCCTGCTCTTCCATCTTGAACTGGGTCAGCTTGCGCTCGATGACGTCGAGCTCCGTCGGCTGGCTCTCGATTTCCATCTTGAGGCGGCTGGCGGCTTCGTCGACGAGGTCTATGGCCTTGTCGGGGAGGAACCTGCTCGTGATGTAGCGGTCGGAGAGCGTGGCGGCCGCGATCAGGGCGTCGTCGCGGATCCTCACGCCGTGGTGCACTTCGTAGCGCTCCTTGAGGCCGCGTAGGATGGCTATGGTCGACTCGACGCTCGGGGCGGCGCAATAGACTGGCTGGAATCGCCGTTCGAGGGCGGCGTCTTTCTCGATATGCTTGCGGTACTCGTCCAGCGTCGTGGCGCCAATCGCTCTCAGCTCGCCTCGGGCGAGGGCCGGCTTGAGAAGGTTGGACGCGTCCATGGCTCCCTCGGCCGCGCCGGCGCCCACGAGGGTGTGCAACTCGTCGATGAAGAGGATGATCTTGCCGTCGGACTTCTGGATTTCCTCGATGACGGCCTTGAGCCGCTCCTCGAATTCGCCCCTGAATTTGGCGCCGGCGATGAGGGAGCCCAGGTCGAGGGCAAGCAGGGTCTTATTCTTGAGGCTGTCGGGGACATCGCCCGAGATGATTCGCCGCGCCAGGCCTTCGACGATGGCTGTCTTGCCGACGCCGGGTTCTCCTATGATGACGGGGTTGTTTTTCGTCCGCCTGGAGAGCACCTGCATCACGCGTCGGATCTCCTCGTCGCGGCCGATGACGGGGTCCAGCTTGTCGGCGCGCGCGAGGGCGGTGAGATCGCGGGTATATTTTTCAAGGACCCTGTATTTCTCCTCGGCGTCCTGGTCGGTGACGCGCCTGTTGCCGCGCACGGCCTGGAGGGCCGAAAGAACGCGCTCCCTCGTCACGCCCTGCGCCTTGAGAAGGGATGCCGCGGCGCCTTCCATGGCGATGATGCCCAGGAGGATATGCTCGGCGGCGATATACTCGTCCTTGAGGGCGGCCGACTCGGTTTCGGCCTTGGCCAGGGCTTTCGAGGCCGCGCCGGAAAGGTAGACTTGGGCCGCTTCGCCGAAGGCTTTCGGAAGCTTCGCGAGCAGGCTTTCCGTCCCCTTCTCCACCGTCGCCTTGTCGGCGCCTATGCGGTCCAGAAGCGAGGGCACGACGCCTTCTTCCTGGGTGAGGAGGGCATAGAGAAGATGTTCCACTTCGACATTCGGGTTGTCGCGGGACTGCGCGAGCGCGGATGCGTCCCGAACCGCTTCCTGCGCCTTGAGCGTGAATTTTTCGTAGTTCATTGGATTTCCTGTACGACAAAGATACGAACGAAAAGGGCATTTCGGCAATCCTCAATCCGCGCTATACTCCCCGCATGGACAAAGATTTCAAGACGGTGATCCTGCACGGCTATACAAACGAAGAGGCTGTCGCGGTGATGAGGGCGGTGAAGGCGCTGGGTTTTGGTGCCGCGTCGACGGCTTTCGCCACGACGACGCCGACAAGCATGGGATGGAAGGTTGAGGATCTCATAGAGCATCTGGCCGAAGAGCATGCGATGACGCGGGAGCGGACGAGAAAGGCTTAGTAAGTTCCTCGAACCTTGTTGTAAGCGAGGTAGCCTGTAGTGGCCAGGCAACCTCTGTCATCTACATACATGCATAGCGCGGTAGATAATCTCGGCTTTGTGAAAGCGGCGTATATCGCAATCTTTCCCAGGTCTCGATCATCGCATCGGAAAGCTCGGTTAAAGTACGCCAGGCGCGCCATTCCCAATACCGCCTTGGTACTCCTTCACTCGCCAGCGCTCCAGCAAACGCATATTCCGCATGGCTCCCAGGAGATCCCCGAGCCCTATGCGGCTTCATGGTATTGTGCCATAGCAAATACACCGCCAATCGCTCCATCTGCCGGTTCACGTTCCGTCCAAAGCAGACGGTTTCACGGACATGCTCGTGAAGATCTTTGCGGAGCTCCCGGTCGAGGTAGTTCACCGGGAAAAGCGGATTCCTCGTTGTGCGCGCGATTCGGGACGAAACCACTCGGTGCCGAAGCAGCCCTTCATGCATAAGCAGCGAAAGATGCGGCGAATGAGCAAGGGCCTTCGCATAGTCCTGGTGCTCGTCCGTCCAGAGCGTCAGCGATAGACGCCTGCCTTCGGAATACACACGAAGCGCTTCATGGGCGATACGGTCGAAGGAGTTCTCAATTCCCCGCGGATTTGCCTTCCATCGTCGTTCGAGCATCGCTCGCTTGCGCGTTTGCCGCTCCGTCATTCGTCCTTTTCGTCTGAGCGTGACATGATCCGCGGCATACACATACTGGGACGATGCGCCAACAAGGAGCGTGATGTTGTTAGGGAAATACTGGGAGCGACAGAAGCTTTCAAACCCGTCAGCAACTAAATCCTCGTCGGGCTGCATCGTAGAACTGAGCGCGGAGTCAAGCGCAAGAGCTTGTCTGGCTGCCCGGCTGATACGGTTCGAGATGCTGTCCGTAGAACAGTGTAGCGCTCGCCCTATGGACGAAAGACTCTCGCAGGCCGCGAGCCTTTGGGCTATGTCGCTATAGGAAAAGATGCGCTTGGCGTAGTAGTCGAGGCGGAAGGTCTGGCGTGAAAAGGTCTTGCCGCAGGCGGTGCACCGGTACCGAGGCACTCTTCCGAAGGCCATCGTAGGGTAGAATCCCCAGGGGACATAGGCAGAGTACGGCGAAGCGGGGTCGGGCTCATGATGTTTGCAGCTACGTTCTGCGCAGAATGGAGGGAAAAAAACTTCCATACCCTCCTTACGTCTTCCGCTTCCCTCCCTGCTTCAAACATCACAAGGTTCGAGGAACTTAAAAAGGCTTATTCCGGATCGAAATCGGGAATTTTCGTTTTCAGCGCCCTCACGAAGGCGTCGCCCGTGCTGCCACGCTTCAGCGCGATGAAGACGACGTTGTCGCGTCCCGAGATGGTGCCGAGCACATCTTCCATGCCCATGTTGTCGATGGCCATGGCTACCGTGTCGGAGTGGCCGGAAAATGTCCTGATGACGACGAGGCCGTCGTTCCAGTCGACCGAAACATAGCCGCGCAGGAAATCCTGTATGTAATGCTTCTCCGACTCTTTGCGCTCCTCTTCGGAAGGAACCGTATAATAATAGCCCGTCTGTCCGTCCGCGACCTTGCCGACTTTCAGGTATTTGAGGTCGCGGGACAGGGTGGCCTGGGTGACGGAATAGCCGGCCTCGGCGAGCAGCTGGAGCAGCGTGTCCTGCGAATCTATGCGATGGGCTTTTATAAGGGTCTTGACCACTTTTAGGCGCTCAAGTCTTTCTTTCATGTCGGGATTATCTCCATGGCGTTATTTTTGGCGTTTCCACAGTATTGCATATTTTTGCATTTTTCTCAAGGATAATTCCGCGACCTCGTCGCTTACGGCGAGGTCGCGAGCTCTGTGGAGAGTCAGTATTCCGTCCCCTTCCAGCCAAACCTCTCCTGCAGTCGGTGCAGCATCATATCCCAGTTCGTCTTTTCCGCGAAAAATTCCTTGGAAGATACGTAGCCGGAGGCGAAAAGCTTCTCATAGATCACGTCGCCGGCCGTGATATTGAAGTTTGTCGACGGAACGCCCTGGTCGTTGATGAAGATCGTCCGGCCTTTGTTCTTCTCTCCGTAAAGCACAAGCTGTTCCTGGACAAGAAGGAGGCTTTCGAACAGGGCTCCGACATAATCCATCATCCCCTTCACTTCTTTGTACTCGGTCGATTCGGGCGATGTATAGAGAAAGAATCCCAGTGTTTCGGCGTTCATGCCTTTGGAAAATTTTTTCCCGTACTTGGGGTCGTCGAAGAGGCTTATGGGAAAGTTCCACATGACGCCGCCGTCGGCGTAGAATTGCGATTCTCTTGTCCCCGGATATTGGAATGGAATGGCTTCGAAGAATATTGGGATGGACATCGATATCCTGACGGCGAGCGCCACTTCCATGTCGGGGGTGGCGTCGAAGGAAAAGACCCTGCTTGTCCTATTGGAAATGTCGGTCCCCGTGACGTAAAGATCGAAGAAATGGCGCCCTCCCCTATGGATGGATGCGTCCTTGAAGTCCCTGAATGTATAGGCTTCTTTTTCGACGGTGAACTGCTGGGCTATCACCGATTTCAGCCAGCCGTAAAAATAATCGCTCGAGTACCAGCCCTTTTCCTGGAGGAGGCGAAGGGAGCATTGGAGATTTTTAACGATTCCCAGGGATTGCGATCTCACCACAAGGGGGTTGGCCTTTATGAATTTCGCCTGTTCGGGCTTGAGATCGCCTTCGGCGGGGATCTTTCGGTAATCGAGGCTGTCGCTGATTGTCTTTATGGAATTGTAGTTTTCAAAATTGAAAGCGAGGACCATCGCCGTGATTGCGCCGGCTGATGTCCCTGCCGTCCGCTCGACCGAACGCATGAGTCCGTTTTCGTAAAGATATTTGAGGGCGCCGATATAGGCCACTCCGCGGACGCCGCCCCCCTTGAACACAAGGTTTTTATACGCAGGCATTTCCCCCTCCTCATGACCGGATCGTCCTATCCTTCCGATGCGCCGCCAAGCATATACCATAGACCTACCGCCGTCCATGAGGCCTTCGTTCCCGCGGCCGGCTCTCGGAAGGGTCATAGCGCGCGGGCGCGCGGGCCGGCCTGGGACGAAGGTGTTGCACAGAAGGGCTGAAACGATATAGCGTTGGGACATGAACAGCGATTCGCGCGAAGCGATGAGAAAGAGAATCACCATACTTGCCGACGCGGAGAATAAGGCTTTGCTCTCGAGGCTGAAGTCCGAATCGGCGCTCCCCTTCGCGGCCACCGCGTACTGGCTGGGTCTCGCCTCCGAAGACTACCGCGACTGCCGCAGGAACGATAAAGGCGTCCCCCTCGATCCCATTCTCGCCCAGGCGCTACCCTCCAGGGCGGAGCTGGAGCGCATCCCCCTCGAATCCAGGGACCCGCTCTGCGAGGAAGCCCACTCTCCCCTTTCCAGACTCGTGCATCAGTATCCCTCGCGCATCCTCTTGAGGACAACGGGGGAATGCCCCGTCTATTGCCGGCACTGCTTCAGGCGTTCCCTTCTTCCCCAGGAGAGGGGTTTCATCGACGAAGCGACGCAGGAGGAAGTGAGGACATACCTGGAATCCCACCAGGAAGTGCGGGAAGTGCTCGTTTCGGGAGGGGATCCCTTGAGCGCGTCGACGCCGAAGCTCGAGGCGCTTTTTTCGCGGCTGAGGGCGGGCAAAAAGGGCATACTCATAAGGCTCTGCACGAGGGCTCCCGTCACCCTGCCCGACCGCGTCGACGAGGAACTCGTCGAGATGCTTTCACGCTTCAAGCCTCTCCGAGTGGTGATTCAGGTCAACCATCCGGCCGAGATTTCGCCTCTTTTCGCGGAAAAAATGGAGATGCTCATCAAGGCCGGTCTGCCGGTGCGGAGTCAGTCCGTTCTGCTCCGCGGCGTCAACGATTCGGTCGACACGCTCGAGGCGCTGTTCTCCGGCCTCGTCCGGGTCGGCGTCGACCCCTACTACCTTTTCCAAGGAGACATGGCTTCGGGCACGGCCCACTTCCGCGTCCCCCTCTCGCGCGGGCTCGCGATCTACGGAGAGCTGCGGAAGCGGCTTTCGGGTCTGGAGCTGCCGCGCTATGCCGTGGACGCGCCCGACGGAGCGGGCAAGATGTATCTGCCGGAGAGCGTCGCGGGAATGGAGGATGGCTTCTGGATCCTGAAAGCCCCCGACGGATCACTCCACCGCTATCCCGAAGAAAAGGAGTGAGGCGCCGCCGACCGCGCCTTTGTGCGCCTTCGCTTCGCGAAAATCAATTTAGTTTCGTTATGGTCCCGTCGCGGTAATACTCATAAAGTTCCGCGTTATCCGTTTCTTCCCCGCTCGTTATCACGACGAAGGTGCTCGCCGCGGGATGATAGGTATTCTCGTCGATCCAGGTGCCGCTGTTCACGTAATACTTCCCCTCAGCATTCGGCAGTTTCCTGAGCGTCGGATTGTGGGTGTGCCCGAACACCACCACGTCCACTTTCTGATTCGCGTTCTCGAGATACTGCCTTTTCGCCTGCTTGAAGAAGTATTCGCTATCCAGCGCGCCGGCCACGCTTTCGATGAACGAGGTCTTCGCCGAGACGAGGTTGTTGTCCTGAATCTTAGCCCAATCGCGCTGGTAATTCTTGAAGAGGGTCGGCGCGCTGATGCTGCCGTCTGTCTGGACGATGGGGTAGACATCCTTGAGGGAATATTTTCCGTTATAGCCATTGAACTTGATATCGATCACGCGGTCCTCGAAACGCTCATAAGGGGTGATTCGATTCATCTCGCCGGACCATATCCTGTAGTAGAGATAGGCGCCGAACTGGTCGGGATCGGTCTTGGGATTCGGCGCTCTATCGATCTCGGGATAATCTTTCTTGATCATGGGCTTTCCCTGCAGCACCCAGCTCGCGGCGATTCGCGCATAGAAATAGCCGGGCGGGAGGATGGAAGGCGCGTCGCCGGTGATTTCCTTATTGGAGACGCTGTCCGGCGCCGAATAGACATCGTACCGGTGTCCGTGCTCGATCCGGATCTCATCGCGGACTCCGGTAACGTGGACGCCCAATCCGCGCGCGTCCCTCGCCTGGTTTATCCCGGGCAGAGCCTCTCGCAGAACCTCGCCTTCCAGCGTCATATCGTGGTTTCCGGGCACATAGGTCAACTTGACGCCTTTCGTCATCAGGGCGTTCAATTCATCGAATACAGCCTGGTTGTTCTTGACTAATTGCCTATAGAATTTGCCGGAATCTTCGTAGGCGGGATAGGTCAGCGGCAGATACCATTCATCGAGGAAATCGCCAGCGATGACCAGCTCGCCGACGTCGGCCGTATTCTCGAGGCGTTTCAGGAACCCTATGAATACGCTACGGTTTTTTACATTTTCAGAGTATTTGTCGAGGATTCCCAGATGAATATCGCTGACGACGACGACCTTGTCTCTTTTCTCCCCGGCCACGGTCCACAAGGAGGCAGCGGCTGACGCCTCGGCGAACGCCGCGGCGTTTTTCGTTCCGGCCGGCTCATCCAAACCGAAGACTTGAAGCGCGACCATTGTCGCCATCAATAGGACCAACAGTTTTTTCATCCGCGACCTCTATTTTTTGACCTTATTCCCACTCGATCGTGGCGGGCGGCTTGGAGGAGATGTCGTAGGCGACGCGCCCGACGGCCGGCACCTTGTTCGTGATTGCCGAGGATATGGCGATGAGGTCCTTCGATTCGAAGGGATAGACGTCGGCCGTCATGCCGTCCTCGCTGACGACGGCCCTCAGGGCCACCACGTAGCCGTACTTGCGCTCGTCGCCGGCCACGCCCACCGAGCGGATGGGCAGAAGCACGCAAAAAGCTTGCCAAATCATGTCGTAGAGCCCGCGTTCCTTGAGCTCGGAAATGAAGACCGCGTCGGCGTCGCGGAGGATGTCGCATTTTTCCTTCGTCACGTCGCCGAGGATGCGCACGCCCAGGCCCGGACCAGGGAAGGGGTGGCGGCCGACGATATGGGGAGGCAGGCCCAAAAGGCGGCCGAGGGCGCGGACTTCGTCCTTGTAGAGTCTGTCCAGCGGTTCGATGACTCGTCCCTCTTCCCGCTTCTTCTCGACAAGGGGGCTCCGCACGTTGTGATGGCTTTTAATCACCTGCGCCTTCTTCCCCACGCCCTTGCCCGATTCGATAAGGTCGGTGTAGAGCGTCCCCTGGACAAGGAACGCCTCGGGGATGCCCAGCCTCGCCACCTCGCGCTCCTGGATGGTGATGAAGAGATCGCCGATGATCCGGCGCTTCTTTTCGGGATCGGCCTCGCCTGTCAGCGCGCCCAGGAACTCGGTTTCGGCGTCGACCATGTGGAGATGGCGCGCGCCGAGCGACGACAGGTTCTTCATCACCTCGTCGCTCTCGGCCTTGCGCATGAGGCCAGTATCGATATAGAGGAGATAGACTTGTCCGGGATCGAGGACCTTGAGGAGAAAGGCCCCCGCCACGGTGGAATCCACGCCACCCGAGATGAGGAGGAGGGCCGGCGCCTTCCCGACCTTGGCCCTGATCCTGTCGGCTTCGCGCTCCAGATACGCCTTCATGGACCAGCCGCCGTCGGCTTCGCAGATGCCCAGCACGAAATTGCCGAGGATCTTCTGGCCGAACTCGCAGTGGCTCACCTCGGGATGGAACTGGACGCCCCAGCGCGGAAGGGTTCCGTGCGCCAGGGCAGCGGGGATGCCGCCCTCGGACTCGGCGATTATCCGCCAGCCCGGAGCCGCCTTCGCGATGGAGTCGCCGTGGCTCATCCAGGTGGAAAAGCCGCGAGCGACGCCGGCGAAGAGCGGATCGCGCGTCCCGCTGTCGAGGAGCGATACGGGCTTCCTGCCGTATTCGCGCTCAGGGAGGCGCTCGACGGCGCCGCCCTGGTCGAGGGTCATCTTCTGGATGCCGTAGCAGATGCCGAGGATGGGCAGGCCGCAGGCGTAGAGGGATTCGTGGGGAACCGGAGCTCCCGCCTCGTAGGCGCTGAAGGGCGAGCCGGAGAGGATGATGCCGACGCAGCTTTCGAGCGCGGCGGCATCCAGGGCCGAATCGCCCGGCATTATTTCGGAATAGACGCCCAGCTCCCTCACCCTTCGGCCGATGAGCTGCGTGTACTGGCTGCCGTAGTCGAGAATCAGGATCTTATCCACGGGCTCTCCCTTATGATGGTCTGGTTCCGGTCCGATCCGACCGAGATGATGGACACCGGCGTTTCGGTGAATTCCTCTATGAACTGGACGTATTCGCGCGCGCGCAGGGGGAGTTCGTCCCACTGGCGGCATTCATCGATGCGCTCGTTCCAGCCGGGGAATTTCTTGAGGATGGGGGTGGCCGATTCCAGGTCTTTTATCGAGGCGGGGAAATCCTCCACCACTTTTCCGTTTATCTTGTAGGCGACGCAGGCCTCGAATTCGGGCAGGTTGTCGTACACGTCGAGATGGGTCAGCACGAGCCGGTCGAGCGAGTTGACCATGCAGGCGTAGCGGAGCGCGACGAGATCGAGGTAGCCGCAGCGGCGCGGCCTTCCCGTCGTGACGCCGAACTCGTTGCCGGTCGTCCTGATATAGTTCGAGAGGGAGCCGGGCGAATCGTCGGCGAATTCCGTCGGGAAGGGGCCGTTGCCCACCCTGGTGGTATAGGCCTTGAACACGCCGAGAATCCTGTCGATGTCGCGCGGGCCTATGCCGCCCTGGGCGGCCGCGCCGGCGGCGCAGGACATGCCCGAGGAGACGAAGGGATAGCTGCCCGTGTCGATGTCGAGGAGGGCGCCCTGGGCGCCTTCGAAGAGGGTCCAGGAATTCTTGTGGTGGTGAAGATAGGAGCTGGCGGGGACGGACATGGGGAGGAGCTTATCCCTCCACGCGTCCAGAAAGGCCCGGTCCTCGTCGGTCAGGTTGCAGAGGCGTTCCTTGTCGTCGAGGTCGGCCAGTCGGACGCCGTCGCGCGAAGCCTTGAGGGAGTAGGCTATGCCGATTCCCCTGCCCGTCGTGCCTATGGGTTTCTTGCGCTGGGAGTCGATCTGCTTGTCCAGCTCCTTGTAGCGCGGCAGGACGATGTGGGCTCGATCCGAGATGAGGACGCGGCCTTCCCAGTCGATGCCCTTGGCCTTGAGGCCGTCGAGTTCGATAAAAAGCGCTTCGGGGTCGATGACCATGCCGGAGCCCAGGATGACGATCTTGTCGGAATAAAGGATTCCCGAAGGGACGAGGTGGAGGGCATAGCGCGTTCCGGAGAGAACGATTGTATGTCCCGCGTTGGCGCCGCCGGAAAAGCGCACGACGATTCCCGCCTCGTGGGCGAGATAATCGACGATTTTCCCCTTCCCTTCATCACCCCATTGGGCACCGATAATCACTACGTTCATTATTCTCTCCTGTCGTATCCGGGAAGCCTCTGGCAGCCCGGGAATGTACGCGAGTCGGTAGAAACCATTCTGACGGTCAGCGTTTTTGCGCGAATACCCGGTAGTTGATCTCCGGAAACAGATTGTTCTTCTTTTCCAGGGTCGTCAGCCATTCGGTGTCGACGGTGTTGGCGCAGAGCATCTCGTAGATGCGCGTGAAGTTGCCTACGGCGTCCTCTATCTGACCTTTGGCGAAGGAGCAGGACTGCCCCGAGCGGAGAAGGAGCGGCCAGTCCGAGGACATCGTGAGGAGGGCTTCGCGGGCGCCCTGGTTCAGGATGCGCTCCCTTAAGCCAGATTCGTTGGGGAAGCGCTCGGCCAGCTCCATCATGCGCTCGATGGCCTGGTGGCTGTGTCGATGCACCCAGTCGTTGGAGCCGTCGAGCCAGACCTCGGCGTAACCGCCCTCCCCCCAGGAGGAAAATTCGGGCTCGGATACGGGGTTTTCGGGAAAACAGCGCTCGTATTCACCCAAGGTGACGAACTCGAGGTCGTCTTCGTCTCGTTTTCTCGCGGCGGCCTTGAAGAGGGCTTCCAGGAACTGCGGCCCTTCGAACCACCAGTGACCGAAGAGCTCCGCGTCGTAGGGGCAGACTATGAGCGGCTTGCGTTCCTTCATCCAGAACGAGGCGGATCTGGCGGCGGCCTTGCGCTCGGCCAGGAAGGCGTGGGCGTGTTCTATGACCTTCGCCGCCGCCGCCCCGGGTTCATAGGGCCGCTTCTGGTCGGTATGGCCCGTCACCGACCAGTACTTGAAGCTGGTCACGCCGTGCTCGATGCCCTTGCCTAGGAAGGGTCCCACGTAGGCGGAATCGAGGTCGTAGCCGATATCGCGGTAAAAATCGCGGTAGACGGGATCGGCCGGGTAGCCCTCCGTCTCGGACCACACCGCTTTCGTGGCGCCGGCGTCCCTGATGAAGACCGTGAGGCCGGAAGGGCTCGTGACGGGCGAAAATGAGCCGTAGAAGGGCGTCGGGTGCCCCAGGAGGGCGCCGCGCGTCGTCACGATGGTGTATTTTATGTTGTAGTTGTGTAGAAGCTCGCCGAGCCCGGGATACCAGCCGAACTGGGGAAGCCAGAATCCCTGCGGGTTCTTTCCAAAGACCGAGCGGTGGGTCACGATGGCGGTCTCCACCTGGGCATGGATGGCTTGGGGCGCGTCCTGAAACAGCGGGAGGAAGGCGTGCGTGGCGCCGCTCGTGAGCACTTCGATCTTGCCTTTCTTGTAGAAATAGTCGAACGCCGAAAGTATGTTCCTCAGATAGAGGTTCTCGAAATCCTCTTTGTTGCGCTTGTAGAGGGTTTGATAGAGCTGCGCGAGAGGAGCGAAGACCGAGTCGCCCGAAAGTCTTTTTTTCTCCTGAGAGGCCAGCTCCAACTGCAGATCCAGGTACCGTGAATAGCGGTCGCAGAGCATCTTGTCGGAGAGCATGGCCAGCAAGGTCGGGGAAATGGCGATGCTGAGCTTGAAGGAAACATTTTCAGCCTCGAGCTTTCTGAAAAGCCTCAAGAGAGGCAGGTACGTCTCGGAAATGGCTTCGAAAAGCCAGCGTTCCTCGAAGAACGGGTCTATCTCTGGCTTTCTGACGAAGGGAAGATGAGCATTGAGCACCAGTGCGAGGCAGGGCTTTTTCATCTTCTTCCTTTATTCTCCATCAGCCGTCAGTATCCTGTTTGGATTCTCTTCCCTCGGTTCGGTCAGATGCAACCCTTCTATGCCGGAGAGAATCAGCAGACTTTTCGTAATTTGGGGCATTTGTTGCGTTCGATGCATATAGTACACGGGCATGCGCACCTCGTTGGAGCGTGCGAGCGCCCTGATCTTATCACCTTTGTGCAGGCACAAGTCAACCCGATAGTTCGAGCCGGGCTGGGGGATGTTGATATACCATTTCCAGTCATCGAGGGTTATGCCTATATCGAAGAAGTTCTTCTTGTGTTCGCTCTGCGGATCCAGTTCGATGACGCGCAGGAAGAGGCCTTCGGAGGATTCCTCTTCGGTGAAAGGAGCCCTCTTCTGCTCCGAAATGTCCCAGTACGCGTAGATCCACGATGGATCGCGCGGAAGCGCGCGTATCATCGTCTCATTGTAGCGTTCGGGAATGCCCGAATGATCGGGCGAAGGATAGGGGGCATAGGATCCGCCGGAGAGCTTCTTTTCCTCGACATGGCCGGTCCCGTCGTGGCTGAACACTCTCTCCCTGTCATCGTCCTCCAGCGCCGAGATGATTTCCTCGATGATGAAGGGACGGTCCAGACCTTCGGGTATATAGATACCCATGCGTTCAGCCAGAAGCATCAGCTCCTGATCGGAAAGCAACGAAAGCTTTTCGGGGTTCACGCCCTTATAGTGAAAAATGCGGGCGCGCTTGTCAAGTATGACGGGAAGATATAAACGCGACGCTTAGGCCGTTGGATCGGGATTTGTTTCGGGGACGGAGGATTGCCCGGCTTGCGGCGGGAGCTTGCCTTCGGCCTTGGCAGTCTCGGCTCTCCGCCCAGAAGGCCTTCGTCTTCTTCTCGTCTTCTGAGGTTTTTGCAGCGGGGACAGGTCCGAGGTTCTGAAGATCATGAGTACGGCGGCCTCCAACTCGACGCGCGGAGGGTTCAAAGGCTGGATGAAAGACCGGGCCGAGAGAAGCGCAGTGCGAAAGGTCTCGTTGGAGTCCTCGCCCCCCCCGTCTTCGGGCAGTAGCCGGGATCTGAGGAAATAGGAGAGAATCACCGAGAGTTTCTGCTGGCCTCTGGCGGCTTGGTCCCTGTCCGCCTCTTCGATATCGCTGTCGCTCACCTCGATCTTCAGACCGTCGAGCGCCTTAAGATCGGCAAAGAGCTTCTGCGAATAGCTTAGGTCCGTCTGGATCTTTTCCCACACGGAGGGGACGAAGTACTCCAGAAGCCTGAATTCGCTCAAAATCCGGAATATGGGTTCCGATTTTCCGGAAGCCAGGATCTTGAAGAATTCCTCGGTCATCCTCGAGCTGCTCACGTCGGCGAGGAGGTGGGCATCCTTTTTTATGGCATGCTTGAGCGCGAAGGGTATCTTGAATCCCGCCAGCGCCCCATACTTCACCCCGCGTACGATGCGAACCGGATCTTCCTTGAAAATACGGTTCAGGGGGATGATCGGCTTGATCCTTCCTGCCCTGAGATCCTTGAATCCCCCCACGAAGTCGACGAGAGTCTGGTCGGTGGGGTCATAGTACAGGGCGTTGAAGGTGAAATCCCTGCGGAGGACGTCCTCGTCGATGGTCCCAAACTCGTTGCCCACCGACCCGTTAACGATGGACCGGAAGGTGCTCACTTCGAATATATCGCCTCCGGCCATTATGTGGACGAGGCGGAACCGCTTGCCGATGATCCGGGCGTTGCGGAAGAGCTTCCTTATCTGGGTGGGTACGGCGTCGGTCACCAGATCGAAATCCTTGGGCTTCCTGTCCTGGAGCAGATCGCGCACGGCGCCCCCGACGATATAGGCCTGATGGCCGGCGCTCTTGAGACGTTCTATGATCCTTATCGCGTCGGCATCGATCATGGCCCTCTTGATGCCATGTTCCTTTTCCGTATAGATCAACGCTTGTTCGACAGGTTTGCCTTTCTTGTCTCTACGATATCGGATAAACACAAAGAAGCCTCACTCGTTCAACAGTATGCGAAATCCGAATCCATCGTGGATTTGCGGCTCAAAAAGCGGTCCGATTATGCAATTTTCCACCCGGCTTATGCAATATGCCGCGAAAACCAGTCGGCTATGTCGGACAGAACCTCGGCCTTGTTCAGCTCGTTGATGCTCTCATGCCGGCCACCCTCATAGCATTTCGATTCGAAATCGACGAGCCCGAGGTCCCTGAAGCTGCGCGACATGAGGTCGAATCCGGCTTTCATGCCTATGACGGGGTCCTTCGATCCGCTGAATAAGTATAGGGAAAGATTCGTGGGAACGCTATCCAGAAAACCTTCCGAGTATACTTTTTTGAGGCCATACATCAGATCGTCATAGAAGCCGTAGGAGCAGGTGAAGTTGCATTTGGGGTCGGCGACATAGGCCGCGACGACGGCATCGTCCCTGCTTATCCAGTCAGAGCCCGTCTTCCTGTTCGGAACTGTCTTTGCATAGGAGCCGAAGGTCATCGAACGGGGCAGCTTGGCGGGAGCGTGGGCGCCCTTAACCGCCTTGCCCAGCTTGACCACGAGTCCTCCGAGGGCATCGAGGACGGGGGCGGGTTTTTCGGGCGGAGCCGAAAGAACCACGCCATCCAGGTACTTGCCGTACATGCCGCATAGGGCCATGCCAAGCAGGGCGCCGAAGGAATGCCCGAAATAGTAGAGAGGAAGGCCGCCCTGCTCCTTGGCGGCAAAATCCCCGAACTCGACGAGATCGTCGACAACTCTCTCGAATCCGTTCGAATCGGCCAGATACCCACGGTTCGCTCCGTCGTCGGTGTCGCCGTGACCTCGCAGATCGGGGAGATAGGCGACCATCCCTATGGAGGCCAGCGTCTTCGCCAGCTCGAGGAAACGACCGCCGTAATCGTTCATGCCGTGTCCGATGACGACCACGGCCTTGGCCGCGGTGGATGAACTCACTTTCTGGTACGCGATCAGCTTTCCGTCCGAAGCTGGAAACCTCAAGCCATTTTTTGTCACGACAGCCCTCCATGAAACCAGCCCAGTCACTCCCGACGCCATCCGCCGGATACAGTCCATTATAGGTTTGCTTTATTCTCGGTACAATAGAACAAATAATGTAGCATGGAATTCGTCCGCGCCACAGTGATGCCGCGGCGGTGCTGGCGCAAGATCGGCCCGTGGCGCTATACTCGCCGATGCGGAGAACATTCTGAAGGCATTCATATCGCACAACAGGGAAGAGACGCTCGCGTTCGGCGAGCTGATCGGAAGATCGGCTCCTGGCGGAGCCGTCATCGCCTACAGGGGCGATCTGGGGGCCGGCAAGACAACATTGAGCAAGGGAATAGCGAAAGGCTTGGGCATAACCGAAGAGCTGACCTCCCCTACCTTCACCATCGTTTCCGAGTACAAAGGCAGGCTCACCCTCTACCACATCGACGCGTACAGGCTCTCCGGAGAGGCCGATTTTTTCGAAATCGGCGGGCAGGAGATGCTCGAGAATCCTGACAGTCTCTGCCTCGTCGAATGGAGCGAGCGGATCCCGGAAATCGTGAATGAAAGAACAGCCATCATAGACATACAGGTCGAAAAGGACGACAACCGCAGGATATCCCTTCATGGAGCCTGGCTGGAGGCATTGCTGAAATGAATATTCTGGTATTCGACACTTCCACCGACCTGCTCGCCGTGGGAGTGAAGAAGAGCGGCGACCATATGATAACGAAGGTGGAGAGCGGTTTCAGGCACTCCGAAACCCTTCTGCCATCGATTGAGAGCTGCCTGAGCGAAGCCTCGGTCAATTTGAGGGATATTGACCTCATCGCATGCGCGCGTGGTCCCGGCTCGTTCACCGGCCTTCGCATCGGCATATCCACCGCGAAAGGCCTGTCGCTGGCGCTCGGCCTTCCCTGGGTCGGCGTTCCCACCCTCGACTGCATGGCTTTCGGCTGGGAAAAGCCGGGACAATCCGTGGTTCCCGTCCTCGACGCGCGGAAAAACCGCGTCTATTCGGCGCTGTATCGAGGCGGACAGAGGATGGGCGACTATCTCGACGTTTCGCAGGCAACGCTTCTGGCGGCGCTGGATGGCGAGGATGAGGTCTCTTTCGTCGGGCCTGACGCCGATCTCTTCTCGGATTACGCGCTCGAAAGACCGGGATTCCGCGTCGAGGAAGACGATCCCGAAAAACGGCTCCTTGGCCTCGCGACTCTTGCCGAGATCCAGTTCAGGGAAAAGGGAGCGGCGGGCGAAATGGAAGGGCCGTTGTACCTGCGCGAGCCTGAGATAGGCTGAAAGGCGGCGCAAAAAAAATAAAGGGCCCCTCCCGCGGAACTTCGCGGGAGGGGCCTTTTCATGCGGGAAAAACTTTACAGAGCCTTGATGTACACTCTTCTGCGCTTGTGCTGCCGCCTTGGATAGCTTTTCCACAAACCCTGAATCGCGACATTCGTCTCCAGTTCGGGATTCGTCTCTGAATATTTTATTCCGGCCTCGATCGCGCTCTGGTTGAGGGCGGTCATCATGAGCGCCACGGTGCCCCGCTGGAGGTACTCCTTGCGGACGGCGATCAGCATCATATCGATGGATTTCGGGTGTTTCAAAGCCCACAGGAGCCTGGCCCAGCCGAAGGGGAACAACCTGCCCCTCGATTTGTAGAGGGCTTCCGAAAGGCTCGGGATCGTGATCGCGAAACCGACGAGCTTGCCGGCTTCGTCCACCATCACTTTCGTGAAACGCGGGTCGACGAAGCCCAGATACTGATCGATATACGCCTCGATCTGCTTGCGGGAGAGCGGCGTCGTGCCATAGAGCCCCGCGTACGCCTCGTCCAGAAGGTCGAAGATCTGCTCCCCGTAATCGGCGATGAGTCGCTTCTTGCTCTTCCAGTCGAGAAGCTTCACCCCTGAGCGTTTGGCCAGGATCTCGTTCACGCGGAGAATTTTCTCCGGGATGGCGTCGGGAGTCTGTATCTGATATTCCATCCAGTCGACATCCTTGAGATAGCCGAGCTTTTCCATGTAGACGGAATAGTATGGGTGGTTGTAGATGGTCGCGAAGGTGGCCCTCTCGCCGAAGCCCTCGACGAGCATGCCTTCCCTGTCCAGGTCGGTGAAGCCGAGGGGGCCATGCAGGCCTGTCATGCCCTTCGAGCGCGCCCACTCCTCCACCGTCCGGACCAGGGCCTTGGCCACATCGAAGTCTTCGATAAAGTCGATCCAGCCGAAGCGGGCGTACTTTTTCCCCCACTTTTCGACAAAACGGCGGTTGATGATGCCGGCTATCCTGCCCACCATCGCGCCATCTTTCCATGCGGTCCAATACTCGGCCTCGCAAAATTCGAATGCCGGATTCTTGTTCCTGCTGAGCGTGTTCATGTCGTCGAACAGAAACGCCGGCACCCAGTTGGGCTCGTCACCGTAGATGGTTTCCGGAAAGGCCACGAAAGCCTTCAACTCCGATCTCGAAGCTACTTTTCGTATCTCGATGCTCATTTCTGCTCCTGCTTGTCCGATGCCGACTTCGATTCCGCTGACCATTCGAATATGAAATGCTCATAGGCGGCTATCGTCGCCGATGAGACCAGGTCGCCCAATTCCCCCCTGCCCAGCCAGTCGTTCCCTTCGAGGATATACTGATGTTCAAGGGCTGAGCGCGCATCCGCCAGGGTGAACTCAGGATCGACGCGCCTGCGGTTTTCCAGTCCCTTGAGCGTGCTCTCAAATATTTCTTCCCTTTTCTGTTCGCGCCAATCCGTCGATGACATCGATGCTCCGGGGAGTCGGGATTGAGTGGGGCTTGCCATCCACGATGGATGGGCCCCGCCCTTTTTCTGGCGGAAGTATAGCGGTGCGATCACCAAGTGTAAAGCAGAGCACGCAAAAAGGCCTTGACTAAGTCCGCCGCCAGCAGGTATAAATTGTCGGTCCGTGGCGAGGTAGCTCAGTTGGCAGAGCAAGCGGCTCATATCCGCTGGGTCGTGGGTTCAATCCCCTCCCTCGCTACCTAGTTCCAGGGCCCTCATTGTGGGGGCCTTTTTTTTTGTATATAATCGCCCGCATGGAATCCCCCAGAATCAAATCCAAGCCCGAGTGGATCAAGGTCAGGCTTCCCGCCGGCGATGAATGGAAAAACGTCGATGACATTTTGGCGCGGCATGGCCTCCACACCGTCTGCGATGAGGCTCGTTGCCCGAACAAGGGCGAGTGTTGGGGCTGCGGCACCGCCACCTTCATGGTTCTCGGCGATATATGCACGAGGGGATGCAAGTTCTGCGCCGTGGAAACCGCCAAAAACGGGAGAGCGTTGAGGTTCGACGAGCCCGAAGCGCTCGCGCAGGCGGTGAGCGAAATGGGATTGTCCTACGCCGTGATCACCTCGGTGGACAGGGATGACCTCCCCGACCGCGGCGCCGCCCATTTCGCCCGATGCATCGACGCCATCCGAAAGACAGCCGCGACAGCCAGGATCGAAACCCTCATTCCCGATTATACCGGTCATGAACTGGAAATCCTGACGGCTTCGCGGCCCGACGTGCTGGCCCACAATGTGGAGACGGTGCGGAGGCTTCAGAATGTCAGGGATGGACGGGCGAGTTTCGACAAAAGCCTCGCGACGCTGAGGGAAGCCCGAGCCCTGGGAATCAAGACGACGAAGTCCAGCATTCTGGTCGGCTTCGGGGAAACCAGGGATGAGCTCAAGGCGACCTATGCCGAACTGAGGGAGGCGGGAGTGGACATCCTTGTCATGGGACAGTACCTCCAGCCCTCGGCGCATGAGATCCCCGTGGTCGAATACATCCCCCCCGACACCTTCGCCACCTACGCCGAAGACGCGCGCGCCGCGGGTTTCTCGACGGTCGTGGCCGGGCCCTTCGCCCGCACGAGCTACCATGCCTTCGACGCGTGGAAAGCCGGATCGCGGTGAAAATCGAGGCCGTGGGCAAGCCGCCGGGCTGCAAGCTGCTCAGGATTTCGGCGGAATTCACGGAGCCCTTGAATAAAGATTGTACGCTCAGGGCCATCTCCATCCGCGGCGACTTTTTCGCGATGCCGGAAGAAAAATTCGAAATCGTCGAGGAGAGGCTTCTCGGAACGAGACTGGGCGATTTCGCGTCGGTCTTCGATTCATTGATCAAAGAGCTCGGCATTCAGGTTATCGGAATCTCCGGGGCGGGAATGCTGGCCACCTTAAGAGGCGCAATCGGTGAGACATCCATTCAGGATCCTGCAAACAGGGTTCAATGACGCTTTTTTCAATATGGGACTCGACGAGGCGGTTCTTGGATCGGTCGCGGACTCATCCTCCCTCCCCACGCTGCGGCTCTACGGCTGGAGGCCCTCCGCCATTTCGCTCGGTTATTTCCAGGGAATAGCCGATGAAATCGACGTCGAGGCCTGCGTCAGGCAAGGCGTCGACATCGTGCGCCGGATCACGGGCGGCGGCGCCGTCTTTCACGACGCGGAAGTGACCTACAGCATAGTTATCCCCGAAGGGCATCCCTTGGCCCCCCCTTCCATAATCGATTCCTATTCCATTATCTGTTCGGGAATCATCGAGGGGCTCGGCGAGCTTCACATCAAGGCTGAGTTCGCGCCGATCAATGACATCGTCAGCGGCGGCAGAAAAATTTCCGGCAACGCGCAGACAAGAAAGCGAGGCTGCCTCCTTCAACACGGGACCGTGCTACTCAGGGTCGACGTGGACAAGATGTTCAGCCTTCTGAAGGTGCCGAAAGAAAAAGCTTTGGGAAAAATGATCGATGACGTGAAAGCGAGGGTCACCTCCGTGGAGAAAGCCCTGCGAAGGGAAGTCAGCTATGAGGAAACGGCAGAGGCGATGCGAATCGGCTTCGCGCGCGCGCTGAGCATGGACCCGCTGAAGGAAACGCCGACACCGAAGGAATTGGCCGTGGCCGCGGCGCTGGCGAAAGAGAAATTCCAGTCCCGGGAATGGACCTTCAAGCGGTGATTCCCGTGAAATGCCCCCTGTGCGGCAGGAGCGCCGCCGCTTTTCTCCTCAACACGAAAAAAAACTCGCTCACGTACTATCGCTGCGGGCATTGCGGTTTCGTGCGCCTCGCGCCACGGCACGGCGTCCCCAGATCCACCGAAAAGGAGCGCTATCTCCTCCACAGGAATGACGCGTCCAATACCGGGTATCTCGGTTTTCTCCGTTTCTTTATGGAGAAAGCGCTGATGCCGTACAAAAAACCGGGCTGCCACGTTCTGGATTTCGGCTCCGGCCCCGCGCCCGTCTTGGCGGAAGAACTCGAAGCGCGAGGCTATCGTTGCGACCTATACGATCCTTTCTTCGCCAAGACGAGACGGTGGAGAAACCGCGTCTACGACGCGATTCTGCTCCACGAAGTGGCGGAACACATTCGCGATCCCGGCTCGACCTTTTCGATGCTGGCCGCCCATGTCAATGAGAACGGCATAATCGCCATCCGCACCCGCTTTCTTCCGAAGTCCATCGAAGATTTCGCGTCGTGGTGGTATCGAATGGACCTGACGCATGTGAGCTTCTTCACGCAGCGATCGCTCATAGACTTTTTCGAGGCCAGGGGTTTCCGCACGCTCCTCGTCATCGAGCCCGATATCATCGTGTTCCTGAAAAATCCAGCCGGTTTCCGACGCCCAAGCGACCCTATGGAGAGCAATAATCGCCGTGCAATTTCTTAATCGATTGACTCCGTACGTCTTTCTGTTACACTACAGGCAGGTATCGTTCCGACGTCAGGATTTGTGGACTTCTAAAGGAACACCATGGCGATGTCGATCCTTCAGAATATTTCCCTCATTATCCTCATAGCGGTAATATACCATTTCATCGCGCGCAAACTGCGCGGCCAGCAGCTCATCGTTTCGTTGCTCAACGGGGCGCTCTTCGGTTTTGCCGCTGTTATGGCTATGCTTCTTCCCTTTCGCTTCTTCGGCGGCATCATCTACGACGGACGAACCATAATCCTGGCGATCTCAGGCCTTTTTGGCGGCCCCATCGTCGCGGGCATCGCGACCGTGATCGCATTCGTATTCCGTTTTTTCTTTGTCGGAGGCTCAGGGCGCATCGTCGGCGTAATCACCATCATCATGGCCTCGGGCATCGGCTTGATGGCATTCTACTGGAGAAGGCGAACCCAGAAGCCGCTGAACACCTGGAGAATCCTGGCAATCAGCTACATAGTCCACATACTCATGCTCCTGGCCCAGCTGCTTCTTCCCGATCAGCGGTGGAAATCCATAATCCCCGTCATCGCGCTTCCCGTCCTGTTTTTTTACCCTCTCGCCTTTTTCTTGATTTGCAAGCTCTTCATAGACAACGAGGAGCGGGAAAAGAGCCAGATTATGCTCGAGGAGTCGGAAGCCCGCTACAAGCTTCTGTTCCAGAACCACCGGTCGATCATGCTGTTGATCGAGCAGGAGACCGGCGGGATTGTCGATGCCAATCCCGCGGCGGAAGCCTTCTATGGATGGACGAGGGAAGAGCTTCTCTCGAAGAATATTTTCGATATAAACACGCTGCCTCACGATCAGGTGATGCGGAAGCTGAAGGAAGCCATTACCCAGAGCAACAGCACCTTCCTGTTCAAACACCGAATAGCTTCCGGAGACATTCGGGACGTGGAGGTTTTTGCCGGCCCCATCGAGTATTTTGGCAAAAAACTGATGTTTTCCATAATCCATGACGCCAGCGCGAGGATAAAGGCCGAAAACGAGGTCAGGGAACTAAATCAATCGTTGGAGCAGCAGGTGGCGAAACGTACGGAAGAGCTCCAGGAGACAAACAAGGAACTCGAGGCATTCGCCTATTCGGTTTCCCATGACCTTCGAGCTCCCCTGCGCGCGCTCGAAGGCTTCGCGACGCTGCTGAGCGAGGAAGAAGGCGGCGCGATTTCCGAATCCTCAAAGCATTACATCGAAAGAATACGATACAACGCGAAAAAGATGAGCCAGCTCATCGAAGACTTGCTTCGCCTGTCACGAGTTGCGCGGCAGACGCTGGAATACTCCACGGTCGATCTGTCGCGACTCGCCCGGGAAACGGCCGATGAGATGACAGCCCGTTTTCCCGACAGGAAAGTATCGGTTTCCATACAGGACAACATGACCGCGTGGGCCGACCGAGCGTTGATGGAGCAGGTGCTGATAAATCTTTTCGGGAACGCCTGGAAATTCACCTCCTCCCTCCCCGAGGCTTCCATAGAATTTAAATCTATGGACAGCGATAATGAGAGAGTCTATTGTGTTCGGGATAATGGCGTTGGGTTCGACATGGCTTACGCGGACAAGCTTTTCACGCCTTTCCATCGTCTGCACTCCGAACAGGAGTACGGCGGATCAGGAATAGGGCTCAGCATAGTGCGAAGAATCGTCGGGCGACACGGCGGCAGGGTCTGGGCCGAGGCGTCGCCGAACGACGGAGCTACATTCTATTTCACTCTTGGAGGTCCATGATGCCCGCCGGCTTATCTGAAAGCACTTTGATTCTTCTTGTCGAGGACAACCCTGACGATGAGGAATTGACGCTCCTCGCATTCAGAAACAATCAAATCGCCAATCCCATTTTTGTGGTGCGGGATGGAGCCGAGGCTCTCGATTTCCTCTTTAGGACCGGTAAATTCGCTAACAGGGAAATAAAGACCAATCCTAGGCTTGTCCTTCTTGATCTCAAGCTGCCCAAAATCGGGGGGCTGGAAGTACTCAAGAAAATGAGGCAATCGCCCACGACGCAGTTCCTGCCCGTTGTCATCCTGACGACATCCAACCAGGATGAAGACATCGTGAACAGTTATCGTCTCGGCGCCAACAGCTTTATCAGGAAACCCGTCGAATTCGGAAAATTCAATAACGCGATTAAGCAACTGGGATTATATTGGCTTCTACTCAATGAAGTACCCCTCGCGCAGTAGGCCCGGCCAGAAAAGGATTACCGATGCCATCCCATTATCAGTACGATACGTTCTTCCGGATACTCGTCATCGAAGATAACCCCGATGACGCTTTTTTAGTCCTGCATACGCTTGAGAACAATTTCCCAAAGGCGGAATGCACTCATGTATCGGGCAGGAAAGAACTGGAATCCTTTTTGGCGACCAACCAGAGACCGGACATCATCCTTTCGGATTGGTCATTGCCCCAGTTCAATGGATTGGCGGCTCTGGAAATGGTCAAGAAACAAGGCATCGATGTTCCCTTCATCATCGTGTCGGGCAAGATCGGTGAAGAGGCCGCCATACTGGCGATACGGCAGGGCGTTTACGATTATGTCCTCAAGGATAATCTCGCGAGACTTCCCACCGCGATACATCATGCCCTCGACTATTATGAAAACGAGAAAAAGGCAAAAATCGATAACGCGCTGATAGCGCTTCAGGCCACAGCGCTCAAGGTCGCCCCGGCCGCCATCGCGGTTTTCGACCCTGAAGGCTTGATAGAGTGGATCAATCCGGCTTTCGAGGAACTGTCCGGCTATGGCAGCATCGAGTTGCTGGGGCTCAACATTTGCTCCACGTGCAGCGCTCTCGACAATCTCAAGCTGGAAACCATGCGCGATGCCCCGGCTGGGCAGAAAGAACAGGTGATCTGCTGCGTAAATAGGAGAAAGAACGGGGCTCTCTATTTCGAGGAAGAAAAACTCTGCCCGGTCCTCGATCAAGACGGGAAGCTTACGCACATCGTCGTCATAAAAAAGGACATATCCGCGTCCGAGCAAAAGAAAAAGGAAATGGAGCAGGACCTCCAACTGTCGACGACCCTGGGCCAAGCCAAAAGCCTCGAAGGAATCTGCCAGAACGTCATGCTATTCCTAAAAGAACAATATCCCGATGTTCTGGCGGGGATCTGTCTCTATACCGACGGGAATTCCAGCGTTGAAAAATGGTTCGGCGATAAAGGTATCGCGCGGGGATGCGCCGACGCGAATACCCTAGGGAAGGAGGGGAAAAAACCCGATTCCGCGGTATTCGAAGTATTCAGCCGCGCTTTGGCGATGGGGGAAGAGAAAATTGGACAGCTCCATATCCACTACGCCAAGAACTCCCCTCTCGATCAGGAAAAGCTCTTCGATTCCCTGGCGAGACAACTGGAAGTCGCGCTCCAGCGAATGCTGGCCCAACAGAAAATTTCCGCCCAAATCAGGAATATTTCCTTTCTCAAGCTGATCAGCCGAACCATCAACGGCGACATGGATTTCGAGATGGTGGTGGGACCGCTGCTTCGCCAGACGCAGAAATTTCTGGACAGCGACGCTGTCGCCCTCTACTTGAACGACAAGGAAACCGACCTTTTATCCTGCAGGGCGCAAAGTGGATTCAGGACCAGCCTCGTGGATAACGCAAAAGTCAGCTACGGCCAACCTTTCGTCGGGATAGCGGCGGAAGAACAGCGAATCGTATCCATCCCCCATTTCGATGACTTCATGGGAAACGACAAATACGAAGCCCTCATTCGGGCCGAAGCCTTCACGTCGCAGTACTGCGCGCCAATCATCATCGCCGGGAAAACCATCGGCGTCCTCGAGGTGTTCCAGCGAAAACCGTTCGCGCCAAGTTCGGAATGGATGATACTATTCGACGCCATAGCGACGCAGACAGGTCTCGCGCTGGACTATAATTCGATCTACGCCGACCTGCAGCATGCCTACCTAGACCTGGAGCTTTCCTACGAAGCGACCATCGAAGGCTGGTCCGCGGCCATGGACTACAGGGACCAGGAAACCGAAGGACATTCGAAACGTGTCACCTCCCTGGCCATCTCCCTCGCCACGCGCGTGGGCATTCCCGAAGAAGAGATCGCCTCCATAAGCCGCGGCGCGCTGCTCCACGATGTCGGGAAAATCGGCATACCGGACAGCATTCTCAAAAAACCCGGCCCTCTCGACGACGATGAGTGGAAACTCATGAAGACCCACCCGATCATCGCGTATAGCATGCTTTCGCGAATCCCGTATTTAAAGCAGAGCCTCATTATCCCCCTCTATCATCATGAGCGATGGGATGGCAGCGGATACCCGGAGGGATTGAAAGGCGATACGATCCCTCTCGCGGCCAGGCTCTTCTCCGTCATCGATGTATTCGACGCGTTGACGAGCGACAGGCCGTATCGAAAGGCCTGGAGCAAGAACAAAACGCTGGAATATCTGCGGGAGCAAGCCGGCATCCAGTTTGACCCCGACATCGTGACAGCGTTCATCTCGATGTTAGAAGGCTGAATTTCATCGCCTATCGTCTGAATAGTGAAGGAACTAATGAAAGAAGCGCTTGTAAGGAACAAAATCAACACCGCGACGCCCGCCTTTATTTTTTTGGCGGTGTTCTACGCGGCCTTGCTCATCATTTCGAATATCACCGTCGTGAAACTCGTTCAGGTCGGCCCGTTTCTGCTGACCGCCGCGTTCTTCACCTATCCCCTTGTCTACGTCATCTCCGATATCATGACGGAGATCTATGGGTATCGTTTATCCATGAAAGCGATTTGGGCGAACTTCTCGGCCCAAGCCCTGATCGCCATTATTCTGTCGTTGACTATTCGGCTTCGCGGCACGGACGATGCGGTTCAAAACGCCATGACGACGCTCTTTTCGACGACCTGGCGGATCGTCGCCGGGTCTTTGCTGGCATATTGGGTGGGGGATTGGCTCAACTCCCTCATCATCTCAAAAATGAAGGTCGCGCAGAAGGGACGAAACTTTTTCATACGGGCGATGGCCTCGAGCCTTCCAGCCCATATGATCGATACCGCCCTCTTCAATATCCTGGCATTCTCGGGCGTATGGACCCCAGTCCAGATCCTGCAGAACACGCTCTCCGAGTCGTCCCTGGCTTCCGTCTACGAACTCGCGATATTCCCAATCACGCTCTTCGTCGTCCGCTGGTGGAAAAAAATTGAAAAAATTGACGTCTACGATGAGGGAATCAACTATCGGCCTTTCTAGGCGACAGGGACAGGATAAAAAAAGGGCTTCATCGAATTTCTTCGATGAAGTCCTTCTTGAGCTCCCCCGCCCGGGTTCGAACCAGGGACCCAGTGGTTAACAGCCACTTGCTCTGCCAACTGAGCTACAGGGGAATGCTATCGGATACTGTCCCAAAAGCGAATGCAAATTTATCGTTTTATCATGGCTTTGTCAATAGAAATTCGCATCGACTTAGCCTTGCCGCTCTCCTTTGCGGCGAGCCCGCTTTCGAAGAGTCATTTCTTGGGGTCTTTTTCCAGTCCCTTTCCGGAGGCGATTTCGGCTTTTTTGCGCGACAGGGTGGCTAGAAGGCCTTTGGGCTTATCCTCAGTCTTTTTTTCCGGCGTCTTCGGGCCGGCGCCCTTTTTCGCGATGCCATTGTCTTGTCGCGGTTGTATCGCCTTTTTCGTCTTCTTGGCCGCCGCTTTGCTCTTGTCGGCATTCTCGTTTTTGGCGGACATGTTTTTCGCGGGATTCTTCGCGGAATCGAACGCCAGGTCCAGTTCAGGTTCGATCAGCCCCGCCGGCTTCGTCCGCTTCGCGACGGAAATAGCCTCGAGAACCTCCCTCGCCGCGAGGCGGACCCCGGCCGCCTTCATTCCTTTCTCGCGGAAAGCGTTGGTCTTGAATGTCTCCGCGTTCTTCTTTGTCCTGGGCTTTTTCGCGTAGGTGAGCGTGAATTCGAATTCCCTCTCCGTGGAAAACAGCAGCATTTGGGCCCCTTCCGGTATGAGGGAATAGTCCTTTCCGATTATCCAATTTTTGATCGCGCTTCTTTTGATATGGGGATATCCATCATTCGGCGTTCGATAGATGACCGTGAGAAGCGTCGAGCCTATCTCGTCCTTATCGGCGAGCGTAACCCATAAGAGGCCCCGATCCACGAACAGCTTTTCCGGCACGGGAACGACGGAATACATGCCGTTGTGACGCACCACGAGCATTCGATCGAAAGCCGAAACCTCCAGCACTTTCTCGCCTGAGGAAACCGCCGTCCCGATATAGCCCGACACGTCGTCGTAGCGGAGCGCCAGATCGTGCCGAGACACTTCCTTCGCGTCGATTATGGAGAAACTCTCTATCGTTGTGCGCCGCTGCCAGTTATCGGCGAGCTTCTTGATCATGCTCTTGAGGTACTCGATGGCATAGGCGACCAAATTCTGGAGATGCTTGTCCACTTCCTTCAATCGATCGGCCAGACGGCGCATCTCGTCATTCGCTTTTTCTATATCGTAAAGAGAAATACGCCGTATCGGTATCTTCAGCAACCGTTCGACATCGTCGGGGGTGACCTCCCTGCCTATCTCTTTCGCGAAGGGCCTGAATCCCTCGATCACCGATAGGTTGACCGTCTCCTGTGTTCTCTGTTTCTCTATCCGCTTGTAGATGCGCTCTTCGATGAAGACGCGTTCCAGCGTGCGGGCGTGAATGGCGTCCAGCAATTCGCCGCGCTCGATCTCCAGCTCCCGCTTTAAAAGCGCGAGCAGCTTGCTCGCGTGGTAGGGTATGATTTCGGACGGAGTCGTGATGACCGGCTTTTGGTCCTTAATCACCAGGCAATTGCAGGATATGCTCTGTTCGCATTCGGTGAAGGCATAGAGCGCGTCTATCACTTCCTGCGTATAGACGCCGCGCTGAAGCTTGATCTCGATTTCGACCTTGTCGGTCGTAAAATCGGAGATAGACGCGATCTTCAGTTGTCCGGAACGGGAAGCGGCCTCGATACTGGTGATCAGGCTTTCGGTCGTCGAGGAAAACGGGATTTCGGTGATGACGATTTTCTTGGGATCGGAGATGTCGAGCTTCGCGCGCACCCTCACCTTTCCGTTTCCATCGCGATAGTCGGAGAGATCGATCGATCCGCCGGTGGGGAAATCCGGGAATACCGCGAATTTCTTGCCCTGGAGACAGGCTATTTCCGCTTTTATCACCTCGACGGGGTTATGGGGCAGGATCTTCGTGCTCATTCCGACGGCGATTCCCTCCGCGCCCATCATGAGAATCACCGGCAGCTTGGCGGGGAAATGCTTCGGCTCCCTGTGCCTCCCGTCATACGAATCGATGAAGACCGTGGTCTTGGGGTTGAAGAACACTTCTTTCGCGAAGGCGGCGGCCCGGCATTCGATATAGCGGGCGGCCGAAGCCTCATCCCCGGTGAAAATATTGCCGAAATTGCCTTGTTTGTCGATAAAAAGCTCTTTGTTGGCCAGAACAACCAAAGCGGACTCGATGGAGGCGTCCCCGTGCGGATGGTACTGCATGCTGTGGCCTATCACATTGGCGACTTTGTGAAATTTCCCATCGTCCATCTCGAAAAGAGAATGGAGAATTCGCCTCTGGACCGGTTTCAGGCCATCTTCCAGATCGGGAATGGCCCTGTCTTTGATGACATAGGATGCGTAGTAAAGGAAGTTATCGTTGAACAGTTTCTTCAAATATGCCATTGGGGATATCCTATAA
The DNA here is from genome assembly GCA_035560555.1 of Rectinemataceae bacterium. GTDB lineage: Bacteria > Spirochaetota > Spirochaetia > Treponematales > Rectinemataceae > UBA11090. The sequence continues at coordinate 110,696 of DATMZF010000030.1, forward strand.
GTCAGCGATGAGGTTCTGCATGATGTATTCCCTGCGTTCCGGAGTGTTTTTGCCCATATAGAATTCGAGCAGGTCGGGAACGGAGGACAGGGTTTGGATGTCCACCTTCACGATTCTCAAATCCTTTCCGATGAATTGCCCGAACTCCGCGGGGCTGATCTCTCCCAAGCCCTTGAACCGCGTTACCTCGGTGTTCGGGCCAAGGCCTTTTATCGCTTCGTCGCGTTCCCTGGCGCTATAGCAATACCGGGTCTCCTTCTTCGTCCTGACGCGGAATAAGGGGGTCTCCAGGATGTAAACCCGCCCCTGCGTCACCAACTCCTCGAAATAGGTGAGGAAAAAGGTGAGCACAAGATTGCGGATATGGAATCCGTCGTAATCAGCGTCGGTGGCTATCACTATCTTCGAATAACGCAGGTTCTCAAGCTCATTTTCTATGCCGAGCGCCATCATGAGATTGTACAGTTCCTCGTTCTTGTAGATGGCGGTCTGGCGCCTTCCGTACATGTTTTCGGGCTTCCCTCGAAGCGAGAAAATCGCCTGCGTGTATACATCCCTGGAGCTCACCATCGATCCGGTCGCCGACTGCCCTTCGGTGATGAATATCATCGAATCATCGCCCTTCCCTCCGTCCCCCAGATGGCACTTGCAGTCCTTGAGTTTGGGGATCTTCAGCTCGATCTTTTTCGCGGCTTCCTTCGCTTCCTTTTTGACCGCGTTCAGCTCAGTGCGAAGCTTTTCGCTGGAAACGATCTTGTCCTGCAGTATTTTGGAGGCTTGGGGATTGCGCCTCAAAAAATCATCGACGCCGCGCTTCACTTCCTGGAGGATCCAGGGGCGGATCTCGGCGTTGCCGAGCTTATTCTTCGTCTGGCTCTCGAATATGGGATTTTTCAGCTTTATGGAAACGGCCGCCGCGATGCCTTCGCGGATATCCTCACCCTTCCAGGATGCCTGGTAAAACTCGTTGATCGCCTTGAGAAAACCTTCACGAAAGGCCGACAGATGCGTGCCGCCATCCGAAGTGTACTGGCCATTCACGAAGGAAAAATGTTCCTCGCCAAAATTGTTGGTGTGGGTGAAAGAGAATTCGATCCGGTCGCCCTGATACCAGCCGATATCGTAGAGCGTATTGGCGCCGACTTCCGACGAAAGCAAGTCGAGGAGTCCCTTCTCCGCCTTGAAGTCCTTGCCGTTGAAGGAAATAGTGAGCCCCGCGTTGAGACAGGCGTAATTCCACATGCGCTTTTCCAGGAATTCCATATTGAAGGAATATTCCGGGAATATCTCCGGATCGGGAGAGAACTCGACCAGGAGACCGTTTTTCTCCCTGCCGCTCTTGTCTTCGCGCGAAGATACGAGGACGCCACGCTCAAACTTTGCCTCGAAAAGCGCGCCGTCGCGGTAGGAAACGACGCGGAAGTTCTTCGACAGGGCATTCACCGCCTTGGTGCCGACGCCGTTCAGGCCAACCGAAAACTGAAAGACATCGTCGTTATACTTGGCGCCGGTGTTGATGAGCGAAACGCAGTCGATCACCTTGCCGAGCGGTATGCCGCGCCCATAATCCCTGACGCGTATCATGTCTCCCACGATGGAAACGTTGATATGGTCCCCGGCGCCCATGATGAACTCATCCACGGAATTATCAACAACTTCCTTTATAAGGATATAAATGCCGTCATCGGGATTCGAACCGTCGCCAAGCCTGCCTATGTACATGCCGGTCCTAAGCCTGATATGTTCCAGCGAGGAAAGAGTCTTGATTTTCGATTCGTCATATATAGGTTTATTATTATGTTTGGTTTTTGCCACGAGATTATCCTAACACAGCGACGGCTTCAGGTACAGAGCGAGCGGGATTTTTACC
>DATMZF010000031.1:0-56185 GCA_035560555.1 Rectinemataceae bacterium
ATATTGAAATTTTCATATTGACAGTTGAATATTTGCGTTCCTATAATCGTTGAAAGCCCTCGGGGAGGGCACGGAGAGTCAGGAAAATGCGCGGAACGCCGAAAATAGTCGACTATCAGGTATTTCCCGTCGCGGGCCGCGACAGCATGCTTCTCACCTTGAGCGGCGCGCATTCGCCCTATTTCACGCGCAACATCGTCGTGATGACCGACAGTTCGGGCAACACGGGCCTTGGGGAAGTGCACGGCGGCGAGCACATCAGGCTTGCGCTGGAAAGCTATCGGCCCTACCTCCTGGGCAAGGCGATTGGCGACTGGAAAGGCATCGTGAGCGGCATCCGCAGCGGCAACTACACGCACAAGGAAGACGACGGCCAGGGGCTCCAGGGCCTCGACCTCAAGAACCTGCGCTTCGTCGTCCACGCCGAGACGGCCGTCGAGTGCGCCCTCCTGGACCTTCTCGGCAAGTTCATGGACCTTCCGGTGGCGGCCTTCCTCGGCGACGGGATGCGGCGCGATTCGGTGCTTTTTCTCGGTTATCTCTTCTATGTGGCCGACGCGGCCAAGACAGGACTGCCCTACCTTAACGAGGAGGACAGCCCGAACCGCTGGTTCAGGACGAGGCGACGCGCGGCGATGACGCCTGAGGCCATCGTCGACCAGGCGCGCGCGGCCAAGGAACAGTACGGGTTCAAGGATTTTAAATTGAAGGGCGGCGTGCTGCGCGGCGAAGAGGAGATGGAAGCGGTTCGGGCGCTCAAGGAAGCTTTCCCTGACGCACGCATCAACATAGACCCGAACGGCGCCTGGTCCCTGGACGAGGCCGTTCGCCTCTGCGCGGACATGCGCGGCATAATGACCTACGTCGAAGATCCCTGCGGCCCCGAAAAGGGATTCTCCGGGCGCGAGATCATGGCCGAGTTCAAGCGGGCCACGGGCTTCCGCGTCGCGACCAACATGATCGCCACGGACTGGCGCCAGTTCCGCCATTCGACGGTTCTGGACTCGATCGACATCTGCCTGGCCGATCCGCACTTCTGGACCATGTCCGGCTCGGTGCGCGTCGGGCAGCTCTGCGACGATTGGGGCCTCACCTGGGGCTCGCACTCCAACAACCACTTCGACATCTCTCTGGCCATCTTCGCCCACGTGGCGGCCGCCGCCCCGGGCGAGATAACGGCCGTCGATACGCACTACATCTGGCAGGACGGCCAGTACCTCACGAAGGATCCGATGCGCATCGAGAACGGCCGCGTCGCCATCCGAAAGGACAGACCCGGCATCGGCGTCGAGATCGACATGGAGGCCGTGAGGAAGGCGGCCGCCCTCTATGCCACCCTGCCGTCGGGCGACCGGGACGACGCTGTCGCCATGCGGCGCCTGATTCCAGGCTGGAAGTTCGATCCCAAGAAACCTTGCATGGTACGATGACAAGTCGGGCGAGCCGCTCGCGAGGAGAATCAATGAATAGTGAATATGAAACCGCCTCCCGCGGCGCCCCCAAGGTCGTCGAGATGCTCGTCATCCCGGTCGCCGGCCACGACAGCATGCTGCTGAACCTAAGCGGCGCCCACGGCCCCTTTTTCACGCGCAACATCGTCATACTGAAAGATTCGGCCGGCCGAAAGGGCTTGGGCGAAGTGCCGGGCGGGGAAAAAATCCGCGCGACGCTCATGGATGCCATCCCCCTCGTCGTCGGCTCTTCGATCGGCGCGTACAACAATACGCTGAACGCGATGCGCGAAGCCTTCGCCGACAGGGATTCCGAGGGAAGGGGACCGCAGACCTTCGACCTCCGCACCATGGTGCACGCCGTCACGGCCGTGGAATCGGCGCTCCTCGACCTTTTTGGCCAATTTTTGGAACTTCCCGTGGCCGCCCTTCTCGGCACCGGCCAGCGGCGCCGCGACGTCGAGATGCTCGGCTATCTCTTCTTCATCGGCGACAGGAAGAAAACCGATCTGCCCTATCAGGAGGAATCGGAGGCCGACTGTGCTTGGTACCGTCTCCGGAACGAAGAAGCCATGACGCCCGAAGCAGTGGTCGCCCTGGCCGAGGCTTCGCGCGAAAAGTATGGATTCCGCAATTTCAAGCTCAAGGGCGGCGTGCTTTCGGGCGACGAGGAGATGGAGGCCGTGAAGGCGCTCAAGGCCCGCTTTCCGGAAGCCCGCATAACGCTGGACCCGAACGGAGCCTGGTCGCTGAAGGAAGCCATTAGGCTCTGCAAAGACAAGCTGGGCATACTCGCCTACGCCGAGGACCCCTGCAGCGCCGAAAAAGGTTTTTCTGGCCGCGAGATCATGGCCGAGTTCAGACGCGCGACGGGCCTCCCCACCGCCACCAACATGATCGCGACCGACTGGCGGGAGATGGGGCACTCCATCGCCCTGCAGTCGGTGAGCATCCCCCTCGCGGATCCGCATTTCTGGACCATGCAAGGCGCGGTGCGCGTCGCCCAGCTCTGCGATTCCTGGGGCCTCACCTGGGGCTGCCACTCCAACAACCACTTCGACATCTCGCTCGCCATGGTGGCCCACACGGGAGCCGCGGCTCCGGGAACTATCGCCGCGCTGGATACGCACTGGATCTGGCAGGAAGGACGCGAGCGTCTCACGCTGGATCCGCCTACGATCGTGGACGGAAACATAGTCGTGGACGAAACGCCGGGACTTGGAATCGCGCCCGATATGGGGCGCATCGACGCGGCGCACCGGCTCTATCTCGAACATTGCCTCGGGGCCCGCGACGACGCGATGGCCATGCGGTATCTCGTTCCCGGCTGGAAGTTCGACAATAAAAAACCCTGCCTCGTCAGATAAGGCGGACAGATTTTGGAGGAAACGCTATGAAAGTAGGATTCATCGGTTTAGGAATCATGGGCAAGCCCATGAGCAAGAATCTTTTGAAGAAAGGGTATTCCGTCGTCGTCAACGATGTGAACAAGGCCGCCGTGGACGAACTCGTCGCCCTTGGCGCCGAAGCGGCGGAAAACCCGAGGGAAGTCGCCAAGCGAGCCGAAGTCGTCATCACGATGCTGCCCAACTCCCCCCATGTGAGGCAGGTCGTCCTCGGCCCCAATGGCGTCATCGAGGCGGCGCGCCCCGGGCTCACGCTTATCGACATGAGCTCCATCGACCCCCTCGTCAGCCGCGAAGTGGGAGCCAAGCTGGCCGAAAAGGGCGTCGACATGCTCGACGCTCCCGTTTCCGGCGGCGAGCCCAAGGCCATCGACGGCACGATGTCGGTCATGGTCGGCGGCAAACAGGAAGTCTTCGTAAAGTATTTCGATCTCATGAAAGCGATGGCGGGTTCCGTCGTCAGAACAGGCGAGATCGGCGCGGGCAACGTGACGAAGCTCGCGAACCAGATCATCGTCGCCGTGAACATCGCCGCTATGTCCGAGGCCCTGGTGATGGCCACGAAGGCTGGCGTCGATCCCGAACTCGTCTACAAGGCGATCCGCGGCGGGCTCGCCGGCTCCACCGTCCTCGACGCCAAAGCGCCCATGGTCCTGGATCGCAATTTCAAGCCCGGCTTCCGCGTCAACCTCCATATAAAGGATCTCAACAACGCGCTCGAGACCGCGCACGGCGTCGGCGCATCCGTGCCCTTGACCGCCTCGGTGATGGAAATGCTCCAGAACATCAAAGCCGACGGCATGGGAGACTTGGATCATAGCGCCATCGCCCGATATTATGAAAAGCTGGCGAAGGTCGAGGTAAAGCGCTGAAATTCATTTTTACGGCTGGTCACGCTTCTTAGCGGACCGGCCTCCATCATGTGGCCATCAGATTAGAAAAAGAGTCGCTGTCGCCTAAGCCCCTTTACCTGAGCCCTGTTTCCTGAAGCTCCCGAGATTCCCTCATAGGGAAATCCGCATGCCCGCCCTCTGAATAAATGACGTTTGTTGAAAGATTATTTCTTTACAGCGCGATTTTTTTGTGGTATTCTGTAACAGAATTTCAGAACCATGTTTACAGGAGGCGATTATGCAGTTTAAACGGACGGCGGTGGCGGTGCTTCTCACGCTTCTCGCCGTAACTTCGGTCTTCGCGCAGAAAACCACGATCAATTTCTGGACTTGGCGTCCCGAGGACGTCGAGACCTACGACAAACTGATCGCCATATTCGAAAAAGCGAATCCCGGCATCAAGATTGTCCAGACGGCTCACAAGAGCACAGACTACAACACCATACTCTCCGCGGCGCTCTCGGGCGGCTCGGGCCCCGACGTGTTCCAGAGCCGCGCTTATGGCGGTCTCGAGACCTTCGCCCAGTCGGGCTTCCTCGAACCCGTCGAGAAATGGGTTCCCGAAGTCAAGAGCTTCGACAAGGGCCCGCTCCGCGGCGCCACGTCGATCAAGGACGGAAAGATCTACGGCGTTCCCTTCGCCAGCCAGACCCTCTTCGTATTCTACAACAAGGCTCTGTACAAGGAGCTTGGCCTCTCCGTTCCCGAAACATGGGAACAGTTCATCGGCAACCTCCAGGCCATGAAGAAAGCTGGAATCCAGCCCCTCGCCAACGGCGGCAAGGACGGATGGACGCTCGAAGTCATGATGGGCTCGATCTGCCCCAACTTCTACGGCGCCAATGATTTCTTCGACGCGGTCGTGGCTGGCAAGACCACCTTCCAGGATCCGCGCTTCGTGGGCGCCATCGCCAAGCTCAAGGAACTCACGCCCTTCATGCCCGAGCTCTACATGGGCGTCGCCTACACCGACGCGCAGTCCTCCTTCATCAACGAGGTCGCCGGCCACTTCATCGGCGGAAGCTTCGAAGCGGGCTATTTCTCGGCGCAGAACCCCAAGCTCGACTATGACGTGTTCGCGGCCCCCGTCGCCAAAAAGGGCGATCCGCACTACGTCTCCGTCTACGCCGACGGCAACTTCAGCATGAACGCGGCGGGCAAGAACAAGGAAGCGGCCGCGAAGTTCCTCCGTTTCCTCGCCGGCAAAGATACTGGCAACGCCTTCATCAAGGAACTGAAGCAAGTCTCCGCCGTCCCCGGCGTCGACACCTCGACCTCGCCCTATATTTCCAAGGTCCTTTCGCTCCAGAAATACAACACGCCCTACCTCATGCTCGTCGGTTTCAGGTATCAGCAGCCCACGGGATCCGTGCTGATCCAGGCCGCTCTCCAGGGCTTCATGGCCGGCAAGTTTGACGCCGCCGAAGTCGCCAAGCAAGTCCAGGAAGGCATCGCGACGTACTACGCCCCGTTCAAGAAATAATCTTCCGCAAAACCGCTCGCGGGAAGCCGCCCTTTTCCTAAGGATCGGCTTCCCGCGGGTCTTCTTTTTTCATCCAGGAGTACTACCTTGACCAGTAAAGATGCGCGCAAAGGCCTATGGATCGCGTTTTTCGTCCTTCCGGGACTGACGGTCGTAGCGGTCGTCATCCTCCTTCCGCTGTTCATGTCGCTCTTCAACAGCCTTTTCAGCTGGACGCAACTTCTCCGCGGCGATTTCATCGGCTTCGCCAATTTCAGGAAAGTCTTCTTCACCGAGCCTTACAAGACGAGGTTTTTCAACGCGCTCGGGAACAACGCGAAGTGGTTCGCGCTCACGATGCTCATCCAGAACAGCCTGGGACTCATGTTCGGTTATCTGCTTTCGCGGAAAGTGGCCGGCCACGAGTTCTTCAAGCGCATAATCTTCATACCGGTCCTGTTTTCGATCGTCGCCGTGGGCTTTCTCTGGGGGCTCTACCTGCGGCCCAACGGTCTCCTCAACGGCTTCCTGAAGCTCGCGGGCAGACCCGACCTGATGAAGGCATGGCTCGGCGACGAATCCCTCGCCACCGTCTCCATCATCCTGGTGAACATATGGCGTTGGGTGGGATTCCCGAGCCTGGTATTCCTCGCCGCCATCGACAACGTGCCCACCGACTGCCTGGAGGCGGCCTATCTCGACGGCGCCAGGGAGTCGACGGTTTTCAGGAGGATAGTGTTGCCTCTCATCGTCCCCTCCATCACGGTGATAACGGTGCTCACGATCATAGGCAGCCTGAACGTGTTCGAGCAGATTTACACGATGGCGGGCCTCGACGGTTCGCCCAACTTCTCCACCGATACGATAGGGACGCTCTTCTATCGCACGGCTTTTGGGTCGGTGGATTCGGGCAGCCCGGAAATAGGCATCGGCTCGGCGATCGGTGTCATCATCTACGGACTCACCTTCTTCGCGTCGGTCTTCTCCATATCGGCGCTCGGAAAGAAGGAGGTGGAGCTATGACCACCGATTTCAAGTTCCGGGGTTCCGGCATAGGCCGGAAGATCGTGATTTCGGCGATAGAAATCATCCTCATCTTCTACGCCCTGCTCATCTTCTATCCCCTCGTCAACATGGTGCTCTCGTCGTTCAAGTCCACGAGGGAAATACTCCGCACGCCCTTCGCGCTGCCGAGCACCTGGGAATTTTCCAACTACGCGACGGTCTGGGTCAAGAAAGGTTTCGGGCGCTACTTCTTCAACAGCCTCTGGATAACGGCCGTCTCGATGGTCTTCGTCCTCATTCTGGGCTCGATGGCCGCGTACGGGGTTTCCCGCTACAAATATAAGCTTTCCACCCTCGTCTACATGCTCTTCCTGTCGGGCATCATGCTGCCGCTCAAGGCGGCGATAATCCCGCTTTTCATACTCATGAAGAAAATGAACCTCGTGGACAATCCTCTCTCCGTGATTCTCATCTTCATCGGCATGGGGCTGCCGTCGACGGTTTTCATCCTTTCTGGATTCATGAAGGCCATACCGATCGATCTCGAATACGCCGCGCGCATAGATGGCTGTTCGGACTGGGCGATCTATAGAAGAATCGTGATGCCCGTCGTGGCTCCGGCGATCACCCTCGTCACTATCTACAACGCGGTACCCATTTGGAACGACTTTTTCTTCCCTCTCGTTTTTCTGCAGAGCAGCAAATGGAAAACGCTCCCCGTGGGTCTCACGAGCTTTTTCGGGCAGTACAGCACCGACTGGAGCCTCTGTTTTACGGGCCTGTCGATAGCCGTCGTTCCGATTCTTATTCTCTATCTCTTTATGGCTAAATATTTTATACGCGGAATGACGGCCGGGGCCGTAAAATGAAATCGCGTGAAGCACGGAGACTGCCATGACTAAAAGCGAGTTGAGCGCATTCAGGACACTGTACGAACATGAACTTTTCGAAAGCGTCGTCCCCTTTTGGGAGCGCCACAGCCCGGACCGCGAGGCCGGGGGATACTTCAGCTGTATGGATCGCGATGGCACGGTTTTCGACAAAGACAAATTCCTGTGGATGCAGGGCCGCGAAGTCTGGGGTTTTTCCCACCTCTACAGGACGGTGAGACGGGAATCCCGCTGGCTCGAGCTGGCAAAACTAGGCGCCGATTTTCTCCGCGAAAAGGGAAGGGCGCCGAACGGCGATTTCTGGTTCGCGCTCGACCGCGACGGGAAACCCCTCGTGCAGCCCTACAATATCTATTCGGACTGTTTCTGCGCGGCGGGTTTGGCCGAGTACGGCCGCGTTTCGGGCGAACCCTGGGCGACGAACATGGCGGTCTCCACCTGGAACCGCATCCAGGAGCGCAAGGCCAATCCCAAGGGACAATGGAACAAGCAGATCGGCGCGAACCGCCCGATTCTCGCCATGTCCTTCCCGATGATGCAGGTGTGGATGGCGGGCGTGATGGAAGGCATCGTGCCCCAGCCCGAACTGGACGCCATCGTGGACGCGGCGATACGGCAGGTGTTGACGCTTCACCTGGATCGCGGCCGCAAGGCTCTCTTCGAGCGGGTGTTCGCCGACGGAACCCGCCCAGACTGCATGGAAGGGCGGCTGCTCACGCCCGGCCACGCGCTTGAAACGCTCTGGTTCATCATGCGCGTGGCCGCCGGGCGCGGCGACGCGGCCACGATAGAGACCGCGCGCGAGGCGATGCTCTGGACCGTCGAGCGCGGTTGGGACGAGGCCTACGGCGGCATCTACTACTACCAAGACTACGAAGGTTTCCCCACCGACAAGATAGAGGCGGGGATGAAGCTCTGGTGGGTCCACGCCGAAGCGCTCTGCGCCTTCCTCCTCGCCTACAAGCTGACGGGCGATCCGGCCTGCGAAGCCTGGTTCAGGAAGATACATGACTGGACGTGGAAGCGTTTCCCCGATCCCGAATACGGAGAGTGGTATGGCTATCTGGACCGGAGGGGAGACGTGGCGCTCACGCTCAAGGGCGGCAAGTGGAAGGGTTTCTTCCATCTTCCCCGAGACCTTCTCGCCTGCGCGGGCTGGCTGAAGGAGATGGAAGCTTCCTGCGGGGACGACGGACAATACCGCGCCCCTCTTTCGACAAAAGCGGAAAGCCTTTCCGCGGCGCCGACGCGCGGCGCGACGGAGAAGAGCCGATGATCGACACCAGCATGACGCAGGACATACTCGAAGGTCTCACGACCGAAGGCCGCAACGAACACTCTATGGACATCGACCTGAAGTCGAGCGCCGACATCCTGAGAATAATAAACGCCGAAGACAAGACAGTGCCCTTTGCCGTGGAGAAAGCGATCGACCACATCGCGGGACTCGTGGACGACGTGGTAGCCGCTTTCCGCGCGGGCGGAAGGCTGATCTACATCGGCGCCGGCACTTCCGGAAGGCTGGGCGTCCTGGACGCTTCCGAGTGCCCACCCACCTACGGGGTGCCTCCCACGATGGTGCAGGGCCTGATCGCGGGCGGCCGGGACGCCCTCGTCCGCTCGATCGAAGGCGCCGAGGACGACCCCGAGAGCGGCGTGGACGAGCTCGAGAGCATCGGCTTCGGGCCCAACGACGTGCTCGTCGGCATCACCGCGTCCGGGCAGGCTCCCTATGTCCTCGGCGCGATGGCCAAGGCCAGGGAAATCGGCGCCGTCGTCGCCGCCATCAGCTGCAACCACGGTTCCAGGACATTCAAGTACGCCAAGCATGTAATCTTTCTCGACGTCGGACCCGAGATCGTCACCGGCTCCACGCGCATGAAGGCCGGTACCGCCCAGAAGCTCGTCCTCAACATGATCACAACGGCGAGCATGATACGTTCCGGCAAGGTGTTCCATAATCTCATGGTGGACCTCAAGCCCGTCAACCGGAAGCTTGTCGAGCGCTCCAAGCGCCTCATACGACAGGCTACGGGATGCGCGAAGGAGGAGGCCGAAGCGGCGTTCGAAGCTTCCGGCCGCCGGCCGAAGATCGCCATAATCATGGTTCTGCTCAAGGTGGACGCCCTCGAGGCGCAGAGGCTGGAAAAAGCCGGCGGCGGCCTCATCGCCGAGGCCGTGCGCGTCTTCGGCGATGAGCGCGCGCGCGGGCTGAACCATGGATGAAAAAAACAGCGTCGAGGGGGCGCTGACAGCCATTCGAGCCCACCTCGGCAGCCTTTCGGTGGCCGAGCGCAAGGTAGCCGAGTATGTCTTCCGGGAGCCTAAAAAGACGCTTTACTACAACGTGAGCGAGCTCGCCAGGCAGAGCGGCGTAAGCCAGGCGGCGATCGTCCGCTTCTGCAAGCGGACGGGGCTCGGAAGCTACAACGATTTCAAGATGAGGCTCGCCCAAGATGTTTTCAGCGATTTCGACGAACGATTCGTGCCGGATCTCGATATGGAATCCATGACGCCGCCCGAACAGGTCATCCGGAGCGTGATCGCCTTCTCCCAGCAGGGTCTTTCACAGCTCAGCGCCCTTCTGGATCCCCAGGCGATGGCCGCCGCCTCCAACGCCATCATCGGCGCTTCCACGACGGCGCTTTTCGGCGTGGGAGCTTCGGGCATCGTCGCCAACGACTTCCTCCAGAAACTCCTGCGCATCGGCCTTCCTTCCTTTTTCACGCCGGATACCGACCTGCAGGTGACGGCGGCCGCGTCGCTCAGACCTACGGACGTGGCTTTCGTGGTTTCCTACTCGGGCGAAAACGCCGGGATGGTCGAGGCCGCCAAACAGGCGAGCCTGCGCGGCGCCACGGTGATCAGCCTGACAATGGACAGCGCGAACAGCGTCCGCTCGATCGCGAAGATCAAGCTTCTCGTGCCGGCCTCCGAGCGGATATACAGGCAGGCCGCGGTGACGTCGCGCATAAACCAGCTCACGGTCGTCGACATTCTGTATTCCATAATCGTCTCGAAAAACCTCGACATGTCGATCGCGGCCATCGAAAGGACGATGCGCGCGACGCATCACACGAAAGGAAAAGCCCAATGAGAGTTGTGTTCGGCGTGGATGGCGGCGGAACCAGCACTCGTCTGCGCCTCGCGGACGAGGACAACCGCGAACTATGGGAAGGCAGGACCGAAGGGGTGAATCCGAACGCCGTCCCCAAGGCGCTGGTCATTGAAAGACTTCGGGAGCTTTTCGCCGAGGCCTTCGCGGCGACCGCTCTCTCGGCCCAAGACCTGAGCGCGGGATGCCTGGGCATTGCGGGCATGGACCGCGCCCATGAGCGCGCGGAGATGGAAGAAATACTGAGGGGGACGCTCGGTTTTTCCTGTCCGCTCGAGCTTCTCTCCGATCCGGATATCGCCCTCGTCGGTGGCCTCAAGCGGCTCGAGGGATATCTTCTCATCGCGGGGACGGGTTCGATCGCGATCGTGCGCCTCGCGGACGGGACAAGGTTCCGCGCCGGCGGCCTCGGCCATTACCTGAGCGATGAAGGCTCGGCCTTCTACATCGGCTTCCAAGCCATCTGCCGCTCTCTGCGCTCGATCGAAGGCCGCGATCTGCCCACGGCGATGCTCGATCCGCTCCTTGAAAGGTTCGGCCTTCGCGAAAGCGGCGACTTCGTCCGCTTCGTCTATCACGGCTTCGACAAGGCGCGGATCGCCGGCGCCGCCGATCTTGTGGAACTCCACCGCGCCGCCGGCGATCCGCTGGCCCTGGCTATCATGGACTCGGCCCGCGACGAGCTGGTACGTCTCGTTGCTTCAGTCCGAGGTCGCGCCCAGGACCGCATCGCCGATCCGTCCATAGTGCTGTCGGGGGGGCTCCTCGATCACAACCCATGGCTTCGCGGCTCGGTTCTCGACAGGCTGAAGATCGAATGTCCCGGCCTAAAGCCGGTCGTACCCGCCGAGAGCGCCTCGTACGGAGCCTGCATGCTGGCCATCAATCTCCTGGGCGGGCGCGGGGGTTCATGACCGCGCCATTCCGCGTTGAAGAATAACATTCCGGAAAATGAAAAGCCGCCCAGGTCGGGGACCCGGGCGGCTTTTCATTTTGCCGCTATTCAAAAAATCGCCGATTACTACGGCGCCGCCGTACCGAAGTAGCGTCATGCGCCGGCGTTTCGGCGCGACGGCGGTACCGCGCCGCAGCGCCTATTCGCCTTCCCTCACGATCTCGATCTTGATGCCCTCGTTGGATTCGGCCTCTTCCCTGGGGGGAACGGTCACCTTCAGAATACCGTTCCTGAACACGGCCTTCACCTTCTCCTGGTCGAACTTGTCCGCGGGAACGTAGTACTTCTGCTTCTCGATGTCCTTGAGCTTGAGCCTGCGCTTGAAATAGCGTATGCCGTCCAGCGGCGGCTCCATCTCGATCTTGGCCGAAAATACCATATAATCGCCCTGGAAGGAGAGGCTGATATTCTTCTCCTCGAAACCGGCGACGGCGAATTCGAACACGATGCTCCGCTCGGGGGTGAGGTAGATATTCATGGGCGGGTAGGAGAAATTGGGATAGTAATCGGCGTTCTCGTCGGCCTGCGCGTCGAACCATGCGCCACCCGCCGCGCCGCCGCCATGGGCTTCGCCGCCGGCTCCAAAGCCCCCCATCGGGTGAGGGCCGCAGCCTTCGAAACCGGGCGCGAAATCTTTCATCTTCTCGCCGAAATCCTTCGCGGCCTCGAAAACATCGTCCAGAATGGAGCCGATGTCCACATACGTCTTGTTGCTTTTCATTGTTTCCCTCCTTAAAGGAAACCGGAATGCCACTCATATGGCTCATCCCGTTTTTATTCGCCGGTGGCCGAAGCCCTTCGCGGCTTTGGCTGTTCCCCGCTGGGGCGGAACAGCCTCGTCAATGGTAAAATACCATTAATGTCTGCAAAAAGCAATAAAAAGCCGGCCGCCCTGTTTGTGGGCGGCCGGCCGGATCACGATGTCGCGTCGTGACAGGGCATTACTTTTTCGGATAGAGCAGCGGATAGTCGTTGGCCTTGCCGATCGCGGCGAGGTCTTCGGGGACGACAAACCAGTTGCCGATCGGGGCGACCCTGACGGTCTCTTTCTGGGCTTCGAACCACTTGAGAAGGAAGTAGCGCAGATCCTTCGTCGTGGCGCCGTTGACCAGTTTCATTGTCCTGACGACCGTTGGGTCGATGCCCGCGCCCGCCGTGAGATGGCCGCCGCCGCCCGAACCGCGGTAGGAATTGATCGCGACGACGTAGGTTTCGTCGGGGTTGAAGGCTCTGCCGTCTGACATGGAGGTGATGACGACCCTTTCGCCGGCCGGTTTGCTTACATCGACGAAATAGTTGACGCCGGCGGCCGAATCGTAGTTATAGGAGCGGGTGGCCGTGAGCGGCATGTTCGACCTGTTGTCGAGGACGAGTTTCCCATCCTTGTCCTTCTGGAAGTTGATGAGATGATTGCCCTCGTTCGGCATGGTGTCGAACCAGAATTTATAGGAATATTCGAGGAAATTCTGCACCTGCTTCCCGGTCATGTTCATCGTATAGAGGAAGTTCTCGTACACGTAGAGGTTGAACATGTCGCGGACATAGAGAGTTCCGTCCGCGCTGGTTGGTATCTTGGCATCGCCGGAGAGCGGCGCCACGAAGGAAATGTCGGCCGGGGCGAGTCCGATGGCTGGGTCTTTGGAGAGGTCGAGCTGGATCCTGTGGATGAGGTCGACGAAGGCCGAATCCTCGAACATGGACTCGCGGGTGCTGATGACGCCTTCCATCTTGCCGATGGGGCGATCGACCCATTTCTTTATGTCGTCGAAGCCGGCCTGGAACTGCGCGACGAAGCCGGGATCGGCCTTGTACTGCGCGATGTCGACGAGGCCGCCGCGGAAACGCTTGTCCCAGGAAGAGGTGGCTTCGTTCCAGTCGAGCGAAACATTGACGACCGGGGTCTTGCGCGCCGCGTTGAGGGCGCCGTAGATGTAGACGGTCTTGCCGTTGGGATCCTTCACCTCGACTTTCTTCTTGGCGGCGGGATCCCATCCCATGCCGTCCCAGCCCGAGTGGTCGTGGCCGACGAAGATCATGTCGAAACCGGGGACTTTTTCCGCGACGACTTGCGAGGCGTTCTCGTTGAACTTCGTGTCTTTCTTGACGTTGCCATAGGTGTAGTCGACGCCCGCGTGGAAGAGTCCGACCAGAAGGTCCGGCTTTTCCTTTTCCTGGATGATGGGAACCCATTTCTTGGCGCAGTCGACCATGTCCTCGAATTCCATGCCCGTCCAGAACTGCGGAGGCAGCCAGTCGGGGACCTTGGGGGAAATCATGCCGAGGACGGCGATTTTGACGCCCTGTTTCTCGATCACGGTGTAGGGCGTGAAGTAGGGGCTTCCGTCCGGTTTCACCGCGTTGGCGCAGAGCACCGATGCCTTAACTTCCTCGTAAAGCTTGTCGTAGACGTTGTGGCCGGCTTCGATGTCGTGGTTGCCGACGCCGATCGCGTCGAACTGGAGATAGTTGAGGGCCTGCGACCAGATGTGGGGGACAGAGGTCTTTTCAAAGTTGTAGTAGTAGACGGTGGGCTGGCCCTGGAGGGAGTCGCCGTTGTCGAGGAGGACGACGTTCGGGTTGGCCGCCTTTTCCTCGGCGATGAGGCTGGCGATCTGCGCGAGCGATGTCGCCATCGGCTTCGCGTTGACGAAATCGTAGGGGTATATCGCCCCATGGATATCCGATGTCTCTATGAAGGTGAGCGTAACGCTCTTTTCCGCCGGCGTTCCTTGAGCGAAAACGGACAGCGAAAGCAGCACAATACAAAGTACCAATGCGATGCGTTTCATGATACCTCCCATGGCGAATGTAATGCGATCCGACAGGATATATCGTACCGCACTTCAATGCCGCGCGCAAGGCAAAAGCCTATTTCTTGATCAGCCTCACGAGCATGTCGTACACCTGCTGTCCACCCGCGGCGGGCGTGATCTGGCCGAAGGCCACTTTCTGGTAGATGAGATAAAGCGTGCTGTTCAGCTCGGTGTCGTTGGGCAGATGGGCCGTTTCCCTCGACGAATGCGGTCCGGCGCTCTTCAGGTATTCGACGACCTTCTGGTCGTTGATGTCGGCTAGGCCGGCTGCGCGGGCCGTCGCCGAGGCGGAAGCGCCGCGGTCGTTGCCGAGAACCTTCGCGGCTTCGGGGCTGTTGACGAGGAAGTTGATGAATTTGACAGTCATTTCGGGGTTCTTGGAATCCTTGTTCACGGTGTAGAACTGGCTCGGGGCCTGCCAAAGGGCCTTGGTGGCCGCGGCTCCCGGGAATTCCATGAGCTGGAGTTCGTCTTTCGTGGCCGCCTGATAGCCCGAGAGACCGTTCGTGAAAATGTAGCCGATCGCCACCTTGCCGGCGATGATGGCCGAGGTGTCGGCGTTCGTCTCGGCGAAACCAGCCGCGATGTCGGCGGGTGGGATCAGCCCGTTGTCGCGGTAATCCTTGAAGAGTTCGAGGTATTTCTGCGCGTCCAGGGCCTTGACCGCCGTCGTGTTGGTCTCCGCGTTGTAGAGCGGCGTGCCGTTGTAGCGCGTCCAATAGCCGAAGGGCGTGGAGTTGGATGACATGGCGCCTATGTCCTGCATCGGATAGACGCCGGCGGGAAGCTTAGCCTTGAGAGCCGCGAGATAGGCGCGGAACTCCGCGTAGGTCATCGAGATTTTAGGCAGGGGGGCGCCGACCCTCTGGAGCAGGGATTTGTTGTAGACCAGGGCCGGCATGGTGACGCCGGTGGAGACGCCGTACAGGTGCCCGTCGACGGTGCCCGACTCTATGGCGCTCGGATCGATGACCGAGGCGTTGAGGATGTTGCCCACGTATTTATCCAGCGGCAGGAGCACGCCTTTTTTCACGTAATCGTTTATGTTGCCGCCCATCTGGATGATGTCGGGACCGCTTCCTCCGGCTATCTGGGTATCGACCTTCGTGAAGTGATCGCCGGCTCCGCCCGAGACCTCCGGGTTCACCGCGACGCCCGTGGCCGCCTTGAAGAGGTTTATCGCTTCCTGGCTTCTCTGTATGCGTGCCGCGCTGCCCCAATAGGCCCAGCGGAGCGTGGCGGTCTGCGCGAAAACCATCGCCGTACCCATCATAAGGATTAAAAATGCCGCGCCAATTTTCTTCATTCCGAACCTCCTGTAAAAATCGGGGATGCGTTCATCCCTTGATACCGGTAGTGGCGATCCCCTGCACGAAATATTTCTGCAGCGCGAAGAAGAGGATGAGGCAGGGAACGAGGGAAAGGACGGACATGGCGAACATCGGCCCCCACGACGACATGCCCGAAGCGTCCAGGAAGAGTCTCAGGCCCATGGGGACCGTATACTTCGATGGCGAGTTCAGATAGAGCAGCTGATTGAAGAAATCATCCCAGGTCCACAGGAAGGTGAAAAGCACGGTCGTGATGAGAGCCGGCATGGTGAGGGGCATGACGATTTTCGTGTAGATGCCCAATTTGCCGCAGCCGTCGATCAGCGCGGACTCGTCCAGCTCCTTGGGCAGGCTTCGCATGAACTGCACGAGCAGGAAGATGAAGAACGCGTCGGTAGCGAAAAACTTCGGCACTATCAGGGGCAGGTATGTGTCGATCCAGCCGAAGGAGCGGAAAATTATGTACCGGGGAATGGTAGTGACATGGGAAGGCAGCATGAGGGTCACCATCATCACGGTGAACCAGAATTTCTTGCCCGCAAAGCGCAGGCGGGAGAAGGCATAGGCGGTGAGGGAGCAGAAAATGACATTGCCTACGACGCAGAGCGAACAGATGAGAAAGGAGTTCTTGAAGAAGCTGCCGAAACCGACGATGCCTATTCCCTTCCAGCCTTGGACATAGTTCCGCAGCGTGAAGGTTCTGGGCAGCAGCCGCGGATCGCCGAAGATCGCGTTGCTCTCCTTGAAAGACGCCGCGATGAGCCAGACGATAGGATAGAGCATCGCCGCGCCCAGGACGATGATGAAGAGGTTGGCGAAGCCAGAGCTCAGCAGTCTTGAAGTCCGGCGCTTCATTCTCCGCTCCCATAGTCGACCAGCGAGCCCGATGCCCGGAAGGCCAGGGCGGTCAGGACGGCGATGATGACGAGGAGGACCCAGGCCATGGCCGAGGCGTAGCCCATCTCGGAAAAGCCGAATCCTTTCAGATAGAGGTAGAGGCTGTAGAACATGGTGGAATCCAGCGGCCCGCCCTGTCCGCCCGACACGATGTAGGCCTGGGTAAAGGACTGGAAGGCGCTGATCATCTGCATCACCAGATTGAAGAAGATGATGGGCGAGAGGCTGGGCAGGGTGATGGCGAAGAACTGCCTCGCCTTTCCCGCGCCGTCCACGCTCGAGGCTTCGTAGTATTCCTGGGGGATCTGCTTGAGTCCAGCGAGGAAGATGATCATGGGCGACCCGAACTGCCAGACGGCGAGCAACATCAGGGTATAGAGGGCGTATTTGGGGTTGGAAATCCACGCGGGGGGATTGAGGCCGAAGAGTCCGCGGAGCAGGGAGTTCAGCACGCCGTCGCCGGCGAAGAGCCTTCGCCAGAGCACCGCGATCGCCACCGATCCGCCGAGGAGGGTGGGGATATAGTAGAGCATCCGGTAAAAGGAGATGAGCTTCAGTTTCCTGTTCATCAGCATGGCGATGGCCAGGGCGAAGGCCAACTTCAGGGGCACCGAGACAAAGACGAAGCGGAAGGTGACGGAGAGCGAGTTGAGGAAGCGCTCGTCCCTGGGGTACTCGGCGTTTCCCGCGAACATGATGAAATAGTTTCTCAGGCCTATCCATTTGGGAGGCTGCAGTATGTTGAACTGGGTAAAGGAGAGGTACAGGGAATAGATCATCGGGTAGAGGGTCAGCACGAAAAAGCCGAGCAGCCAGGGGACGAGAAAGGCATAGGATGTGAGGTTTCCCCGCAGCGCCTTTTCCCGGGCTTTTCCGTTCATGACAACCTCATGATGCTTTGAAGACATCGACTTCCGCCGCCGCTGGCGGTCTCGCGATATTGGCCGCTAATCATGGTGTGGCGATATTTTCCCCTTGTCCATGACAGTTATTGACGTTTGTTGACAGTTATTGATTCGGCGACGGATTTCATGCCCCGCGACTGCTGGGTTGTTGATTGGCGGAGAACAGCGAGCGCGCATGCTTTCGCTGATTCGGATCGGCGGGCCGGAAAACCATGATACAATGGTGTTCAGGCGCGGCGGAAACGCATGCGGTCAGGAGTCGACATGATACGTTCACCCCATCTGCGCGATCCTTTCGTTCTGGCGCGGCCCGCGGAGGGCGGGTATTACCTTTTCGGGTCGACCGACGAGGATATCTGGAGGGGGCCGGGGAGGGGCTTCGACGCCTATGTGGGCGCCGACCTCGAATCCTGGGAGGGGCCCTATCCCGTTTTCAGGCCGGAACCGGATTTCTGGGGGAAGCGAAATTTCTGGGCTCCCGAAGTCCATGAATACCGGGGAGCTTTCTACATGTTCGCCAGCTTCATGGCCGAGGGACGAAGGCGGGCGACCCAGATCCTAAGGGCAGAGGAGCCCACTGGCCCCTACAGGGTTCATTCGCCCGAGCCGGTGACGCCGCCCGAGTGGGAATGCCTCGACGGCACCTTTTTCCTGGATGCCGCGGGGGATCCCTGGATCGTGTTCTGCCACGAGTGGGTGCAGATAGTGGACGGGGAGATCTGCGCCCAGAGACTCGCCCCGGACCTGACGAAGGCGATGGGCGAGCCTGAGCTCCTTTTCCGGGCATCCGAGGCCGCCTGGTCGCGCCCTCCCCGACGAAAAGACGGCTCCATGAACCCGCTCTCGCGGGTGACCGACGGCCCCTTCGTGCACAAGCTCGCCTCGGGCGGCCTCGTCATGCTCTGGTCTTCCATCGCCGAGAAAGGCTATGCCATGGGCTGGGCGTTTTCTAAGGACGGGATATTGGGTCCATGGATCCAGTCCGAAGAACCCATCATCGATGCCGACGGCGGACACGGAATGCTGTTCAGGGACTTCGAGGGCGCTCTCTGCCTCACCTATCACTCGCCCAACGATACGCCCAACGAGCGTTTCAGATACCGGCGGGTAGTCGAAACCGGAAATGGGCTGGCGCTCGCCGACGGGAGGTGAGGATATGCCCATAGACCGCAAGGCGCTGGTTTCCCGTCACGATCCGATACTCACGGGTTTGGATCCTTTTTCGCCCCTTTCGGTGGGCAACGGTGAATTCGCCTTCAGCGCCGACGCGACAGGGCTGCAGACCTTCGCTCCGAGTCCCGGGGGGGCGACGCCTCTCTGCGCCATGGCGCAGTGGGGCTGGCACTCCTATGCCCTCTCGCCTGGGGAAATCCGGGACAGGGCGCGCCTTCGCCTCGAGGAATTCGATGCGGACGGGCGCGGGGTGGGCTACATGTCGGCCTCGTCGGGTCAGGAAGAGCTTTTCTCCGCGCTGCGCGTCAATCCGCACAGACTGAATCTCGCCCGCGTCAGCCTCGTGCGCGAGGGCGGGCTCCTCTCTCGCGGTCCCGCTCCATATAGCCCTTGTTTCCGGCGTCGGAAGACGGCCTCCCTCGCCGAACCGCTTCCTTCCGAAATAAGCTCCGTCGTGCAGAAACTGAATCTGTGGGAAGGTCTGCTGGAAAGCTCTTTCGTCATAGGCGAGGAAGCCGTAGGGGTGTGGACCGTGGTTCATCCCGATCGGGACATTCTCTCTTTCAGGATCCAATCGGCGGCTCTCGAGTCTGGCGCGCTGGCGCTGCGTCTCTCATTCCCCTATGGCTCCCACTCGATAGATGCCTCCGACTGGAATTCTCCGGAAAAACATGAAACGAAGATCCTCCCAGCGGGCTGCCGGAGCGCCGCTCCCGCTGGGCAGGATCTCTTCCTTGAGCGCGTCCTGGACGGCGACCGCTATTTCGTGGCGATCAGGATGGGGCTAGGGTGCTCGATTGAGCGGGAAGGCCGCCACGCTTTTATTCTGCGCGGCGCTGGGCGGGTGTTGGAAGTCTCGCTCGAGTTTTCGCCTCTCGCGACGGCCGTCGCGATTCCTTCCTGGGAGGAGTGCCGATCCGCCGCAGCCTCTCGCTGGGCCCAATTCTGGGAGTCCGGCGGGGCGGTGGATCTCGAGGGGAGCGCCGACCCGCGGGCTTTCGAGCTGGAGCGGCGGATCGTGCTTTCCCAGTATCTGACGGCCATTCAGTGCGCCGGAAACCTGCCGCCCCAGGAAACAGGGCTCACCTGCAACAGCTGGTATGGCAAATTCCATCTTGAGATGCATTACTGGCACGCCGCCCACTTTGTCCAGTGGGGCAGGCCGCTGATGCTCGAACGGAGCCTGGGTTGGTATCGCTCCACGCTGGATTCGGCCAGGGCGAGGGCGGCCGCCCAGGGCTACAGGGGAGCGCGTTGGCCTAAAATGACCGATCCTTCCGGGGAGGACAGCCCTTCTCCTATCGGTCCTCTGCTTTGCTGGCAGCAGCCCCATCCGATCATGTACGCCGAGCTCCTGCGTCGCGCGGGGCTGGGCGCTGAGGCTCTGGCGCCTTTCGCGGAACTGGTCTTCGAGTCGGCGGAATTCATGGCCGACTATGTCCTCGAGGAATCGCCCGGAGGGCGTTTCGTCCTGGGGCCTCCCCTCATTCCCGCCCAGGAATGCCACGCTCCCATGGACAGCCTGAACCCACCCTTCGAACTCGAGTACTGGCGCTGGGGGTTGGAGACGGCGATCGCCTGGAACGGGCGATTCGGGGCCGCCCGCTCGGCTTCAGGAAGCGCCAGTGAAGCGGCCGGCGCCGCTGTCGAGGCCGTAGACCGCGCCGCGCGCTGGGGAGCCGTCCTTGCGCGGTTGGCCTCGCCCGTCGCGGTCCCCTCCCGCGCCGGGGAAATGGTCTACCTCGCCCACGAGCGCTGTCCCGACACCTTCGGCCGTTTCGCCATCGATCATCCCTCGATGCTCTTCGCCCTTGGGATGCTGCCCGGCCGATCCGTGGATAGGGCGATTATGTCGAATACGTTCGACGAGGTACAGAAATCCTGGGACTTCGACACCTGCTGGGGTTGGGATTTTCCCGCCACGGCCATGACGGCGGCACGGCTCGGGCGGCCCCGCGACGCGATAGAAGCCCTCCTCATGGATACGCCCAAGAACAGCTACCGGCCGAACGGGCACAACGCCCAAGGTCAGGACGCGCTCCTGCCTCTCTACCTGCCGGGCAACGGAGCCCTTCTTCTGGCGGTGGGCATGATGGCCGGAGGCTGGGACGGCTCACCCGACCGCGCGGCGCCTGGTTTTCCCGACGACTCCTCCTGGAAGGTTCACGCGGAAGGGATCGCCAGACTGCCGTAGCGTTTCGGCGACATTTTTCGGCCGCGCGCCGTTGAGCAGGTGCTAGGCGATAGGCCGGTCGATATCGTCGTTTCCGTTGGGCAGAAGGATGAAACGCTGGGATTCGCGTTCCACGACGATCGCGCTCGCGTTGGGCAAGGTCTCGGCATAGTCGAGGGGAGCCTTTATCGTGGCCGCGGCGCGCCAAGGGTTTCTTCGGCGCCGCCGCGGAACTTCGCTCCGGCGCAAGCCGAATCGAAGCGATAGGAACATTCACCTGCTTATCCCGGTTGTCAAGCGAAATTTCCCTCAGGAATCCTTGTCGAAAGGCTGACCCAGCGAGGCGGGCGGCGTGGCGTTGAGCGCCATCAACACCTTGGCCACGTTTCTCCTCGCCGATTCCGGCAGCCGCGAGAGGCTCCGTTCGAGCCACTCCGCGTTGCTGATATTGACGAGAAGGAGCGTGAGGATCATCAAGGGGAAGGGCGCCACCTGGAGGACCTGTGAGGGGACGTTCGGAAGCAATGGTTGGAGCACGAGGCCGAGCCACTGCAGGAGAGAGAAGAGATAGGCGCCCAGCGCCGCCCGGAAGGGAGTCCAGCCGCCGAAAATGGTTATGGAGAGGACTATCCAGCCGATGCCGTCGAGTCCCGATATCGTGCCCTTCCAACCCGCTTTCACCGAAAGCGAATAGATGGGGCCGGCGAGTCCGGCGATCGCTCCGCCCAGGATCGTGTAGACATAGCGCAGGCGATTCACGTTCGCGCCGCGCACATAGGCGGCCTTGGGATTTTCGCCCAGCCCCTTCAGCATGATGCCGGGCTTCGTCCTCTCCATGTAGAACCAGGAGGCGACGATGAGAAGAAAGCTCAGGTACGTGATGATATCGTGGCGGAAGAACAGTGTGCCGACGACGGGAATCGCGGAGAGCCCCGGGATGGGCAGGATGTTGAGGCGAGGGCCGCTCCTGCCCATGATGGGATTGCCGAGGAAATAGGCGAGATCGCGGCAGAGCATGGCGAGTATGTAGCCCACCGCCACCTGCGACTGCCTGAGCGTGATGCTGACGAAGGCCACGATGGCGGCGACGGCGGCGCCTATCGCCGCTCCCGCGAGAAAGCCCCAGAACAGGCTGCCCGTGGCGAGCGAAGCGGCGAAACCTCCCATGGCGGAGAGAAGGATAAGCCCGTTCATCGAGAGATTGTTGACCCCGGCCTTTTCGCTGATGGTCTCGCCTATGACGCCGAAGAGAATGGGCGCCGACGAGGCGAGAACGCCCGACAGGCCGAAAAGCAGCGCTTCCTGTGTCATATGCTTCCCTTCTTTTTCCCCAACAGCCTGATCCTAACGCCGTTGCCGATGAGGACGAACAGAACCAGGAATCCCTGGATCACGCCCGCCAGCGAAGAGTCTAGCCTGAGCACGATGGGCAGCTGGATCGAGCCCACGTTGAGCGCCGCGAAGAAGAGGGCCACGGGCGCCGCGAAGATCGGGCTGTAGTTGACGAGCATCGCCACCGTGAGGCCGGCGTAGCCGTAGCCGCTCGAAATCGAGGGGATGAGGCGATGGTAGACGGCGCTGACCTGCACAGCCCCGGCGAGGCCCGCGAAGGCGCCGCATATGGCGAAGGACAACATCATGTGCTGCCAGGTGGGAATGCCGAGAAGATAGGCCGATTTTGGGTTCTTGCCGACAGCCCTCAGCTTCAAGCCGAAGTAGGTTCCCCTGAGCAGGATGAAGGTGAGGGCGACGACACAGAGCGCCGCCGCCAGCGGGATCGGGGCGAGCCTGGATTGGGGCGAAAGCGTCGGCATCCAAAGCTTCGGGTCGAAGGGCAGGGTGCCCGACATCGACGCGACGCCCGGCCTCTTCCATGGCCCGAAAATGAGCCAGAGATTGAGGGCCGTCGCCACGAAATTGAGGCCCAGACCGCCGAAAATCTCGTTGACGCCGCCGAAGGTTTTGAGCGCCCCCGCGAACAGGGCCCAGAGCATTCCCCCCGCGACGCCCGCCAAGATGGAGAGAGCGATGATCGCCCCGGGCGCCATCGCGCCGGCCTGCAGGCCCCGCATCGCCCAAACGCTGAAAATGGCGCCCAAGGTAATCTGTCCTTCGATGCCGATATTCCACAGACCCACCGTGAACGTAAAGAGGACGCCCGAGGTAGCGAGGAGTAGAGGCACCCAGGACACGAGGACGTTCGCCGCCACGTTGGCGCTGCCCGCCGCTCCCTGGAGGATGTTCTTGTACGCGATAAAGGGATTGTTGCCTGTGGCCGCCACGATCGCCGACGTGAGGGCGAGGGCGAGGACGACCGAGCCGAATCCGAACAGCAGCCTCGTCGTCTTGTTGTCACGCACGCTTGTTCTCCTTGAAAGCTTCCCAGCCGACGCCGCCGATAAGCTCGCCCAGTTTCTGGACGCAGAGATCGTCCGTTTTGAGGAGGGGAGAGGCCTTTCCCGCGAAAAACACCAGGACCTTGTCGCTGTACTGGAGGATTTCGTCAAGATCTGACGATATGAAGAGAATAGCCGTGCCCGCCGAGCAGCGCTCCTTCAGTTTGTGCCAGATATAGATGGTGGATTCGATATCCAAACCCCTGGTGGGATGTTCGACGAGAATGAGGGAGGCCGATTCCGGCAGGAGCGAAAGGAGGGCGCGCTGCTGGTTGCCGCCCGAAAGGGATTCCACGGCGCTGTCGGGCTTGCCTTTGATGTTGAACGCGGCGATCCTCTCCGCCGACAGGCCGACAGCCGCCGCTTTGTCTATGAAAAAGCCCTTCGTCGCGCTCGACAGCGCGTAATGCTCGGTGAGGCTCAGTCCCGGCACGAGGCCTTTTTCGAGTCTCGCGGCGGGCAGGAAGGCGACGCCCAGCTTCTTGTAGTCGTGGTAGGTCTTCCCGTTCATGGGCCGCTCTTCCTCGTCAAGGCAGAACTGCCCGCCGGCTGGTTCCACGAGGCCGCCGCAGGCGCCCAGGAAGAGATCCTGCCCCGAGCCTTCCATGCCGGCCAGACCGATCACCTCGCCGGCCCTGACCTCGAGGTTCACGTCCTTGATCCTCAGGCGGATACTGTCGACGGAACCGGTTTTGACCGTGAGGACTTTCTTTCCTGGCACGATCCGGGATTTCGGCGCCAGCCCTATTTCCTTGCCGAACATCATTCGCACCAGCTTCGCCTTGTCGAAGGGCGCGTCCATGACGCCGGCCAGGGAGCCCTGGCGCAGGACGGCCGCGCGCGAGCAGAGCGATTCGACGTCCTCAAGTTTGTGGGAGACGAAAAAGACGGTCATGCCCTCGGCGGCCAGCTTCTTCAGCGCCGCGAAGAGCTTTTCTTTCTGCGTCTGGCTGATGCCCGTCGTGGGCTCGTCCAGAATGAGGACCTTGGCCCCGAGCCAGAGGAGACGCAGGATTTCCAGCTGCTGCCGCTCGCCAACGGTGAGGGAGGAAACGCGCGCTTCCGGGGAGAGGCTGAAGTCGAAACGCGCCGACAGGGCGCTGAAATCGGCGAGCGCCTTGCGGCGGTCGGGCACCAGGCCGCCCGGGCTTCCCAGCATGAAATCATCGATGATCTTGAAAGGGGGGAAGTCGAGGGGATCCTGATGGAGCATCCCGATGCCGAGGCGGATGGCGTCGTTGGGCGACGCTATCCCGACAGGCTTCCCATCGAAAACTATCTCCCCCGAATCGGGGCCGAGGAAGCCCGAAAAAATCTTCATGAGGGTGCTCTTGCCCGCGCCGTTTTCGCCCAAAACGCCTTGGATAGTGGCGGGCGGAACGCTGAGTGAGATAGCGTCGTTGGCCTTTATGGACCCGAATGTTTTCGTTATCGCGCGGAATTCGATGGTCATCTGATACCTTGTGGAAAGAGAAAAATGGATAGCCCGGAAACCTCGCGGTTTCCGGGCTATCGTGAGCCGACGCGGCCGGCGGCGGGCCGCGCCTGTCGGCCGACAGGCGCGCTATTTCGAGACGCTCTGTCCCGCCATGCCCTCGAGGAGCTGGGGCAGGTACCAGATCTGCTGATCGGTGGCCTTCTGGCCCTTTTTGAGATAGACGGTTCCATCCTGGAGACTCATCGGTCCGCTCCAGAGGTTCAAGCCCTTGGCGAGTTCGCCGATGAACTTGTCGACGGCGGCCGAGGCTTCTTTGGAGATCGTGCCCTTGTTGAATCCGACCGCCGAGGTGTCGGGATTGTTGATATTCTTCCAGTCCGGCGCGTTCCACTCGAAGTGGCTCTTGAAGGTGCCGGCCATGGCTTCCTTGACGACTTTGGTATAGGCGGGGCCCCAGTTGAAGTAGGGAACGCCGAGCGACACGCCCTTGCCTTCGTCGATGGCCTTGGCATAGTCATAGGGAATGGCCCAAGCCTGCTTGCCCGGAGCGGTGAACTTCGCGGCCTCGGCCACGGCTTCCGTGGTGTCGATGCCGGAAACGACGACATCGCAGCCGGAGGTGAAGAACTCGTCGGCGACCTGCGTAGGATCGGAGGTCACGCCGGGAATGTTGAACCAGAAACCGATCCAGGTGACGCGGAATTTGAGCTGCGCGGGATCCTTCTTCAGATAGTTGACCCAGGCGTACTTGGCGCCGAGGTAGACGGAGGAGGCCAGGCGGCGGGTTTCGTCGTTGATGAGCGGCCCGAGGTAGCCGATCTGCCCAGTTTTGGTCGTCATGGCGGCGGCGACGCCAGCCATCATCTTCGTGTACTCCATCTTGCCCATGATGTTGACCATGTTGGCCATGGGCTTGTAGGCCTTGCCCTCTTTCCACTGCTGGTCACCGGTGGTCATCACGACGAAAATGTCCGGGTGGGCCTGCGCGAACTTGACCGCCTCGTCCATCATGTCGTCCGAGGAGAAAATAATGAACCTGGCGCCCTGGGCGACGAGGCTTTCCGCCAGCTGCGAGCAGGTGGTTCCCGGCCTGTCAGCGGAGTTGGCCTTGTCGATGTAGACGAGTTTAGTGCCCGGGACCTTAGCGAGAACGTACTGGAGACCGTCGTAGTTGGCCTGACTCCAGCCGTGGTCGTTATAGGGGCCGACCATGAGGAGTCCTATCGTGAGATTCGACCCCGCGGCCTTGGGCGCCGCCTGGGCGAACGCGGACAGTCCCACCGCGGCGATTAAAACCGCAAGGATGAGGATGCGGAAGCTTTTCATCTGTTTCTCCTTGACCGCGGGGATTTCTTCGTGCAAGTGGTCGCGGCCATACCCTTCGGTGAATTATATGCGCGAGAAAGGACTTACGGAAGCCGAAAATGGTGGGATTTCGCAAAACAGTCAAAAATGATCGATAGCGAAAGGGAAGACGGCCCCGGGGCGCCTGCGAGTCGCCTTCCATGTCGCGCCGCGAGCCCGAGTCGGCGGCTCGCGCCTCCAGCCTCCAGCTCCTCGCGTCAATCCAAATGGAAGACTTCGGTCAGCGGCCGGCTCACCGGCGAATTGTCCAGGTTTGTCTCCATGATATCCTTCATGTGGTCCCACCAGCGTCGTACGATGGCCTTGCCGGAGAGTTCGTCGGCCGTCGAATTGTCGGCGCGCTTTTGGACGGCGAAGAGCCTGTGCGTTTCCATGTCCAGAAAAATGGAATAGTCGGAGACTCCCGCCGCGCGAAGTTCGGCGACCATCTCCGGCCAGATCTCGTCGTGGCGCTTTTTATATTCGGCCTCGAACCCCGGTTTCAGCTTCATCACGAATGCTTTGCGTTCCATCGGCATCTCCTGTTCATTGTTCGGGCGGCCTTGCGCGCCGCCCCTTTTCCGTCTCGACGCGGCCAGAGCCCTCAGCGCGCCGCGAGCGACGAGCGGTATTTCTCGACTTCCCAGTTTCTTATGAAGGCCACCGCCTCCGGACTCATGAAGCGCGGTCCGCCGAAGGCCTTCGTGTAGGTGGCCACCTTGCAGGAGTCGACGAAAAGATCGAGCACGCGCTCAGCCGCCATCCTCGCTGCCGCGCTCTCGTCGGGCCTCGATGCCGCGCCGATGGCGAAGGCGCCCAGATCGCGGGCGAGGACGACGCGAGGACTGTAGCCGTTCCTTTTCCGGAAATCGGCCCACGCGGCATCGAGGTTCGCGGCGCCATCGACACGGAGGTACTCGTGGCCCGCGTAGACGATATGATCGGGGCTGTAGGGAAGGGATATGGGCTCGAAGGATGCCGGCGAGGCGGAAAAGCCCAGTATCATCCGGTCGGCCCTGTGGAAGACGAAAGAATGTTCGCCGGCCAGACCCTCGAGGGCCGTAAAAAAGTCCGAGGCCGCGGAAGCGTCCACGGCCTCCGATCTCTGGTCTGGCCTGGCTCCCTCGGATAGGGCGATTTCAGCGTCCAGACGGGCGCTGATCGAGGCGGAGATGGCTTCTATGTCCGCGGGCGTTTCACCCGCCACGAGCAGGCCGTGGTTTTGCATGAGCATGATCGAGGGCGCCCTGCCTTTTTTCGCCCTGAATTCCTCGAAGATGCCGCGCACGGTCTTCGCCAGCGTGTAGCCCGGATCGACGAAGGGTACCCAGATTCCCTCGTCGCCGAACAGGCGGCGGAAGGCGGATTCGCCGTCTCGGCCGCAGGTGAGACCGTTGACGGCGGCCGGATGCGTGTGGACGACATATGCCTGGGGGAAGAATCCGTGGAGGAGGGTCTCGACTGAGGGACGTTTCGTCTCGCCCGGCGCCCTGGCGGCCATGAGGTCGGCGAGGGCGGCGTCCTCGCGGGCGGCGGTGTCGGCGGGGTAGCGCTTCTCCCAGATAGCGTCCAGCTTCGCCCGCTCCATCTCGCAGAAGCCGGACCTGTCGATGGCGCCCAGGGGAAAGCCCGAAGCTTTCACGAAGAGCCTGTCGGCGGTTTTGAAGGACGTATTGCCGCCGCCGGCGAGGACCCATTCCGGATCGGCGCCGTAGCGGCGTGAAATGGCGACAAGGGGGGCGAGCGGACTGTCTTTTCCCTGGTTCATCGTCTTCAGCCTCTCGCCGCGAGGGTGTTCGCGGCGTAGGCGGCCACGCGGCCGATGAACTCGCCGTCGGCGGGCGCGCCCTGCCTGCGGCAGAGTTCGTTCCAGACCTCTCCCCAGGGCAGCCCCTGGGCGCCTTCGAAGAGGGCGAGCCTCGCGAAGCCGTCGCCCGCCCTTTCGGCCTTGGCGATCAGCGCGACGGGTTCGAGGAAGGCGCAGAGGAAGGCCTTGCGCGCGGCCCTGGCCCCTATGGCCCAAGCGCCGATGCGGTTGATCGACGCGTCGAAATAATCGAGCCCCACCCTGATCCTTTCGAGCGAACGAGAGCGGACGACCTCGAAGGCCACTTCGGAGAGTTCGTCGCCCGAGATGAGGACGTGGTCGGAGTCCCAGCGCACCGGCCGGGAGAGGTGCAGGAGAACGCCGGGCACGAAGGGAAGCACGGCCGACAGCTTGTCGGCGACGCTCTCCGTCGGGTGGAAGTGGCCCATGTCCATGGTGAGGAAGAGTCTCCGCGTGGCGGCGTAGCCGAGATAGAAGTCGTGCGAGCCGGCCGTGAAGTATTCGGCCCCGATGCCGAAAAGCTTGCCTTCGACCGAGTCCTCGACCAGGTTCGCGGGCAATTTTTCTTCGAATATCGCGTCCAGGGAATCGGCGAGGCGGTTCCTGCAGGCGCTCCTCGACGCCGTCTTATCCTTGGAGCCGTCGGGAATCCAGGTGTTGTTCACGCAAGGAGAGCCCTGCGCGGCGCCCATGGCCGCGGCGACTCGCCTCGCGCGCCTGACGTGCTCGATCCAGAAATCGCGCACCGCCGCTTCGGGATGGCTCAGCGTCCAGCCCGAAGCCGCGAGGGGGTGGGAAAAAAGCGTGGCATTGAAGTCGAGGGCGAGTCTTCTTTCCTTAGCCCAGTCCATCCAGCCGGAGAAGTGGCCGGGTTCCAGCTCGTCGCGGTCGGCGGCGGCGCCGCCGAATTCGCCGTAGATGGCGTGCAGGGAAAGCCGCAGTGTGCCGGGGACGAGGGAGCGGACTTCGTCGATGTCGGTCCTGAGTTCCTGGATGTCGCGCGCCTTACCGGGAAAATTGCCCGTCACCTGGATGCCGCCGCCGTCCAGCGAGGCGCCGGCGTGCTCGAAGCCTCCGACGTCGTCGCCCTGCCAGCAGTGCATCGACAGGGGCAGCGCGGCGGCGGCGGCCATGGCCGCCTCGACGTCGACACCCAACTCGGCGTATCTGCTTGCCGCGTCGGCGAACGCGGTTTCTCTGTTGTTTTTCATCGTATCTCCCGATTTCGAGCCTGCGATTTGGCTTTTCCCGCCCTGAGCCTGGCCCTCAGCCCGTCCGTGAATTTGGGCAGGAGTATGGCCACGACGAGCAGCACGCCAGTGATAATATTCATCACTTTTCCCGGCACGTTCAAGACGCCCATGCCGAATTTCATGTATCCGAGGAGAAAATTCGAGATTATGACGCCCGCGATGTTGCCTTTCCCGCCCGTGATGGCCACGCCGCCGAGCACGACGATCGTGATGACGTCGGTGTCCCAGCCGGAGGCGATGTTCGGTCTCGTCGAACCTATGCGCGAGGTGAGCATGATGGCAGCTATGCCCGCCGCCAGGCCGCTCGCCGCGAAGGCGAGCATGCGGACCCTGTCCACGGGAACGCCCGAGAAGCGCGCCGCGACCTTGTTGTTACCCACCGCGAAGACGTGCCGGCCGTAGACCGTCTTGTTCAACACGATGCCCGCCATCACCGCCATGACGAGGAAAACGAGCATCTGGAAGGGCAAGATGCTCGTGCCGAGATATCCCTGGCCGAAGTAGGCGAAGCTGGCCGGATATTTCGTGTACGCCTTGTCGCCCAGCACGGCGTTGGCGATGCCTCGGAAGAGCGAGGAGGAGCCCAGGGTGACGGCGATGGACGGAATGGCCAGCTTCGTGATGAGGAGGCCGTTGAAAAGGCCGGCCAGGAGGCCGACGGCGAGTCCGATCGCCACGACCGTGGGCGTGTCAGCGCCGGCCGCGCTCGCCATGCCCATGAAAAGGCTCGAGAGCGATATGATCGACGAAACCGAAATGTCGATGTCCCCGAGGAGGATCACGAACATCATCGGCAGGGACATGACGGCCTTTTCCATAAAGTTGAACATGGTATCGAAGAGATTTACGGGATCGAGGAAGTAAGGCGAGAGAAGGGAATTGCCCACGAACACGAGGATGAAGATGAGGAAGAGCATGGATTCCCAGCGAAGGAGAAAATCGGCCACCCTCTTGGCGCCGCTCAACTTTGTGAGACGGGACGTCTCGATAAAACCTGTACCGATGTCGCTCATCGCACTCTCCCCGCCGCGAAGGCTCTTTTGTTGCGGCGGTCCACGAGCGTGTTGGCGACCACCGCGGTCAGGATGATGAAGCCTTGAATCGCCATCTGGAGGAAGGGCGATAGACGCAAGACGGGAAGGGCGTTGTTGACGACGCCCAGGAAAAGCGAGCCAAGGACGACGCCGAGCACGGAACCGGAGCCGCCGGCGATGTTGACGCCGCCCAACACGGCGGCCGCGACCGTCTGCATCTCGAAGCCCGAGGCCGTCTCGTTCTGCGCTATGCCGTAGCGCGAGACGTAGAGGAGGCCCGCGAGGCCGGCGAGGGCGCCCGAGATGACGAAGACGTTGACTTCGACCTTCGCCCTGCTGACGCCAGCGAAACGCGCCGCGGTCTGGTTGCCGCCCAGGGCGTAGATGTCGCGGCCCGATCGCGTGTAGCGCATGAAGAGCTGGGCGAGAAGGGCGACGGCGAGGGCCGCCCAGAACATGTGTGGGAGTCCGAGCGTCAGCCCCTCGGGAATCTTGCGGAAGCCTTCCGTCATTTCGTTGGCCGTGACCCATTGTCCCTTGGAGAGGAGGAACACGAAGCCGCGGTACGCGCTCATCATGCCCAAGGAAGCGATGAGCGGCGGCAGCTTGCCGAAGGCGACGAGAATGCCGCCTATGCCGCCTAACGCCGCGCCCACCGCGACGCTGAACGGAAGGAATACCCATGCGGGGATGCCCGGCTGGAACTGGTTGAGCATGGCGGCCGCCATGCCGGCGAGCGCCATCGTCGAGCCCACCGAAATGTCGATCCCCCCTATGAGGATGACGCCGAACTGCCCGATGGCCACGATGATGAGGATGCAGCTGTCGACGACGATGTTGAGCAGGCTCTTCGGCGCCACGAAACCGGGCGCGCGCAGCGCGACCGCGCAGGTCAGGAGCGCGATGAGGATGACGAGCGTCGTCTCTTTTTGTTTCAACAGTTTTTTCATGCCTCTTCCCCCGAAGCCCCCGTAGCCGCCTTGAGAATCTTGTCCTCGCTGGCATCGGCCCTGTCCATGATCGCCACCAGCTCGCCTTCGTGCATCACCGCCACCCTGTCCGACATCCCGAGGATTTCCGGCAGTTCGGACGAGATCATGATGATGGCCAGGCCTTCGGCCGCGAGATTCGACATGAACTCGTGGACGGCCGCCTTCGTGCCCACGTCGATGCCCTTCGTGGGCTCGTCGAGGATGAGGATGCGCGGTTTTGTCGCCAGCCATTTCGCGAGGACGACTTTCTGCTGGTTGCCGCCCGAAAGGTTCATCGCTTCCATATCCCAGCCCGCCGCGCGTATTTCCATCTTGCTGCCGTATTCGCGGGAGAGCCTCGCCTCCTTTTTCTTGGCGATGAATCCCGCCTTCGCCAGCGCCGCCGTCTGGGGCAGGCAAATATTGTTGGCGATGCTCAGGGGAAGGACGAGCCCCTGGGCCTGCCGGTCTTCGGGCACATAGGCGAGGCCGTGCGAGAGCGCGGCGCTGGGACCGGAAAATCTGACTTTCCTGCCGTCGAGGAATATCTCGCCCGAGTCGAGGGGATCGAGGCCGAGGAGCGATTTCATGATTTCGCTTCTGCCCGCGCCCACAAGACCGAAGAAACCGAGAATTTCCCCTCTCCTGAGGGAAAACGATACGTCCTTGAACGAGCGCCCGGAGCTGAAGCCACGGAGCTTTAGAATTTCCTCTCCGATCTCGGCCCTGCGCTTGGGGAACATCTGGCCGAGAGAGCGCCCGGCCATGAGAGTGACCAGGGAGTCGACGGTGGCGTCCTCCATAAGCCCCGTGCCGACCAGCTTCCCGTCGCGGAGCACGGTGTAGGAATCCGCGATGGCGAAGAGTTCGTCGAACTTGTGGGAGATGAAGAGGATGGCGGTGCCCTCGGCGCGAAGCTGACGGATGATCTTGAAAAGATCCTCGGTTTCGCGGATCGAGAGAGCGCTCGTCGGCTCGTCCATGATGAGGAGGCGGGCGTTCATCGAGAGGGCCCGGGCTATTCCCACCATGTGCCGTTGGGCGACGGAGAGTTCCGAGACCATGGAGTCCGGGTTCGCGTCCAGCTCGATCCTGGCGCAGAGTTCCCGCGTGCGCGTTCTCATGCCCGGCCAGTCCAGGAGTCCCGTTCCGCGTTTCCTCAGCATGTGGCCGGAGAATACGTTCTCGGCGACCGAGAGGTCGGGGAACATGATGGGTTCCTGATGGATGGCGACGATGCCCGTCAGCTGGGCTTCGACCGTGGAGGAAAACTTCCGCTCAGATCCTTCGAAGGCGATGCGCCCGGCCGTCGGCTTGTAAAGACCGGTGAGCACTTTCACGAGGGTCGATTTTCCGGCCCCGTTCTCGCCGATCAGGGCGTGCACTTCTCCCGGCCGGACCGAGAGGTCCACGTCGTCGAGGGCTTTTATGCCGGGAAAATACATCGAAATGCCCCGCATCTCGAGAATGTTCGAGTCCACTGGAGATCCTCCTTGAAAGATGAACCGCTGAAATGAAGAGTGCCATGTCGCGCGGCGCGCCGGAAGCCCGGCGCGCCGCGACAAAGGCAGTGAAGATTCGAAGCTGCGGCGAGAATCAGAACATCTTGGCGAACTTGGCGACGTTTTCCTTCGTGAAGACGAAGGGAACGCCCATGACCGCGTTGCCGTCCTTGCCGATGGCGATGTTGCCCATGCGGCCTGCCTTGACCATGTCGCCCTCATTTCCCTTCACCTGGCCCTTCACGAGGGCGTAGCAGATATAGGTGGCGGAATAGCCGAGATCGATCGGGTTCCACAGGGCGAATTTCTTGCAGATGTCTTTTTCGGTGTAGTACTTCATCTCGGAGGGGAGGCCGAGGCCGGTGAGTTCGACTTTGCCCTTGAGGCCTTTGTCTTCGATCGCCTTGCCCGCCGCCGCGACGCCGACCGTGGTCGGGGAGATGATGCCGCGGAGGTTGGGATAGGATTCGAAAAGTCCCAGGGCCTCGCGGTAGGATTTGTCGGAGAGATCGTCGCCGTAGACGACGGAGACGAGTTTCATCTGCGAATATTCGGGTTTCTTGAGTTCTTCCTTCATCCAGTCGATCCAGGCGTTCTGGTTCGTGGCCTGGCTCGTGGCGGAGAGGATGGCGATCTCGCCCTTTTTGCCGATGAGTTCGGAGATCAGCTGCACTTGCTGGCGGCCGATGAGATCTTCCTTGGAGGGAACGAGGTCGACGTAGCGGCCGTCTTTGGCGACGCCGGAGTCGAAGGAGATGACCTTGATGCCGGCTTTCATCGCTTTCTTGGCGATCGGGACGAGGGCGTCGCGATCGTTGGCGGAGATGGCGATGGCGTCGACGTGCTGGGCGATGAGGGAATCGATGATCTCGATCTGTCCCTCGGCGGTCGGCGTGGCGGGGCCCTGGTAGATCAGCTCGACGTTGCCGAGTTCCTTGGCGGCTTCCTGGCCGCCGTCGCGGCATGCCTCGAAGAAACCGTTGCCCAGGCCTTTTACGACCATGGCGATGCGGATTTTCTGCTGGGCGAACGCGGCGCCCGAAGCGAACAGGGCGAACACGAGCAGTAGCGCTACAAAACGAAATGCTTTTTTCATGAAAAGCCTCCTGGGAAATTTTGAGTACTTTCACATGATGGGGGCGTTTCCCGAAACGCGAAATAGCACGGGTCTACGATTCCGGTGTGGCTGATCTACGATTCGAGGCCGTGAACCGATGCTATGGTCTGTCGTCCGTCCTGGCATCCGTCCCGCCGCCCAGCCTGCCGGGCGGCGAGCTTTCCGCTTTGCCCGAAGGCGCGCTCTCCGGCTTGCACTCGGAGGGGTAGGTGCCGAGCAGCTCGCGGTAGCGCCGGGAGAAGTGGCGGACGTCCGAGTAGCCCACGGCGCGCGCGGCTTCCGCCACGGAGACGCCGCCTTCCAGGAGGAGCCGCCTGGCTTCGGCTACCCGCACCCTGGTGAGGTAGGACATGAAGGTTTCCCCCATCTTCTTGTGGAAAAGCGCGGAGAGATAGTTGGGCGTCAAGTCCATCATCTCGGCGAGGTCGGCTATGCTCACGTCCGCGTTGAAGTTGCGCGCCACGTGTTCCAGGACGCGCGCAATCATCGGGTCCTGTTCGGGGCTGGAGGGCAGCATCCTGAAGCGCTCGAGACAGGCGTGAAGGTCGCTGGGGTCCACGGGTTTGACAAGGTATTCGGTGACCCCCAGCCGCAGGGCCGCGCGCGCGTATTCGAACTCGCTGTAGCTGGAGACGATGGCCCAGGAAGTGCCCGCGGACGCGGGTACGCAGCGGCGCAGCGCCTCTATGCCGTCCATGCCCGGCATGCGGATGTCGACGAAACAGAGGCGAGGCTTCTCCGCCATGACCATCTCGACGAGTTCCAGGCCGTCGCCGGCTTCCCCGATGTCTTCGGGTGAGAACCCCTCATCCTGCAGAAAGGACTTCAGCA
Organism: Rectinemataceae bacterium; assembly: GCA_035560555.1. Classification (GTDB taxonomy): domain Bacteria; phylum Spirochaetota; class Spirochaetia; order Treponematales; family Rectinemataceae; genus UBA11090. The sequence goes on from DATMZF010000031.1 coordinate 34,184, forward strand.
GGAACCTGGCCGGAGCCTCGTCGTCGGCGACGATTATCTTCACGCCCATACGCATTCCTCCAGCGGTATCGAGATGAGGGCGGCAAAGCCTTCACCCTCGGCGCCGGCGAGATCCAGCCTCGCGTCCTTATACAGCAGCACGAGCCTTTTCCTCACGTTCCCCAGACCCACCCTTTCGTGCAGGAGGCTGCCGTCCCCTACGGTGTCGAGCGCCGCGGGGGCGCAGCCTATGCCGTCGTCCTGCACCCGGATGACGAGCGAGTCATGCTCGATCCGCGCCCCTATGAGAAGCCGGCCCGGGCCTAGCTTGAGCTCCAGCCCATGGATGAAGGCGTTTTCCACGAGAGGCTGCACGATGAGTTTGGGTATATGTATGTCGTCGGCCGCCTCTTCGCTTTCGAACACGAAATCGAAGCGGTTTCCGTGTCGGAGTTTCTGCAGCTCGCAGTACTTTTCCAGGAACGCGAACTCCTCGGAGACGGTCGTCCACTGATCCTGCCCCAGGGCGTAGCGAAGCATGTCCTTGAGCGCGATGATGGCGGCTTCCAGCTTTTTCGTTTCGCCCATCCTGTTCAGCGCCATCAGCGAGGTGAGCACGTTGTACATGAAGTGCGGCTGGATCTGGGCCTGCAGCGCCTCTAGCCCCGCGTCGTGCCTGGCCGCGAGGGCGGCGTGGACTTCCACGCTGTCCAGAACTTGGGCGGCGTAGTCGGCGATGGCGGTGAGGCGCGAAAACTCGAGGTCGGTGAAGCCGCGGTCGTCGCGTGCGAAGAGAAAATAGCCCGCGTTCTTCTTGCGGACCGTCATCGGCACCACGAGGAGGGACTCGATCGAGGCCGCGAATCCCAGCGACTCGAGGTAGAAGCGCTCCGACGACAGCTCTTTAATGAAGAAGCTGCCGTTGGGTTTCGGCAGAATCCCGCGGAATTCTGCCAAGGCTCTCGCCTCGCCCTTGGGCCAGGCGGGCAGGGAATCGAAGCCGGACTTCGCGGCGATCTGAAGCTCGTCGCCCTTGCGGGAGAATACGCAGACGCTGCGCGCTCCACCCTCGCGAAGCAGGGCGTCAGAGAGTATCGAGAGAATGGTCTCCGAATCGGGGGCCTCGGGCAGCGCTTCGTTGACGTCCTTCAGGATGCTCGGGATCGACTCGACATTCTTCTTGAGATCATCCGCCAGACGCTGGAAGGCCGAGCCGAGGGCGCCCAGCTCGTCCTTGCTCCTGATCGGGACATGGACCGAAAAATCGCCTTCCGCGACTTTTCGGATGGCGCTTTCCAGGTTGCGTATGGAAAGGAGTATCCCCGAACTGAGGAGGTAGACGACGAGGATGGTGAGGCTGCCGAGCAGGAGGACGGCGATGGCGAAGGTGAGTGTGGCGGCGCGCTCGAGGCTCTCCGCCTGGAGCCTGATGCCGCGGACAAAGCGGTTGAGGAAGCTTTCGAAGATATTGTTCAGATAGAAGGAAGAATCGCGGATTTCGCCGAAGACCCCATAGAGCGACTCGTCCTTGCTCTCCTGCACCGTCAGGTAGAGGTCTTTTCCCTCGGCTGGAGTCAGGCCGCGGACCCGCTCGAAAAGGCCGGAAAGTCTCTCGAACTTCACGAAGGCTTGGTCCGCCAGGGGAGCGGCTGTCTCGTAAGCCGAAAAAAGCTCGGAATTCCGCCTGAGTATGTAGGCGATCATCTCGTCCTGCATGAAAACCTCGTACTCGTCGTGGAACAGGCCCGTTTCATGGGCGAATTCCTTTCCCGTGACGAGGGATCGCGGCGCCAGCACCACCGATCTGAGGGCCTGGTAGGAGTCGGGCGTGAAAAGGTCGAAGACGACATCCTTGAGGAGGCTGTACACACGGCGGGAGCGGGCTATCAGCGACATCCCGTTCTCGACCACCGTCTTCATCTCCCTCACGCGGGCGAAGGTGGCGACCGAAAGACCAGAGAGTCCTATGAAGCCTATGAGTTCAACGAGGAGCACGGCAAGGAACTTGGTTCGGATGCGCACCGCTCAACAATAGCATGGCGAAACCGATATCGCAAATTCTTTCATGGCGCAGAGGTCCCGCGCAGGCGAGATATCTCCTCCCTCAGGAGCTTTTCCAGATACAGCAGTTCCCTCTCGCTAAGCCCCGAACCCAGGAGCAGGCGCTTCGTGCCCGCCTCGATCCTGAGTTCCTTGGAGGAAATGTTGTTGACCTGCATGCGGGAGGGCAGGACCTGGATCGAACCGATGTCTTTCAGGGGCCACGACGAGACGCGTTCGAACCCGAAGAACTCAGTGCGGAGGCGCAGATCGTCGCGGGTCAGGAGGACATCATATTTCGTGAAGCTGGGGGCCAGCATGGTTTTCGTCATGAAGACACCGACAACCCAGAAGGGAATGCTGAACATCGGGAACATCATTGGAGCCTTCATCCTCAGCGTCATCAGCGTCCAGAAGGCGATGAAGCCTATCCAGATCGACGCGAACATGAAGCCCTGACCCGAGGAAGCCCTGATGCCGGCGCGAGGAATTTTCAGGCTCAGGCTATCCTCCGAACTTTCGATAAGCACTTTGCTTTCGGCGGGGAGGCTTTCGGGGTACGTTGGCTTGTCGGACCTCTTTGTCCCGCCGGAAGGTCTCAGCGCCGAGTCCGATGGCGAATACGAATTAGCGTTCCGACGAGTATCCGCGCTCACGTCTCGCGCCGGAGCCTTGGCCGGCGCGCGCCAGCCCTCTTGAGGCTCCAGTTCGCCGCGCAGAATGGCCGAGGCCACGCTGGCGGGAAGGCTTCGGCGGCTCACGTCGGGATCGAGCCATGACGAAAGGACCGTCTCGAGCTTCGCGGAGATGTCGACGACGCCGTTCAGGTCTATTTTCAGGCCGCTCGTGGGCAGTTCGGCGGGATTCCTGCCCGTCAGGAGGAAGACGGCCGTGGCCGCCGCGCCGTAGAGGTCGGAGCGATGCGTGGCCCTACCGGCCACCTGCTCCAGGGGAATGTAGCCCGCCGTTCCCACGAGGGTGGCCCCGGGAAAAAGCGCCGTCCGCACGGCGTCCTGGACGCCCGAAAAATCGACGAGAGCGATCGAAGCGTCCTTTTTAAGGATGATGTTGCGCGGATTCACGTCCCTGTGGACGATGGGAGGGCGCAGGGAACCCAGGTAAGCGAGGATGTCGGAAAGCTCGGCCAAAATCCTCTCGACATCGGCTTCGGTGAATTTCCTGCCCGACTTCACGATCTTCTCGAGATCCTGCCCTTCGATATATTCCATGGCGAGCACGAGGCGCAGGCGGCTTTCCGACTCCGCCTCGAAGCTGTCGAAGTATCCGGGAATTCCGGGGTGGGTGAGGCTTTTCAGCGCCTCGGCCTCGCGCCTGAATATGTCCACCATATTCCAGGAGGATGTTTCGGTGAGATCCAGCACCTTGAGCACTGCCTGGGGCTTGCCCGATTCCGGATCCTCGGGGCTGGCGAGCCATGTCGAGGCGGATATGCCTCTCCCCAGCTGCCGTATGAGTCTGTATTCGCCTATTTTCTCGGATTCTTTCAATAGAGGAGTTCCTTCCTGACCGGCGGCTATTCCCTGGACTCATCCCGGTAGTCGTTTATCATGTTCGCTTTCCTTAGCGCTTCGAGCGCCTTGGCCCTTTCCATCCTGAGCCCCAACTCCTCGTAGGTGTCGGCCAAATTGAACCAGGCTTCGGCCATGTCGGGGTCGACTGCTACCGCCTTTTCGAAACATTTCCGCGCCTCGCCGTATTCGGCCTTCCTGAAACGTATGACGCCCAGATCATTCCAGGCCTGCGCGAAATCGGGGCGCTGCTCGATGGCGCTTCCATACAGATCGACGGCGCTCGCGAAATCGTCTTCCTCGTAGGAGAGGAGGCCGAGCGCGTGGATAAAGTCCGGCTCGCCGGGGGAGAGGCGCAGCGCTTCGATGAGATCCCTCCTGGCGCCCTCGAAGTCGCCCGAGAGCCGTTCCGCTTCGGCCCTGTTGAAGAGGATGCCCGGCATGTCTGGACTCATGCCGAGAGCTTCGGTGAAGGTGGCTATCGCCTCGGGATACCTTCCGGAATCGGTCATTCTGATGCCTTTCGCGTTCAGCGCCGAAGCCGTGGAATTTTCGTCGGACTGCGATTGCATCTGTGCCTCCTTGGGGCGTGGAATCCGGTCAATCCTTAACGCCGGGGCATGTTGGCCCCGCTCATAGGAATGATAGTCGATTTTTGGCTAAAGGTCATCACGATTCGTGGCCAGCGTCAAGTTTGTCGCGGGAAACAGTTTATTTGCAAAAAGATAAATTTTTATCTATAATAAAAATCATCTTCGGATATAGGCGGGGCTTGCCTAAAATGGAAAGCGCTTGTATAATGTCAATATATTATTATCGATATAGTTGTACTTATATATAGCAATGTGGAGGTAGTGGCATGCCGGCTGCGAACATCGAATTTTCGGGCGAACTGAACGGCTTTATCGAGGAATGGGGCAAAAAACCCGGTGGACTCGTCATGATGCTTCACCGTATCCAGAGCGAATTCGGCTATATTCCCCGCGAAGCGGCCGAAAAACTGTCGAGAATGATCGGACTTCCCCTGGCCAAGATATATGGCGTCATAACGTTCTACCATTTTTTTAAGACCAAGATGCCCGGAAAGCACAGAATCGCGATGTGCATGGGCACCGCCTGCTATCTCAAGGGAGCTCAGGACATCGTCGAAGAGGCGCGTTCCATTTTGGGAATCGCCGGAGACGACGTGACCGACGACGCTCTGTTCAGCATCGATGAAGTGCGCTGCCTCGGCTGTTGCGGTCTCGCCCCGGTCATCCAGGTGGACGATGAAGTATATGGCAAAGTCACCAAGGATCAGCTTCCGGATATCATCGTAAAATACAGGAATCGCTAAAGGACGCAAACGCGTCCGCCAATCGGGCGTTTTGGATGCACTACGCAATCGTCGACTTCGTTATCGACATCGTGCAAAACTCCTGCGAGGCGGACGCTAAAACCATCGATGTCGTGTTCGACGAAGACGAAGACGGCGTCGATGTCCGGGTGCGCGATGACGGGAAGGGGATGGATGCCGGTCAGCTTCGGCGAGCCCTCGACCCCTTCGTCACCGATGGACGGAAGCATCCCGGCCGAAAGGTGGGGCTTGGGTTGCCTTTCCTGAAACAGGCCACCGATCAGGACGGAGGGACGTTCTTCATTGGCTCGGAGAAGGGCCAAGGCACCGAGGTGGTTTTTCGTTTCGACAGGAAGAACGTGGATTGTCCCCCTTTGGGGGATGTTCCGGGCATGTTGCTTACGATTTTATGCCTGCCCGGCGCTCAGGAGATGGTCATCTCCAGGAAGCGGAACGGATTTTCGTACGAGCTCAGGAAGAGCGAGTTGACGGAGGCGCTTGGGAATCTCGAAGAGGTTTCCTCGCTCGCTCTGCTGAAGCAATATTTGCGATCGCAGGAAGAATGAGCTGACCTGCCGATCGCCTGGTCCCGACGCGGAAAAGGCGATTTATAGGCAGCGAAGGAAGGAGTAGACCTATGGCAAGGATGACCCTCGACGAGCTTCGGGCGCTTCGTGATTCGAAACGTCAGGACTTGGCGCGGCGGGATGTGGAAGGCAAGGACATCCAAATTATCGTCGGAATGGGAACGTGCGGGATAGCGGCTGGCGCGAAGCTCACCTTCGACGCCCTCGTCGATTCGATCCAGAAGCACGGCCTTGAAAACAAGGTTCTCATCAGGCAGACCGGATGCATGGGGCTTTGCTATGTCGAGCCGACCGTCGAAGTGCTGCTCCCCGGGATGCCCACCGTCATTTATGGAAAGATGACGGCGGAAACCGCGGAAGAGTTCGTGCAGAAACATTTGATCGAGCATACCCTGCTCGACAATCATATTTTTGACCGCCCGGCGGCCGATATCATCGTGAAGGCCGGCGGCGCGAAGTCCGACGATGCCGGCCTTCGCGGCGCGGAAGGCTCCTCCTTCCGCGAGGCTGCGAAGGGAGGCAAATGATGGCGAAGAAAAACTTTATACTCGTCTGCGGCGGCACCGGCTGCGAATCCTCGAAGAGCGATGAGATTTATCGCGGCTTGATAAAAGAAGCCGAGCTCCAGGGCGTAAAGGACGACGTGCAGATCGTCAAGACCGGCTGTTTCGGTTTTTGCGAAAAGGGCCCCATCGTCAAGGTACTCCCCTCCGAATCCTTCTATGTCGAAGTGAAGCCCGAGGACGCGAAGGAAATTATCGCCGAACAGGTGATCAAGGGACGCGAGGTCCAGAGGCTCCTCTACAAGAAGGACCAGAAGACCGCCGATAACGTGAAGGTCCAGGACATCGAATTCTACCAGAAACAGTTCCGCATCGTTCTGCGCAACTGCGGCGTCATCAACCCCGAGAACATCGAGGAGTACATCGCCCGCGACGGCTACGTAGCCCTCGAAAAAGCCCTCTTCGACATGAGTCCCCAGGAGATCATCGACACGATCAAGGCTTCGGGCCTGCGCGGCCGCGGCGGCGCGGGATTCCCCACCGGCCTGAAGTGGGAAACCGCGAGCAAGGTGCACAGCGACGTGAAATATGTCGTCTGCAACGCCGACGAAGGCGACCCGGGCGCCTACATGGACAGGTCCACCATCGAAGGCGACCCGCACTCGGTCCTTGAAGCGATGATGATCGCCGGAAAGGCCATAGGCTCCAACAACGGCTACGTATACATCCGCGCCGAATATCCCCTCGCCATCGAGAGGCTGAAGGTAGCCATCCAGCAGGCCAAGGATATGGGCCTCATGGGCAAAAACATCCTCGGATCGGGCTTCGACTTCGATGTCGAAATCAGGCTGGGCGCCGGCGCCTTCGTCTGCGGCGAAGAGACGGCTCTACTCAAGTCCATCGAGGGCAGCCGCGGCATGCCCATCCCGAAACCGCCATTCCCCGCCATCAAGGGCCTCTGGGGCAAGCCGACCATCATCAACAACGTCGAAACCCTCGCAAACGTCCCCGTCATCATGACGAAGGGAGCGGCGTGGTTCGCTTCCATCGGCACCGACAAGTCCAAGGGGACCAAGGTTTTCGCCCTCACCGGCAAGATCAACAACTCGGGCCTCATCGAAGTCCCCATGGGCACCACGCTGCGCGAGATCATCTTCGACATCGGCGGCGGCATCAGGAACGGCAAGAAGTTCAAGGGCGTCCAGACCGGCGGCCCGTCGGGCGGCATCATCGTCGAGAAAGATCTCGATGTCCCGATTTCCTATGAGAGTCTCGTGGCCCTCGGCTCCATGATGGGCTCGGGCGGCATGATCGTCATGGACGAAGACGACTGCGTCGTCGACGTCTCCAAGTTCTACATGGCCTTCTGCGTCGACGAATCCTGCGGAAAATGCGCCCCCTGCCGCATCGGCACCAACCAGATGCACGCCCTCCTCGACAAGATCACCAAGGGCAAGGGCGAGGAAAAAGACCTGGAGAGCCTGGAGAGGATCGGAAAGGCCATGACGAAGGCTTCCCTCTGCATGCTGGGCGGTTCCGCGGCCAACCCCACGATGGCGACCATCCGCCACTTCAGGGACGAATATCTCGAACACATCGTAGAACACAAATGCCGGGCCGGAAAATGCAAGGATCTCATCGTCTACTCGATCAACCCGGCGAAATGCATAGGCTGCGGGCTCTGCGCGCGCAAATGCCCAGTGCCTTGCATCGCGGGCGAGAAGAAACAGCCTCATGTGATCGACGCCTCGCGCTGCCTGAAATGCGGCGAGTGCTTCAAGGCCTGCAAATTCGGCGCAGTGGTCAAGAGCTAAGGACGGGGAGAAACTACCATGATCAATTGTAAGGTTAACGGAATAGCGGTACAGGTCGCCGAAGGCTCCACGGTCCTCGACGCTGCCAAGAAAGCTAACGTCAAGATACCCACGCTCTGCTACAATCCCGATCTCGCCCCCTGGGCGGCATGCGGCATCTGCGTCGTGAGGGTAGAGGGCAGCAACAAGATGCTCAGGTCCTGCTGCACCCCCGTCTCCGAGAACATGAGCGTCATCACGAACGATGCCGAGCTTGTGCAGATCCGTAAGACGGTCATAGAACTCATACTCTCCACGCACCCCGACGACTGCCTCGCCTGCCCCCGCAACCAGGACTGCGAGCTGCAGACCCTGGCCCAGGAGTTCGGCATCCGCCAGCAGTCCTTCCCGAAGCGTCTGCGCGATCTCCCGATCGACGACACCACGGGATCGATCATCCTCAACCCGGACAAGTGCATCCGCTGCGGCCGCTGCGTGACCGTGTGCCAGCAGATGCAGAACGTCTGGGCGATAGAGTTCCTCGGGCGAGGCGAGTCCACGAGAATCGCCCCGGCCGCCGACGTCAAACTGGGCGAAAGCCCCTGCATCAGATGCGGCCAGTGCTCGGCGCACTGCCCCGTCGGCGCCATCTACGAGAACGACCAGACGCAGGCCGTCTGGGACGCCCTCATGAAGACTGGTCCCGAAGCCAAGACCTGCGTCGTCCAGATAGCCCCGGCCGTCCGCGTCGCCCTCGGCGAAGCCTTCGGTCTGCCCGCCGGAACCGACGTCACCAAGAAAATCTATACGGCATTCAGGCGGATGGGCTTCGACGCCATCTTCGACACGAATTTCTCGGCCGACCTCACCATACTCGAGGAAGGCACCGAGTTCGTGAAAAGGCTGACCTCGGCCCTCCAGAACGGCCTCGACGCCGCGACGAAGGAAAGGTCAATGCCCCTCATCACCTCCTGCTGCCCCGCGTGGGTCGATTATATGGAGAAGTACTATCCGGACATGGTCCCGAACTTCTCCACGGCCAAGAGCCCTCAGCAGATGATGGGCGCCATGATCAAGACCTATTGGGCCGGCAAGGCTGGCGTGGATCCCTCCAAGATCTTCTCCGTATCGATCATGCCCTGCACCGCCAAGAAGTACGAGACGCACCGCGACGAGACGATGTATTCCTCTGGATACCAGGATGTCGATGTCGCCCTGACCACGCGCGAACTCGCGAGGATGATCAAACAGGCCGGCATCGACCTCCTCAATCTCCCCGAATCCGAAGCCGACAGCCCGATGGGACCCTACACCGGCGCCGGCGCCATCTTCGGCGCGACGGGCGGCGTCATGGAGGCGGCCCTGCGATCGGCGTATTTCCTCGTCACCGGCGAGGAGCTCAAGGACGTGAACTTCACGGCGGTGCGCGGGATTTCCGGCATCAAGGAAGCCAACGTCCGTATCGCCGGCATCGAAATCCGCGTCGCCGTCGCGCACCAGATGGGAAACATCCAGCAGGTGCTCGACGAGGTAAGGAAGGCGAGGGACTCAGGCAGGGATACGCCTTGGCACTTCATCGAGGTCATGGCCTGCCGCGGCGGCTGCATCGGCGGCGGCGGACAGCCCTACGGCGCCACCGACGAGATCCGCACCAAGCGGATGCGCGCCCTCTACGACCACGACGAGAACCAGGAATATCGCTGCTCGCACAATAATCCCTACATCAAGCAGATATATACCGAGTTCCTCGAGGCGCCAGGAAGCTCCAAGGCGCACCATCTCCTTCACACCCACTATGAGGGAAAGCCTCTGTTCCTGAAATAGAAGCCGGGCGCCGAACCTTCGGCGCCGAAAAGCGAAAGGCAGGCGGAATCCCCGAGGGGCTCCGCCTGCCTTTTTTATTGGCCAGCGGGCCTTGTATCCCGCGGTCCGCCGCGAGGCGGTTGGCTCTCGCGCTGATTTGGCTCAGTCCGGCTTGGAAGGCTTTGTTATGGTGACCGTAATCGTGGACGCGTTCTCGGAGCCCTTCAGCGCGCCCGTCATGGCAGCGATCGTGTCATAGAAAAGCGTGGAAACGAAGGGTACGAGGGGCAGTTCCCTTCCGTCGCAGTAGATGTGAATTTCCTTGGCATTGTCAGCCATTACGATCCTCCTCAGGATACGAGATAGTCGATGAAGCGCCCGACGGCCTCGGGCGGAAAAGCCGCGATGCTCCTGGACTCCGCCAGGACGATCATCCCAGGATCGCGCGCTATCAGAATATCGATCGAAGACAGGGGGCGCTTCAGCCCGCTCTCCTCCCTCTCCGTGCCCGCCACAAGGACGATCGGGGCTGACGGGACGTCGAGGCCTTCGCAGAAGATGAGGGAAGCCCGGGGGCAAAGGTCTTCGATGGAGGCCGCGTCCATGAGGGCTGGCCTGGAGGTAAGTATCACCATGTCGGACTCGCTCAGGTAAATGGAGGGGGTCGCTCCCGCCGCGTGAAAACGCGAGGAATCCTTGGCATCGGGAGGGAGATCGGCCTCGTGTCTGGATTTCTTGAGCGCCGCCGCGGTTATACCGCGTTTTGCGCATTCCTCGAGCGCCGATTCGATGAAGGTGGTCTTGCCCACGCCGGACCAGCCGATTACGGAGAGTATCGTTGGCTTCGCGTTCGTCGCGTTTCTCACAACCGTCGTCCTCACGCTTCCGGCGCCCTCAGCGCGACCCTCAGCTTCGTTCCGGGAGCGAAGCCGAAGCTGTTTTCGTTCGACCTTTTTTCCAGCGCCTCGGCCTCTATGCAATCCCCGCGGCGAAGCGAGAAAAAACCGGCGCTTTGAGCGCCGGGGTCTCCTGCCTTGGCCGACAGGGAGGCGAGCCCCGATGCCGCGCATACAATATAACGTACCCTACCGGCTTTGTTGAGCATGGGTTCCGAGACGACCCTGCCGATGAGCCGATCGCCGTCCGCGCGCTCGATGCCGGGCTTCGAGTCGAGATTCGTGTTGAGTTCCGAGTCGAACTCCATGTCGGTCGCCGCGCCTTTCTTCAGGGCAAACCATGTCGCTTTCGCCGAGTCGCGGTCGAGCCCGGCCGATTTCGCCAGGGCGGCGACGGGGCCCGAGGGCTCCCATGGCCAGGTGGAATGGCAACTTCGCCCTTCGCCGGCGCTCGCTATCGGGCAAGCGAAGGAGCCAGGGCAGGGCGCGACGCAGCTCATCCCTCTATCGCGCAGATTCTCCAGCAGCCGGTCTCGCAGGGCGAGCGCCGGCCTGCCCGTGACGTTGGCCGAGGGCTCGACGACGAGCAGAATGCCTCCATCCGTTAATCGTTCGCAGGCTTTTTCGAAGAGGGCGGCGCGGCGTTCGATCGCGTCGTCCTTTTCCTTCCACAATTCGTTGGCGCTGTGGCAGGCCACGATGAGGTCGAATGGGCCGCTCGGCAGGGAGCTGTTTTTTTCGAAGTCCTTCTGAATCGTCCTGAATTCGGCTCCCTTCTGCCCCATGAGCCCCTTCAGCCTAAGCGCTGCCTCCAGGGCTTCCGCGTTGGAATCCATGAGCGTCACCCGCTCGGCGCTTTGATGAAGGGCCGCGAAGGAGGCGGGCCCCGGCCCCGCGCCTATGTCGAGGACGTCGCTGATCCGCGGCAAGGCTCCCCTCATACGCAGTTCCTCGAGCGCGAGCGAGACCTGAACGAAGGAAACAGGCCAGTAATAGAGAAGATACGCGCCTAGGTAATCCTCATGTGAAAAATAGGAGGCGCCCGCCAGGCGCCTGTAGCCTGTCAGGCCCCGCTGCAGGCTTTTCAGGGCGGCGCCCTGGCCGGAAGCAGAGCCCGCGGCGAGTCCTTCCAACGCCGGATAATAGTCTACGACGATATCGCCTATGCGGGCCATGCTTGACTCCTCACGCGCACCACGAGCTTGTTTCCTGGAGGTCTCCACCCTATACTACATCACATGTATGAGTCGCCGCCATTCCTCATCAGCGCGTTGCTGTCAAACCCCGATGTCGACAAGATAGTCGCTGGAATCGGGTTTTCCATCATCGATTTTACCAATAAAAAGTCCTTCATCAGCGACACCTGGAAAAAATTTGGCTACTCAAACGAAGTCTTCATGGCTCATTTTCCGCGCGAGAAAGTCTACCCCGGCGATATGCAGAGTCTCGAATCCCTCATCAAGAAGTTGCGTTCGGGCGAATCTGACAGCGGCCAAGGGGAATTTCGCTTCGTTGCGGAAAATGGGAGGACGTTCTGGCTCTCAATCGACTTTTTCGTCTTGGCGAGAGACGCGGTGGGCAAAGTCAGCATCCTGGCGTTTCATGACACGGACATTTCCAAACTCATCGCCGCCCAGGAAGAAATCCGCGAGCGTCTCGTGGAGATCGAGTCGCTCAAGGATCTTCTCACCGCTATCAACAAGAGCCTCGATTTCAACGAGACGATCAGCAAGATCATCGAGCACCTGCACAGGATAATCCCGTTCGATCGCGCCACCGTACAGGCGCTCGAAAGCAATTATCTGTCGGTGATAGGCAGCTATGGCTATGTTGAGACGGCCACCCAGACGCTCCGGTTCCCGATCAGCGGCATCGATAATCCATCGGCGAGGGCCATAGCTTCGCGCAGACCCATCATATGCAACGACGTGGAACATGATTTCGAAGGCTTTATCCAGGTGGAAGACGCCATCCGCGTCAAATCCTGGCTCGGCATTCCACTCGTCTACGAGGGAAAGTCGATGGGACTTCTGGCGCTCGACAGCGCCGCGCTGGGCTTCTATACCGACCAGCACGTGAGGATCGCCTCCACCGTGGCGGAACATATAGCCATGGCCATCGAGCACGCCAAGCAGCATACGATCATCAAGGAAGAGGCGAGAACCGACAAGCTGACGGGCGCGGCCAATCGCTACGGCCTTGAGACGATGGGACAGGAAATCTTCAGCAGGGCTGGCAAGGATGATCAGCTTTTAGGCATTCTCATGCTCGATATCGATCATTTCAAGATCGTGAACGACACCTATGGGCACTCCTTCGGCGACCAGGTGCTCAGATCTCTCTCCAGCGGCATATCGCAGTGCCTGAGGTGCAAGGATTACCTGGTGCGCTACGGCGGCGAGGAATTCGTCGTCCTTCTGCCGGGAACCACGACGCGCGAGGCTCTCGTCGTCGCCGAACGTCTCAGGGAAAAAATTCCCCTCATGGATGTGGACGACAATCATACATGCCCCACGGTGAGCATCGGCGTCTTTTCGGGTGTCCCTGGTCCTCAGGATATATTGCACGAATTCATACATAGAGCCGATTTAGCCCTCTACGAAGCCAAGGAAGCCGGACGCAATCGCTGCCGCGTCTGGAGCCCCAAACCGGAATACTTCGACAGAAAGAACTGAGAAAACCTCACGACATGCTTTATCGTCATTCATGTTTCTCACCCGCCCGCATAGAGGAATCCATAATTGTTACTTTCATCAATACATTTGTAGAATGGAGCATAAGGCTGATTGGATCGCAAAGTCGCCTCATATTGTAATCTGTAAAGGTTATTAGTAAACTCCGGTTTTACGCTAATCATAAAGTCAGCACAGTTTAAAACTTAATTAAAAGATAGGTGTACATATGACCAGTCTCGGTGTCATAAAGGTGCTTTTTATCGAAGCAAGCCAAGAAATGGTAGAACGAGCGACCTCCATAATGAGGGCTGACAATCTCCAATTCGAGTATAAAGTCGTCGCGACGCCCTCGGCGCTTGCTGCCGCGTTGAAAGAATTCCGCCCCAACGTCATTATCCCGGATTCTCGCATGGGATTGAAAAGCTCGAGCGATAGCCCGCTGAATCCCGCGCTTCACCCTGCCTACACAAGCTGCGAAGACGAATTGTTTGAGGATTTCCTTGAAAAGACGAAAGAAATAGTCTTTGTCACCAATAGAAAAACGCTGGAGATTGAGAAGGTGAGTAAGGCGGCGACGGAATTTTTCGTAAAATCCGCCGAGGAACTCATCGGCAGGAAGGTTACCGATCTCGGTTATTTTTATGAGGCTTCGCCGCCTAATGACCCTCTGAATGCCGATTCGCTCCAGCGGCGACACTCTGTCGTTAGTAAGGACAGTTCCTGCGACGAGGTCGATGATATAGAAAACCCCGCTTTTCTGGTACCTAAGCGATCGCGGATTCTCCTCTGCTCGTTCGTGCACGATCTTAATGAGAAGAGCCTGAACGAGGAGAGGCTCCGAATGCTCGCCTTGGAGATAACAAAGACCGAAGAGAGGGAAAAAAGACGATTCGCCTCCTATCTTCACGACGAAATTGGTCAAAACCTCGCCATGCTCAAAATGAGATTGGACCTCGCGTCTCATTTGCATCCCATGCCGGGGCTTGGCGATGAATTTCGCCAGATTGCCGAACTGCTCGATAGAACCATGGCTCAGACGCGCGCCATGGTCTTCGATCTTAGCCCGCCGACGCTCTATGAACTCGGTTTGTCGAATGCTCTCAGATACGAAGGAGAGACTATCTGCCGCGAGAATCAAATTGAGTTCATTTTCTTTGCCGAGAGGATTCCTCTGTTGTCCGACGACAAGGGAATTCTCATCTTCCGTTGTCTCCAAGAGTTGATGCGGAATTGTCTTCGCCACGCGAAGGCGAGCCGCATGGAACTCTCCCTCCGCGGCGATGGCAAGAATATTTCGATTTGCCTCAACGATGACGGCATTGGGTTCGATGTATCTTGTCTCGAAAATGGCGGTGTTGGCGGTGGTTTTGGGCTTTTTAGCGTCAGGGAGCGCATCCGCGGCATAGGTGGAGCGTTGACCATCATATCCCGAAAAGGCGAAGGTACTCGTATTGACCTCGCGGCGCCAATTAGCTGAACCATCGAAACCATGAGGGAAAAAGGACCGTAATGCGAATTCTCCTCGCGGACGATCATGCGATGATGCGAGATGGCCTTCGTAAACTCCTGGAAGGTCAGCGAGGGTGCGTGATTATCGGCGAAGCGGGGGATGGTGTCGAGACGGTCCGCCTCGCGATCGAACTGCGACCCGATATCATCATCATGGATATCGGTATGCCCTCTCTCAACGGAATCGAGGCGACGCGGCAGATTCGGCTTCAAGCGCCCGATACGAAGGTGCTCGCTCTTTCGATGTACGCGGATCGACAGTTTGCCCAGGACATGTTCAAGGCCGGAGCCTTGGGGTATGTACTCAAGGGCGCCGGCTTCGACGAACTCATGGACGCGATAATCGCCATTTCCGGCGGGCGCCGATATATTAGCCGACCTTTGCAGGAAATACTTCTGGATGACTATCTCAATAACCTGGATAAACTATCATCGGCGAGCAGGAACCCTCTTTCGGATCGAGAAAGAGAGGTGCTTCAGCTCTTGGCGGAGGGGAAGAGCAATAAAGAGATCGCCGGCATCCTCCGCGTGACCGTCAATACCGTGGATGCGCACCGTAAACATATATCCGATAAGCTTAGCCTCAAGAGCATCGCCGAACTGACGAAATACGCCGTAACCCATGGGATTAGTTCGCTGGAAATCCTTTAGGGGATCCATCAGGGATTTCTGCTTTCTAGGCTTCGTCGCCATCTCTTCATTGTGTTTCTTCACTGCGTCACGCCCTTACGGCGCTACACTTTTTCCCCGCAGATTTTCATTTTTTTTGCGCTTCAAGTTAAGGTTGTCTCTAATTGTACTATTCCGCGAAAGTCAGACAATGGCAAACAGAGATTTTGGAGAGGCAAGCCTTCCGAACTCTTGGCCCGCTTGGGCGGGCAAAAGTTTTTTTCTTTTTCAGGAGCGTCGTATGAAGAAAGCGTTTGTTGTCCTTCTCGTGGTTATGGGGCTTATCGCCTCCGCGGGAAACGTGTTTGCAGTGGATAATGTAGGTACCGCGTCAGTAAAGGTGCTCACTCCTTTGGCATTGACTCACAGCGACACGGATAAGCTTAATTTTGGCTCGATCGGCTTAACCGGGAGCAGCGGGACCGTCATCATCGCCTCGGTAGGCGGCGTGGCGACGAGGACGCTATCGGGCGGAGTCGTCGGCTACAGCGACACCACCAATCCGATCGCGCTCGATCCTTTCTCCTCATCGACCGCCCTGACAGGAACGGAGACTTACTATATCGGTTTTCCCGATTCGGCGACCATCTCCAATGGCAGTAATACGATGACGGTCTCCGAATTCAAGGCTTACGATTCCATCGGCAGTCAGATAACGTCGTTTTCCGGAGTGAGCGCGACCGCGAGTTTCTTTGTCGGCGCGAAACTAGCCATCGTAGGAACTGAAGGCGCCGGAGTTTACACCGGAACCTATCCAGTCTATCTGGGGTATGACGCGCTGTGAATTGATTGATCGATACAGGGAGCGGCCGGATATTCCGGCCGCTCATGGCAGGCCGCCAGCCCTCGTTGCCGCCACGCGCATAGAACTTTATTGTTTGTTGCGCCGCCGGAACAACAGGGAGAGTCTCTAGAGGCGTTTTCCGTGAAACGATCAAGAATAAGTCGGGGAGATCGATTCTTTTATCTAGGAATTCTTCTCCTTTCCACTATGTTTTTCCATATTTCCGGTATTGGGGCCGAGACGACGCTCACGATCGCGGCAACGCAATCGCTCGCCTTCGGCTCCCTCATCCCTCTCGCCGCCACCGGTTCGATCACGCTTTCGGCACAAGGCTCGGTGTCAGCCGGCAACGCGGTATATGTCCGCGGCAGTTCGCGCCATGTCGCTCTCTTCAGCGTGACGGGCGAAGCCGGCCGCGCTTTTGTAATAGCCTTGCCCAGCTCGGCGACGCTCGTCGGTTCCGGCTCGGCGACGATAATCGTCGACACCTTCACTGTTTCGCCTTCCTCGCCCGCGTCCATCGGCGCGGACGGTACCTGCGGTCTTTTCGTGGGCGCGACCCTGCGCGTGGGGGCTGACCAGGCGACAGGCGACTATTCCGGAACGTTTGAGCTTCTCGTCAGCTACGAATAATCACAAATCCAAGGTGGAGCGAACTATGTCCAGAAAACTTTCCTATATAAAGTTTTGTCTCATCCTTCTCATCCTCCCAGGGATCTGGGCTCAGCAAGGAAATCCGGGGAGCGGTTTCGCCGGCCTCCTCGTGGCACCCACCCGCGTCGTGTTCGAGGGGCGGACGAGGGTGGTGGAAATGTACCTCGTGAACAACAGCGAATCGACGAAGACTTACGCCATCGGGTTTGAGAATTTCCGCATCGCCGCGTCCGGCGCGATGGAGAGGACCGATGAGCCCGAAGACCAGTCCCGCTCAGCCAACGATCTTCTGCGCATAACTCCCAGGCGCGTCGTCTTGGAGCCAAAAAAGCAACAGGTCGTCCGCCTTCAGCTCGTGAAAAGCTCGGGCCTGACGGACGGCGAATACCGCTCTTCCATAGTTTTTAAAATCATACCCGATTCAGTCGCCGACGATGTCCTGGCCAGCTCTCCCCAGGAAGGGATCTCGGTCAACCTCATTCCGGTATACGGCGTCGTCATCCCCGTCATCGTCCGAATCGGCACCACATCGGCGGCGGTTTCCCTTGTCGATATGGTTTATTCCGCGGCTAGCGGCAGCGATGCTCCGAGTCTCTCCTTCAGTATCCTCCGCTCAGGGAATCGGTCGGTCTATGGCGATATAGAAGTGAGCTATCGAGCGCCCGGGCGAAAGCCCATCGTCGTCGGAAGACGAAAAGGTCTTTCCGTCTATTCTTCCGCCGATAGGAAGAACCTCAAGGTTTCACTTCTTTTCCCTGAAGGACTTAGCCCGCTGAGCGGGGGCGAGTTCACCGTCCGTTATATCGATTCAGAGGAGGTGAAGGGGAAAACGCTGTTAGCGGCCGAATCACTTGTTCTTCCATGAGTTCCGAAATGGGGAAGAATAGGTGGAAAGAAAGGCTGCGGGCTTTTCGTTCCTTTTTGCTCACCGTATGTCTGGCCGCTATCGCTCTTTTTCCCGCCATCGCACAAACAAAAGGCCTTGGTTTTGCGATCGTCGAACCCAACGAGGACGAACTCCTCCTCTGTTCCTTCAGCGTCGAGCGGGAGACGCTCTCTCAAGAACTGGAAACCTATGTGATTGAGCGAAGCCTCTATCTCCCGCTAGGGGCGATCTGCCGCCTTATCGAGTGCGGTCTTGACGTCGATTCCGGAAGCGGCATTGCTTTGGGCTATCTTTGGGATGAAGCGCATACATTTTCCCTCGACATGGCCGCGCGGCGCGTGGATCTCGCGGGTAAACGCGCTATCTACGATGAGGGACGCATCGAAGCTCACTCCGACGATATCTATGTGGAAGCCTCTCTCCTCTCCGAATGGTTCGGCATGCCCATCCAGGCTGACCGTTACGACGCGGCTATCACCGTATGGCCTCAGACAAAGCTTCCGATCCAGCTTCGCCTCGAGCGGGATAGGCGGGGTGGAAAAACCGAGAATTATGATGTCATGGGGCGCAGTTATTATCCCAGGGCGGCGAACCCTTACCATTTTCTCGATGGCTTCAACCTCGATTTCTCCTTGGGTTCATTTTTATCATCTTCCGACGGTGAGCCCTCCCAGGCATGGTCTACTTGCGGCGCGCTTTTGACCGGCGACATTTTTTGGATGAGCGGCTCGATAGGCTTTTCCGGCAAGCTTGAGGGATCGGACTTCCTTCCCACCAGCCTCTATGGCCTCCTTCGCAGGATGGACTCAGAGGGGACCCTCCTCGGCCCTCTGCGCGCCACCGAGATGTCCCTCGGCAAAGTCCAGGCTGTTCTCCCTTCCCTTATGGGAGCTTCGGCCTCGGGCTATGGCGTAGCGGTCGGCAATTATTCCCTCACAAGTCCCTCTTGCTTCGACCTTCAGACGCTCTCGGGATCTCTCCTTCCCGGCTGGGACGTTGAGCTTTATCGGAACGGTTGTTATCTCGACCACAGAAAAGCCGACGCAAGCGGTACCTATACCTTTGCCGACATTCCTCTCCTTTTCGGGACAAACGTGCTTGGGCTCGAGTTCCATGGTCCTCTGGGGCAGAAGAAATCCGAGGAACAGGTCTATAGCGTCGGCTCGACAATGACGCTGCCCGGTACTTTTTCGTATCGGGTTTCGGCGACGGCCGAGAACGAGGGGGGGCAGTTCGCCTTCCAGACGACCTATGGACTCTCGAAGTACCTCACCATCACCGCGTCGGCCCTGTCGGTGGCGCGCGATGATATCCGCGATTTCTACGTCCAAGGGGGGCTTGCCGGTTATTTTAGTCGCTTGCAGTTCGATGCCGCCGCTTCCTTCGAAACAGGAAGCTCTGGTTTCGCGGGGGAATTGGGCCTTCGCACGCAGGTACTCGGCCTCGGGTTTTCGTGGCGAGGCGCTTACTACGACAGGAGCTGGGAGAGGGCGGACGCTTCGTACGGCGATCCTCCCTACCTCGCGCGGAGCGTGTTGCGCGCCGATGGCTTCAGCATGAAGATCGGCGGACTTCTCTCTTCTCTCTCTACCTATTTAACCTCGACCTTGTACAGTGAGGGAGATTTGAACAATTCCCTGACGCTGCGGCAATACAACAGCTATAGGAATTTCCGTCTCCGCAATGTACTCGGCCTCTATCACTATGTTTATGCGTCTTCTGCGCGGTGCGTCGAAGCCGAAGGCTCCTCGACGGCCAACCTGAAACTTGGAAATGTAAATCTGGAAGCGTCCTGCGACTACGTCGTGTATCCTAACCCAGCGCTTGAAAGCCTCTCTCTCTCCGCCGAGGCGATGTCTTTCTTATCCATTCAGGTTTCAGGGTCCGGGAGCTACGATTTTTCCACAGAGCTTCTTTCCGCGTCCATTTCGCTTTGTCGGGACCTAAGCCCTTTCCGCCTCGGATTATCCGGGACTTGGACGACGCAGGAGAGCTTCTCCGTCAGTCTTTCCTTATCGACGAGCATCGCGCTCGATGCCCGGAGCAACCATGTCACCTTCGACTCGCAGAGTCGAGCGAATCAAGGATCCATCTCGGCCCTCGTCTATCTCGACACCAATTACGATAAAAATTGGAGCGAGGGAGAAAAACTCCTCGAGGGAGTCGGCTTTATCGTGAACGAGGGCGGCGGAGAAACGGTGACCGACGAGTTGGGTCGCGCCATTCTGAGCGGTATTTCGCCCAATGTCCCTGTCAACGTCTCCATCGATGAGTCGACGTTGGAGGATATCCTCACTGTTCCCGCCGATAAAGGCTTGAGTTGCGTCCTCCACCCAGGCACGGCGGCCAGGATGGATTTTCCCATATGGGTGACGGGCGAGATTTCTGGCACGGTACGGGCTATGGAGGGGAATTCTCGAAAAGCGATTGCCGGCGTCCTTGTCGAGGTACTCGACAGTTCCGGTTCGCTAATCGCATCGGCCCGCTCGGCCTATGACGGATATTTTGCATTCTCCGCCTTGAAGGTGGGGACTTACTCGGTTCGCGTCGCGAGCGGGGGCGCCGATGCCGGGGTAAGCGATGGAGAGAGAGAGGTTTTTATTCCTTTATGCGGTGGCTATGTCGATGGCATCGATCTTGAATGCTCGCTTCTCGGAGAAATGGCGGATGCGGGCGGCAACAAGTGAATAAGACAGAGGATGATCAACAACATTGTAAAGGGGGTATCGTGAACGTGGAACGGCGATTCGGGGAGCGCGGCGCCGCTTTGGTCGATGCCCTCAATGAAAAGGCGGTTTTAGCCGCGGGAGGCTGCGCCGATAGGCTCGCCACAAGAATACGGCGCGAGGTTGAAGCCGTCAAGCTGAGTGCCATCATGAAAACCTTGGCTAAGCCAGGGGCTTCGGGGCCATTGTGCGATTTGGCTCTGATCGATGGCTACAAAAAGATTGTGAGTCTCATCGATCCAAAAGAATACGCGCTCGATGCCGCAGATGATAAGTATTCCATCTGCGCGCTTATCGAGGTTATGCAGAGTCGACTCCCAATGTTTATCCCCCACTTCCGTCGAGTGAGCGAAATCTGTGTGGACATGGGAAAAATGATGGGGTTGATGGAGAGAGAGCTTCTGCTCATCGACGCGTTGGGCTTCTTGCATGATGTCGGGAAATTAGGAATTGAAAATGAGATTTTGCTCAAGCAGGGACCGCTGACTTCCAAAGAGTGGGAGGCGGTCAAGCGGCACTCGGCGATTGGATACAAATTGATTCGCCCCATCCACGGTATCTCGGGGCTGGCGGACCTCGTTATAGCTCACCATGAACATTGGGACGGGAAGGGCTATCCCCTTGGCCTTCAAGGCAAGGAAATACCTCTTCTCTGCAGGATACTCTCGTTCGCCGACAGCACCGATGCGATGATAGACGACAGACCTTACCGTAAAGCCTTGCCTCCTTCTGAAATATTGGCCGAAATTGAACGTTGCAGTGGAAGTCAATTCGATCCGGAAGTAGTGGAAGCTTTCCTCGACATGATTCATGAGCGCAAGTATACGGTGCCTTTTTTCTCGACATTGCGCGAAGCGGTCATCGAATGAAGGATACTCTACTTCTCAAGTAGCCCTATGTATCCGCCGTATCCTCGATCGGCCATCCGCTCGGCGGGGATGAAATCCAGCGAAGCGGAGTTGATGCAGTACCTAAGCCCGCTGGGCTTGGGGCCGTCGTTGAAAAGATGGCCGAGATGGCCGCCCGATTTCTTCGCCCTCACCTCGATCCGATTCATGCCGTACGATAAATCCTCGACGAGCACGACGGCGTCCTTGTCGATGGGCGTCCAGAAGCTCGGCCAGCCCGTGCCGGACTCAAACTTGGTCGAGGAGAGGAAAAGCGCGCTGCCGTCGATCTTGTCCACATAGATTCCCGCCCTGTGGTTGTCCCAGAAGGCATTCTGGAAGGGCGGCTCCGTGGCCGCCCGCACCAGCACGTCGTATTCCTCGGGGCTCAGTTTTTTTCTGAGTTCCTCGGTGGGCTCAATATAGCAGACGGTGGCCGCCTGTTCTTCGGTGTAGATCATGAGTTCGCCTCCTGGCTTGCCGATGGTCGCCCGCGAGGGCGCCGGCTCGGTTGATGCCTCCCGCGAGGGCGCCGGCTCGGCGGCCGTCTGCGGGAGCGCTGGCTCGGCGGCTGTCGCTCTCTGTCCCATGCAGGAAACCGAGGTCAGCGAGCCTCCGAGGATCGCGAGGACGGCGAGGTAAGCGGCGGCGCGGAAATGCCCGCCCAGCCCTCGCCCCAAAGCCTTTCGTCCTTCATTCGCCTTGTTTAGTTTCTCTAACATAGTGAAATTAATATACTGCTAAAT
>DATMZF010000032.1:0-9120 GCA_035560555.1 Rectinemataceae bacterium
TAATAAAAGGATAGGATCTTATCCCGCTTGCCGGACTGGCAAAAAATGATATACTGGCAGGTCTGCGCAGCGCGGGCGCGGATACGCAAAATTGTTTTCCGGAGTCAGCCGCGTTTGCCGAAAGGAGAGATGATGACGAACCGAAAGACTATTGTGGTAGCCATGGGCGGAAATGCCATTATCGAGGAAGGCACCGAGGGAACCATCACGCAGCAGTTCGCCAATACCAGGAAAAGCCTCGCCGCCGTGGTCGGCATGATCAGCGAGGGCCATAAGGTCGTTCTCACGCATGGCAATGGCCCGCAGGCCGGCGTCCATCTCATCCGCAACGAAGCGGCGAGCGCCCAGGTGCCGCCATCCCCCCTCGGCGTCATCGTCGCCGACACGCAGGGGTCGATGGGCTACATGATAGCCCAGAGCCTTCAGAACGCCCTTTTGAAGCATGGCGTGCGTAAGCAGGTGGTGACGATCATCACGCAGGTGGAGGTCGATCCCAACGATCCGTCGATGCTGAATCCGACCAAGTATGTCGGCCCCTTCTACAAGGCCGAACAGGTCGAGAAGCTTCGCGAGCGGGGCTGGCAGATAAAGGAAGATCCGGGCCGTGGCTTCCGCAGGGTGGTGCCCAGCCCCATCCCTCTCGATGTCGTCGAAAAGGAGACCATCAAGGACCTCATCGATGATGGAAAGATCGTCATCGCGGTGGGCGGGGGCGGCGTGCCCGTCTATCGCGAGCCCGATGGCAGCCTCGAAGGCGTCGACGCCGTCATCGACAAGGACAGGGCTTCCTCATTGTTGGCGAATCTCATCAACGCCGACGAACTCATCATCCTGACCGGCGTCGACAGGGTTGCCATCAATTTCAAGAAGCCCACCCAGCAGTTTTTCGACCATATGACCGTCGCCGAGTGCGAGCGTTATCTGGCCGAGGGGCAGTTCCCCAAGGGCTCGATGGGGCCTAAAATCGAGGCCGCCTGCGATTTCATCAAGCGGGGAGGGGCGCGCGTCATCATCACGACCATGGAGAACGCCAGCCTCGCCGTGGACGGAAAAGCCGGCACGGTCATAACGGCCTGAGCCAGCCGTTTCATGGCGCCGGACCAATGTTTAGCTTGACGAGTATTGTATATCCGTGCTACTTTTTTTCGAATCTTTACACAAAGGATTGCATATGAATGCTATTTACAAAGGCTTAGTCCTTCTTCAAGCTGCGGCTGCCAACCCCACCGGCCAGATGGTTTCGACCCTCGTGACCTTCGGACTTGTTTTCGTCGTCTTCTACTTCCTCATCATTCGTCCCCAGAACAAGAAGCAGAAAGAGATGAAGAACATGATCGCCGGAGTCAAGAAGGGCGACAAGATCGTGACCATCGGCGGCATCCATGGCACCGTCCATGCCGTCAAGGAAGGCACCGTGGTCGTCAAGGTCGACGATGACTGCAAGATCGAGTTCTCCAAGTCCGCGATAGCCACCGTTTCCGTCGCCAAGACAGAGGAAAAACCCGCAGAAGTTCCTGCCCCGACCGAAAAAGCCGAAAAGGCTGCAGAAGAAAAGAAATAGTTGCGAAGGCCTGACCTCCTCCTTTAGGGAGTCCTCCGAAATACCCCTGGGGGTGCGTGTCGGCGCCAGAGGTCGATGTCGGGCCATGTCAATGCGATTAACAATGTGGAGTTATCGGAATGAGTAAAATCCGTCGTCTGATCATCGTGCTTGCGGTGTTTGCCGTCTCCTTCGCCTTCCTTTTCCCGACGATACAGTGGTACGCCCTGACGCCGAAAGAAGATCAGGCCACGGCGGTCGGGTCGCGCGAGCAGATTCGTGATTATTCCCGCAGGATGGCCTATTCGGCGCTCGCGGAGATAAAGGATAAAGCGGTCGCCGGTGATACGGCCGATCTTTCCCAGAAATTCGATGTCGTCGCCCTCGTGGCAAAAAAAGCGTACAAGGCCAGCAAGCGCCCGGTTCCTAAGGCCATGACGGCTTCCAACCTTCTCATGGCATTCTCGAGCGAGAAGTCCATGTTTGACGCCGTCGAATCCAAATACAGGGAAAAAGCCCTCAAGTTGAAGGACCTCCACGGCAACGCGGTCCAGCTCGGCCTCGACCTCGCGGGCGGCATGTCGGTCGTCATCCAGACCGACATGAAGGCGCTCTCCGAGAGACTCGGGCACGAAGCCTCATCCTCCGAACGCGAAGACGCCATGTCGCGTTCCGTCGAGGTGCTCAACAGTCGCATCGACCAGTTCGGCCTGACCGAGCCTGTCATCAGACGTCAGGGAACCGATCAGATCTATGTCGAAATCCCCGGCACCGCCGATCCGGAGAGGATCAACTCCATCATCATGGGCAAGGGCAACCTCGGATTTTATATCGTGGATTCCGAAGCCACCTCCGCGCTCGCTTCCTTCGTGGCCAGCAATCCGCTCGGCGTCGACGAGAAGACGATGACGGTTTCCCAGTCCGGAATCGTTCCCGAGGGCAAGATCATCCAGAAAGTCTACAAGAAAGACAGCTACGGCCTCGACGAGTTCACTGGCGAGTACCTTGTCGTGGAAGGAAAACCCGGCCTCGATGGAAGCCATGTCAAGAGCGCGACGGTGTCCAGCGACCAGATAACCGGCCAGCCCGAGACTAACTTTGTCCTCGACAAAGAGGGCGGGGACATCTTCTACGCGATGACCAGCGCCAACGTCGGGAAGTCCATGGCTGTCGTCCTCGACGACAGGGTCAAGTCCTATGCCAGGATACAGGAGCCGATCCGCGAATCGGTGCGCATCACCGGGTTCAATTCCGATGAGGCTCAGAACCTCGCCACCCTGCTCAGAACGGCGGCGCTTCCCGTGTCCATGTCGGTCGCCAACCAGCAGGCCATCGGCGCCTCGTTGGGCGAGGATGCCATCGCCCAGGGAAAAAACGCCATCATCGTCGGCCTTCTCGCCGTATTCGTCTTCATGTTCGCCTATTACAAGGGAGCCGGCGTCAACGCCACGCTTGCCCAGATACTCAACCTCTACATCATGATCTCGGTCCTCACGGCATTCAAGCTAACCCTGACGCTGCCTTCCATCGCTGGCTTCGTGCTGACGGTGGGCATGGCGGTCGACGCGAACGTCGTCATATTCGAGCGAATAAAAGAAGAGCTGCTCGACGGAAAAACCAGGAAAGCCTCCATAGAGGCCGGATTCCACAAGGCCTTCTGGGCGGTCATGGACTCCAACATCACGACGATCATCGCGGCTCTTTTCCTGGCTCAGCTTGGGTCGGGCTCCATCCAGGGCTTCGCGATTTCCCTTGCGATCGGCAACATAACCAGCCTTTTCACCTCGCTCTTTGTATCCAAGCTCATCTTTGATTTCGAGACCGATGTTCTTCAAAAAAAGAGCGTCTCCATCAGCTGGAGGATCAAGTAAATGAAACGAGTCATTCGGTTCAGCCGATTTTTCGTGCCTTCCTATATCCTTTCGGGGATTCTGATTTTGGCCGGCATCATCGGCTACTTCACGATGGGTTTCAATCTGGGCGTCGACTTTCAGGCCGGCGTAAACCAGACCGTCCAGCTCGCGTATCCGGTGGCGAATATCAGCTATGCAGGCAAGGGTAACGCCGAGCTTCGCGTTTCGGAGAAGGAGCTCACGCTCGTGTTCTCCGGCGCCGAAGTGGATCAGAAAACCGTTCTTTTCGATTACGCTACCTATCCGACGGTGGGCGACCTGGCGAAGGCCCTGTCCGCGGAGCAGTCCATGGAAGTCGTCGTCGAATCGGGGCAGGAAGCCGCGGCGTCCAGCCTGCTCGTGCCGACTTACCAGGGCAATACGCTCATTAGCGAAAAGCCCATGACCCTCCACAGGGCACCCTCCAGCGACGCGGAGCTTTTCGCTTCGATCGATGACGTGAGGGACTCAGTGAAGGGCTTTGGCCAGATTTCGGTGCAGACCATGAAACCGGCTTCCATTCAGCGCTATCTGATCCGCGTCGAAGACAACGGCACCGACCCCAATTTCACCACCACCGCGCGCAACGCGATCATCTCGGGCCTGGACGCCAAGTTCGGCGCGAACAAGGTCGTCGAACTGAAAACGGATTTCGTCGGCGCCAGGTTTTCGCAGAACCTTTCCAAGACATCTCTGCTGCTCGTCATCGCGACGCTCGCGCTCATCCTCCTGTACTCGACCATCCGTTTCAGGATCGATTATGCCCTGGGCGCCGTCCTGGCCATCGCGCACGACGCGCTCATAATGATCGGATTCATCGTCTGGACAAGGATGGAGTTCAATTCGACGACGATCGCGGCCATCCTCACCATCCTGGGATACTCCATCAACGACACGATCGTCCAGTTCGACCGCGTGCGCGAGGAAAGAAAGCTAAGGCCAAACGACAAGTTCGTCGATGTCATCGATTCGGCGCTGACGGTGACCCTTGGAAGGACGATCATCACGACTGCCTGTACCATGTTGACGGTTCTGGCACTCTTCTTCTTCACGACCGGGAGCATGAAGGATTTCGCGCTCGCGTTGCTCGTCGGCATGGTTTCCGGAACCTACTCGACGCTCTATATCGCCAGCGGTTTCGTGGACTGGTGGGACAAGCACATTACCAAGGACGGCAGGGGAAAAAAAGCCGCGGAACAGATTCAGCTCCCGAAGGCCGAGACGGAAAGCCCGGCAAGCGGCCGAGCCTGAATCCATCCGGCCGTCATGCAGGAACGCCAGGATGGGAAGCGCAGGCCTCGTGTGCCTAGGGCTTCCTTACAGGCGTTTCTTTTAGGCGCCGGCTCTTTACATAAAAGGGGTGAATAGGTTATATTTCACCCGCATCGGCGCCGTACCCAAGTGGTAAGGGAGAGGTCTGCAAAACCTTTATGCATCGGTTCAATTCCGATCGGCGCCTCAACGTTAGGCCGTCCCCGCAGAGCGCGGGGACGGCCTTTTACGTTATGCGCCAGAATTTCCCTTAGCCCGCCGCCTATTGCCCGCCTGAAGGCGGATTGCGGTCAACATATGCGATAGACGTTGCTTCCCTTTATTGACGCCTGGCTTTCTTCAATCTAAAGTATACCTTTATCAGCGAGGCGAAATTGGTGAGCGGGCACAATGAAACGGGCGGAAGAAAAGGCGGGGCCGCATGGAAGTCCTTGCCTCTGCCGCTCATTTTTATGGTCATCGTCATACTATCTTTCCTCATTTTTTCCGGCAATGTGGGGAAAAGTGAAAAGCTTCTCGGCGGAGCTGTCGCCTTCCACGCTTCGGAGGAGACAGCCGCTTCGATCGCTGGGTACCTTGATGACGGCGCGGTTCTGCAATCCGCCCTGGAAAGGAATCCGTGGATGGGGAAAGACGAGATAGGGGCTATTTCCTCCACGATACTGAAATCTCACCCCTTCATGATCGGCGTCAGCACGGCGCCTTCGGCGATAGTGAAGTACCATTTCCCGGAATCGGGAAATGAATCGCTCGTCGGTCACGATCTTCTCTCCAACCCCGAAAGAAGAGACGCGCTGACGCGTTCCATCGAGACCAGAGCTCCTGTCGTGTCGGGGCCTTTCGAATCCGTGGAAGGCGGCAACGTGTTATTCTTCCGCTATCCGGTTTTTTCGGGGGATAAACTCTGGGGCTTCACTAGCATCACGGTGGATTTCGTCGCGATGATCGATGCCTTTGGTCTCGAGAAACATTATCCCGGATTCGCCTTCGCGTTTTCGGGGGGGAATTCCGGGGCAGCCCAGGCCGTTTCGCCTGGATCCGGCGGCAGTTCCGAATCAGGCGAACGTTTTCTGGCTGGCAGGAAAAACGCCTACAGCGGCGGCGTTTCCAGTGGCATCGAATTGCCTGGGGCGGAGATACGAATTCATGCGATGCCCCTTCGGGGATGGATCGCGGCCGACCCATTCCTCTATATCCTTCTCTGCGCTGGATTGACGGGAGCCCTTTTGCTTTTCGTCATTTTCTATCTGAAGGCCCTAAAGGCGGACAAGGAAGGCGCGGATAGTCGCCCGACCTCCGGAGAGGGGAGAGGCTGGGGCGGACGGCCAAGGAGCGCGGAGTCCTCATCTAGAGGCAGGACTGAAAATCTTTCTGCTTTCGATGAAGCTACCCGCGCCGCCAGGGCGATGCAGTACAGGGAACCGGTTTTGGCAAAAAAACCCGTGCTGGATACCCCGCTAGCCACTGCGCGCGGAGTTTTATCCACGAAAAACTTTCCCGTCGACAGAAACCATGGGATCGCGACAGAGGAATACCCTTCGAGCGATGTTTTCGAAAGCGTCGCCGTCAGGAATGTCGCCTCTGGGAGCGCCGCTATTGGCAGCGCGTCCAGCGGCGCGGCGCTTAATGAGCTGGTTCCTGAAACCAATGCGGGGAATGTCGAGCGCGCGACGTCGGTTCCGGAAACCACCGCGACGATGATCACGCTTCCGAGGCGGAATGGCAAGGAAGTCAAGTTCATCGGCCCGGAGGTGAAGGGCCAGGTTTATATGCCCGAGGTTCCCGTCAACGAGGAGCCTTCCCTATTCTTAGCCGCTGAAAACAATGTGAAGAATGGGCAAACGCTGAATAATAGGCTTGTGCCGGACGAGAAACCTCGCGTCGAGATCAAAACAGCGCACAGGGAACCTAAAAAAGAAAAAGCGCCCGAACTGCGGAGACAGGAATTCCTGTTTTCCCTGGAGGAGGAGCCTGGCAAAAGCGAAATGGCGATCCTCGTCGTGGACGATAGCGAGGCGAACCGGGACATAATGGGCAGGATGCTCTCCCTGCGCGGCTACAAGGCCGATTTCGCCGCTTCAGGGGAAGACGCCATCTTGCTTTGCGCCGCCCGTACCTACGGGATAATTTTCATGGATTGTTTCATGCCCGGTATGGATGGCTATAAAACAAGCAGCGCGCTGCGCGAGAAGCACCCAGGGCTGAAATCGGTGATCGTGGGGATGAGCGCCAGGATGGGCGATCAGGAGCTGGAACGATGCAGGCTTTCCGGAATGGACGCGCTGCTCGCCAAACCGTTTACGCTGAGGGATTTGTTGACTCACATAGAAAAACGCTGAGGGCCTTTTCCCTTGGGGCGAAAATGCTTATCCTAGAACAATGGCAGCAAATTCCATCATCAGAAAGCCTTTTCGCTATTCATACTTCAACGCGACACTCTATATAATAGCGGCGAACATCTTGTTCTTCGCCATGAGCTACGTGTTTCCAGCCCTAAGGGCATACATGGCCCTCAGTCCCGTGGCGTTGCTCAACGGCTATGTCTGGCAGCCCATCACCTATATGTTCGCCCACGCCGACCTTACGCATCTCCTCGTCAACATGCTGGGTCTCTTCTTCTTCGGCACCCAGGTGGAAAGGAGCATGGGCAGCAAAGAATTTCTGCTGTTCTATTTTCTGACCGGCGCGCTGGCCGGTTTGGCCTCTTTCGGAATCTATGCGGCGACGGGGGCTTGGTACACGATGCTTCTCGGGGCTTCGGGCGCCCTCTTCGCGGTTTTGCTGGCTTTCGCCATCGTGAATCCGGAAGCGCAGATCTATCTCTATGGGCTCATTCCGATTCGCGCGCCCATCATGGTTATAGGCTATGCCGGTATAGAACTGGCCTCCCAGCTTTTCAGCTTCAGGAGTTCGGTGGCCCATCTCACCCACCTCGCGGGGTTTGTGTGGGCTTGGATCTACTTTTGGGCTCGATTCGGCATACATCCGGCGAAACGTCTATTCAGGCGGCCTTAGCGGGAACTCAATAGCGGAGGGGGCTAGCGGAGGCTCCTCATTTGAGACGCCTTCACTGAGCGCGTTTTTTCTCCCCCGCGACATGCATCATTTCTAGATCTTCCATCAAGTGATCCACCAGCTCCTGCTTCTTGTCGTCGCGGAAATGATGCTCATTTTTTACATGGGCTATGAGGTCTTCGCTTTTCTGGACGGGCCCAACCGTATACACGACTTTATCCGTGTGCAGCATGTCGTCTTCCATCTCCCCCGACGGATTGATGCGCAGGATATTTCCATTTACCGCGACGAGGCAGAAATTCTCGAATCCCTTGATATAGGACGCTATTTCCCTGACGCCGCGCTTGGAATCCGGATCCCAGGGTCGGTATCGGGTGCCCGCGGGAAACACGAGCACCAGCTTTCCGCTGGTTTTCTTCTCGGCGAGCGTCTTTACGGCGGCGCGGTTGATCGACACGCTTCGCAGCATCTCGCGGTACAGTTTGTTGGGATCCTTGAAGTGATTCTTCAGGATTTCGATGGAGCGGCTGGGATAGATGACGATGCGAGTATATGCCTGGGCGAAGGCGCTGACGACGGGATTGGATTCGCTGAGCTTTATCCCGGCTATCGAGACGAGGGCTTCGGCCATGGATTGTCCCAGCTCTCCCGACCGGCGAAGGAAAAAATGAAAAGCGGGTAAATCGAAGTTCGAATAGTGTTCCAGAAGAAGAAGGCTGGACTCGCCTCTTTTTGCTTTTTGAAAAAGCGCTTCGAGATTCTGAAACCCTTCGATGCCGGAACCGGGCAGGAGATGGTCTTCCAGGATCGGGTCTATGAAGGGAAGCAGCTCCGCGCTTCCTTCCTGGTATACATCCCTATCGGAAACCTGTTTCTGGCCCCTGATTTTAGTCATCATGTGGGTCAGAAGAGGCAAATATCGGTCTCGGATCGAATCCATCGCGGCTCCAATGAATATCAAATAAGTGCTTGCTGAATATTAACTATATGTATGAAAACCATGGTTGTCAATTTGGGGCACAATTTAGGGTGATGGTTCATCGATTGAAGCCGTAAAAGAGTATGCCATGGCCAGAAAACGGGAGAGGAGCGAAAGTCGCCTGACCCCCGCTCCTCCCTCCGATGCCTTATCGTGCCGACCTAAGCCGCTTTTACAGCACCTTGGGTTCAAGGCCTTTTTCAGCGAGGCACTCGGCGATCTGGACCGCGTTGAGGGCGGCGCCCTTCCTCAGGTTGTCCGACACAACCCAGAGGTTGAGCCCGTTGGGCACCGTTGGGTCCCTGCGGATCCTGCCGACGAAGACCTCGTCCCGGCCTTCGCAGTCCAGGGCCGTAGGATACACCAGGTTCGCCGGATCGTCCATCACGAGCACCCCGGGCGCCTTCTTCAACAGCGCCACC
>DATMZF010000033.1:0-2001 GCA_035560555.1 Rectinemataceae bacterium
GCGCCGCCCCCGCCACCTCGCATTTTATTCTGAATAGTGGAAATACTCATGACCGCCTAACGCCTCGAATCGCGCGCTTCCGACGGTCGCTCAACTTGCCTGGAACCTGTCCACGAGGCTCGCGAGTTCCTTGAAAAGGGCGTTCGGAATCCTGTCGCCCAGGCCAAGAAGGTAGTGCCGTATCAAGTCCTCTTCTTTCTTCCACTCCTCCTGCGAGATCAAGAAACACTTCGCGAGGTTCTCCGTCGACATGTCGAGCCCTTCGACGTCGAAATCCTCAAGCTTGGGCATCAGGCCGATGGGGCTGTCGATGGCTCCCACCTTGTCGTCGCAGCGCTCGAACATCCATTTGAGGACGCGGGCATTGTCCGAATAACCCGGCCAGAGGAACTTGCCCTGCTCATCTTTCCTGAACCAGTTGACGTGGTAAATCCTGGGCAGCTTGAATTCGGGCCTGTCGCCGAAGGACAGCCAATGCGCGAAATAGTCGCCGATGTTGTATCCACAGAATGGCAGCATGGCGAAGGGATCCCTCCGCAGACGCCCCACCTGCCCCACCGCGGCCGCCGTCGTTTCGCTTGAGAGCGTGGCGCCCAGGAACACCCCATGATGCCAGTTTCTCGACTCGTAGACGAGAGGAACGGTCGTCGAACGGCGTCCGCCGAAGATGATGCCCGAAATGGGCACGCCGTTGGGATTCTCCCAGTCCTCGTCGAGGGAAGAACAGTTGGAAGCGTGGACGGTGAACCTTGAATTCGGATGGGCCATGGGGCCGGTCGGCGGGATCTCGCCCTTGGCCGGCGGGTTCTCGATGAGGTTGCCTTTCCAGTCGATGCTGCCTTTCGGAGCGTCATAGCCGATGCCTTCCCACCATATGTCGCCTTCGGGCGTCAGGGCGCAGTTCGTGAATATCGTGTCGCGTTCGGCGCAGCGCATCGCGTTGGCGTTACTCTTGTAGGAAGTGTTGGGCGCCACGCCGAAGAAGCCGGCTTCGGCGTTGATGGCGTATAGCCTCCCGTCGGCGCCGATCTTCATCCAGGCGATATCGTCGCCCACGGTTTTGACCGTCCAGCCCGGCAGGGAGGATTCGAGCATGGCGAGGTTCGTCTTGCCGCAGGCCGATGGGAAAGCGCCGGCGAAGTATTTCTTCTTTCCCTCGGGATTGGTGAGGCTTAAGACCATCATGTGTTCGGCGAGCCATCCCTCGTCCCTGGCGATTACCGACGCTATGCGGAGGGCGAAGCATTTCTTGTTGAGAAGGGCATTCCCGCCATAGCCCGAACCATAGGACCAGATGGCGCGCTCTTCGGGAAAGTGGGCGATGGCCATCCTGTCCGGATCGCAGGGCCAGCCTTCCTTGCATGCCGAGATGAGCCTCTCGCTCTTTCCGCATGAATGGAGGCATCGGACGAATTCGCCCGATGTCCCGAGTTTTTCCAGGACGACGTCGCCCGTCCTGGTCATGATGTACATATTGACGGCGACATAGGCGGAATCCGTAATCTCGACGCCGATTTTGGCCATGGGGCTTCCCACCGGCCCCATCGAGTAGGGAACGACATACATGATCCGTCCTTTCATCGCTCCGGCGAACAGGGGCCTGAGACGGCGTTTCATTTCGTCGGGCGCCACCCAGTGGTTGGTGGGTCCCGCGTCGCCTTCGGTCTTCGAACAGATGAATGTTTTTTCCTCGACGCGCGCCGTATCGGCGGGATCAGATTCTGCCAGATAGGAATTAGGCCTCGCGGTATCCGATAGTTTTCTGAATGTTCCCGCTTTGACAAGGCGGCTGCAAAGCACGTCGTAGTGAGCCTCTGAGCCATCGAACAGTTCAATGGCATCGGGTTCGCAAAGCTCCGCCATTTCCCGAATCCAGGTTTCGACGCCCGGATGGACAAATTTGGGAATAATCACACGTTCCCCCTTAAGATTATTTCCTTAAAGGCATACACCTGCTTTACGAAGTTGGCAAGGGGAGTTTGGGATACTATAATGACTGTC
>DATMZF010000034.1:0-30440 GCA_035560555.1 Rectinemataceae bacterium
ATTTTTTATCAAACCATCGCGCTTTTCCAGCGGCCGAGGATCTCGTCCATCTCCCTGTTCATCGTCGGATCGGGAGCTTTGAGCTCCGGATGCTCGTCGTACCAGGCCAGGGAGCGTCGAATGCCTTCGGGGAAGGAGACGGAAGGCTGGAACTCCGGGACGAAGCGCCTGATTTTCGAGTTGTCGAAGAGGACGCTGACCGCCTTGTCGCCCAACAGGCCCGCGCCCCGTTCCGGCTTGATCCGGGCGATATAATCCGAGGGGATGTGGACGAGCTTGGGCCTGACACCTAATGCTTCCGCCGTTATGGCGTAGATGGCTGACCAGGTCAGGTGGTCGTCGGAGGTGATATGGAAGGCTTCCGAAAGCGCGGCTTTGTTCCCCAGCAGTCCCACAAGCCCGACCGCGAAATCGGAAGCGTGGGTGAGCGTCCACAGCGATTGTCCGTCGCCGGGCACGACGATTTCCTTTCCTTCCCGCATGCGCCACGCGAGCCCATAGCTAGCCGATCCGAAACAGCTAGGAATCCAGCGGTCGCCGTAGGTGTGGGAGGGGCGGACGATCGTGAAGGGAAAGGAGCGCGCTGGCGCTTTTGCCGTCAGCAGGTTTTCGCAGGCGATCTTGAGCCGCGAATACTCCCAGAAGGGATTTTCGAGCGGCGTCGTTTCGGTGATGACCGGGGTGAGCGAGGGTTTTTGATACGCCGAGGCGGTGCTGATCAACACGTACTGGCCGACGATGTCGCCGAACGTATCCAGGTCGGCTTCCACCTGTTCGGGGCGGTAGGCGAGGAACTGGACGACGCTGTCGAACCTGAGCCCCGCGATCGCCGTCCTCACGGTTTCCGGATTCCCGATATCGGCCTTGAGGGTTTTTACGCGCGCGTTTTCGCGTTCCAGCCCGCTTCCCCTGTTCAGGTGGAACACTTCGAAGCCCTTTTCCAGAGCCCGTTCCGTGCACGCGGAGGAAAGGTTGCCGGTTCCGCCGATAAAGAGTACGCGCATCTGATCACCCCTTTCGCTTCGGTCGTTCTTGGCGACAGCCGTCGTATGGCTATGGCTTCTGTCCGAGGCGCGCCCCCGCCTCGGACGGCGCGAGGCGGGTCAGAACCAGAAGGCCTTTCATGTCGATGGAACCGTCGTCGCGCTGTTCCGGGGCGATGCCGGCGGTGTCGGCGCTGACGAAGATGTCGGCGCTCAAGCTAAGGCCCTGGGCGTTGACGCTCTTCGCGCCGTTCCAGAAATAATTGTCCGCCGCCGCGAGCTCGGGCATTTCCCTGAAGACGTCGCCCGTGCCGCCACCCATCGAGATGAGGCCGCTCGCCCTGAAGAGCCGGACGCCGTCGCCCTTTCCGTACAGGCTTATGTTCGCGCCCTTGTTTCCGTAGGAGGTGCAGCGCTCCACGATCACCGCGGGGTTGGAATTGCTGGTTATACCGCTCGCGCCGTTGATCCAGGACAGGCTGTTCCGCAGGATGTGGGGCACGGCTATCCCGTCCCCGCCCAGCTTGAAGCCGTTGCCGTCGCCGTTGCCCGAGCCGTCGGAGAGGGAGCCGTTCCCGTAGGCCGCGCAGTCTTCGATGAGGACGGCGCCGATGGGCCCCGTCTCGATCTTGCTGAAGAGGTCCCAGCCGTCGTCGATGTTGTGGTAGGCCAGGCAGCCCCTGAAGGCGTTGCCCTCGCCGACGGTGAGCTTGGCGGCGAAGCCGTCCGCGTTGTTGGCTGCGGGGTCGCTGTTGTCGTGCGAGACGCAGTTCAGGATCAGGTTGTCTCGCGGCCACTTTTGGGGCGGTTCAGCGCTCGAGCCGCTGATTTGCAGGCCCGTGTCGCCGCAGCCGTAAGTCCGTACATTCCTGACGATGTTGTCGTTTCCGGCCACCTGGAGGCCTTTGACGTTGTCCGGCGTGTCGCGGATGTCGATGCCCTCGATGGTCCAGTAATCCCCCGCCAGCAACATGCCGCCCGATGCCGAGTAGCCGAAATCGAAGATAGCCCGCTCTCCGGGCGCCGACATCAGGACCTTGCGCATCTCCGCCGTCCCGTCGTTGCCTCGTTCGATCGTCACGGATTTGGGGGGATAGTAGACGCCTCCCCTGAGGAGAATCGGCTGTCCTGGCTTCGCGTAATACAGGGCGGAGGTCAGGTCCAGGGGCGATTCCCTGGAGCCGTCCCCGAAGACCGAGCCGCCTGGCGACACATAGAGCTTGTCGCCCTCGATCGTGCGGTAGATCACGGTATGGCCGAGCGAGATGGGCTCGGAGCTCTCGACGTATTTCCGCAGTTCCCTGTCGTAGCGCGCCAGGGCCATCTTTTCGCCGGGACGGAAATCGGGATTGGGCGTGAAGGTGAGGAAGAAATCGTTGATGCCCCAGGCGAGCTCGATGTCGGCGGTGAAGTCCTTCATGGCCGTGACGCGGGCGCCGTCGATGACGAGGTTGCGGTCCTTGTCCTTCATCGTGAGCCTTCCGTCGGCGTTCGAAGTGAAAACGAAGGGATAGGATGGCGTTGTATACGAGGAGGGGGAGTCCACCATGGCGACGAGGGGGACGAGCGCGGGCGGCTCCTTTCGCGCGGGCGGATCCGTCCTGGGATCGCTGATGGCCATCGAGACGTCGCTGACGGTGACGTTGCAGCCCCGCGCGACCGAAAAGCCGACGTAGAGGTGGTCGGGATCGAGCTGGAGGAGCTTTTCGGGGCCGTACATTATGTATTCGGTGACGGTTTCCTCCGTCGCGTAGGGCTTTTCGAGGATGGCGTGGTAGCCGGTGTTGGTCTTCTTCAGCGTCAGGGTAAAGCGGTCGCCCGCCCTCACGAGGTCGGAGCTGTCGTAACTGTAGGCCCTCGACAGGCTCGTGCCCTTCTGCGCTATGCCCGCGTCACCGGAAGCGATTATCTCCTTCGTCATGCCCGAGACGAAGCGCGCGCCGAGGGTGTCCTTGCTCGTCTTCTTGACCCCGTCGATCGTCTCCTCGAATTTGGTGGCGATGATGCCGGCCGAGTTCGTGTAGTGATTGGCCGAGCTGACGCCGTGGGCGCCCAGGCTGTCCAGGGCGAGAAGGCCGAAGCCTTCCTGGCCGTCGGCGGTGGGGTTGATGTAGTCGACCGTGAAGGTGGCCTTTAGTTCGAAATTCTCGGTTTTGGGATCGATCACCGTATAATAGAAGGAAATTCCGTCGTGGAAGGCTGTGTACTTGCCGCCCTTCAGGTCGATCTGGCCGTCGGTCGGGTTGAAGGAGCAAGATTTGAGCTTGAAGACGAAATTGTCCGCGTCGATCATCTCCATGGTATTCAGTTCGGCCTTACCGGATTGGCCGAACCAGGTGAAGAACCACTCCCTTTCCGCTTCGGCCTTGGCCAGCTTGAGGAGGGGCGGCGAGATAGCGTTCTCCTGGCCACGGATGGCCGAGACGGAAAAGGCATAGCGGCGGCCGGGGATGAGGCCCGATATGGTGGCCGCCGTTTCGGAGGAAACCGAGGACTCGGCGGCGGCAGCGCCTTCGAGTTTCCAGGAAACGATATACCGTTCCGCTTCCTTGACGGGCTCCCAGCCGATGAGCATGGTGCCTTTGCCGACATTGCGGGCTTGGATGGCCGGCTGCGTCAGGGGGAGGGAGAAGTCGAAGGATATGGTTTCGGAAGCCTTCGTCTCCCCGAGGCCTGTCCTCGCCGCGGCGATGGAGAATAGGTATATCCCGCTTTTCGGCGGCTTGAACTCGACGGTCTTGATCTCCCTGGCGGATCGGCCCATCAGCTTTGTCTCGAGCGTATTACGGACACTATCCATCATGGTCACCGTCGCCCGGTCCGCTCCCTTAGCGCCGATTTCCAGCTTGAAGGCGACGACTACCGTGTCGGGGTTGTTTGGGGCAAGGCTTATGGAGACGAACTTAGGACCGGGAACATTCTCCCAAGCGATTCTTCCCTCCTGGGACCAACTTGGCGCGACCAAGCCGAGGATCAGGAAAAACAGAGGCGCTGCGCGTTTCATATCGTGTATCTCGCCGCGGAGCGCCGCG
Source organism: Rectinemataceae bacterium (assembly GCA_035560555.1). Classification (GTDB taxonomy): domain Bacteria; phylum Spirochaetota; class Spirochaetia; order Treponematales; family Rectinemataceae; genus UBA11090. Next base: position 4,016 of record DATMZF010000034.1, read on the forward strand.
GCGACTCTTCTATTTGATGACAATCTGGTAGATGTTGATCCCGCTGCTCTTGGAATACAGCGCGTATTCGCCCGCTCGGGGAACCGCAGCCGTCGCGATGCCCGCGTTCTTTTCGTCATCCGCGGGAGCCACAAGCTCGGCGATGACGGCGCCGTCGGCGACGTTCACCAGCACCAGCGTCCGGGCATCGGTCTTGCTGCTGCTGTTGGCGTAGAAGGCGACTTCGGCATTGCCGCCGGTCGTGAAATGAATGGAGCGGTAATCCATGGCGCCGCCGCCATTCAGCTTGATGCGGTTGTTGAAGACCTCGCCGTCGGCCGCGACGCGGGGCGCCGACATAGCCTCAACAGTCACTCCCTTGTCGCTGCGGGCGTAAATCGCAAAGGCGCCGAATTTCGTGGTCGCGGTTATCTGGACAGCCGCGAGATCGTTCGCGGTGAAGAATTCCTGGGCTCCCGCCGCGGTGGCAGCGATCAGGCAAGCCATCAGGCACAAGGCCAGCGCGAATCCCCTTTTTCCTGTCATCGGTATTCCTCCTTCGCGTGTCAGGGCGCGCCGATAGCCGGCGACCAAGAGCACCCCATCATTGTACATTCACTTGCTTTCACAAAACAGACCGGTATTTGGACAAATACGGCTTGGCGCGCTCAATCCTGGTTGATCCAGACGCGCATTTCGTTTCTGCCGCGGTTGGCCCAGGCGTAATAGGGAATCGCCTTTGCCTTGATCGGCTTGCGCTCGAAATCGGCTTCCCTGTAGAGTTCGTCGCGCCAGCCGCCGCCTCGACCGCCACTGCCGCCGCCACTTCCGCAGTCGTCGCCGTCGCAACCGCCACAACCGCCGCGGAAGGCTTTTCCTTCGATAGTGGTGAGGCCGCCGAGCAGGTCCGGTTCGTAGCGAGTCTCGAAATCGGGTTCCCTGGCGAGGGTGATATCGGAGAGGAGGGGACCGTTGTCCACTTCCTCGAGGCAGTAGACTTGGGGGCCGCGCGTCAGCGCCACCTTGCCGGCGTCTTCGCGCACGAGCGGGTTGGCGCGAACGCGGCGCGCGGACATCGGCAGGTTGAGCTCCACTCGGTCGTCGCGCTTCCACTCGCGGTCAATGTGGAGATAGCCATCCTCGATGGCCATCGGCGCCTCGTTGTTTATAGGCGTCTCGCCGTTCGTAGGCGCCTCGCCGTTCGTCAGCGCCGCGTCGCTTCCGTCGCCTTCCGAGGCGAGGCGGACGATGGGAGATCTTCCGCCGCCGCACCAGCCCGGCATCCGAACCGAAAGCGTGAAGCGGACGGGCCTGTCGGGTGAAACGGCGATGGACATGGAACCATCGCGCAGATAGTCGCCTTCCATCGTCACTTCGACGGGGACGCCGCCCATCGCGACTTTCGCGCTCGAGGCGATGAAAAGCTGCGCCGCGAGCCGCCTTTCGTCCGCTGAATAGATATATCCGCCTAAAGAGGCTATGAGACGGGCCAGGTTGGGCGGGCAGCAGGCGCAGGGGAACCAGCCGCGCCGGATCGCGCCCGAGTATTCGGCGTCCAGCCTCGCCTCTATTTCCTCCGGCACGGCCTCGAGAAGATTCGTGTAGAAATAACTCTTGCCGTCCAGCGCGAGGCCGGAAAGTATCCCGTTGTAGAGGGCGCGCTCCGCCACGTCGAAATAGTCGCCCTTCAACTCGAGCCGGCTCATCCTGGACGCCCAGAACATGAGCCCGATGGAAGCGCAGGTCTCGTTATAGGGAGTGTCGTTCGGCAGATCGTAGCCGCGCGAAAAACCTTCCCACCATTCCAGCTGGCCGATGCCGCCCGTGACGAACATCTGCCGCCTCGTCACGTCTTCCCAAAGCGCCCCGCAGGCCTCCGCGAGACCCTTGTCGCCGGAGAGGGCGGCCACGTCCGCCATCCCCGAATACATGTAGACGGCCCGCACCGCGTGGCCCACCGCCTTCTTCTGTTCGCGCACCGGTAAGTGCGACTGATTGTACTCGTACATCTTGAGGCCGAATGGACCCAGGTCGCCGGGCTCTCCTCGCGCGACCGCTTCCAGTTCGAAAAAATGCGGCTTCCGGCCGCGCTCGTCCAGGAAGTATTTCGCCAGGCGAAGATAGCGCTCCTCCCCCGTGGCTTCGTACAGCTTCGCGAGCGCCATCTCGATCACCTGATGACCGGGATAGCCGTGGAGCTGGCCGGGTCCGGGGCCGAATACGGCGTCGATATGATCGGCGTTCCTTTTCATGATCTCGAGAAAACGGCCTTTGCCCGTCGCTCGGAAGTAGGCGACGGCGGCTTCGATCAGATGCCCAGCGATATAGAGCTCGTGGCTCTCGCGCTCGTTCGTCCAGCGCTCGCCCTTCTTCGCGAGGGTGAAATAGGTGTTGAGATAGCCGTCGGGCCACTGCGCCTCGCCTATCGTCTCGATCAGATCGTCGGCAAGGGCTTCCAGCCGCTGGTCAGGCTTCGTCGCCAGGCAGTAGGCGACGGCCTCCAGCCACTTCGCGACATCGCTGTCCTGGAAACGCCTGCCGTAGAACTCGCCCGATTCCCTGCCCGCGGCGATGCGGAAGTTGGCGATCGCGTGGCTTTGGGCCACGCCGGGCACGCGGTCGTTCATGACCTCCCATTGATAGGGAACGATGACTTCGCGCACCAGCTCGATATACCGATTCCAAAAAACGTCGGTGATTTTCACCGCTCCGACATCCAAAGGCTTCATCGACGACCTCCGAATATATAATCGCTGTGATATTCAGTTTTTACTATCTTTTTGTGACAGCGGAAATCCACTTGACACCGAATTTCGATGGGGTATCATGCATCTATTGATATATCAGATTTTTCCAGGAGGCACAATGACACGGTTTACAAAGATCGGCGCGATTCTGCTCATCGTCGCGCTCTCGCTCGCCGGCCAGGCGGCGTTCGCCCAGGCCAAGTATCATATCGGCGTCTGCACCGAGACCGTCTCACAGGCTGAGGACGACCTCCGCGGCGCGCAGCAGCTGATCAAGGAATATGGCGCGGTCTCGGACGGCGGCATCATTCAGCATATCACCTACCCCGATGATTTCATGTCCCAGCAGGAGACGGTCATCTCCAACCTCGTCGCCCTCGCCGATGACCCCCTCATGAAAGCCATCATCACCTGCAACGCCCTTCCCGGCGTCTCCGAAGCCTACAAGCGCATCAGGACGAAACGCCCAGACATCCTCCTTCTCGCCGCCCTGCCCGCCGAAGACCCCCTCGTCATCCAGCAAGCCGCCGACGTGGCCGTCGACCTCGACTTCGTGTCCCGCGGCTACACCATCGTCTGGGGCGCCAAGCAGATGGGCGCGAAGACCTTCGTCCACATTTCCTTTTCCCGCCATATGTCCTACGAGTCCCTGGGCCGCCGCAGGGCCATCATGGAACAGGCCTGCAAGGACCTCGGAATAAAGTACGCCTTCGAAACCGCCCCCGACCCGACCTCCGACGTCGGCATTCCCGGCGCCCAGCAGTTCATTCTCGAGAAAGTTCCCCAGTGGCTCCAGAAGTACGGTCCCAACGGCGAGAAAGTGGCCATGTTCTGCACCAACGACGCCCAGACCGAGCCTCTCATCAGGCAGCTCATCGCGTCCAAGAACGGCATCTTCGTCGAGCCCGACACCGCCTCTCCCCTCATGGGATTCCCCGGCGCCCTCGGCCTGGACCTGACCGCCGAGAAGGGCGATTTCCCCGCCATCATGAAGAAGATCGAGAAGGCCGTCGCCGACAAGGGCGCTTCCGGAAGAATGGGAACCTGGGCATACAGCACCGGTTTCTCCCTGACCGCCGGCATGGGCGAGCACGCCAAACGCGTTCTCGACGGAAAATCCAAGATCACCAGCATGAAAGACATCTACGACGCCATCGGAAAGTACACGCCCGGAGCCAAATGGAACGGCGCTTTCTACACCGACATGAGCACCGGCGTCAGGGCCAAGAACGAGCTTCTCGTCTACATGGACACCTATGTGTTCGGCAAAGGCTATCTTGGTTCCACGGCGCAGAAGATCGCCGATAAATACTATCGGATAAAGAAATAATCGCTGTCGCGATTGCTGGCCGGTTTTCAAGGCCATTCGGCCGCGATCCCTCGCGGATCCCGGGCTCCTTCCGGAGCTTCGGCTTCCGCCGGGATCGCGGCCGTTTTTTTCTCTTGCGTCGCTTCGGTTTTGCTGGCACCATTGCAAATGGCATCGAAGGACATCAACATTGAGGAAGCTGAGTATGAATGATAACTTTGGACAGGAACGGCCACGGGACGACGCCGCGGCTTGCGCTGGCGTGAACAGGAGCACGGGCTCGGGTATCGACATGGGCTCGGGTATCGGCGCTGGCGCCGACGCCTCCGGCATGTTTGACGCGCGCGTGTACATAGACAGGCGGGAGGCTTTGCGGACCTCGCTTCTCTCGCGAGGCGTCTCCGACGGCCTTATTCTCTTCCTGGGCAACCGCGAAAGCCCCATGAACTACGCCGACAACGCCTATCCTTTCCGCCAGGATTCCAGCTTCCTTTACTTTTTCGGCATAGCCCAGCCCAACCTCGCGGCGACCATCGATATCGCGACCGGCCAATCGACCGTTTTTGGCGACGACGTATCCGTGGAGGACATCGTATGGACGGGACAGGTGCCCGCGATAGCGGAATTGGCCGCGCGGACCGGCGTGCGGAATGTCGCCCCGCGGGCGGCGCTTGACGGAGCCGCGGCCCGCGCGGGCTCCGGCTCCGATTCGCGATCCGGTTCCGGCGTGGGCCACGGCTCCGGTCAGCGCCTAGGCTCTGGAGCCGCGAAGTTGCTCTTCCTTCCGCCCTACCGAGCCGACAGCCGCGCCGAACTCGCCGAGCTTCTCGGCGTTCCTCTCCGCGAAGTGGATTCCAGGGCTTCGCTGCCGCTCATCGCGAGCGCCATAGCCCTGCGCGAGATAAAACAGGCTCCCGAGATCGTCGAGATCGAGCGAGCGGTGGCGGTATCGGTGGAAATGCACCGCAGCATCATCGAATCCGCCAAACCGGGGCTGCGCGAGGCGGAGCTGGCCGCCCTGGCTTCGGGAATCGCCCTTGGAAGCGGAGGCCGGCTGGCCTTTCCCACCATCGCGACGACGCGGGGAGCCGTGCTGCACAATCACGATTATTCGCGCATTCTCCATGAGGGAGGGCTTTTCCTCGTGGACGCCGGCGCCGAGACCGTCTCGGGGTACGCGGGGGACTTGAGTTCGACCTTCCCGATCTCTCCGCGCTTTTCGGAGAGGCAGCGCGCGATCTACGAAATCGTTCTCGCCGCGCAGGAAAAGGCCATTTCTCTGCTGAAGCCTGGAAGGCCTTTCATCGACGCGCATTTCGCGGCGGCGCGCGTCATCGTCGAGGGACTGAGCGGTCTCGGCCTGATGCGGGGCGATCCCGACGAGGCGGTTCGGCAGGGCGCGCACGCGATGTTCTTTCCCTGCGGCGTCGGCCACCAGATGGGTCTCGACGTTCACGACATGGAAAATTACGGCGAAGTGTGGGTCGGCTACGATGGCGCGCCCAAGAGCCGGCAGTTCGGCCTCGCTTCCCTGAGGCTGGCGAAACCCCTGCGCGCCGGCATGGTGCACACGGTCGAGCCCGGCATTTATTTCATCCCCGAGCTGATCGCCCGATGGAAGGCCGAAAGGAAACTCGAGCAATTTATCGCCTACGATCGCCTGGACGAATGGCTCGATTTCGGCGGCATGCGCAACGAAGAGGACTGGCTCATCACCGAAACAGCCGCGAGGCGATTGGGTCCCGAATTCGACAAAAGCGCGGAGGGAATAGAGTCGTCTCGCGACTGAGGCGTACTTAACTCATTCAGGGGAGTAGCGGTCGCGAGACGAGTTTCGCGACTGAGGCGTACTGAGCTTATTCAAGGGAGTCGTAGTCGCGAGACGAGGCGCACGCTTGAATAGTACTTGCCTTTTAAAGAGAGTAATAGGCGCGCGCCGAAATTCGCGAAAGACTCTTGTCAAGCGTAAAGTTTTGAACTAGAGTACTGATAGATATTCTGATATATCAGATAGGGAGCCGGATGAAAACATCCAATCAGCCGCGATATATGTCGCTTCGCGGCCAGGTTTACGATTACCTTCACGACGAGCTCATGAATGGCACGCTGAAAGCCAGCCAACGAGTCAACCTGGACGCTCTGGCCGATAGCATCGGCGTGAGCCGGACCCCCCTGCGCGAGGCCCTGATCATCCTGGACGCCGAAGGCTTCGTCACGATCCTTCCGCGCAGCGGAATCCTCATCAACACTCTCACGCTCGAGGATATCCAGAACCTCTATGAGATAATCGGCGCCCTCGAAGGCGCCGTTCTTTTCGCGGCCAAGGGCGCCATGGAGACCTCTGCCATCGATCGCATGGCCGAACTCAACAACGACATGTCGCTCGCCCTCGATACCGAAGACTTCGATGGTTTCTACCGCCTCAACCTTGAGTTTCATGGGGTGTTCCTGTCATTTTCCAAGAATCCCGCCCTCCTGCGAAGCATCGATCTCGCCAAGCGGCGCCTCTACGATTTTCCCAAGAAAAAGGGCCTCCTGACAGAGTGGGAGAGGGCCTCGATCCGGGAACACGCCCAGATCGTTGACTTTCTGAGAATCGGGGACTTTCGCGCCGCGGCCGAGTATGTCCGCGACATACATTGGTCCTTCGAGGTCCAAGAGCATTTCATTCACCGATATTACGAACTCCCCGGCCAGCCACCTCGAGCCGACTGAGGCAGCGCTCATGAACGCCCAGGGAATAGTCTTCAATGTCGCCCGTTTTTCCCTCCACGACGGGCCGGGAATACGCACCGTCGTATTCCTGAAAGGCTGTCCCCTCTCCTGCGCCTGGTGCCATAATCCCGAAGGAATGAGCGCGCTGCCGGAGGTATTCTTTCGCCCCGACAAATGCGTGGCCTGCGGGCGCTGCGCGCTGGTCTGCCCCAGGCTCGGTCTCGGCGTCGCGGAAAACGGCTCCGGTTGCCCCGGCGCGGATAGAGGCGCCGCCGGCCTCGGCGTCTCCTCCAGCGTTTCCAGAGCCTTGGATTTTCCCGGAGCCGCCGACCCGCGAGGGGCGGTCTCGGCCATGAAGACAGCCCCTTTTCCGGGCGAAGGCTGCTCCCCCGGCTGCCAGGCCTGCTCCGGCGCCTGCCTCGTGGGCGCGCGCGAGGCTATCGGCAAAAGCTGGGACGCGCCGAAATTGCTGGATCTCGTCCTGGCCGACCGCGCCTTCTACGATGTTTCCGACGGCGGCGTGACGATTTCCGGCGGCGAGCCTCTGGCGCAGGCCGGATTCACCGCGGAGTTCCTGGCGGCCTGCGGCAAGGTTGGCCTTCACCGCGCCGTCGAAACGTCCGGGTTTGCCTCAGAGCGGGCCTTCCTCGATTGCGCCGAGCAGACCGATCTTTTCCTGTTCGACGTGAAGTTCCTGGACCCCGCGGCGCATCGGGAGTGGATTGGTGTCGACAACGCCCCGATATTGAGAAACCTGAGGGCCGCCGCCCGCATGGGCGTGGCCACCCGCATTCGGAGGCCGCTGATCGGCGGCGTCAACGACGGCGACGCGGAGATGCGAGGACTGGCTGAGCTGGCCCTGGAGCTGGGTGTCGGCGTCGACCTTCTTCCCTACCATGACGACGCGGAAGATAAGTACCGAAAAAGGCGAAAACCATATAGACTCGAGGGGATGAGGATTCCCACGTCCGAAAGGGTGTCGAAAATAGCGAAAACAATGTCCGACCTGGGTGTCCAGGTACGGATCGGAGGATGAGATGAACGAGCGTATTGCCGGACTCAGGGAAAGGAGCTTCGAGGCCAAGCCCCGGATCTCCATCGAAAGAGCGCTGATCATCACCGCTTTCTATAAGGAAAACGCGGGCAAATATTCAGTTCCCGTTTTGCGCGCCATGGCCTTCCGCGAGCTCTGCGAAAAGAAGACCATCTATATCGGCGACGGCGAACTCATCGTCGCGGAGCGCGGGCCCGCTCCCAAGGCCGTATCCACCTTTCCCGAACTCACCTGTCATTCGAGCGAGGATCTGAGGATCCTCAACTCCCGGCCCATGACCAGCTATTCGATCGGCGACGAGGACATCGAGCGGTATGCCCGCGATGTCGAACCTTATTGGCGGGGACGTTGCGTGCGCGACCGCGCTTTTTCGGATATGCCTAGCGAGTGGAGCGACCTTTACGAGGCTGGCGTCTTCACCGAGTTCATGGAGCAGCGCGCGGCGGGGCACACTGCCCTCGACGGCGCCATCTACCGCAAGGGCCTCGAGGAGTATAGGGCGGAGATTGCCGAAGCGCGCGCGGAGATCGACTGGGGCATCGATCCCGAGGCTTATGACAAGGATCAGGAACTCATCGCCATGGACATCGCCTGCGACGCCGCGATCCTCTTCGCCCGAAGGCACGCCCGGCTCGCCGAATCCATGGCCGCAAAGGAGTCCGATCCAGTTCGCCGCGATGAGCTCCTGGAGATCGCCGCCATATGCGACAAGGTGCCGGCAAGGGCGCCGGAGACCTTCCATGAGGCGGTCCAGACCTACTGGTTCACCCATCTCGCCACCATCACCGAGCTCAACGGCTGGGACGCCATGAGCCCCGGCCACTTCGATCGACATCTCGAACCCTTCTATCGGCGCGACCTGGCCGCCGGGAAGATCGACGCGGAAAGGGCCAAGGAACTGCTCGCCTGTTTCTGCATAAAAGTGAACAACACGCCGGCTCCGCCCAAGGTGGGCGTCACAGCGGCCGAAAGCGGCACCTACAACGACTTCACGCAGATCAGCCTGGGCGGGTTGACCTCAGGCGGCGAAGACGCTTCCGGCACCGTATCGGCGCTGCTCCTCCAGACGCTCGACGAACTGCATCTGCTGCAACCCCAGCCCAGCGTCCACGTCGCGACGAAGACCGCCCAGCCCTTCCTCAGGCTCGCCGCTGAAGTGTCGCGCAAGGGTGCGGGCTACCCCAGCTTCTTCAACGCCGACCTCATCGTCCGCGAGCAGCTTCGCGCCGGCAAATCCATCGAGGACGCCCGCGAAGGCGGGACCTCGGGCTGTGTCGAGACGGGCTGTTTCGGCAAGGAAGCCTACATTCTCCACGGCTATCTCAACGTGCCGAAGGTTCTCGAGCTGGCCCTCAACGACGGCGTGGACCCCTTGAGCGGAAAGCGCGTCGGTCCCGCGACGGGCCAGGCTATTTCCTTCCGCGATTTCGAGACGCTCTATGCCGCTTTCGAAACCCAGCTTCGCCACGCCGTGGACTGGAAGGTCCGCGTCGACAACAAGCTCGCCCGGATCTACGCCGAAAACGTGCCGGCTCCGTATCTTTCCGTCATGGTCGCCGACTGCGTCGCGAACGGCCGCGACTACTACAACGGCGGCGCCCGCTACAACACCGACTACATCCAGTGCTGCGGGATCGGTACGGTCACGGACAGCCTCTCGGTCATCAAGAAGATGGTCTACGACGAGGCGAGCCTTTCGATGGCCGAGCTGCTCGCCGCGCTCGCGGCCGACTGGCAAGGCCACGATGAGCTGAGGGAGAGGATCCAGAACTCCGTTCCCTTCTTCGGAAACGACGACGACGCGGCCGACGATATCATGAAGCGCGTCTTCGCTTCGGAACTCGCGGCGATCGAGGGCAAGCGAAGCACGCGAGGACAAACGTACCGGGTGAACATGCTCTCCACGACCTGCCATATCTACTTCGGCAAGAAGCTCGGCGCCACGCCCAACGGTCGCCGCGCCCATCTGCCCGAATCCGATGGCACCTCGCCTTCGCACGGAGCCGATAGGCATGGACCCACCGCCGTGATGAAATCCCTCTCCAAGATGGATCAGGCTAAGACGAGCGGAACCCTGCTGAACCAGCGCTTCCTGCCGTCCACCCTGGCCGGCGAGCGGGGCGTGGACGCGTTGAGCGCCCTCGTCCGCGGCTATTTCGCCCTCGGCGGCCACCATGTGCAGTTCAATGTCGTCGACACCGCCACGCTGCGCAAGGCGCAGGAAAGCCCCGGGGAATACCGGAACCTTCTCGTGCGCGTGGCCGGCTACAGCGATTACTTCGTGGACCTCGACCTCCATCATCAAGAGGAAATCATCGCCCGCACGGCGCAGGAGAAAATTTGAAAGCGCTCCGCCGCCTGATCGCCGGCATCCATATTTTCGTGGGTATCGGCGCTCTGGGGGGCGGACTCGCCGCTCTCGGCAATCCCGCGGCGCCCCTGGGCATGTCGCTCGATGCGCTCAAGAATGGGCCTTTCATCGACTTTTTTGTCCCGGGCCTGTTTCTGTTCCTGGTTATCGGACTTGGCAATATCGTCACGGCCTGGGTCGTGCTGAAAAAAGCGAGCTACCATGGACTCGCGAGCGGCGTGATGGGCTCAATCATGGTGGTCTGGATCGTCATCCAATGTTGGATAATGCAGTCGGTCATCTTTCTGCAAGCGCTCTATTTCTTCATAGGCGCCGTCCAGGGCTTCCTCGCCCTGCTCCTCCTCTACAAAGAGGACGAGTTTCCCGTCGATATCGCCAGAAGATGGCTAGAAACCAGAGGTGGCCGGTCCCGGCGCTAGACCTCGGTTTCCTCGCGCGTCCGCTGCGAATTAATGTTTGTTCCTCGCCAAAATCATTATTACATTAGTAACTTATCTTTATTTATTAAAAAATATTTGACAAATAAACAAAGCGCTGATAGCATGATCATGTCGAGCGTGTACGTTAACGCATCTTTCCCAACCCCGGGATCGAGTGGTTTTAAAAGTACAGGAGCGTGGGCATGAGATATTTACGGGCAAAGGCTGTGATTCTGGCCGTTTCCCTGTTTCTTTCGTCGGAACTGCTCTGGGCCGCCGACGCGAAGGTGATTTCCCTCACCTGCGTCGGCATCTACTCCGAAACGAGCGCCGGCTATATAAGCTATCGGAACGCCGGCAAGGGCGAATGGATCATCGTCAAGGTCGGCGACCTGATACCGACGAGCGCCGAGATCCGTGTCACTGTCGACCGGGACTGGATAGAACTGATCCAGGCGGCCAAGCCCAACGAAGTCTACGAACTTGCCGGCAACGAGAAGGGCGAGGTAATCGCGAAGGTTGCCGACATCCTCAAGGCCAAGCCCCGCGCCGCCGGCTTCCCGAAGGGCACGGCGGCCAAGCCCGACGCCGCCTTCAAGGACAAGCTCGTCGTCACCCAATATCTGGGAAGGCAGGTGTACAGGGCGGCCAGCGGGGAATCCAAGGATATAAAGTATGGCGACGTCCTCGATATAAAGGGCAAGGTGAAGATCATCGCCATCAACAACACGCTCACCCTCATGAACGCGTCCGGCGCCGTGACCACGGTCATCGGCCCGCTCAATTTCAACGTGGAACAAGTTCTCAACAATAAAAGTCTTTACAAGTATCTGAATGTCCAGAAATAGGCGAAAGGAGGAGGCGACCCGGAGAAGGGGAAGGCGCATGACGTCATTGCGACGAAATTCAATACATGGAGGGTTTCAATGAAGAACTGGAAAAAAGTCCTAGTACTGTTGCCGGCGATGCTGTTGATCTTCTCCGCATCGGCCTTCGCGGCTCCGCCCAAGACATGGGTCGTCGGTTTCGCCCAGATCGGCTCCGAGAGCGAGTGGAGAACCGCCGACACGATCTCGGTGCAGAACGCATTCAACGAGGATGAGAGCTTTATCCTGATCTATTCCGATGCCCAGCAGAAGCAGGAGAACCAGATCAAGGCGCTGCGCTCCTTCATCGCGAGAAAGGTGGACTGCATCGTGTTCACCGCCCTCGTCGAGACCGGCTACGGCCCCGTGCTTCAGGAAGCGAAGCGAGCCGGCATCCCCGTCATCATGATCGACCGCGACGTCCAGGAAGCCGATAGGTCCCTGAGGCTCACGATCATGGGATCCAACTTCATCACGGAAGGCGAGAAAGCGGGCAACTGGCTCGCCGCCTACCTCAAGCAGAAGGGTTTGGACGACGGCAAGAAACCGATCAACATCGTGGAACTCCAGGGCACGACGGGCTCGGCCCCGGCCATCGAAAGGAAGACCGGCTTCGCGAACATCATGAAGCTGCATTCCAACTGGCAACTCACCCGCTCCCAGACTGGCAACTTCACGAGCTCCGAGGGTAAGGCCGTCATGGAAGCCTTCCTGAAGGCCGACAAGACGATCCAGGTGCTCTATGCCCACAACGACCAGATGGCCTTGGGCGCCATTCAGGCCATCAAGGAAGCCGGACTGAAGCCGGGCAAGGATATCATCATCATCGGCGTGGACGCCGTCAAAGGCGCTTTCGAGGCCATCGTCGCGGGCGAGATGAACTGCACGGTCGAGTGCAGCCCATTGCTCGGACCCCAGGCCGTACAGGCCGTGACCGACCTGCGCGACGGGAAGAAACTCCCCGCCCGCATCTACACGATCGAGGGTCTCTTCGACGAGACCAACGCCGCGGCGGCCCTGCCGTCCAGGCAGTACTGACCTGCGTATTGATTTAGCGATGTATCGATAGTATATCCTGAAGGGACAAGGTTGCCTCTCGCCACAAGGGCGATGAGGAAGCTTTGTCCCTTCGTTTACGGACTGTTACAGCGGGAGGCATCCAAATGTCCGGCAACGCCCCGATCGTCGAGATGAAGAAGATAAACAAAACTTTTCCTGGCGTGAGGGCTTTGTCCAGCGTGGATTTTCGCCTTTTCCCGGGCGAGGTCCACGCCCTCATGGGGCAAAACGGCGCGGGTAAATCCACCCTGGTGAAGGTGCTCACCGGCGTGTACCGCCAGGATTCAGGGGAGATTCTCCTCGAAGGCAAGCCGATAAGGCCGGATTCGCCCCTCGCCGCCCAAAGACTGGGAATCAACACCGTCTATCAGGAAATCAACCTCTGCCTCAATCTCTCGGTGGCCGAAAACATCTTCATCGGCAGGGAGCCGAAGCGCCTCGGCAGGATCGACTGGAAGACCATGAATAGGAAGGCCGTGGAAGTCCTGAAGCGGCTCAACATCGGCATCGACGTGACGAAGATTCTGTCTTCCTATTCGATCGCCGTGCAGCAGATGGTGGCCATTTCGCGCGTCCTCGATTCTTCCTCCAAGGTTCTCATCCTCGACGAGCCAACGTCGAGCCTCGACGAGACCGAAGTCGCGCAACTTTTCAAGGTGATAAAGAAGTTGCGCGACGAAGGAATGGCCATCCTTTTCATCACGCACTTTTTGGATCAGACTTACCAGATTTCCGACAGGATCACCGTGCTCAAGAACGGCGAGTTCGTGGGGGAATACGAAACGGGGAACCTGCCCAAACTGGAGCTGATCGCCAAGATGCTCGGCAAGGAACTCTCCGAATTTAGCTATACGACGAGCGGCGCGCGGGAAAAGACACCCGAGACGGCCGCCGGGACCGCCGAGGATACGGCTAGGACCGCCGAGGATACGGCTGGGACGACGCTCCTTCTCGAGGCGAAGAGACTCGGCCTGCGCGGCTCGATCGCGCCCTTCGATATCGCGCTCCGCGAGGGCGACGTTCTCGGTTTCGCTGGGCTCCTGGGTTCGGGGCGGACGGAGACGGCGAGACTTCTCTTCGGCATCGACGCCGCCGACCAGGGCGACCTGGCCGTGAAAGGGAAAAAGGCCGGCATCAGCTCGCCGAGGGGCGCGATGATGGCCGGTATGGGCTTCTGCTCGGAAGACAGGAAGAACGAAGGGATCTTCGCCGAACTCTCGATACGCGAGAACATCATCCTCGCGCTTCAGGCGAAGATGGGCGCGTCGAAATACCTATCGGCGAAAAAGCAGCTGGAGATCGCCGAGGAGCTCATCGCCTCGCTGAGAATCGTCACGCCGAACGCCAACGGCGAGGCCAAGCAGCTCTCCGGCGGCAATCAGCAGAAACTGCTGCTGGCCCGCTGGCTCTGCACCAATCCCATAATCCTCATCCTCGACGAGCCCACCCGCGGCATAGACGTGGGCGCGAAACTCGAAATCATGGAGCAGATACTCAACCTGAGCAGGAAAGGCCTTGGGGTCATCTTCATCTCGTCGGAATTCGAGGAAGTGCTGCGTTGCAGCACGAAGATAGCCGTTTTCAGGGACAAGGCGAAGATCGCGGAACTCGAGGGAGAAGACATGAACGAGAGGACCATCATGCAGACTATCGCGGGAGGCAGATGAACATGGCGTGGCTGAATACCCTGACGCGCAGGAAGATCTTCTGGCCGCTGGTCGCCCTCGCCTTCCTTCTCGCCTTCAATCTCTTCTTCACCCCCAACTTCTTCAGCGTGGAGATAAAACAGGGCCACCTCTACGGCAACGTCATCGACATCCTCAAGAACGGCGCGCCGATCATGCTTCTGGCCGTTGGCTTGACCCTCGTCATCGCGACGAAGGGCATCGACATCTCGGTGGGATCGGTGGTGGCCATTTCGGCGGGCGTCGTGGCGATGCTGATAGGAGGGGACCTCAAGGGCAACCCCAAGTACCCCATCGCCTTCGCGATGTCGGCAGCCGTGCTCGTGTCGGTCGTCGCGGGCATGTGGAACGGCATGCTCGTCTCCTGGGTGGGGATGCAGCCGATCATCGCGACCCTCATCCTCTCCGTGGCGGGGCGCGGCATCGCGATGGTCACCACCAACGCCATGGTCGTCTGGCTCTACGCCAAACCCTTCGCCCTCCTCGGACAGGGCTACCTGCTGGGTCTGCCTTTTTCGATCTATATGGTGGCCGTCCTTCTTTTGTTGACATGGCTGGCCACGCGGCGGACCGCTCTCGGCCTCTTCATCGAGGCTGTGGGCATCAACCCGACCGCCTCGCGCTTCGCGGGCATCAACGCGAAAAACCTCATCTTCTGGGTCTACGCCTTTTCGGGATTCTGCGCGGGCGTATCGGGCCTTGTCGTCTGCTCGACCGTGATGAGCGCCGACGGGAACAACGCCGGCCTCGGCTACGAGATGGACGCTATACTGGCCGTCGTCATAGGCGGAACCTCAATGAACGGAGGTAAATTCTATCTTTTCGGCTCCATGGTGGGCGCGCTCATCGTCCAGACCCTGACGACGACCATCTACGCCTTCAACGTCCCGCCCGAGATAGCACAGGTGGTGAAGGCCCTCGTCGTGTGGACCGTCAGCCTCCTCCAGTCGGCCACCTTCCGCGCCAAGGTCGCCAGCCTCTTCGGCAAGAGGGAGGTGGCGGCATGAAGACGAAATCGCTCCTGAGCCCGAAAAACCTGCCCGTCCTCGTTACCCTCGGCCTCTTCATCCTCATGTTCGGCCTGGGGTCCGTCTCCTTCAGAGGCTTCTTTTCCCTTCAGAATTTCCTCAACCTCTTCATCGACAACGCCTATCTCATCATCATCGCCGTGGGGATGACCTTCGTCATCATCTCAGGCGGCATCGATCTTTCGGTCGGCTCCGTGCTCGCCCTCTCCACGATGGTGACCTCGAGCCTCCTCGAAAAATCACGCTGGGATCCCCTCTATGTCATCCCCGTCGTCCTCTTGATGGGCGTGGCCCTGGGGCTCCTTATGGGCTGGTTCATCCAGACCTTCGACATACCGCCCTTCATCATCACGCTGGCGGGGCTCTACCTCGCCAGGGGGCTCTGCTACGTGGTGAGCATCGACACGATCGGCATCACCCACCCATTCTGGCAGGCCATGGCGAGCACCGCGATCCCGATAGCGGGGAACAGCTTCATCTCGCCGAGCGTGATCATCGCCGTCGTCATCCTGATAGCGGGAATGTACGTTTCGCGCTTCACCAAGTTCGGGCGGACGGTGTTCGCCATAGGCGGAAACGAGCAGTCAGCCGTGCTGATGGGCCTGCCCGTGGCGCGGACGAAAATCCTCCTCTACGCTTTCTCGGGCTTCTGCTCGGCGCTGGCGGGCATCGTCTTCACCTTCTACACGCTCTCCGGCTATGCCCTGAACGGGAGAGGCATGGAAATGGACGCGATCGCGACGGTGGTGATCGGCGGAACCCTCCTCTCCGGAGGCGTGGGAAGCGTCCTGGGCACTCTTTTCGGCGTCTTCGTCTACGGGACGATCCAGGTGCTGATCGTCTTTCAGGGAACGCTCAACTCCTGGTGGACGCGCATCGCGATCGGCTTCCTGGTATTCGTTTTCTGCCTGCTGCAGAGGCTGTTTGAGGTGAGGAAGGGGGGCAGGCGGCGGAAGAGCTCAGCCGCCGCCTGATGAATTATTGTCTCACGACCACGCGCCGTCGTTCCACCGCAGCATGGATTCCAGCATTCTCGGGTCGCGTTCCTTGTTGATCTCGAAATACTCGACGCCGGCGATCCTGGCGTAGTCTTCCAGCATTTCCGCGGTCACTTGTGTCGAGAAGCCGGTGTGATGGGCGCCGCCAGCGAGGATCCAGAGCCTCGCCGCGTCCTTGAGGGAGGGCTCCGGCTTCCAGAGCACCCTCGCCACGGGCAGTTTGGGCATCGGGGCGGGCAGGCTCACGGACTGGACAAGGTTCGAGAGGAGCCGGAATCGCCCTCCTAAATCGAGCAACGTCGCGACGATGGCTTTGCCGGTCCGCGCCTCGAACACCGCGCGCGCGGGGGCGGCCTTGCCGCCTATGCCGAGCGGATGCACTTCGATCCTGGGCTTGCCGCTCGCTATGCTGGGGCATACCTCGAGCATGTGCGCGCCCAGTATGAGTTCGTTTCCGGGCTCGAAATGGTAGGTGTAGTCTTCCATGAAGGAGGTGCCGCCCGCGAGGCCTTCGCCCATCACCTTCATCGCGCGCACGAGGGCAGCGGTCTTCCAGTCGCCCTCGGCGCCGAAGCCGTAGCCGTCCATCATGAGGCGCTGCGACGCCAGGCCGGGAAGTTGCGCGAGCTTGCCCAGGTCCTCGAAGGTGGTGGTGAACGAACCGGCGTTATGCGATTCAAGAAATCGGCGGATTCCCCGCTCGATGCGGGCCTGTTCCCGCACGCTGGCCATCGCGGCCTTGCTGCTCGAGACTTCGGGGGCGAAATCGAAGAGCCCGCGATATTCGTCCATGGCTTTGTCGAGTTCGGCCTCGGTCACCGCCTCCACTTCCCGGACAAGATCCCCTATCCCGTAGCCGTTGACCGACCAGCCTAGCTGGATCTGCGCCGATACCTTGTTGCCCTCCGTCACCGCGACGTCGCGCATGTTGTCGCCGAAACGGACCACGGCTTTCTTCTGGCCGTCGGCGAAGGCGCAGGCCGCGCGCATCCAGGCACCGACGCGCTGTCGCGCTTCGGGATCCTGCCAGTGGCCTACGACGACCTTGCGCGCGATTTTCATCCTCGTCTGGATGAAGCCGTGCTCCCTGTCGCCGTGAGCCGACTGATTCAGGTTCATGAAATCCATGTCGATAGTGGCCCAGGGGATGTCGCGATTGAATTGCGTGTGCAGGTGAAGCAACGGCTTATGGTTGACGGCGAGCCCCGCGATCCACATCCGCGAGGGCGAGAAGGTGTGCATCCAGGTGACGATGCCGGCGCAGACCGGAGAGGCGTTCGCTTCCCTGAATACGCTGAGAATTTCTTCGGAACTCTTCGCCACCTTCTTGAAAACGAGGGGTGAAGGGAGAGCCGGATCAGCCGCGAAGCCGCCCGCCATGGCCCGCGCGTGCTCCTCGACGGTCTTTAGGACATCGGGGCCGTAGAGGTCCTGGCTGCCCACGACGAACCAGAACTCATGCTTTTTAAGCGTGTTCATGAGAGCTCCTTTTCGATGAAGCGGCCTAGCTCCATATACTTTTCGTACCGCTTGTCGTAGAAAGCCGCGCGCGCGGGGTTCGGCTCGACGCCGCGCTCGACGGGCGGCAGCATGAGCCGTTGCGCCTCGGCGACGGTCGGATGGATTCCGGCGACGACGGAGGCGAACATGGCGGCGCCCAGGGCGACGGACTGGTCCCCGGAGGCGATGTCGATGGGCGTGCCGAGCACGTCGGCGACGATCTGCATGACGAGGGGCGATTTCTTCGCCACGCCGCCTATGGCGACGATACGGTCTATCCTCACGCCCTCGCTCTTGAAGCGTTCGACGATGGCGCGGGCGCCGTAGGCCGTGGCCTCGATGAGGGCGCGGTAGATCATGGGCGCGGTGGTGCCGAGCGTAAGCCCCGAGATTGCCCCCTGTAAAAGCTGGTTGGCGTCGGGCGTCCGGCGGCCGTTGAGCCAGTCGAGGGCGAGCGGTGTCGAGCTCGCGGGGTCGATCAGCGCCGCTTCCTTTTCGAGCGCCGCCATCATCTTCGCGCTTACTTCTTCCGCTTTATCGGGCAGGAGAGTCTCGACCGGCCAGGACAGAAGCTTCTTGAACCAGGCGTAGACATCGCCGAAGGCCGACTGGCCGGCCTCGTAGCCGAGCATGGAGGGGATGATCGAGCCGTCGACCTGGCCGCAGATGCCTCCGACAAGCCTTTCGTCGGAGACCGGGACGGGGCCGACCGTCATGTCGCAGGTGCTCGTGCCCATGACCTTGACGAGGACGCCTTCCCTCACGCCGCCGCCCACGGCGCCCATATGGGCATCGTAGGCGCCCACGGCGACGGGGATGCCCGCCGTCAGGTGGAGCCTTTCGGCCCACTCCCCCGTGAGCGGGCCGCAGGTCGTATCGCTCGTCCAGGTTCGCGCCCCGAGCGTTTCGCGGATTCTTGGGAGTTCCGGATGGAGGAGGTTCAGGAATTCAGCCGCCGGGTAGCCGCCGAACTTCGCGTGCCACATAGCCTTGTGGCCCATGGCGCAGCGGCTGCGCTTCACGGTCCGCACGGCCTGGGTTCCGGTGAGAAGGGCGGGCATCCAGTCGCAGTGCTCGACGAAGGAGTAGGCCGCCGCCGCTACGCGCGGATTTATCTTGAGGACGCGCATGACTTTGGCCCAGAACCACTCCGAGGAATAGATTCCGCCCTCGTATTTCGTGAAATCCTCGCCGCCCCAGCTTTTCGCCGCTTTATTGATGGCGGCGGCCTCCTCGACGGCGCTGTGATCCTTCCACAGGATGAACATCGCGTCCGGATCCTCGGCGAACTGGGGCAGCAGAGCCAGAGGCGTGCCCTCGGCGTTCACCGCGCAGGGCGTCGAACCCGTCGTGTCGATCGCGATGCCCTTTATGGAGGCGAGGGCATCCTTTCCGAGTCGGGCCAGGAGTTTGCCCATGACCGATTCCATGGATTCGATATAGTCCAAGGGATGCTGCCTGAAAATATTCTTCCCTGGCGCGTTGAAACGTCCCGCCGCCCAGCGCGGATAGGCCGTCACCGCCTCGGCGATCTCCTGTCCGTTCCGCGCGTCGATGACCACGGCACGACAGGAATCCGTGCCGTAGTCGATGCCGAGGACCGGCGTTCCGCTCAATTCTTGCGACATTGCTCAACCTCCATTCATCAGGGAAGATTTTCCCTCACGTATATATCGATAGGTACGATGATTTCCTTTTCGATGGCCTGCTGAAGCACCACGTGGCTGTACAGCAGGTAGATGCCTTCGTATGCCTGATATTCCGGCCGCTGCGAGAGGATGCAGTCGATCGTGCCGGCCCGCAGCTGGCTTTCGTTGTCTGGCACGAGGTCGTAGCCGACCACCGCGATGTGCGTCGCGCCCTTATTGTTGACATAGGAGGCCACACCGTGTACAGAAGCGTTCGTGACGAAGATGCCGCCGGGAGCGGGTATTTCCGCGAGCAGTTTCTGAAGAAAAGCCTCGCAGGTAGCCTTGTGCTCGATGTCACGGCATTCGAAGATGCGGATCTGGCGCGCCATCCCTGGCTTCGCTAGGGATGGCGCGGCCCCGACTAGGGAGGCCGCGATTGGCGAGGCGGCTGGCGACGCGGCGCCCGGGGCGACCGGCGGAACCGCGGCCGCGCCCAGCGACTCGAAATAACGCAGGAAGCCGTCGATTCTTTTCCTGATATGGAAATCTTCGCTGTGGGCGCTCACGACGCAATAGGGACCACCCCCCACCGAGAAGGCGTCTAGGAGGCGTCCGGCCAGCACGCCGCTCTGGAAAGCGTTCTGCCCTATTCTGGACAGGGGCGGAAAGTCGGGAAGCTGGGCATCGAAAAACACGACGGGGAATTCCGCCGGTAGGGTTTTGAGCAGGAGCGAGCTCAGCTCGGGCTGAACCGGCGCCATGAGAAGCCCGTCGAAATGACCGTCTTCCAGCTGTCGGCGAATGCTTTCAAGGAAGGGAAGAGGATCGTAACGGTTGAATTCGATTTTCCTGATGTCCACGCCGAAGGTCTTCAGTTCCCTGGCGGCTTTCTGTATCCCCGTGTACGCGATTTTCCAATAACCGGAGTCATCGGTCGTGTTCGGCAGCAGAACGGCGAAGGTATATTTCTTGTTGAGTTTGAGGTGCCGAGCGATGGGATTGGGCTTGTAGCCATGTTGCGCGATGAGCACTTCGATTTTCGCCTTGGTTTCCGGGGACACTCTCCCCCGGTTGTGCAGAACCCTGTCCACCGTTCCGATCGAGACATGGGCCGCTTCGGCTATTTCGCGCAGTGTCATAGGCACGCTCCATCGTGGATGGGAGGATATGATTGCGGTAACGTACACGCATATTGTATGGCAGGTTGCGGAGGCTGTCAAATATTTTCGCCGCGCACGGGAGCACCCGCGCGCGGAACCTTTTCGTCCGAGGGTGCCTTGATTCTCGAGTCAGGAATAGTTCCCGGTGGTGACGCCTTCTTCGGCGGTCGGGGGAATGGCGCCGCTCACGATATCGTACATGGAGGGCGCCAGGCGCTCCATGGCCGAGGTGAGTTCGGGATAGGGGACATTGCAGAGGCTGACGAGGCCGTGCTGCATACATTCCCCATCGAAGCGGCCGAGGACGGGCTGGTCGTTCCACTCGAAGTAATGGGTGCCGACGCTCGCCCTGTGGGCCATGGCCCTCTCCATGAAAAAGAGACAGGCCTTCGTCCGCTCGGCCTGGGTCGGGGAGTAGACAAGGCCGGCCGCGAGATTGCGCATCTCGTATCCCGCCACGTGCCATTCGCCCACGAGGCCCGGACGCTTGTCGAGCCTGTCCACGATGTCGAATTTGGCCAGGGGGTCGGGACGATAGCAGTTGAAGGAACAGATGTCGAAGGCGGCGTTTCCGGCGAATTCGTTGGGCGTGAGCTTGTTGTAGCGCATCCCCAGGTTGAGGTGGTCGGGGTCGACGGCGTTGAGGGCTTCCGAGGGCACCGAGCTGTACTTCGCGATCAGGATGTCGCGGAAGGCTTCGAGGTCGGCGCGGGATTCCGCGCTCAGCCGGTCGGCGTTAGCCAGGGGTTTATGCAGATCGGTAAAATCTCCAAGGCTGGTTCCCCATGCGCCGTTCAGCGCGCCGATCTCGTTCCGGTAGCGGGCGCGCAGGAAGGCGATGAGGGCCGTCTTGCTGTGGAGGCTGCCCTCGTGCGCGAGAACGCGTTCGGCGGGGTTCACCGATTCCTGGAAGAGCCACTCCGGTTCGTTCGTGATGAAGTAGCCGATCATGAGGGGGTTGCCGACGAAGGGCGCCAGCTGCTCGCGCGCGAAGCGTTCCGCGCCCGCCGCGTATTCGGGGCTGAAGACGTCGGGAAAATCCCGGTAGATGCAGGGTTGGGTCAGCGGGAAATTCTTCAGGGTGACGACGAAGGGGATTTTCGCCTTGGCGAGAAAGTCCATGACGCGCTCGTCGACGTAGTTGTTCACGCCGACGCCGATGGTGTTGATGCCCCAGCGGCGCATCCGCGCCGCGCTGATCGTCACCCAGGCGTCCCACCAAGCCTCGGGACCGAAGGCGCGGATCATGTTGGCGCGCGGGAAGTTGAACATCATGCGGCCCTTGCCGCTCGCGGCGCCGTTGCGCTTGGCGAATTCGGGTATTTCCGAGGCTTCCGTCCAGCAGTCCTTCCAGGTCTGGTCTTCCCTCGGGGGGAGCCAGTCGAACATCGCTTCCATCCGGTCGACGAAGCCGTGGACGCCCATGCGGCTGGCGTAGCAGACGCCGTTGCTGTAAAAAGCGTAGCCCTCGGGGTCGACGAGCCACCAGCGCGCCCCGTCGTGGTGGGTGTGGAAAAAGCCCGTGGCGTCGAAGCGCAGCTTCTTCCAGCCGCCGTAACGGCTCCAGCCCGCCGGGTAGCCGCCCGCGATGCCGGGGGCGCTGGCGGCGGCTTCGGTCGCGCCCGAGCTCTCGCTTTGCGCGCGGGCCAGTTCGGCGCGGAGGTAGGCGACCATCTCTTCGACCGAACGCATTTTCCCTGGCCATTCGTAGCCCTTGCGCTGGCCCATCTCGTCGACCAGCGGCTCGCCCGATATCGCCATATCCGGCAGACTGTCGGAGACTTCGAGGCCGTAGAGCCTGAAATCGCGGCAGGAGTCGTTCGTCCTGAGGCGGACGCGGATCTCATCGATCCTGTCGATGTGGGTGGGCTCGCCCTCGACGTGGCCCTTGAGCGTTCCCGGGTAGGTGGGCAGGAAAAAGCGGTGGGAATCCAGCTCGGAGAGCCGTACCGTCATTTTCACCCTGCGCGTGGGAATCATGAAGTAGCGGATCGAAAGGATGCGCTCCGCGCCCGCGCCCCGGCCTCCGCCGACGCCTAGGTTTCTGCCGTCGCCCCGCTCCCCGCCCGCGCCCCGCTCCACGAAATCGATATGCATGACAGGCATCCTGTCCATGTCTATTTCCATGTCGACGGTGAGGAAGCGCTCGGGCGTCCATACGACGCCGGCCGAGGCCTTGGCCAGGGAGAGGCAGAAGGCGCCGTCTTCAGCCGGCAGGATGGAAAGGCCGCGGGCGCTGGGCTCGGCGCGTCCGGCCAGGATTTTCAGAAGCGAGAGATCGATCCGTTCCTTCATGATGGCTGTCCTTTAAAAAGAGGGCCTTCCCGCGGCCTTGCGGTCGGCGTGAAGGTCCTCTCTTTGGCGCGATCGAATGTACCGGATAACCTGGGTTACCCGATACGGATAATCATTTCGAGGCCTTTACCTGGGCGGCCCAGACCGCGGTCGCTTCCTTTTCGAACTCGAGACCGCCTTCCTCGTTCCAGCGCTTCACGAAGGCCGCGTACTCCGTCTCGATGTTGCCCTTGCTGACGATGAGCTGGGCGAAGGCTTCCTTGGTGATGTTCGCCAGCTGCGGGCCGTACTCGCTCGTCGCCTTGAGATTCTTGATGATCTTCGGGTACTCGATGCTGTTGTCGCGGGCGAAAGCCTGTCCTTCCCTCGTCTGCTTGTTCAGGGTGCGGACTTCGGTGTTGAGGAGGGGGAACATCTTGTTGTAGACGAAGGATCCGTCGGCGCGGTAGGTGGCCTGGTCGGTGAACTTGCCCAGGAGCTTGTACTTGCCGTTGTCCTTGTCCACCCACTCGTAGTGGAGACCTTCGATGCCGAGGTAGGTGAGCCTGTCGCCCTCTTCGCTGTACTGGTAGTTGAGGTATTCCATCGCCTTTTCGGGATTTTTGCAGGAGGAAGCGATGCAGTTGTAGTAGGTGTAGCGCGGATACTGCCTGATGGCGCCGCCCTTGCCGCCTGGGCCGGCTATAACGGTGAAACCGAAGGTCGGGGAGGGGTTCTTTTCGGTGTAGCGGCCGGGCATCCAGTTGTTCGTCGTGCCGACGTTCTGGAAATCGAAGATGCCGGTGCGTCCGGTCCAGAGCTTCTCGAAGGCGCTCATGAGGGGGATGGTGACGAAATCCGGATCGAGGATGCCGTCCTGATAGAGTTTGCGCAGGTATTTGATCGCGTCGAGGTAGGCGGGAGCCTTCATATAGGTCGTCACCGTGCCGTTTTTCAGGAGGTAGGGCTTGTCGACGGCGATGCCGTAGGCGCCGAAGATGTGCTCGAAGGTGCGCATGTTGGCCATGGTGCCCACGTAGCCGACCGTGTCTTTCTTGCCGTTGCCGTCGGGGTCGCCGTTCGTGAAGGCCGCGAGCACCTTATACAGCTCATCGAGGTTGGTAGGCATCTTCAGCTTGAGCTTGGCGAGCCAGTCGGCGCGCACGGAGAGATTCGACGTGTAGTCGAGGGAAGCCGGGATGAGGCCATAGATGCCGCTGCCCTGGTTCAGGGGCGCGTTCTTGAGGATGGAGCCGACTTCGGCCATGATGTCGGGACCGTCGCTCTTGAGGAGGCTGTCCAGCTTCGCGATCATGCCCTGTTCGCGGAACTCCACGGCGTCGATCGCGTTGCCGTCGACCCAGAAAATGTCCGGCAGGGTGCGGCTCGCGATGAGGGTGTTGAGCTTGGCCGCGTAATCCTTCTCCGGCACGTAGATGTAGGTGAGGTCGACGCCGAGCTTTTCTTCGAGCGCGCGCTTCACCGAGTTGGTGGGCGTCGGCGTGTTGTCGCCAAACATCATCACGGTGAGGGGGACACGGCCGGACGCGGCTCCCGCCCCGGCGACGAGACAGAAGAGGGCGATAGAAACCAGGATTCCGGATAAGATTCGCTTGTTCATGAAAGGCCTCCTTGAAAATATGTATTCAACATTCTTCGCTTTCTCTCATTCTTTTACCGCGCCAAGGGTTATTCCCCTCGTGTAGTAGCGCTGGAGGAAGGGGTAGATGACGAGGATGGGGATGATCGACACGGCTATCGTCGCCATCTTCATGCTCTCTTCGCTCAAGGAGGCCGCGGCGCTCAGATTGCCGACCACCGAAAGCGAGCCTAGGGTGCCTGTCGAGGCGATGAGCTTCCGCAGATAGACCTGCAGGATCTCGAGCTGGGGTTTGTTTATGTACAGAATGCCGTCCATGTACTCGTTCCAGTTGGCCACGCCGTAGAACATGGCCACGGCGGCGATGGCCGGCTTGGAGACGGGGACGAAAATCCTGAACAGGACGGTGAAGGAATTCGCGCCGTCCATGTGGGCGCTCTCTTCCAGGGAATCCGGGATCGACTTGAAGTAGTTGCGCAGGATGAACATGTTGTAGGCGCTCATGGCCGAGGGCAGGACGAGGGCCCAGAACTTGTCGATGAGACCGTAGGACTGGACGATGAGGTAGGTCGGGATCATGCCGCCCGTGAAGAGCATCGTGAAGAAGAACATCATGGAAAGGCCGCCGCGGCCGCGGAGCCTCCGCCGCGACAAAGGGAAGGCGGTGAGGATGCTCAACATGATGCTCAGGCTGGTGCCCACGACCGTGCGCATGATCGTGTTGGCGTAGGCCACGAAGATCTGCGAGGTCTTGAAGATCATCTCGTAGGCGAGGAGGGTCGGCTTGCGCGGCAGGAAGAAGAGACCGCCGGTCATGGCCGCGTTGGAGTCGCTGATGGAGTACATGAGCACGTGCCAGAAGGGGTAGGTCGTGCTGAAGCAGAAGAGGAACAGAAAGAGACAGATGAAAAAGTGCCCGATGTCTTCGGATCGCGACTGTCGGACTTTGCGCTGTCTCGCGCTTTTCATCGTTGGGACCCTCATCACATGATCCCGCTGTCGGGGTCGAGTTTCTTGGCCACGGCGTTCGTGGACAGTACCAGGACCAGGCCGATGACCGACTGGAAGAGCCCCGCCGCGGCGGCTTCGGCGAATTTCTGCTGCTCCATGCCCAGCGTGTAGGCGTAGGTATCGATGATGTCGGCGGAGGAGATCACGAGGTAATTGGAAATGGCGAAGATCTGGTCAAAGCCCGCGTACATCATTTCGCCGACCCGGAAAATGAGGAGTATGACGATGGTCGGCCTGAGGCTCGAGAGCGTTATGTGCCACATTTGGCGGAAGCGCCCCGCACCGTCGATGGCCGCGGCCTCGTAGAGCTGCTGGTCGATGCCGACGATGGCGGCCAGGTAGACGATCGTGCCCATGCCCGCGCCCTTCCATACATGCGAAACGATGATGACCCAGAGGAAGGATTCCTTCTGGTTCATGATGTTGTTGATCGTCCCGGTATAGCCCAGTTCCCTCAGGAGCCCGGGGATGGCGCCGCCCGTCGTGTTGAACATGGCGAAGAGGATGCCGTTGATCACGATCCAGGAGACGAAGTTGGGCAGGATAACGAGAGTCTGGGCGAGCTTTCTGGATTTGCGGCCGCGAAGCTCGTTGATCATGAGGGATAGGATGATCGGGAAGGGAAAGCCGCACACGAGCTTGAGGATGCTTATGAGGATGTTGTTTCCGAGCGCCCGCCTGAAGGCGGAGCGCGAGAAAAGCTTGGCGAAGTTGGCCAGGCCGACGAAAGGCGCGTCGGAGAATCCCTTGAATATGTTGTAGTTGCGGAAGGCGATGGTGACCCCGTACATGGGCGCGTACTTGAAGAGGAGGACATAGACGAGGCCGGGGATAAGCATGAGATAGAGAAGCTTGTCCCTAGACAAGTCCCGGCCGAGCCGGCGCGTCATTCGCGTACACCTTTGAACATGACTCGATTATACCGCCAGTCGGCTATCTGTCAACACATATTTTCAATATTGTTATAAAAAAATGGCAGTAATATTGGGAGTAAGCTGGGCGTTTATTAATGCTGTATC
>DATMZF010000035.1:0-131680 GCA_035560555.1 Rectinemataceae bacterium
TTTACAAAATACATAGGAAACGCATTAAGCAGTCAAGAATTCGCGGACTTTATTGGTAAAAATGAAGTAGGTGATTTCTACATAGCGGGAGCGGATGCCGTGGCATGTGTAAAATCGACCTGTTACAACTTATGCAAAGCAAATTATCGCGTTAATGTCTTGTCAGATTGCGTTACCAGTTATGATAAAAGGAAGATTGATGAGATGCTACATTACTATGAAAGTAAAGGCGGTAAAATTATTTGTTTGAATGACCTAATAATTTGAGCCTTTTGTTTACAGGTTAAGCCAATGTTCAGACTGTGGCCAGGGATAGAAAGAGAGGCCAGCGTACCGTACCGATCTTTTTTCCGAGCAGCTCTTTGAGACTGGCCAGCGCTTCAGCGCCGAGATCAGCGCGCAGCGCGGCGCCATAGTCGCTTTCCGCGGACAGCCAGGTCTCGATTTCCGCCGCCGTCAGGTAGCGGTCGTAGGTCAGGCGCTCAACGCGTATGGCCGGTTTCTTCGATATTCCCGCTTTTTTCAGATGGCTTGAGAAAATCTTCCCCGCCTTTTCCTCATCCTGGCGAATCGTTTCCGCGGCAAGGCTCGGGCCGCCTCCGCGTTTCTTTTCGAAGGCTTCCAGCGCGTCGATGAGTTCCTTGATCTTTAGGTCGGGGTCCGTGACATTCAGTCTCAGCATCTCGGAAAGATAGCTGGACCGTCCGCCCAGAATGTCGAAAAAGACGATGCCGGAGGCGGCGAGGGCGGCCGTGGAACCGGCGAGGGGGGGCGCGGAAGCGGCGAGGGCCGCTTCGACATATGCCCAATAGTCGAGGACAGGATCGTGACGGCCGAGAGGCTCGCAGACGAGTATCCTGTCGAAGGCCGCGAATCCGAAGCCCTCCTCCAGCCAGCGAGAGGAGGGGGCGGAGAGGGCAGGCGTGACGGCCATGGGGCGCAGGAGTTCGGGGATATCCGCGGTGAGCCGCTCGAGCTGGGTTCGGGCTTCCTCGTTTTCCACGAGGACGGCCACCGTTCCCTCTGGGGCGCGCCTGGCGGCTTCGAGCGCGTAGAACCCCTTCCTGGGATCCAGGACGAGGATGGTTTCGGATCTGCCGCAGCCGATGGCGTCGAAAAGGAAGGCGCGGGCGAGGCGGAGCCTTAGCGAAGCGGCTCCTTCGGCCCTGGATACCCACTTTTTCCGCCGCTCGCCTTCCTTGGACCAGACGGAAAGCCCGGGCTTGGCCTGAGCGCGGCCTTCCTCCACGTCTTCCTCGATGAGGGAAAGCTGGGCTTCCCTTCGCTCGAGGACATCGGTCCTGCGCGTGCCCTCGAAACCCGTGGAGCCGGGGAAGTAGAAGACGCTACGTTTCAGCGATTCGGGCAGGTATTGCTGGGCGACCCAGTGGTCCTTGTAGGCGTGGGGATACTTGTAGCCTTCGCCATGGCCGAATCCGACGGAATCCCTGTTGGCGTCCTTGAGATGGTCGGGCACTTCGGCGCCTTCTTCCTCGACGGCCTTCAGCGCGTCGAAATAGCCCATCGTCGAATTGGATTTCGGGCAGGTGGAAAGGTAGAGGGCGGCGAGGCTCAGGTGATATTGACCTTCGGGCATGCCGATGCGGTCGAAGGCCTGCGCGCAGGAAGATACGACCTGAAGCGCGTTGGGATCGGCGAGCCCGATGTCCTCAGCCGCCGATATGAACATCCTGCGGAAAATGAAGGAAGGATCTTCGCCGGCGTAGACCATTCGCGCGAGCCAGTAAAGGGCGGCGTCGGGGTCCGAACCCCTGAGGCTCTTGATGAAGGCGCTTATCGCGTCGTAGTGGTAGTCGCCGTCCTTGTCGTAGAGGACGACGCGTTTCTGGATGCTTTCTTCCGAGGTTTCGAGGCTCACCTTTATGCTAGTGCCCGCCTCGGGCGGCCAGCGGTCCACCGAAGTCTCTATGGCGAGCTCGAGGGCGTTGAGGAGGCTGCGCGCGTCGCCATCGGCCGTGTGGATGAGGTGCTCGAGGGCTCCCTCCTCGAACTCGACAGAGTAATCCCCGTAGCCGCGTTCCTTGTCGCCGAGGGTCATCTGGGCTATGCGCGCCAGGTCCTCGTCGGTGAGCGTCCGAAGGAGAAAGACGCGGGAACGCGAGACGAGGGCGCGGTTCACCTCGAAGAAGGGGTTCTCGGTGGTGGCGCCGATGAGGACGACCGTGCCGTTCTCGACCCAGGGGAGGAGGGCGTCCTGCTGGCTCTTGTTCCAGCGATGGACTTCGTCGACGAAGAGGATGGTGCGCAGCGAATAGAGTTCGTAGTGGCGACGCGCCCTCTCGATGGACTCCCTGAGTTCGGCGACGCCCGAGAGGACTGCGTTGAGGGCGATGAAGTCGCTTCGGGTGGTGTTGGCGATAATGCGGGCGAGCGTGGTTTTTCCGGTGCCCGGAGGGCCAGAGAGAATGATCGAGGAAAGCTGGTCCTTCTGGATGGCACGCCTGAGGAGTCTTCCCGGGCCCACGATATGTTCCTGGCCGGTGAACTCGTCGAGGGTGCGGGGACGCATCCGGGAGGCGAGGGGTTCGCGGCCCGGGAACTGCGTTCCCGGGCCGCCGCGGAGCCCTTCCCGGGCTGCCGCCCCGCCGCCGCCCTTGGGCGCTCCCTGGGACGCGGCGAAAAGCGGGTTTTCGCTTTCCCGGGCCATTTCTATTCGGCTGTCCAGCCGGACCAATCGCTTCCGGTGACCGTATTGGAATAGAGGGCGTAGGTATCGGTGCCCTGGGCGGCCATTCCTATCAGGAGGGTTTTATTCGCCGTGGAATAGTGGAAGGCCATGACGGGTTTCAGGTAGATGGTCGTCGTGTAGGAACTCGCCGTCGGCGAGAAGATGGCGTCGCCGTCGTTGCCACTTAAGGGGTCATCCTGGGTTGCGGCGTTGTACTCGTAATAGCCGTAGGATGAATTGTGCTTCGCCACGAGGAGGCGGTAGGCGCTGGCCGCATCGTCGATGGGAACTTCGGCGAGGACGCCCAGTTTCACGCTGGAGGCGAGGAGATCGGAACTCCAGGCCGAGGCCGCGTAGGTGTAGAGATAGCCGTCGGAAGTCGTCACCAGCACGTCGGCGGATGAATCCGTGGCGATGCCGCAGAGCGTCTTGGCTGACGAAGGCGTACCGCTCGTTGAGTCGGCGACGAAGTTGAACGGAGAGGCAGAACTTGTGTAAAGCGCGCTCGATGTCATAGCCCAATATGCCGATCCACCGTAGACCAGCCCCGTTATGGGGATATCGAGGGCGCTGGGGAATGTCGCGGGCAGGAAATTGGAGGTCGCGGTGTCCCAATAGTAGAGGTAGAAAGTATCGCTCGATTCCGTGTCGGTGTGGGAGGTCGCGAAAAGCGTGCCGTTGACGTAGAAAAGCGCGTCGACAATTTTTCCGTCGAATTCCGCGTCGCTCATCTTGTTCCAGTTGGCGCCGGAATCGGAGGTGGAGAAGATGCCCTTGAGCGCCGTGGTGGATGTGTCGGTGGCCGCGACATAGATAGTTCCGGCGCCGGTCGACGCGAGTCCCGAGCAGTAATAATCGGTGTCGCTGTTTACTGGCAGGACGAGCCAGGTATCGCCGCCTGTCGGCCGATAGAAGACCTTGGCCATCGCGGCATAGTAATTGCTGCCGTCCTCGGCGATGGCCTTCACGGTCACGTTCTTGAATACATCGGTGCCGACCTGGGCTTTTTCGGTCTGTATTTCATGAAAAACGCCGAAGCTGTTGTCGCAGGCGGCGAGCGCGATGCTTCCCGCGGCCACGGCGAGAACGATGAGAAAGGTTCGAATCAGTTTTTTTGTCTTCATAATTCTCGCTCCTAAAAGTGATAGACGGCGCCGACCGAGATTTCAAGGAAGTTGGCGTACCTGGTGAGATCGCTGTTGGCGCCAAAATGGAGTTCCGGGATCAGCCACCAATATACTTGCCCGCCGAGACTCCAGGCTTCGCTGATTTGGGTGTACGCGCCGCCACCGAGCTTCGCGAAGGGGCTGATCGTCCCGTCGCCGGAGAGCCTGAGCACGCTGGCTCCGACATCCGCGCTGACGGTGTATTCCATCGGCTCCTTGCCCCACCAATACCCTAGTTTAAAGGAAACGGGCGCCACGAAGAGCGTTCGTCCGCCCACGGTGCTGTTGAAGGCCCCACAGAGCGAACCGCCGATGGTGAGCCTGTTGGCGATAAAATATTGGTAACCCAGGCTAAAGGACGCGCCTACGCCCAGGGGGCTCGTTTCGGTCGCGAGGGCGTCCGCCGGAAGGATGAAGAGGGGAATTCCCGCTCCGGTGCTGAGCGATATGATCTGGCTGCCTTTTTTATGCAAGCCTCCAAAATAATCATCGATCAGTGGCTCTTCCTGCGCGAAAACGGGCAGGGAAACAAGGAGAAGGAGCAGGCCGATGACGGCAATTTTTCGTTTCATCATTCCTCCACAATATCGGAACAGCGATGTATCGTCTACTGACGCTAAGTGTCTAGTGACGCGCCGCGTCTAATGACGCGATGCGCCTAGTGACGCGATGCCTGTATGGCGCGTCACGCGGGAGAGCACGGTCCACCATGCCCTATCGAAATCTCGGCTATCGCTCTCGATTCGATACAATAGCGCGTCGAGGTGCCGAAATGAAAATGCGCCGAATGGGGGCGGCGTAACAATATTTCCTGCGAAAAAGCCCGATCCCCGCGCAAGAGGCGGCGATTCCATGGGAAGAAGGCCCGATTCCTCTGCGATAGCGTCGGCCACGGCGAGGATCTTCGCGGGAATCGGCGTTTCCGGGACGATATACCATTTGCCTTCCACATTCGCGGCGAAGGAGAAACGGATGAGGGGAGGAAGGTCCGCGAAGAGGCTCTGCGCTTGTTTTTTAAACGATCGCGCCAGGCTTCCGCGGCCTTTCTGGTCGTTCTCGACATAGAATCCCAGGAAGATGCCTTCCGGCAGGGCCAAAGCTTCAAGACTGTCGCCCGATCTGAAGACAGATGAGCTTACTTCCCGTATCGAACGGATTATATTGCCCTCCGGAACGAGGGCGATCGCGAAAATTGCCATTCCTCTCCCTTTCATCGATGGAACAACCCGAAATTCCATGGTACTATTTTATCTCAGAGATCGTAAAGGTGGACGACTATGGAACACAAGGTAGAAGCGCTGACTAATTTTCTCAAGGAGACCATTTCGGGATGGAGCAATGTCGAATGCATCACCACCGATCCCCGGTCGGAGATTTATGCCTATGATCCTTATTTCGCCCTTGTCATCGATGTGTACTGCAGCGGCAAGGTGCCTCCTTCCTCGAAGCGGAGAGACGCGTTCGGCGATCCCGGGGATTTCGAAACGGCCGCGGGCAGGACTAAGGACAGATTCTTCCTCCAAGAAATGCCGGTCCGCATCGAATACAAAGACAGCGCCCTCATGAACAAGCTTGTCATGAAGCCCGCCCAACATCTGAAGGTGCTCAAGAATTCGGGCACCTACCCCTTCTACCGCCTGAAGAACAACAAGGTTATCTTCAACGCCTCGGGCTGGATAGACAAGATACGATTGAGTCTCGACAACTTTCCGGATACGGCTTGGGAAGCCCTCTGGGACAGTTTTAGCTCCAAGATGGAACACTATCTCTCGGATATGGGCGCGGCTTCCTTTTCGGACGACAAGTTTTTCCTCATTCTTTCCGAGGCCGGGTTTTTTCGCTACGCCGCGGCCAGCGTTTTCATGGTGAACAAGCAGTTCGAGCCCTCCCATAGGGATATCGAGGAGCATCTGCGCCTTCTTCCTATCGTGCCGGAAGGATTCTGGACGATATGGGAGGCGCTGCTGCAAAAGGAGTGCGAAATGTCCTCGGGAAAGCGCTTCGAGATAGCGAGGCTCCTGGCGAGCTCGGTGCTTTCGCTGCGCTGATTGGGGACGATCGACACATGAATACCTTCCCTTCCGCGCGCCGAGGCCTCTGTTCCCTCTATCTCGCCTCCATCTTGACTTTCCTGCTCTTCTCCTGCTCAAGCGAGGAAATATCCTCATTCAGCTGGAAATCGGCCTCGGGAGAAAACCTTCCATTCGCTCAGAAGGCGGGATTTCCCGACGGAAAGGAAAACGCCTTCAGCGGGGCGCGGCCAAAAAACACCTACTCCCTTCGGAAACCCATGCCGATCGGTCAGGATCTGATGCTCGCCGTGAGCATGAACGTAAAGAGGGAAGATCTCATCATAGCGTTTTTCCTCGGCTCCGAAACCAGGAAAGCCGGACAGGAAACCCGCTTCGCGGCGAAACCGGGCAACACCGTATTTTATTTGAGCGTCCCTCCCTCTCCGCTGAGGACGCTGACGATCGGTGTCGAGCTTCCTCTAGGCCAGGCGGCGGACAAGAAGGACGAGACTTCCTTGGCCGACGTTGAGCTAGTGTCGATTCTGCCGGCTTTCAGGGGCTATGAGCACAAGATCAAGAACGGCTACAGGATTTCCGACGGTATCGTCATCGACCGCAACGATGCCGTCTCTAGCGTATGGGAATTGAAGAGGCCCTTCCGAGGCCTGGATGCCTCGACGCTCGCGAACGACCGCGCGCCGGCCCTCGTCCTCAGGTACGCAAGACGCGCCAACGCGGAGATAGTCGTGAAAGCGGGCAAAGAAGTCGCCGCTTCCTGCGCGAGCGCAAAAAAAGAGTTCATCATACCGGCCTCGGTTTTCGGCGGCGTCTCCGGCGAGGCGTCACGCGAGGCGTCAGGCGATATTTTCGGCCAGGCCAGCATGACGATCACCGTTCCCGATGAAATCCTCCTGGAAGCGGCCTTCATCGAGGCTCTTCCGGCCGAGACCGTCTCCCGCGTGGATCCCGGCGTCATGCTGCTCGAGCCTCCTCTTTCTGGGAAGGAGGATTTTGCCTGGTACCGCTGGGACCTTCTCCCCAACGTGATCATGTTCGATTTCAGGGACTACGCGGTTCAGGATGATTATCTCAAGCGGCTCGCCTTTTTCGTCGAGAAGAGGGGCTTCGCCGGCACCCTTGCGAAGGATGAGGAAATAGCCTCCCTCCATGGATGGAACGCGCACGACTACAAGGCCGATGACCTGGCCAAGTTTTTCTCCGCCGCGGCGAAGAGCGAGTTTCCTCTGAGCGAGAGGGAGCTTCGCCTCAGGGATTTCCTCGTCGAGAAGGGCCTCCTGACCAAGAGGGGAAATGCCTTCGGCAGCCGGAACGGCGCCATCATATCGATAAGCCAGGAGTCGGACGCCTATCTCCGCCACAAGTTCATCACCCACGAATCCTCCCACGCGATCTTCTTCACCGACGGCAACTATCGCGACCTCTGCGTTTCCCTCTGGAATGGCATGACCAAAGAGGAAAAGTGGTTCTGGATTCTCTATTTCGGATGGATGAACTACGACACGAAGTCGGCCGCGCTCATGGCCAACGAGGTCCAGGCCTATCTCATCCAGCAGCCGCCCTCAAAGGCCATGGAGTACTTCTCGAAAACCCTCGTGGACCGCCTACTCGAAAAGCATCCCGAGCTGGAAGCCCCCTTGGCCGCGTACATGGAAAAATTCGGCGCGGAGTTTGAAAAAAAAGCCAGGATGCTCGATGGCTGGCTGAGATCCACCTATGGATTCGGCGCCGGCACGACGTTTTTTCTCAAGTGAGGAACCGACTCAAAGGGATATGGATGAGGAAGTCGAAGAGGGCGATGGGGCGTTTCTAGACCATGTCCAGGAATTCAAATATTTTTCTATATAGCTCGAAGTATTCCGAGCGCGCGAATTCGTCGATCTTGTCCTCGGGGAGTGACTCCAGAAGCCTGTCCAGGTAGCCGAGAAGCCTCTTGAGATCGGCCATCGTTTCCTCTGGCACGGCGCGACCCGAGGCCATGGCCACCGCTTCGGCGCCTGCCTCTCTGGCCTCTATTTCCTCTCGTCGGGACTCCTCGTTCGCGGTGATCGAAGTCGCCCTGGAAATCATGTCGTCGTAAGTGTTCTTCAACGTGCCAATTTCCGATTTTATGGATCTAAGCTCGCCGGCGATGCGGGAGAGAAGGTCGGATTGCGGGGATTCGCCGCCGCGCTGAATTCCGGTCGCGCCGGCTGGCTTCGCTGGCGAGGGAGCATCGGAGGTCGGGACTTCGTCGCGATCGCCGAGCCCAGGTCCTTCCAGATCCTCGGGGGATAGAAAAACACCTTCGTCGTCGGAGATCGATGGCTGTGGCATATTCAGCACTTTCCTGTCGATCTCTTCGAGCGTGGAGAGGATCTCGTCCGTCTCTTCAGGGCTCAGGAACGAACCCTCGTCCGAAAAGTCCATCTGCGCTTCGACGGCCGAGGATTTCTGCGCCTCGCTTTGTTGTCCCACTCTGGAATCTCCCCTTTGCGATTATTATATCAGGAACGAAGGGCTTTACAATATGAATCTAGAGCCGGGAAGCTCGTCTGTCAATAATATTAAAGCGGCGCGGCGTTTGTACCGTAAATCTGGACAATGAGTGAAACGCAACTTCACGACCGGGCGGGCAGAAGACTGTCCGCTCTGGGCGAGGCTTTTTCAAACGCTCTCTGCGCATGCGTCATAGCCTACTGTGTCGTGTCATTCTTCGCCGGGCAGGCGGGAATACTCGCCTACAGGGACATGAAATCGGGGATCGAACAGATGAAGGAGAGGATCCTCGTCCTGAGCGGGGAAAACGCGAAGCTCACCGATCTGCGCGGTTCGCTGTCCTCGATTTCCGTGTCGGACAGGATGGTCCGCGAGGCGAGAGCCATCGGCTACCTGCGTCAGGACGAGAAGATGGTCATTTTTTCGTCGACAGCCCCCATGGTCTCCGACGCTCCTCGTTTTTACGAAACCGAGCCGCTCAAAGCCGGGGCATCGACGGGGCTTCCCGATCGGATGATCAAGCTTCTGGCGGTCATGACCGGTCTCGCCGTTCTCCTCGCGTCGCTCCTCATGTCGGTCCTGCCCAGCAAGCGCGGTTCGTTCAGAACGACGGCAGATCGATCTTGATCGTCGTGTCGAGCTCCGGCAAGGTGATCGCGCTGTCCGGTACCGTCAAAGCCGTACCGCTCTCCTGTGTTGAGGAACTCCCCGTAATCATATTGAAGAGGTTGGTGGCGTCCTCGGTCTTGTCCTTGTGGATGTCGCAGCTTTTGATGGGCTGAGTGCCGTCCAGATAGAGGAGATTGACCGTTCCCTCGTCGCAGTATTTCGTGGGAAGAAGCCCCGAGACGGAACAGACCGTCGCATTGACGAGGCCGCTCTGGGGCGCCGGGAAATTCTTGTAGGGCAACCCCTTATGTATATCCCTCATAAAATCGGCCCATATAGGCGCCGCTATCGTCGCGCCCGTCTGTTCGACGCCCAGCGAGTTGCCGCCGCGGTCGAAGCCAAACCATATGGCGGTGGTATAGTAGGGGCTGAAGCCCACGGTCCACGCGTCGGCCCAGTTCTGGGTCGTGCCCGTTTTCCCGCCCAGAGGAATCGTATAGCTGTTGCCGGCGCCGTCCTTTTGCTTCATCGAAGCGCCAGAGCCCGTCGCTCCGGCGAGGGTCCCCGACCACACGACGCGCTTCAGCATGTCCGTCATCACGGCGGCGTTCTGGGGGCTTATGAGCTGGATGCCGCCACCCATTTTGCGCAGTTTTTCCCGCATTTCCTTTTCGGGCTCCAGGATGATGTTGCTGTTCCTGTCCTCCACATAGCGGATGGCGATGGGTTCCACCGCCTTGCCGCCATTCGCGAAGACGGAGAATGCCCTCGTCATCTGCATCGGGGTGACGCCTATCACGCCGAGGCCCAGGGGGTAGAGGCGGGGAAAGGTCCTCCGTATTTCCTTGGGATCGGTGATGCCGAGGAGGGCGGCGGCTCGCTGGATGGCGGCGTCGAAGCCCACCGTATCGAGGACTTTCACCGATGGCACGTTCATGGAATGGGCCAGGGCGTTCCATGCCAACACCTTGCCCTTCCACTCGCCCTTGAAGTTCAAGGGGATATAGGGGGTGCCGTCCTCGTTGTAGAAGATGGTGGGAGTGTCGTAGATGAGCGTTCCCTCGGTGACCTTCCTCGAGTCGATGGCGGCCGAATAGTAGAGGGGCTTGAAGGTGGAGCCCGGCATCACGTTGGATTGGGTGGCGCGGATGAGCTGGTTGGAAGCGCCGTAATTCGAACCGCCGATGAGCGTCGTAATGTACCCCGTCGTGTTGTCGATGGTGACGAGCGAGCCTTCGACGATGGTCTTCTCGAGGCCCGTCTTTATCTTGGCCGTGCCCGAATTGGTCAACACCTTGAGATTGGACATCCCGAACATGAGCGATAGGGCGTCGAGGGTGGGGTTTATCTTGGAGGAATAGAATTCGTAGGATTTGGCCTCGCTCTTCGAATCCGAGACGACGAGGGGATGGAAGTTGAAGGACAGGCCAAGGAGTTCGACGATGGGCGTATATATGTCGTCGGCCCTGGAAAGGCGCTGGGAAGAGGCGTTTTTATACGAGGTGTTCGCCCTCTCTATGCCCCGTTTCATGTAGGCGTCGGCGATGACCTGCTGATCGAGATCGAGCGTCGTATACACGGACAGACCGTCGGAGTACAGGTCGGCCGAGCCATAGAGAAGATCGTCCTCGAGCTGTCTCCGCACATACTCGCTGAACCAGGGCGCCTTGTCTTCGCGCATATAAAAAGCGGATGAGGCGACTCTTCGGTAATCGAAATTGTCCCAGTAGTCGCTGAAAGAGGCTTCCGCCTCAGCTTTGGTCAGAACTTTGTTCTTCACCATCTGCTCGAGAAGTACCTTGGACCGCGCCATCGCGTTCTGCGGATTCTTGAAAGGACTGTACAGCGTGGGGCCGGCGAGCTGTATCGCGAGGATCGCCGATTCGGCGGGCGTACAGTCCTTGGCCGGGTGGTTGAAGAAATACTGGCTCGCCGCCTCGACGCCATAGAGGCCGCCCGCGCCCATGATCGTCCTGTTGAGGTACATCTCGAGGATTTCCGGCTTCGAGAATCTTCGTTCGATCTGGAGCGACCACCACAGCTCGACGAGTTTTCTTCGCAGCGAAATATCCTTCCTGTCGTCGTAGAGATCGCCCGCGAGCTGCTGGCTGATTACCGACCCGCCGCCCAGGTTTTTTCCGATTAGCTTTCCCACCACCGCGCGCGCGATCGATTTCACGGTAAAGCCACGATGCGTGTAGAACGTTTTGTCCTCGCGGGTGAGGAAGGCGCCGATGAGATGGGGGGGCAGGTCCCGTATCGGCACGGGATTGCGTTTTTCCTCCGAGAAGAATTCGGTGATGAGTCTTCCTTTTATATCATAGAGCTTCGTGGGAAGCGCCGATTTGAACTCGGTGAAATTCTCGTTCCTCATTATGTTGACGGTGCCGCCGAGCGCCACGCCGAAGCCCGCGCCAAGAAGGACGACGAAGCTGAGCGAAAGCCAGACGGAGAGCGGGGTTGCTTTTCTAGACCTCTTGGACATAGGAATAAGGGTATACAACTGCCGCGGCTTGGTCAATTATGGACAGGTGAATGTTTTGGGGCCTCGGCCAATGGACAAGTTCTGGGCCGCGTG
Organism: Rectinemataceae bacterium; assembly: GCA_035560555.1. Classification (GTDB taxonomy): domain Bacteria; phylum Spirochaetota; class Spirochaetia; order Treponematales; family Rectinemataceae; genus UBA11090. The sequence continues at coordinate 11,551 of DATMZF010000035.1, forward strand.
TCAAAAGAGGGGCTCCCACTGGATATTTATTTTTAAAAATTGTAACATTTATGTGTATCGTATTGACGAAGCTAGCCATTTATGGATATTAATTTATCTAAAGATGCTAGAAAGCGTTAAAAACGCTTTACATAACCTAAACACGTTCCCAAGGAGGAACTCCATGAAAGTAGCAATCAACGGTTTCGGAAGGATCGGAAGACTCGTGTTCCAGTCCATCGTGGATCAGGGCCTGCTCGGCAAAGACAAGATCGATGTCGTCGCCGTCGTGGATATCTCCACCGACGCCAAGTATTTCGCGTACCAGCTCAAATATGATTCCATCCATGGCCATATGAAGGCGCAGATCTCCTCCAAGAAGAGCGACCCCGCCCTGACCGAGGACGACGTGCTCGTCGTGAACGGCCATGAGGTCAAATGCGTCCTGGCCGAGAAGGAACTCAAGAATCTCCCCTGGAAAAAGCTCGGCGTCGAGTACGTCGTGGAATCCACGGGCCTCTTCGCCAACGAGAAGTCCTGGGGCCACCTCGAGGCGGGCGCCAAGAAGGTCATCATCTCCGCTCCCGCGAAGAGCGCGGACGAGACCAAGAAAATCCCGACCTTCGTCATCGGCGTCAATGAAGGGAAGTACGACCCAGCCAAGCACGACGTCGTCTCCAACGCCAGCTGCACCACGAACTGCCTCGCGCCCCTCGTCTATGTCCTCCTCAAGGAAGGCGTCGGCGTCGACCGCGGCCTCATGACCACCATCCACTCCACCACCGCGACCCAGAAGACGGTCGACGGCGTTTCCAAGAAGGACTGGAGGGGCGGCCGCGCCGCTTCCAACAATATCATCCCATCCACCACCGGCGCCGCCAAGGCTGTCGGCGAGGTTCTCCCCGAGACCAAGGGCAAGCTCACCGGCATGTCCTTCCGCGTCCCGACCCTCGACGTCTCCGTCGTGGACCTCACCTTCACCGCGGCACGCGACTCTTCCATCGAGGAGATCGACGGCCTTCTCAAAAAGGCTTCGGAAACCTACCTCAAGGACATCCTCGGCTACTGCAGCGAAGAGCTCGTTTCCACGGACTTCATCCACGACGCGCGCTCCTCCATCTACGACAGCCTCGCCACCAAGCAGAACAACCTGCCCGGCGAGAAGCGCTTCTTCAAGGTCGTCTCCTGGTACGACAACGAGTGGGGCTATTCCAACAGGGTCATCGACCTCCTCCGCTACATGGGTTCGAAGTAATAAGGTTTCGCTTTCGTTGCAGCGGCGGCGCCGAGGTCGCTCAGGGCTTCCTGGGCGGTTGGGGGCGACGCCGCAAGGAGCCTGAAAAATGATTAAAACCGTCAAGGATATAAAGCTCGCCGGAAAACGCGTCATCATGCGCGTCGACTTCAACGTTCCCATGAAAGAGGGGAAGGTGCAGGACGATACCCGCATCACGGCCGCCATTCCCACAATCAAGTACGTCCTCGAAGCGGGGGTAAAAAGCCTCGTTCTCATGTCCCACCTGGGCGATCCCGACAAGGACGCCGCCAAGGCCAAGGAAAAGGCGGAAAAGGACGGGAAAGCTTTCGATCTCGAAAAGTATCTCGCGGGAAAACACAGGATGAAGCCTGTCGCCGAGTATCTTTCGGCCAAATTGGGCAAACCGGTCGTCTTCCTTCCCTCCTGCATGGGACAGAAGGCCGCCATCGACGCCTTGCCCGACGGTTCCGTCGTCATGCTGGAGAACACTCGCTTCCATAAAGAAGAGACCTCCAAGGATCCCGCCAAGCAGGAAGTCCTCGCCAAGGAACTCGCCTCCTACGGCGATGTCTACGTCAACGACGCCTTTGGCTCGGCGCATCGGGCTCATGCCTCCACCGCCACGATAGCCAAGTTCAGCAAGGTGAGCGTCGGCGGTTTCCTCATGGAAAAAGAAGTGGCTCACCTCGAGCCCATGCTCCATAATCCCCCGCGGCCCATGGTCGCCATCATCGGCGGCGCGAAGGTTTCCTCGAAGATCGCGGTGCTCCAGAGCCTGCTCAAGACAGCCAGCGCCCTCATCATCGGCGGCGGCATGGCCTACACCTTCCTCAAGGTCAAGGGTTTCAAGGTCGGCAAGAGTCTCATCGAGGACGATTTCCTCGATACGGCGAAGAGCCTGCTCGACGAAGCGGCTAAAGCCGGCGTCACGATCGTTCTTCCCGTCGACCATATCTGCGCCGCGGCTTTCGCCCCGGACGCGGCTCCCGTGAACGTGGAGGGCGAGAACATCGCCGACGATCTCATGGGCCTCGACGTAGGCCCCAAGACCCTCGCTTTGTACCGCGAGGTTCTCTCGAAGGCGGAAAGCATAGTCTGGAACGGCCCCGTGGGCGTCTTCGAATTCGACGCCTTCGCGAAGGGAACCGAGGAAGTGGCCACAATGGTCGCCGCGGCGACGGGCCGTGGCGCCCTCACCGTGGTAGGCGGCGGGGACTCCGTGGCCGCCGTCAACAAATTCGGCCTCGCCTCCAAGATGAGCCACGTTTCTACCGGCGGCGGCGCCAGCCTCGAGTACCTCGAGGGCAAAACCCTGCCCGGAATCGCCTGTCTCGAACAAAAGTAGCCTCCCTTTCCGGAAAGACCTTGCAGCTATTGAAGGCCGCCCGAAAGGGTGGCCTTTTTTTTATCCCCGGGGCGATTCGATGGGAGAGGGTTTTCTTTCCTCCTCGAAGGGTTGTCTCTATATTATGACTAAAGGAGTCAAGATTGAAGAGCGCGGCGATAATTGGATCGAAAGCGGCGACGGCCGCGAAGACCGGCAAAACCGCCAAGTCAGGCGCGAAACCGGCGGACGGGAAATCGCCCGACCCCGGACTGTTCGCGAGGATGAGGGAGGATATCGAGGCCGTCAGGGAACGCGATCCCGCCGCCCACTCCTCGACGGAAATCGTCCTGGCCTACGCGGGGCTGCACGCGATCTGGGCGCACCGTCTCGCCCATTTTCTATGGCTCCGCGGCGGAAGGATTTCCGCGCGTGTCCTTTCCCAGCTCGCCCGTTTCTTCACCGGCGTGGAGATTCACCCGGGCGCGCGCGTCGGCCGGCGATTCTTCATCGACCACGGAATGGGCGTCGTCATCGGGGAGACGGCCGAAATCGGCGACGATGTGACCATCTACCACGGCGTGACCTTGGGGGGGACGACTCTAAGCAGGGGCAAGCGCCATCCGACGCTGGGCGACAGGGTGACTGTCGGGGCGGGGGCGAAAATCCTCGGCAACATCAGCATCGGCGCAGACTCGAGGGTAGGGGCCAACGCCGTCGCCATACGATCGGTGCCCGAGAACTCCGTCATCGTGGGATTCCCTGGCCGCGGCTGCGGCGACAGCGATCGCTGTTGGGGCGGGGAGGATTTCATAATTTGATGCATGCAATTTTTATGACGGTTTCGCCGGTTTGGATGTCGAAAATGCCTTTACTAAACGCTTGGATTTCAGCTACTATCGTCGGCGTGGCCGGAACCCTGCTTGGTTCCGAAAGCTTCTTTAAATGAGGTACTACCCATGCGTTCATATTTTATCGCCGGCAACTGGAAAATGCACAAGACCGTCGCTGAATCCGTCGCCCTCGCCGCCGATCTCAAGGCCAAACTCGCGGGCTGCAAGGAAAAAGTGATGATCGCTCCCGCCTTCACCGCCCTTTCCGAGGTCGCTAAGGTGCTCGCGGGGTCCAATATTCTTCTCGGCGCGCAGAACATGGGGCCGGAAGAGCAGGGAGCCCATACGGGCGAGGTATCGGTGCTCATGCTCAAGGATATCGGCGTCAAGGTCGTCATCCTCGGCCATTCCGAGCGCAGGCACAGCTATCTCGAATCCGACGCCCTCATCAACAAGAAGGTCAATCTGGCGCTCGCGCATGGGCTCGAAGTCATCCTCTGCGTGGGAGAGACCCTGGAGGAGCGCGAATCCGGAAAACTGGAGACCGTCCTCTCCACCCAGCTGCGCGAAGGGCTCAAGGGCGTCGCCGCCGAAAGCCTCGACAAGGTGACCATCGCCTACGAACCCGTATGGGCCATCGGAACGGGCAAGACCGCCACGCCCGAGGATGCCGATTCGGTCCACGCTTACTGCAGGAAGGTCCTCGCTTCCCTCTACGGCGAGGCGAAAGCGAAGACGATGATCATCCAGTACGGCGGCTCGGTGAAGGCGGACAACGCCGCGTCCCTCATGGCCAAGCCCAACATCGACGGCGCCCTCGTCGGCGGCGCGAGCCTCAAGGTCGAGAGTTTTGTCCCGATCGCCTGTTTTAGGTAAATTATGGTGAGGTCTTGATTCGAGGCCTCGTTCTCGTATACCATGACAACCTGTGCGCGCAACGCGAGCACAGGTTGTCAATCTTGCATTCCGGGAGTCGTTACCATGGGTTTTTTTGCTGTGCTGCTCCTCGTTCTCTTCGTTCTCGTCTGCGCCCTGCTCATTTTCCTCGTCATCATCCAAGATGAGGATTCCGACTCTCTCGGCGGCATTTTCGCCGGCGGATCGGCGAGCGCCTTCGGATCGAGATCCTCGAATGTCGTCATTAAGATAACCTATGTGCTTGGCGCTCTTTTCTTCGTGACCGCTTTCTCGATGGCGATCATCAACAAATCCTCGACCGGTAACGTAGAGGCCCTGGCGACCAAGCAAGCCGAACAGACTACCAATACCGAATGGTGGAAGGGCGATACGACCGCCACAACGCTAGCTCCCGGAGCGACCGCGCCGGCTGCGGCGCCAGCCGAGGCGCCTGCCGCGGCACCGGCCGAATCGACGACGCAGACAACGACGAAATAAAGCGCCGATCGGGCGCCAGAGAAGCGAAGACTCCTCCCTTGCTTTGTCATTAGAGGATGGAGCGGACATATGATACTTCAAAAGGTATTTCAGCCTTCTACGATCAGGACAGGTTTGGAAAGCGAGAGCAAAGAAGAGCTCTTTGAGGAACTTGTCGATGTGCTGGCCAGAAGCTATCCGGCCAAGCCTCCATTCCCGCGCCAGAAAATTCTTGACGCCCTGATCCGCCGCGAGGCCAAGATGTCCACGGGTATCGCCAAGGGCGTGGCGCTTCCTCACGCGACGGTCGAGGGTCTCGACAGCTTGAGGGGCGTTCTGGGAATTTCCTCCAAAGGCATAGACTATGATTCGCTGGATGGCCACCCGGTGTTTCTCGTATTCATGCTCCTGACTCCTCCCGATGACACCGAATCGCACCTGCACGCGCTTCAGAGAATGGCTTCCCTGATTGACGATACCGATATGGCTTCCCGGTTGGCGGCCTCTACGTCGCCGGCGGAAGCCTTCGCCCTTATAAAGGAATTCGACAGCAGCGACCTGAGCTGAACGAAAAAAGTGGTTTTTGTGTGATTCCACCCGGCTTGTTTTGGAACAGGACAGATGGGACCGCACCTGTCTATACAGATTTTGTATAGTAAGAGAGGTGCACCATGGATTCTCTGAACGGTCTGGACAGATTGCTGGAGGCCGAGGCAAAGGCAGCGGCGCTGATCCGGGAAGCTGAAACGGAGGCCGGAGTCATTGTCGGCCAGGCACGCGACAATGCTCACTCCAAGGAAAAAGAAAGGCTCACGAAGCTTCACGCCGAGCAGGAGTCGGAACTTGCCTCCTTCACCTCGGAAATCGCTGAAAAGCTGAAGGACGAGCTCGATGAGTACGAAAAAGGTTTCATCGTCACTCATCTGGACGAGAGACTCTTCGCCACGACCTGCGGAAGGTTCATGTCCTCCGAGGCTTGAAGATGGCCGACTCTTTTGAGATAGCCTACCTCTACGCGAGGGTCTGCGGCGCCTTTTCATCCATGTACTTGGGCGCGAAGGGCGCCGCCCTCGCCGCCGAATCCTCCCTTTCCTCGATATGGAGACTGTATTTCGAGGAAGATATTCCCAACCGGCCCGAGCCATGGCTTCTCGCGACGCTGGAACGCAAGGTGATCGGACATTCGATGGAACGCTTCATGACCCTCGCAGGCCCAGCCATGGAATCGGACAAGTTCATAACCGCCATCGTCGCCAAGTACGAGATTTCCGTCATCAAGAATCTTCTCTACAAACTCACGGCAATGGAGCCGCGGCCGGAGACGCAGTTTTTTTCAAGCCCAATCATAGAAAGGGCCTTATCGGCATGGCCCCGGGTGGAAGACATGTTCGCGGACTCTCCCTACGCCTGGATCGAGGCCGCCGATCTCGCCGATATCGGGACCGTCGAGAACAGGCTGGACAGGCAGTATTACCGGCAGCTGTGGGACGCGGCTTCGGCGCTTCCAGGGAACAGGAAAGGCAATATTCCCGCCCTCGTGCTGAGGGATATCCAATACCAGAATCTCGCCTGGGCATTGCGGGTCCGCAGGTATTACGGCTATGGCAGGGAAATGACAGCGCCGCTTCTCGTGGAAATCGAGGGCGAAGACGCGGTTTCCCTCGCCCTCGAAAGCTTCGATCTGGATATCGGTACTCTGGGCGGTTTTGACGAGTGGCCCGTAAAAAAACTTCTGGAAGGGCAGACGGCGCCCTATCTCGATCTTCCCCTGCTCGAGAACAGGATGCAGAGAGAGCTCTTCGCCTTCGTCAGGCGTTCCATGCACATGTATCCGTTCGGCTATACGCCGCTGTACTGCTATTTTAAGATGCTCGAGGCGGAGGCTTCCTTTGTCCTGGGCATACTCGAAGGGATAAGGCTGAAAGCGCCGGCCGAAGAGAAAATAGGCCTGGCTTGGGCTCTCGCGGGAGACAACACATGAGTTCGACGACGATGAGGAAGATGGAACTGCTCCTCCTCAAATCCGATATTGACGGCACGCTCAGGTATCTTTCCTCGGGGCATTCCTTCCAGATCATCTACCCGGACGAGGATGGTTCTTCCCGGGCGAGGGGTGACTCGCAGGCCACGGGCCGGCGCGCAAGGGTTTCAGGAACCGATGCCGGCGAGGAAGCCTTCCTCGCAAGGCTGGACGCCGCGATGGCGAAGCTTGGCAAGATAGGCGCCTGCCTGGGATACCAGGAAGCGAGCCTGGACCTTGGAAAGGCCAAGCTTCCCGACGAAGCCCTTCTTTCGGAGGTGGACCGCCTCGCTTCGTTCTGTGGGGAAAACGAGGAAGCGGCCTTGGCCCAGAAGCGGAAACTCGACGAGCTCGAGGAATCGCTGCGCGAGGTGAAGGCTTTCGCGGGGCTTTCGCTGCCTTTCGAGGATATCAACAAGCTCGCTTTCGTGGCCCTGCGCATAGGCAAGGTGAACCCGGACAGGATCCCCCTGCTCGCGGGCGCTCTCGACGCGAGGGCGGCGATAATTCCGCTCGACGACGAGGGGTCGATCATAGCCGTCGCCTCGCGGCGGGGCCGCTTCGCGCTCGAAACCGAGCTGGCCAAGGCGGGATTCGTCAAGGCTGACCTGCCTCCCGATTTTAAGGGCGTCCCGGCCAACGCGCTGGCCGCCATCGAAGCCTCCTACGAGGTGGCGAAAAAACGCCTCGCGGCGCTCGCCGAGATGAAAGAGGAGGAAGCCCGCCGATTCGCCGCCTCATGGGCCGAGATGCTCTCTTCGGTGAAGCTGGGCAGGGCGCTCAAGAAAGTGGAGAGCAGGCTGGAGGGCACCGAGTGGGTTTACAGGCTCTCGGGCTGGGTCCCCGCGCAGAACGTCAAACCCTTGAGCGACGATCTCGCTAGACTCTTCGGCGACCGGATGGCCATACGCGTCTACAATCCCGAGGACGAGAAGGGGAAGCTTCCGGAAGACAGCCAGGAAGTGCCCGTCCTCCTGAAGCACAACGGCCTTGTGTCGGCTTTTCAGGGCATCGTCCTCTCCTACGGCACGCCGGTGTACGGCGACATCGATCCCACGCCCTTTGTGGCCTTCTTTTTTACCCTTCTCTTCGCGATAATGTTCGGCGATATGGGCCAGGGCGCCGTCATCATCTGCGCCGGGCTCCTGATCAGGAGAGCGAAAAAGGGTTTTTTCGCCGGCTACCAAAAATTCTGGCTAGCCTTCGTCGCGGCGGGAGCGGGCTCAATGTTCATGGGACTTCTCGTTGGCTCGGTTTTTTCCAACGAGGAGCTGCTCGTTCCCGTGGAACGTTTTCTTACGGCCTTGATCCTGGGCAGTCCCCGCGACCGTTTCCTCGACATCATGCCGAGCGACAATATAAGCGCGATGTTCAGCTTTTTCGGCTTTACGGTCGGCATCGGCTTCCTCATCAACTCGACAGGCCTCGTCATCAACATGATCAACCTCGCGCGCAGGGGAGAATGGGGAGAAGCGCTGTTCGCGAAGACGGGCCTTTCCGGCTCTCTTCTTTTCTGGTGGGCCGCTGGCATGGGCGTGAGGATCATTCTCGGCGGAAAGCTGGGATGGATCGATATTCTCGGCCTGGGGATTCCCCTCGCGGCGCTGCTATTCACCGAACCCCTCCAGCGGGCCGCGATGAAAGCAGGCAGAAAAAAACACGCGAAAGTTACGGAGGGTGATGGCGAGGGCGAGGGGGCCGCGGAAGCGCGCGCGGAGAAGCTCTCCGTCGTCGATGTCCTCGTGGGCGGCCTCGTGGAGATCATCGAGACCTTCTCTTACTACGCCTCCAACACCATGAGCTTCCTCCGCGTGGCGGCCTTCGCGCTCGCCCACGCCGTTCTCTCCTTCGTCGTTTTCACGATGGCCGAACTCGTCAGGAACCGCGCGCCCGGAGGGGTCGTGTTCCAGCTCGTCGTGTTCATCGTCGGCAACGCGGTCATCATAGGGCTCGAAGGCCTCATCGTCACCATCCAGGTGATCAGGCTACAATACTACGAATTTTTCTCCAAGTTTTTCACGCGGACGGGCAAAAGCTTCGATCCCATACGCTTCGAGAATTGAAAAGGAGTTGTTCATGAAGAAGAAAATCACGACGGCACTTTTGGCCGTGGCGGGCGGCGCCTCCGCTTTCGCCCAGACTCAAGGAGCGGCGACCGCCCCCGTATCGGCCTGGACCGGCGGCATCAAGTACCTCGCCGCCGCCCTCGCCGTGAGCGTGGCGGCCGTGGCCGGCGGCATGGCCGTGGCCAAGATCGGATCGGCGGCGATGGGAGCCATGGCGGAAAAGCCCGAGCTCTCCGGCAAGGCGCTTCCCTACGTGGGGCTCGCGGAAGGCATCTGCCTCTGGGGTTTCCTCGTGGCCCTCCTCATTCTCCTCCTCTAGGGACGGGAATCCGTGAAGGAAATATTCGTCCTCGCCGAAGAAGAACTCGTCATCGCCTTCAGGATGATCGGCGTGGATGGCGCGGCGGTGGCTGGCGCCGATGACGCCCTCGCTACCTTCCGCCGTGTGACCGGCGCTTCGGGGGAATGCAGGATGCTCATCCTCTCCGAGGATATCGCCGACATGCTCGGGACGGAACTCATCGACTGGCAATTGTTGGGGCGCTATCCTCTCGTCGTGGAAATTCCGCCCCTGTCGGGCTCCCTGCCCGATCATGTTCAGCTCGTCGATGCCGTCAGGCAGGCGATAGGCATCAAGATCCAATGAGGGAAGACCTATGGAAGAGATAAAAGGCACCGAAGCGCTCGAACGCGAAATTCTCGACGACGCTACCAGGAAGGCCGAGAGGATTGTCCAGAAGGCCAAGGAAGAGGCCGAAAGGCTGAAGGCGAATTCGGCCGCGACGCTGGATGGAATGGTCACCCAGCTCGAGGCGCGGAAGCTCGAGAAGATCGCCCAGATGAAGAGGGAGGCCTTTTCGAAAATGCCCCTCGAAAAGACGAGGCTCAGGGCGCGCTTTATCGACGGCGCGATGAGGGCCTCGGTCGCGAAATTCATGGACGCCCTCGATGACGCCGCGCTTGGCGCCTGGTGCCTTTCCGGGCTCAAGAAGCGTTCCTCCCTCCTCGCGGGACGGAAACTGCGAATGAGCTACCGAGGCATCGACGCCTCTTCCCTGAGGGAGATGGGGAAGCTTCTTGGATCCGGCGTGGAGATCTCGGCATCAGTCGCGGAGGATGGCGGAGCGCCCCAGCGCGGCATCGCGATCGAGAGCCTGGACGGGTCGATGGTCATGAAGCTCGGAGAGAAGCAGCTCGAAGAAAGGCTTATGGACGAGTACAGGGGAGAACTGGCTTCGGCATTGTTCCCCGCGACGGCCGAAAGAGGATAAATGGCGATGAGAGCAGGGACAATAGCGAAGATTTCCGGGCCGATCGTCAAGGCCAGGGGCATGGCGTCGGCCGGGCTCTACGATGTGGTGAAGGTTGGCCAGGCCGGCCTGATCGGCGAGATCATCAGGCTCGAAGGCCAGATAGCCACCATCCAGATCTATGAGGACAACACGATGATGAGGGTGGGGGAGCCCGTGGAATGCCAGGGCAAACCCCTCTCCGTCCTCCTCGGCCCCGGACTCATCGGGTCGATTTACGACGGCATACAACGGCCGCTGCCCGTGCTGAAGGCACTCTCAGGCCCCATGCTCCTGCCGGGTATCGCGGGCGAGGCCCTCGACGCGAAAAAAAAGTGGCGCTTCCAGCCGACGCTGGCCGTCGGCGAGCCCATAGGCCCCGGCATCGTCTATGGAACCGTGCGGGAGACGCCTTCTGTCATCCATAGGCTTGTGTTCGACGGGACGACGCCCGCAAGTACGGCGGCCTGGGTGGCGGCCGAAGGCGACTACGACATTTCCCAAGTCCTCGTGAAATCCGGCGCCGGGAACGAATACTCGGCCTCCACGCGCTGGCCGGTCCGAAAAGCCCGCGGTTTCGCGCAGAAACTCGTGCCCAACGAACCCCTCGTCACGGGCCTGCGCGTCATAGACGTGCTTTTTCCCGTGGCCAAGGGCGGATGCGCGGCCGTGCCCGGCGGCTTCGGCACGGGCAAGACGATGACGCAGCACGCGATCGCCAAATGGTGCGACGCCGACATCATCGTCTACATCGGCTGCGGCGAGCGCGGCAACGAGATGACCGACGTCCTCACCGAGTTCCCACGGCTTGTCGACCCGAGGACGGGACGATCCCTCATGGAGAGGACCATCCTCATCGCCAACACCTCGAACATGCCCGTCGCCGCCCGCGAGGTCTCGATCTACACGGGCATCACCATCGCCGAGTACTATCGCGATATGGGCTACCAGGTGGCCGTCATGGCCGACTCGACATCCCGCTGGGCGGAAGCCCTGAGGGAACTCTCCGGGCGCCTCGAGGAGATGCCCGCCGAGGAGGGATTCCCCGCCTACCTTCCCACGAGGCTCGCCGAATTCTACGAGCGCGGCGGCATGGTCACGACGCTGGAAGGCAAGAAAGGCTCCGTCACCATCATCGGGGCGGTTTCGCCTCCGGGCGGCGACTTCTCCGAACCGGTGACCCAGCATACCAAGCGCTTCATACGCTGCTTCTGGGCCCTCGACCGCGACCTCGCCAACGCCCGCCATTACCCGGCCATTTCCTGGAACGACTCCTATTCCGAGTACGCAGACGACCTCATGGCCTTCTGGGACGGCATCGACAGTTCCTGGAAGAAATTCAGGGCCAAGGCCATGGACATTCTGAAAAAAGAGCGAAAGCTCGCCGAAATCGTGCGCCTCATAGGCCCGGATGCCCTTCCCGACGAGCAGCGCCTCATCCTCATGACGGCCGAGCTCCTGAAGACCGGCTTCCTGCAGCAGAGCAGCTTCGACGCTGTCGACATGTATTGCGTCCCCGCGAGGCAGACGATGATCCTCGAATGCATTCTCACCTTCCACGAATCGGCGGAGAAGGCCATCCATGGAGGGACGCCCCTGCCCAAGATAGCCGCCATGCCCCTGCGGAACAGGTTGATGCGGCTGAAAAGCTCCATCACCAATGAACGCGTCGAGGAAGGAAGGGGCATCCTTCTGGAAATCAGGCAGGCTTTCGCCGAATTGGGCGCCGGATTGGGACTGGGCGCCGCGGCCGGCTTTGGCACGGGCGCCGGGACAAACGTCGGAACCGACAGGACGGTGGCAGAATGAGAGGTACCGAATACAGGGGCCTGAACAAGGCCGACGGCCCCATCGTCATCGCCGCGAGGACGGAGAACGTGGGATTTTCCGAACTCGTGCGCATCAAGGACAGGTACGGTCAGTCGAGGATAGGCCGCGTCGTCGACATCTCGGAGCAGGCCGTGGCCATACAGCTGTTTTCCGACACCTCCGGCATATCGCTGGACGAGGCATGGATCGAATACCTGGAAAAGCCCCTCGAGTTCCGCGTCGGCCCCGACATCGTGGGGCGTATCTTCAACGGTCTCGGCAAACCCATGGACGGCTATCCGGAAATACCATCATCCGATTTGCGCGACATAAACGGCCTCCCCATCAATCCGAGCGCCCGCGTCTACCCCAGGGACTTCATCCAGACGGGCATCTCGGCCATCGACGGGATGAACACCCTCATCCGCGGCCAGAAGCTGCCCATTTTCTCGGGCAACGGGCTGCCCCACAACAGGCTGGCCGCCCAGATCATCAGGCAGGCCAAGGTGAGGGGAGGGGAGAGCCAGTTCGCCGTCGTCTTCGCCGGCATGGGCATCAAATACGACGTCGCGCGCTACTTCATCGACGCCTTCGAGCAGTCGGGCGTCCTCTCGCGCGTCGTCATGTTCCTTTCCCTGGCGGACAGTCCCTCCATAGAGCGGCTCCTTACGCCCCGCAGCGCCCTGACCGCCGCCGAGTACCTCGCCTACGAAAAGAACATGCACGTCCTCGTGGTCATGACGGACATGACCAATTACTGCGAGGCGCTTCGCGAAGTCTCGGCGGCGCGCAACGAGGTCCCCTCGCGGAAAGGCTATCCAGGCTACCTCTACTCGGATCTAGCCTCGCTCTACGAACGGGCTGGCCGCATCGAAGGCTCAAGCGGCTCCATCACGCAGCTGCCCATCCTCTCCATGCCCAACGACGACATATCCCACCCCATACCCGACCTCACCGGCTACATCACCGAGGGCCAGATCGTACTCGACAGGGATCTCTCCCAGCGCGGGGTCTATCCGCCCATAGCCGGCCTGCCTTCGCTCTCGCGCCTCATGAAGGACGGCATCGGCGAGGGCATGACGAGGGAGGACCACAGGGACCTCTCCTCCCAGCTCTTTTCGGCCTACGCCTACGTGCGCTCGGTGCGCGACCTGGCCGCCATCATTGGCGAGGAGGAACTGTCGGCTCGCGACAAGGTCTATCTGGAATTCGGCGAGGCCTTCGAGACGAGATACCTCGCCCAGGGCGAATTCGACGACAGGAGCATAGAGCAAACCCTCGACCTCGGCTGGTCCATACTCTCACTGCTGCCTAGGGAAGAATTGGTACGGATCCCCGAGAACCTGATCAGCAAGTATCTCCCCGAGCGCGGGAAGGGAAACTAAAGGAGCGTCGATCATGGCACAAGCCTACCCGGCCCCTACCAAAACCAACCTCATCAACGAAAAGCGCAGCCTCGGACTCGCGCTCCAGGGCTACGATCTCCTCGAGAAGAAGCGCGAAATCCTCGTCATAGAGCTCCTCAAGCGCATGGACGAACTCGGCCTCCTCGAGAAGGAAATCCAGGAACTGACCGAAAAATCCTATCGCCACCTGAGGAAGATGCTCCTCGTCGTCGGCCGCGAAAGGGCGCTCGCCCTCTCCTCGAAACCGGTGCGCTCCATCACCCTCAAGACGGGGAATGTCAACGTCAGCGGCATGAACCTGCCCACCCTCATCGTCCGGGCGGGAGCCCCCGAACTCAACTATTCTTTTATAAATTCATTTGCCGTATGCGACGAAACCGTGATAGAGTTCAGCGAGCTGCTGCAGAAACTGGCCGCGGCCGCTGGCCTGCGGTCCATCGTCTGGCGGCTTGCCCGCGAGGTCAAGAAGACCCAGCGGCGCGTCAACGCCCTGGACAAGATGGTGATCCCCCGGTCGGGAGAAATCGTGAAATTCATAGAATCCACCTTGGACGAGCGGGATCGCGAATCCCTTTTCGCCGTGAAGTTGCTGAAACAGCGGATGTCGGAGCAGGACGCTTTATGATACAGATATTCAGGACGCTTCTCGTGGCGATAAACGGTTCGGAAGCCTCCATCGACGCGCTCAAATACGCGCTCGCCATGAAGAAGCAGTTCGGTTCGAAGGTCATCGCCTGTTATGTCGTCGATACGGCCACCATACGCCAGCTCGCCCTCTCCCGGATATTCGTGCCCGACGAGAGCGAGGAATACGAGCGGAGCCTTGAGAGTTCCGGCCGCCGCTATCTCAATTTCTGCGTGGAAATCGCCGCGAAAAAGCGCCTGACCGTGGAGACGCTCCTAGGAAAGGGCTCGGTGCCGGGCGAAATCATCAGGGCTTCGATAGAGAATAGCGCCGATTGCATCGTCATAGGCGGTCAGCCCTCAGAAATGCAGTCGAGGGACGCCGTGGCCGACGCGAACCGGGAAATTCTGCGGAACGCTCGCTGCCCGGTCATATTCATCAAACCGGGTACGGGCGAAGAACTCTACAGGGCCATGTAACCGGATTGTTACGATTCTTGTTCGACGCTATAGTGGCCGCGAGGGAAAAATGCGTATAGCAGTTGTCGCCGTGAGCGATAAAAAATCAGAGAAACTTCAGAAGCTGGCGCGCGCTGTATCGCGTGAATTCAGCCTGATGGGCCATGTCTCCGACTTTCTCGAAGCGGTGGATTTTCGTCTATCCACGTACGACTTCCTGGTCATCTGTTCCGAACCCAGCGGCCTCGGAAGCGGCATCGGCAAGAAACTGGGCGAGCAGCTTTCGAACGGCGGGAATCTCGTGGGCAAGCGGTCCATGTCCCTCCTCCTCAAATCGGGTCTCCTTCCCCAAAAAGCCCTCGCGATCATGATGAAGACCCTTGAGAAGGAAGGCATGATCGTCACGATGGGCGAAGTTGTCGCGAACGATGGCGAATCGATCGCGGCGGCGCGGGAAGCGCCGCTCATCCGGGGCTAGATACGTGGAAAATTACTACGATGTGCTCGGCATCCCTCCCGACTCCGATCAAAGCGCCATAAAGAGCGCGTTCCGGAAAAAGGCGAAGAAATACCACCCCGACATGAGCGCCTCAGAAATGCCCTCGAGCGGCGTAGAGGCGCAGGGAAGGACCAATTACGGCAAGACGGCCAAGGGCTCGGTGGCTTCCGTGCGCGAATCGGCGATGCGCCTCATCCTCGAGGCCTACAGGATCCTTTCCGACGGCGAAAAGCGCAGGGCTTACGATCGCAGCCTGAGGCGGCAGAAGCTCGAACAGGGAGGCTTCAATTACAGGGCTTTCCTGAAAGCGCGCACCCACGACCCGGAGAGTCAGGCCAAGCTCATCGTCTATGATCTTTTGCACAACTTCGACGACGAGGCCCTGGAGACCTACGAGCGCTCTAAATCCTTCGGCGATTTCAGGCTCGAGCGCTGGCTGGACAGGGGCGACGCCATGGACGCGGAGTATTGCCTGGCCGAGGAATACGAAAAGCGCGGGCGGCTTCTTAAGGCTTACGCCATCTATAAAAGGCTCATCGCCATGGAGCACGAGAGGGCGTGGTTCCGTTACTATTACGATGTCGTCGCCCTGAAGTTCAGGACGCTCGTGCTTCAGAAAATGCCCGGACGGATAGACGAGGACGACTATCTCGACAGACTGGAAGAGTCCATCGCGCTCGAAGTGGGTACCAGGGATTCGGCGCAGTTTCTGCGCAAGAAAGCCGAGGTCCATCTGCGCCGCAAGGAATGGGAGGAAGCGCAGGAGGCGCTCGAGAGGGCCGCGCTTCTCGTGCCCCGGCTGCCTGGGCTGAACGCCGTCCGCAGACGCCTCGCCGAAGCCGACGCCGATGCGCCCGCATGAGCGGATTTTCGGACCCAGTGGCGCCGCTCGGGCCTTGAAACGCCTTTCTTCTATTGAAATACCCTGGATTTTGGTTTACCTTCTCCAATCGGGTTTGTTATAAATGATGTGTGGGTTCTGCCTTTTAGGCCATGTATAAAGCAAGAGCGAGTGTTAACAATGAGAAAGATTTTACCTGCTTTGTTCGCCTTCGTCTGTCTGGCGGCTCTCGGCGCCCAGACCTCCATCGATAAACCTGCCGCCACTATCAAGCTGGTGAAGCAGGAAGTGATTTCCGTCCGCCAGATCAAGGCCGATGTGCAGCGCCTCGAAAAGGCCGCAAGCATAACGTTCACGGCCGAGCAGATCAAGCAGGTTCTCGACGCGAGAATCAACAGCCTCCTCTTCGTGCAGTTTTGCGAGAGGGAGAAGATTTCCGTGAGCGACGCCGACATAAACAACGCCCTCGCGCAGATGAAATCCAGCCTCGGCGCCAAGGCGACCGACGCGGATCTCGAGACCCAGCTGCGGGCGAGCGGCGTTTTCGTCGAGCCCAAAGTCTATATCCGCCAGCGCCTTCTCTTCGAGACCTACGTGCAGACCAAGCGCGCCGATGAGCTGAAAGCCGTTCTCGTGGCTCCCAGCGCCGACGAGATTCTCAAGGCCTACGATCTCGCGAAGGCCTCCCTCGTCCGTCCCGACACCATGAGGGTGAGCGTTCTCTATGTCGACACGAGGCTCAAGAGCGATGCCGACGCCAAGAAGGCCAAGGATGCCCTCCAAGCGGCCGCTTCGGCGCTCAAGATCAATCCCACGAAATTCGACGAATACATGCTGCGGGCGGGCGACGCCATAGGCTACAAGTCCATACCCTCCCTTTACATCGAAAAGACCGCCCAGAACAAGAACCTTTTCGGCGCCGATCTCTTCGATGTCGTTTTCAAGCTCAAGGCCGGCGACATCTCCGGCATGATCGAAAGCCCCACCGGATTCAGGGTGGTGAGGGCGAATGAGTTCCTGCCGCAAAAGCAGCTGGGGTTGGCCGACTCCGTCCCCGGCAACCAGAACATGACGATCCAACAGTTCATCGCCTATCAGGTCGCTTCGGCGAAGGAAGCTCAGTTCATGGACAAGCTGGAAGCCGACCTCATCACGAAGCTCAGGGGTGAGGCGTCCATAAAGACCTTTGATGAAAATCTGAAATGGTAAAAAAGGGGAGCTGATGGCTTCACGCAGAAAGGCAAGAATTCTCGCTTTCCAGGCGCTGTACGCCTGGGAGGCTTCGCGTTCATCGCTCGACGATCTTCTCTCCTTCGCCTGGCTCGAGGCTGCGAAAGTCGAGGAACTCGAAGAGGATACGCTCACCTTCACGAGGTTGATCATCGCGGGCACCCTCGAAAACGTTGAAGGCATCGACGCGAGGATCAGGAAGCACCTGTCCCATTGGCCCTTCGAAAGACTGAAAAAAGTCGATTTGGCCATCCTGAGGATGGGGACCTACTGCCTCCTCTTCCAGCCCGATATCCCCGCGCAGATCACGATCGACGAAGCGATCGAAATCGCCAAGGAATATGGCTCCGAGGATTCCTATAAATTTATCAACGGCGTTCTGGACGGAATCCACAAGGATTACGAGCAGGAAAATTCGGGAGTGAAAAGTCCAGACGCGAAGCGCTGAGGCAGGCAGATGATACGACTCAAGAACAAGGAACAGATTGACGGCATACGCAAATCCTGCGCCCTCCTCTCCGAATTTCTCGAACGGCTTCGCCCCATGGTGCAGCCTGGGGTGAGTCTTCTCGAACTCGACAAGTTCGCCTACGATTACACGATAAAGCGCGGAGGCAAGCCGGCCTTCCTCGACTACGAGGGGTATCCGGCCTCCATCTGTCTTTCCGTGAACGAAACTGTCATCCATGGCATCCCAAGCAAACGCCGCCTCGTGGAGGGCGACATCATAGGCGCCGACTACGGCATCGAGCTGGACGGCTATTTTTCCGATTCCGCGGTCACCTGGGCCGTCGGTAAGGTCGGCTCCGAGGCCGACCAGCTCATGAGGGTGACGAGGGAATGTCTCGACAAGGCCATCGAGGCCGTCGTGCCCGGCGCTCGCGTCCACGATATCGCGAGGGCGGTGTTCAGCCACGCCACGCGCTACGGCTACGGCGTCGTGCGCCAGTACTGCGGCCATGGCGTCGGCCTCGAAATGCACGAGGATCCGCAGATCCCCAACTATATCTCCAGCGGACCCAACCCCAGACTGCTCCCCGGCATGGTCATAGCCATCGAACCGATGATAAACGCTGGCAAGGGCGACGTGAAGGAACTGGCCGACGACTGGACGGTGGTGACGCTCGATGGGTCCTTGTCGGCGCATTACGAGCATACCGTCCTTGTCACCGAGTCCGGTCATGAGGTACTCACTTCCTGGACATTCTAGAGAGCGTTGATTGTCATATAGCCTGATGCCTCCGCCTATTTGGCTGCTGTAACGAAAATCAGTATTTTATATTTTAGTTAATGTCTCGCTAAGAAACGCATCTCAGGAGAAGTATTATGGCATTGCAGAAAAAGCTCTATTCGAAGAAGTTTTTCATAGCCAACCTCATCGTCTTGGGCGTGGTGATCGGCTTCGTGTTCGCCTTTGTGGGCGGAAGATCCCTCGGAGGCGTATCGCAGCGATCGGTATCCCTGCCCGTCGTCGAAGCGGAGACCCCGAGCGTCCAGGTGACGCCGGAAATAGGAGCGGCGCTCTCCCAGGCCGAGGCCGTCCAGACCGCCTTCCGTTATGTCGCCACCACCGTTCTTCCTTCGGTGGTGGAGCTGGATGTCGTGGACAAGGTGACGGATGCCCCGAAAACCCAGCCGAGCATCCCTTTCGAGTTTTTCTTTGGCCCTCAGGAAACGACCCCCGACCAGAAAACGCCGAAATTTGGCCAGGAAGGCCTCGGTTCCGGCCTCATCGTCAGGAAAACCGGCAAGACCGTCTACATCCTCACGAACAACCATGTGGCAGGCAACGCGGAAAAGATCACTATCATCATGAGCGATGGCAGGGATTTCCCTGGCACGCTCGTGGGAGCCGACGAGCGCAAGGATATCGCCCTGGTGAAGTTCGAGACGAGCGATCCTGACATCGTGGTGGCCAAGCTGGGCGATTCCTCGAAAATACAGGTAGGCGACTGGGCAATCGCCCTGGGCAGCCCTCTCGGCCTCGTGTCTTCCGTGACGGCGGGCATCGTGAGCGCGGTGGGCAGAAACGGCGGCCCCGACGGCAACATCAACGACTTTATCCAGACCGACGCGGCCATAAACCAGGGCAACTCCGGCGGGGCCCTCGTCAACATCAGGGGAGAAGTAGTGGGCATCAACACGTGGATAGCCACGCAGACCGGCGGTTCCGTGGGCCTGGGCTTCGCCATCCCCATCAACAACCTCAAGGGCGCCATCGACGATTTCATCCAGCACAAGACCGTCCGTTATGGCTGGCTCGGCGTGAGTCTCCTCGGCATCAGCGGCGACAAAGCCACGGCCAAAGAGCTCGGCATAGAGGACAAGAAGGGCGCCTTCGTCGCCCACGTCTTCAAGAACGGCCCCGCCTACAACGGAGGCATCCTCCCGGGAGACTTCATAACGGGCATCGATGGCGCGGAAGTGAAGTCCCAGGACGAGCTCGTCCGCAAGATAGGCGACATCCCCGCCGGATCCTCGGCGGTCATCGACCTCATCCGCGCGGGCAAGAAAATGAGCCTCAAGGTCAAGATCGATCTGCGCGACAAGACGGTCGCCAGCAACAACAAGGACCTCTATCCCGGCCTCTCGGTGATCTCCCTCCAGTCGGAGTCCATCGACCAGACCAAGGTGCCGGAAAGCGCCAAGGGCGGCATCGCCGTCACCGACGTCGTGGCGAAGAGCCCGGCCTCCGTGATGGGTCTCAAAGCGGGCGACATCATCATCAAGGTGAACGAGAAGAAGGTGGAAGGACTCATCTGGTTCTACCAGCAGATCAACGACCCGAGCGCCAAAAAGCTGACCTTCACCGTGGTCCGCGACGAGCAGATTATCGATACCCTTGCTTTAAATAAAAACTGATAGTATTATCCCATCTTCGCGATGACTGCTTGAAGCCCTGATTTTTCAGGGCTTCAAGCTTTTGTCCCCATGCGGTTCCCCTTGAGGAACGCGGATCTTTCTTCCAAGAGGCTCCGATGCACAAAGAGTTCGTTCCCTACGATATGATCAGAGACAATGCCATAAAACTGGCCTACCGCATCTACAAGGATGGGTTCGTTCCCGATATCATCTATGTCTCGCTCAGGGGCGGCGCCTACATGGGGAACGTCATAAGCGAGTATTTCAAGTTCATCTCGAGCGACAGGAAACCGGTGTTCTACGCCGCCGTCGTCGCCCGTTCCTATACCGATGTGAGCACCCACGAGGCGATCAAGATCGATGGATGGACCTACAGCCCCGATTTTTTGAGGGGAGGGGACAAGGTGCTTCTCGTGGACGACGTCTACGATTCCGGAAGGACCATCAACTACTTGACCGAAGTGATCATGAAGAAGGGCCTGACCCGAGACCACATCAAGGTCGCCGTCCATGACTACAAGGTGCGCGAATACCTGCCCGACACCCAGCCCATACATCCCGACTACTGGTGCCGCAAGATCGAAGTGGCCACGCCCGAGGATGAAACCTGGATTCACTATATGAGCCACGAACTCGTCGGCCTATCGACCGCCGAAGCCCAGAAGTACTATATCGACAAGGATCCCGAACTGGCGGAGGCCATGAAGCTCGTCACCGGCTGAAAATTCAGGCAAGGGAAACGAGGAATAACGAGGGCTGCCCGCGAAGCGGGCAGCCCTCGTTTAATGTGTGGGGAATCGGGTTTTCAGATCGCCGTACCGGCCGGCACGATCATGTTCTTGGGAATGACGATGACGCCGTCCACGATATAGTGCGTGGCGTATTCGCCCTCCGGCCGCGGCATGTCGTCGATGCCGATCCTGCAGTTGGGGCCTATCCTCGCGTTCTTGTCGATGATGGCGCGCCTCAGTATGCTTCCGCCGCCGATGCCGATGTTCGGGACGCCCTTGGCCGTGTTGGCCAGCTTGTCTTCCTCCGTCTCGTAGCGATCGGCGCCCATGCATATCACGCCGTCGAGGCTCGCGCCCGATTCGATGATGGTGCGAATTCCCACGATGGAGCGCGATATGGACGCGTTGGTGATTATGCAGCCATCGGTGGCGAGGGCTTGGTTGAGCGTGCAGTAGTTGAGCTTGGACGCGGGAAGGTTTCTGTTGTGCGTGTAGATGGGGTTGTCTTCATCGTAGAAATTGAATTTCGGGTTGATGTCGGTCAGCTGGATATTCGCGTCGTAAAAGCTCTTGATCGTTCCGATGTCTTCCCAGTAACCGTCGAAGAGGTAGGCGTTTATCCTTTCCTTGGCGAGGATGTCGGGGATGACTTCCTTGCCGAAATCGTTGGAGTCGCCCGCCAGGGCCTCCTCCATGAGAGATGCGTCGAAAATGTAGATGCCCATGCTCGCTAGGTACTCGTTGGACGGCGCGGCCGATTTCGGGCGAATCTCGGCTGGCAGCCTGTATTCGGTTATATCCTTCGAGGGCCCCGGCTTTTCCATGAAGGCTTCGATGAAGGACTCTTTCCCGGCCTTTATGATGCCGAGGGCGCCCGCCGTGTCCCTGTCCACCATGGTGCCCGCTATCGTGAGCCTGGCCTTCGAGGCGAGGTGCTTCCTGAACATGTCCCCCAAATCCATCCTGTAGAGCTGGTCGCCCGACACGATGAGATAATGGGTGGGATTCTGCGGCCTGAAATGGATGAGATTCTTGCGCACCGCGTCGGCCGTACCCTCGTACCAGCCCGAATGCACGGGAGTCTGCTCGGCGGCGAGGATTTCCACGAATCCGCTCGAGAACGTATCGAAATTGTAGGATTTGGCGATATGCAGATGGAGGCTCGCGGAGTTGAACTGGGTGAGGATGTAAATCTTCTTGAAACCGGCGTTGATGCAGTTCGATATGGGAATATCGACGATGCGGAATTTGCCGCCGAATGGCACGGCGGGCTTGGACCTTTCCTTGGTCAATGGGAATAGTCTGGTACCCTTGCCGCCGCCAAGCACGATCGACAATACTTTCAGCATGATGGCCCCTTTCTCGCGAGCG
The DNA here is from genome assembly GCA_035560555.1 of Rectinemataceae bacterium. GTDB lineage: Bacteria > Spirochaetota > Spirochaetia > Treponematales > Rectinemataceae > UBA11090. Next base: position 33,526 of record DATMZF010000035.1, read on the forward strand.
AGGCGAAAAATATATACACATCTGTTTACCCAAACGGCTCGCGCGTGTAAAGTATAGCTTATGATGAAGAAAACCGCTACAGATTTTTTGGGCTCTTTTCTCCCTTGGCTCGCGGAACAGGGGGAGCTGTCGTGGGTCCGTACGCTCCGGCAGCGCGCTCCGAAACTCGCCGGACTGCCGGCCGATCTCTCGCCGCCTCTCGCCGCGGCCCTCGCCGCGAAGGGCATTTCGGCCCTCTACACCCATCAGTCCGAATGTTACCGCATCGCCCGTTCCGGGCGGAATTTTGTCGTCGTCACGCCCACGGCCTCGGGCAAGACGCTCTGCTACAACCTTCCCGTTGTCCAGACCCTCCTGGAGGATCCCGCCGCCCGCGCCCTCTATCTTTTCCCGACGAAGGCCCTCTCCCAGGACCAGCAAGCCGAGCTCAACGAAGTAGCCTTGGGCGGCGCGCTGCCCGTTAAAATCCACACCTACGACGGGGACACGCCCTCTTCCCTCAGAACGGCGGCGCGAAGCTCGGGCCGCATCGTCATCACGAATCCGGACATGCTCCACGCCGGGATACTGCCCAACCACGCCAAGTGGATACAGTTCTTTTCCGGCCTGAAATACGTGGTCGTGGACGAAACGCACAGCTACCGGGGCGTTTTCGGCAGCCATGTGGGCAACGTGCTGAGGCGGCTCAAACGCGTCGCCGCCTTCTACGGCGCCAAGCCCTCCTTCATATTCTGCTCGGCGACGATCGCCAATCCCCGGGAACTCGCCGAGGCTTTGATCGAGGAACCCGTAGAGCTCGTCGACGACAACGGCGCCGGCGCCGGCGAAAAGACGATCGTCTTCTACAATCCCCCCGTCATCGATCCGGTGCGGGGCATGAGGAAGAGCGGCGCGACCGAGTCCGAGCTCATCGCCCTCGAACTGCTGAGAGAAGGGGTGAAGACCATACTCTTCGCCCGGTCCAGGCTGACGGTGGAACTCATCGCCAGCAACATCAACCAGAGCCTGGAGAATCCCAACAACGAAAACGAGAGGATAAAGGTGAGTCCCTACCGTTCGGGGCTTCTTCCCTCGGAGCGGCGCGCCATCGAGAAAGGCCTGCGCGAGGGATCGATCAATGGCGTTGTCTCCACGAACGCCCTGGAACTCGGCATCGACATAGGCGGGCTCGACGCCTCCGTCATGGCGGGCTATCCCGGCAGCACGGCTTCCTTCTGGCAGCAGGCGGGAAGGGCGGGGAGGAGGGGCGACTCCTCCCTGGCCGTATTCGTGGCTTCGGCTGCCCCCCTTGACCAGTATTTCGCCCTTCATCCCGAATATTTCCTCGCGCAGTCCCCGGAACAAGCCAGGGTCGACCTGGACAATCCCTTCATCTTCATCGACCACGTCAAGTGCGCGACCTTCGAGCTGCCTTTCGCGGAGGGCGGGTCCTTCGGCGGCGGCGCTGGTACCGGCGGTGGCCCAGGCGCCGACGCGGGCGAAACGGAGCCCGGCGAGGGAAGCGAGCGTTCCGAGCTGACGGCGGAGGCTCTTTCCCTGCTGGAGGAAGAAGGCGCGGTGCGTCTCACCGGCGGGCGCTGGTACTGGTCCGACGAGGGCTACCCCAGCGAGAAGATTTCGCTACGCTCGGCCACCGCCGACAATATCGTCATCGTCGACGTGACGGGCGGAGGAAGCCGCGTGATCGGCGAGATGGACAGGCCGAGCGCCAAGGAACTCATTTTCGACAACGCCGTCTACATCCACCTGGGCACGCAGTTCATCGTCAAGAAACTCGACATCGCCAATAGGGTCTGCCACGTCGAGCGAAAGGACCTGGATTACTGGACCGACGCCGTCGTCAAGACCGATCTCGAGGTGCTCACCGAGGACGAGCGTTCCTCGCCCGTCCAGTCCATGCTCTTCGGCTACGCCGTGGGCGACGTCCTCGTGAGGAGCCAGGCGGAGAAGTTCAAGAAGCTGCGCTTCCACACGCAGGAGAATGTCGGATTCGGCGAAATATTCCTGCCGCCCGAGGAAATGCAGACGCGCGCCCTCATGCTTCTTTTTCCGAAGGAGAGCGCGGCCGGCTCCTTCCTGGAGAGGCTCGATCCGGCGACGGCGGCGGCCGCGCTCGTCGGGGCCGCGCGCCTGCTGAAGTCCCTGGCCCCGGTCTTCGTCCTCTGCGATCCCCGCGATATCGGCGTCTCCGAGCGCGTGAGGGATCCCCATTTCTCGATCCCGGCCATCTACCTCTACGACAAGTATCCGGGCGGCACCGGCCTCTCGGAGGCCCTCGCGGGCAAGCTGGATGGACTCATGGGCGCGGCCTACGAGAGGCTCCACGGCTGCTCCTGCGGCGCGGGTTGCCCCTCCTGCATCGGCGCCGACCTCGTGGGCGCCGATGGCTCGCCCCAGGCCGGCGAGATTTCCGGCCCAACGCGCCGGGGCGGCGCCGGGTTCAAGTCCCTCGTGGGCGAACTCCTGGCCCGCTGCAGCGGTCGTCCTTGAGGAGACCAGCTTGTCAGCCATGAAAGGGAGGCTGTCCCGCCTCAAGGAAATGGGACTCATCAAGGCCTCGGAGATCGTGTCGCGCCCTGATAAGCCGGATAATCCGGATAAGCCGGAAAGGCCAAAAAAGCCGTTACGGGAAGAAAAATCGGGCTTCCTTCCGGGATGGGAAAGGATCGCTCCCCATACCTATACGAGGACGGTGGAGACCGGCTTCGGCCTGGACGAAAACCGCGGCGATTGCTTCGAGGAAAGCCATTTCGCGAACCAGCGGCTGAGGCGGAAAAAGGGTCTGAACCCCGCGCCATTGACCGCCATTCCCCTGAGCAGGCTCGCTTTTTTCGACCTCGAGACCACCGGCCTTTCGGGCGGGGCGGGCACGGTAGCCTTCCTGGCGGCAGTCGGTTTTTTCGAGGGCGGAAGTTTCCTCGTCACCCAAGTCTTCATCGACGATTTTCCTGGGGAGCCCGCTTTTCTCGATTTCACGGTCAATCTTCTCTCGGAGCATCCTTATCTCGTCACCTACAACGGAGCCGCCTTTGATCTGCCCCTTTTGAGGACGCGCTGCATCATGAACGCCGTTCCCGTCCCCGAATTCGGCCACATAGACCTCCTGCATATGGCGAGGAAGTTCTGGAGGAAAACCTTCGGTTCCTGCTCCCTTCAGGCCATGGAGATAGCCGTTCTCGGGGAGGGGCGGGAGGACGACGTGCCCGGATTTCTCATCCCGCGGCTCTGGCTCGATTATTCGGGGGCGACAGCCGCGGACAGCGACGCTCTCGAAACCTCTCTCGCGGCGATGGGAAAGGTGGCCGACCACAATCTCCTCGACGTCAGGTCGCTCGCCAGGCTCTTTCTCAGGGTCGAGGGAATCATGAAGGAACCTTGCGTACGCTGGGAGAGCGAAAGAGTCTATGTCCCTCATCTCGCCATGGAACTGATGGCGGCCGACCGATCGGAGGAAGGCTACACCCTCCTCGAGGAAGGCGCCGCGGCCGGCGACCATGGGGCGCTCAGGCTTCTTTTCAAATTCTATAGAAAGGCGGGGGATCTGGAGGCCTGCGGACGTGTCATCGCCGCGATGGACGAACACAGCGTCGAAGGCTGTATCGAAAAGGCGAAATTCCACGAACATGTGAGGAGGGATCCTGGAACCGCTCTCGCCTACGCCGAAAAAGCCAAGGCCATCCTGGAAGTGGAAGTCGCCCAGGAAACGGAAATCCGAAATCAAGGCGCTCCAAAAACCGACAACCCCGAACGCGAGGGGCTCGAGAAGAGGCGGGCGCGGCTCTTGAGAAAATTGGGTAAATCGGGTGATGGTTGTAGCTGGTGAGCGTTTTCCGCGACAGAGGGAAATCGGACTATGTCAGGGCTTGGGATTGGCCTGGAGCGTGTCCCCGAGCTGGCCGCAGGCGCCCATGACGCCTCTGCCGCGATGCATGCGCTGGACGGCGACGAGTCCCGCCTTCTCAAGCACATCGGTGAAGGCCTGAACTTGCGCCTTGCTGGGCGTTTCGAAAGGAAGTCCGGGCACCGCGTTCCATGGAATGAGATTGACCTGTGCCTTGAGCGGTTTTACCCAGCGCACCAGGGCGCGGGCATCGTCGGGGCTCGCGTTCCTGTTTCCGGTGAGGACGGCTTCGAGGGTGACGCGTTCGCCGGTCTTTTCTTGGTATTCGACGAGGGCGGTCTTGAGGGCCTCAAGGTTCCAGGTGCGGTTTATGGGCATCATTTCCGACCGCATATCCTCATCGGCCGTGGTCAGCGACACGGCGAGCCTGACTCGAGGACCGTTGGCGGCCAGGTCGAGAATCCCCGGGACGACGCCGCTCGTGGAAATGGTGATCTTGCGGAGCGACATGCCTATGCCTTTCGGGTCGGAGAGGAGCGCTATGGCCTTCCTGACGGCGGGAAGATTGAGGAGGGGTTCGCCCATGCCCATGAAGACGACGTTCGAGATGAACCCCCGTCTTTCCTTGAGGAAGTAGTACTGTTCGAGGATTTCGTCCGGCCCCAGATTCCGCAGGAAACCGAGCTGGCCCGTACGGCAGAATTTGCAGCCCATGGGACAGCCCACTTGGCTGGAGAGACAGGCGGTTTTCCTTCCCTCGATGTCCTCCAGGAGGACGCATTCGACAGCGGCGCCGTCGCGCAGTCTGATCTGCAGCTTCAGCGACCCATCCTCGTCCTTGAACTCGGAACTCACCGATGAGGATCGCAGCTTGCCGAACGAGGCGCTCAGTCTCTCTTTTTCGGAGGCGGGCAGGTTGGTCATGCCGGAAAAATCCGATGTTCCGCGGACAATCCAATCGTAGACCTGCTTGGCCCTGAAGCTCTGTTCAAAGCGAAGCAGGTCCAGAATTTCGCGGGAGAGCAGGCCCGAAAGATAGATCGCCGGTTTTCCCTCGGTCACGGGCGCTTCTGCCATCCTATCGGCGCGCCTTCACGAAGCCTTCGATGAGAGCTTCATGAGCGCTTCCGAGACGAAGGGGTTCTTGATCCCCATCTTCGTAAAGTCGCTGAGGATGTCTATGGCCTGCTGACGCTGGCCGGCCGCTATGTAGCACTGGGCCAGCTCGAGGTAAATCCGGTAATTCTTGGGATCGTTCTGGATGAGCATCTTGAGGCTCGTGATGGCGTCGTCCCATTTGCCCTGGGTGCGCGCGATGACGGCGAGTCCGAGAATGGCGTACACGTCGAACTCTATGTTCAGCGCCTCCTCGTAATACTTCACCGCTTTCTCGAGGTCGCCGATATTCCTGTAGGCGTCGCCCGCCCTGGTGAGGATAACCTTGTTTTTGGGGTCCTTCTCGAGAATCTTGTTCCAGTAGACGAGGGAATTTGCCTGTTTGCCGACGCCTCTATAGCAGTCGGCTATGCCGAAGAGCGCGTAAAAATTGTCAGGCTCCCTCTCGAGGGCTTTTTCGAAATAGGGAACGCCGCGATCGAACTGTTTCAGCTTCCTGTAGCAGTTGCCAATGGAGGTGAGAACCCTGATGTCGACGCGATCGGCCTGCAGGTCGACCATCCTCTGCCAGTAAGCGAGGGCTTCCTTGTATTCCTTGAAATCATAGTGCAGATGACCGAGGCCGATGAGGGCGTAGTGGTTGTCGGTCTCCATCTCGAGGACGCGCTGGTAGATGGCCTTGGATTTTCTGAAATCGTGCACCTTCCTGTAAGCGTCGGCAACCCTCGTCAGGACGGTGATGTTCGTATTGTCGTGGAGCAGATACTGCTCCCAGATCTCTATGGCCTTGTGATACTGATTGAGCGCCTTGTAGCAGTCCGCGAGGCCGAACAGGGCGTAACTGTTGCCGGGATGGAACACGAGACAGCGCCGGTAATGATCGGCGGCGTCCCGATACGCGCCGCGTTTGCGGGCGGCATCGCCGAGGCCGACCAACGCATAATTGTTTTCCTTGTCCTTTTCCAAAATCTGGGCAAAGCATTCAACGGCCTCATCGAACCTATTTTCCTTAAGCAGCTGATAGCCTTTCTTGGAAGATTCGGAGATTTCGCTCAATTCGCTCTCAAGAGCCTCGGGGATTTCGAAAAATTCGTCCTGGGTCGGGGGGGAAAGTTCGTCACTCATATTTTGTCCTCACGACGGAAAGCGTATTTTATCATTTAAACGTTTTAAAATACGGAACAGATCCGGCCTTCCATCTAGCGTAAAAGTATAAAACGAAAAGCCGGAAAAAGCAACCGGTGTTATTTTGAGGTTGAGACATTTTCACGTTTTCTGTAAAAACGCACGATCGAACGCCCGTAGCTCCGTTCATCCTCGACCGAAAGGGGGCCGATTTCCTGCGGCAGCTTGTCTTCCCTGGGGAAATGGATGAGCGCGAGGCCGCTTTCCTTGAGGCTGGAACTCTTCGCCAGGGCTTTGAGCAGGTCCAACTTGTACGCGTAGGGGAAGGGCGGATCGAGGAAAACGACGTCGAAGGCGGTCTTGTTGCGCGCGAGGAAAAGCTCGACCGGTTGGGCCTTGCACTCGATGCGCTGGTCCGAGGCGATCGACACGTTCTTGAGGAGAATGGGGAACTTTGCCCTGTCGCGTTCGACGCACACGATGGGATTGGCGCCGCGCGATGCCGCTTCGAGGGCGATGATGCCCGATCCGGAAAAAAGGTCGAGGAAGGACTGGCCCGTCATATCCCCCAGGACGGCGAAGACAGATTCCCTCATCCTATCCATGGCGGGCCGGATGGCCATCTGGGCGTCGGGGAGCTCGATGACGCGGCCGCAGTAGATTCCGCCGGTGATTCGCATAAACCTACCACTCCCTCGTGCGGAACTCGCGCCTTATGTCGCGGTCCACGTCGCGTTCCTTGATATCCGCGCGCTTGTCGTATGCCTTTTTGCCTTTGCAGAGGCCGAGTTCGATCTTGATGAGGCCGTGTTTCAGGTACACCGCCAGCGGGATGAGCGTGAAGCCCTTCTCGCGGACTTTCCTGTCGATGCGCTTGATTTCCTGGGCATGGAGAAGGAGTTTCTTGGGTCTGTCGGGATCGTGGTTGAACAGCGAGGAGAAGGCGTATTCCGTGATGTGGAAATTCCTGAGCCAGACTTCGCCGTTCCTCACGTCGGCGTAGGCGTCGGGGAAGGAGGCTCGCCCGTCGCGGAGCGATTTCACTTCGGTGCCTTTCAGCTCGACGCCGCATTCGAAACTCTCGTCGACGCTGTAGTCGAAGCGGGCGCGCCTGTTGAGCGCCACGACCTTGGCGCCTTCGGGTATGCTCATCGTTCCACGATCGCCGGCCTGAAGCCGAGGAAGGAGGTCGCATGCGCAGAGGGCATGCCGCCGCGGGAGAAGAGGGTGATGGAATCGGAGGCGTTGGCCCATGAGCCGCCCCGGACCGTTTTTTCATCGCCGGCGAGCCGCCCATCCGCGAAGGCGGGGTAGGGGCGGTAGGCTTCGGCCGTCCACTCCCAGACGTTGCCGAACATGTCGGCGAGGCCGGCGGTGGAATATCCGGCGGCGCCCGCGCGCGTGGGGCCGTCTTTTGCCGCGTCGGACCAGGTGGCCTTGATCTCCGTCGTCGCGTCCGGGCTGGAGAGCCCCGCGCGCGCCGCCGCCTCCCACATCCCTTCGCTGGGCAGGACGGCTTTCCAGGCGCCTCGCGATCCAGCGTTTAGCCAGTCACAGTAAGCCGACGCCGCGGCCCAGGAAACATTGGTGACCGGTTTGTCGGCGTCGGCGCCGCTTCCCTTCCATCCATCGAGGTAGAATTCATCGGCGAGCCCCGCCTCGACGAGGGCGGCCTTGCTGTCCGGCCTCCAACTCGGATTGGCGGCGAGGAAGGTCGCCCACTGTCGGTTCGTCACTTCGGTTCTAGCCATGCCGAACGAGGGGATGACCGCGCTGTAGCCGGCGTTCGAGCCTGATGGCGCTTCGCCTCCCAAGGGCAGGGCGCCGCCCGAAAAGAGCACAAACTCATGGCCGCCCAGGAAAACCTCGCCCTTAGGCCGTATCTTTCCCTCGCCGACCTGGGCCAGCGCTTCGCCCGCGCCCTTGGCTGTCGTGGCGAGAGGCATCGAGGCCGAGCTGTCCTTGTCGAGGATGTCCCGCAGCCAGACCGCGCCGGCTTTTTCGACGCACAGGGCTGCTATGGCGACGCGCGCCGCCGAAACCATCGAAAGGGGGCCGGGGATTCCCCCGGAGGAAACGAGGATGCTGGCCTTGAGCCCATCCCTCGCCGATTCGGCCGAGGCTGTCGCCGACAGCGCGTCCCTCGCGAAGCCCAAGGGAGCAGGCAGCGCCGCGGGCGCGCCTTCAGCGTCGGCAACTGCCGCTGCTCCCGCCCCCTCCGCGCCGCTCGTCGCTCGCCCGCCCGCCAGCGCCCCCGATCCGGCCAGGGCCGCGGCGGCGTCGGAGAGGACGGGAGGAAACTGGTAGAGCGCGCTCGGCTTTCCCGCCAGTGACCAGGACGCGTATTCTCGGTACGCCGAAAGAAGAAGTTCGGCCGGTTTCTCGGCCGAAAGGCTGAATTCGATCTTTTCGCGGCGGGGGAAAAAGAGGCTGCCAAAGAGCCTTCCGCCGATATGGAGGTTCCTTGTCTCAGGGGCGAAACCCTCGCGCTCGAAGCGTATCGCGTAGTCGCCCGAAGGGAGGAATATTTTCTGTCCGCTGCTGCCCTTATACAGATCCCCGACATAGACGGCCGACTTGGCGGGAGTTCCCTCGAAAACGAGATAGCTTCCGTTTTTCCGTATCCCGGGCAGGATGAGGGCCAGAAACAGCAGGAATATAGCGAGAATCGCGTAGACCGCAGGCAGATAGACGCGAGGCTCGACGCCGGCTATGGGATGCAGTCTGACGGTTGCCTGATCGATGTCGGACTGTGTGATTTTCTTCTCTTCCTTCATTGCGGGAAGCGTATAGGATGCGTCCGGACCTTGTCAACGCTGTGCGAACATGGTAGTGTGATTTCAATGACCAAGCAGGCTGGCAATAGCGCCGATTTCATCGATAAGCTTCAGATATTCACGGAACTCCTTCTCACTCGTCGACTCCGGAAGCGGCTCAAGGACAAGATGAAGCAGCAGAGGCGAAATCCCATCGTCGACTGGCTCATGGCCATCCTCTGGGCGGCCTGCGTCGTTCTCGTCATCAATCAGTATATCTTCCAGAACTACCAGATACCTTCCGAGTCCATGGTGAAGACGCTGAAGATCGGCGACATGATTTTCGTCGACAAGCTTTCCTACGGCCCCGAGCTGCTTCCCGGCGTGGCCAAGCTGCCCGGACTGACCAAGCCCCGCCGAGGCCAGATCATCGTCTTCGAAAACCCCTCCTATCTTTCCAAGGGGCCGGTCTTCACGATTGTCCAGCAGATGGTCTATATGCTCACGCTGACGATGGTCGATATCGACCGGGACCAGAACGGCGAACAGCGGGTCCACTATCTCATAAAGCGCGCCGTCGGATTTTCCGGCGACAGGATCAGGATCGACGGGGGCGAAGTGTCGATCAAACCCGAAGGCTCATCGTCCTGGTTCGCGGAACCAGGGCTGATGAAGACGCTGGGGCTTCCCTTTTCCGCTACGCGCCTCGTGGCGCAGAGCGAATACCGGGCTATCGAAGCCGCCGGAATCTCCTCCGCGTACCAGGAAGCGAAACTATCCATTCCCGCTTCCGCGGATTCGGCGAACCTTCAATCGGCCTACAAGGACGCCTTCGGCTACGATATGAAGCGAGTTTCCGTCCTCAAGGACATGAATCCCTCCGAATCCCGCGTCGCCGCGACGTCCCGACGCTATTCGCTGGGATGGTATATCCCCGAGGGCAGGATCTTCCCGATGGGCGACAACCGGGACAATTCGCGCGACGCCCGCTACTTCGGCCCGGTGAGCGTGAACCGGGTGCTCGGAAGGGCATTGTTCATCTATTGGCCTTTTAGCAGGGCAGGCCGAATCCGCTGACGATTCGTCATCGTGGCGTCTGGATCCGGGCGTCGGATGCGGTTGATTCCAGGGGGACAGGTCATGGCATTTTTCGGCAGACATCGCTCATACACGGAAAAAGTGCTGACGGCCAGAAAAAGGCGCAGGGCCGCGGGCAAGGTTTTCCTTGTCCTCCTCATCGTGGGTTTCATACGCGCTTTTTTTCTCCAGTCCTACAAGATCGATTCGACATCGATGCAGCCGACGCTCGCTCATGGCGACCGAATCATCTCCTTTCCCCTCCCCGTCGGCGCCGTCACGCTTTTCGGCAAGCTGCCACGCATCACTGGCCTGAAACGAGGCGAACTCATCGTCGTCGCTCCCGACCCGATACCCACCGAGGGCTGGTGGTTCTCCGCCTGGGATAGTTTGGCGAGATTTTTCACGCTTCAGCGGTTTTCTCCAGCCGCCGCGCGCTATGGGGAAAGTTCGACCGCTCCCGGCCTCTACAGGGTTGTGGGCATGCCGGGCGATTCGATTAGGCGGAAGGGAGCTCTGTATGAAATCCGTCCCGCCAACGAGGCCGCGTTTTCAAACGAATACATGCTCTCCGAAGTCAGCTATTCGCTGTCCGGGACTTCCGCGGTTGCGCAAGTCGGTCGGGGCGAAGGATCGGAGGGCGCGCGAAATCTTGGTCAAGACGAGTATTTCGTCGCTTGCGACGATAGATCGCTTTTAGCCGGTTCCCAGCTCTGGGGGCCGATAGGGCAGAGCAGGATTATCGGGCGGGTGATAGCCGTCTGTTGGCCTCCCAGGCATATCAAAATTCCATGAACCTCGCCGATTTTCTCTCTGAAAGCGGCGGGGCATTCGAGACGCCGCGTTCGCTCTATATCCACATCCCTTTCTGCTCGTCCCGCTGTTCCTACTGCGACTTCCATTCCTTCCCTTGTTCCAGCCTTTCCGCTTCGCTGAGAGCCGAATACGTCGAAAAGCTTCTACGGCGCGCCGAGGTTTTCCGCCTGGCCATGTCGGCGCCCATCGAGACTATCTTCATCGGGGGCGGCACGCCCACCGTTTTGGAGGACGAGGTATTCGGACGCCTTCTTCGCGGGATTCGGGCCCTGGCGGACCAGGCCCCGCTCGAGTGGACGGTGGAAGCCAACCCCGAATCCCTGAGCCCCGAAAAGCTCGAAATGCTGGTCGTCAACGGCGTGACTCGCTTGAGCGTGGGGATCCAGAGCATGGACGATGGCGAGCTTGCGATGCTCGGAAGGCATGCCAGGGCGGCGGACAACCGCAGGGCGATAGCCTTGGCCGCCCAATCCGGCCTCGATCTGTCGGCCGATCTCATGACCGCGCTGCCTGCGCGCCGCTCGACGGGATCGCTCGCCGGCGGCTCGTCGCTCGCCGATTCCATCGGCTTTCTCGCCGAAAATGGCGTGGGTCATATTTCCGTCTACGACCTCGTCGTCGAGGACGGAACACCCATCAAGAAGCGACTGGATGAGGGAGAACTCCTTCACGCCGACGAGGATCTATCCTTCGATGCGCGCATGAGCGCCGAAGCGCTTCTGGCGAACCTGGGTTTTTCCCGCTACGAAGTCTCCAATTACGCGCTGAAGGGCCGCGAATGCCTCCACAATCACGCGTACTGGTCCATGAATTCCTACCTGGGGCTGGGGAGCGGAGCCGCATCGACCTTGATCGTCGCCGACGGCGAAAAGGCCGACTCTCTCGGGGCCTCCGGCTGCCTCTCCCTCAGAGTGGAGGAAGGAGAGGATTTGCCGGCCTACCTCATCGATCCAGACAAAGAAGCGACCCTGACCTGGATAGCGCGGAAGGAATCGGCCTTCGAAATGGTCATGATGGCGCTTCGCACCTCGCGCGGCCTCGATGAGGCTCGCTTCGAGGCTCGCTTTGGCCTGCCCGCTGTCGGCGCTCTGGCGAAAACCATACGGACCTGGAAGGAACGTTTTTCGGAAAACGGCGGTCGCCTGAGGCTCGACGGCCCCGGTCTCGACATCCTCAACAGGATCCTCGTCGATGCCCTGGACGAAATGGAGTCCGGGTTTCCCGAAGCGGGCGGGGAAGTTTCATGAGGAGAGTGCTCTCGATCCAGTCCCATGTCGTCTACGGCCACGTCGGCAACAGGGCCTCGGTCTTTCCCCTCGAACGTATGGGCGTGGAGGTGTGGCCTTTAAATACCGTCCAGTTCTCCAACCATACGGGCTATGGTCACTGGAAGGGCCAGGTCTTTTCGGGTTCCCATGTCGCCGAACTTTGGGAAGGTCTCGATGCCATGGATTGCGCCCCCATCTGCGACGCCCTTCTCTCAGGGTACATGGGAACCCTGGATATTGGCTACGCCATCCTGGACATCGTCGCCTCCATACGGAAGCGCAATCCGCTGACGCTCTACTGCTGCGATCCCGTCATGGGCGACTATGAGCGGGGTCTCTACGTCCAGCCCGGCATTCCGGAGTTCTTTCGCGAAAGGGCGCTGCCCGAAGCGTCGATCATCAAACCCAACCAGTTCGAAGCCGAGATCCTCTCCGGCGTCGCGATCCGCGGCATGGAAGACGCGCGGCGCGCCTGCGACATCCTCCACGCCAAGGGCCCCGACATCGTCCTCATAACGAGTCTCGAGGCTATTCGGGGCCAGGACGCGGCGTTCGGCGCGGCGGCGCGGGATTCCGAAACTCCCGAAACTCCCGGCGACCACATCCGCACGCTCCTCTCCTTTGGGGGCGGAGCCTACGTCATCGGGACTCCCCGTTTTTCCTTTCCCGTTCCGCCGCACGGCGCCGGCGATATGGCCTCGGCCCTCTTCCTCGGCAACTACCTGGAAACGGGGGACGCGCTACTCTCCTTCGAGCGCATGGCCAGCGCCGTCCATAGGATCTTCGAGGCGACCAGCGTCGACGGTTCCGCCGAGCTGGCGATCATCCGGGCTCAGGACGCCTTCGCGGAAAGGCAACGTCTGTTCCCGGCGGAAAAAGTCTGGTAGACTCCAGGTCTGTGCGCGGAATCGCGAAAAAAATGGCGGACCTGCGCGAGGAGCCTTCATATGAGCGATTTTTCCTATGCCGTGGTTTCTTCGATTCTCCATGACGGCAAGACGATAGACGCCATTTTTTCCGCCTTCGAGCCGCTGTTTTCGGAATTGAATGGACGACGCGTCGATCTGGAGACGCAGACGGCGGGCGCCGCTCCGACGGCTGTCCCGCCCTTTTTCTTCATCCTCACCGGCGGCACCGAAGGCATCGTCCTCAAGTATCTTTCCGGCGTGCCGAAATCTTCGGCCGCCAAGCCTTATCCGCTGGTTCTGATCGCCCATTCCCGCCACAATTCCCTCCCCGCGGCGCTGGAAATCGCCGCCCGGGCGAGGCAGGACGGGGGCTCTGCCCTCGTCATCCAGGTGAGATCGGCGGAGGACGCTTCCGCGCGCGCCGCCCTCCTGGAAGCCGTCGCGCTGAACCGCGCGATCGCCGCGATGCGGAGTTCGAGGATTGGCGCGGTGGGCGAGCCTTCCGACTGGCTCGTAGCCTCGAGCCAGAAGGCCGGGGCGCTCAAATCCGCCTGGGGAGCGAGCCTCGAGCCGATCGCGTTCCAGGAGCTGAAAGACACGATGGAGGAACTCCGCAAGCGCGACATCTCCGAAGCGCTTGGGTCGAGCGCCTTGGCCTCCCATCCTGCCACAAAAAGCCCGGAAAGCCCCCTGGGCGAAAAGATTTTTTCGTTTCTGCGGGAATCCAACTACAAAAGAGAGCCCGTCGGACCGGACATGTACAGATCCGACATAATCTACCGCGCGCTGCGCTCCATTATCGCCAAGAGGAAGCTCGACGCCCTCACGCTGAGGTGTTTCGATCTCCTCGGCTTGGAGAAGGCGACCGGCTGCTACGCCCTCTCCCAGCTCGCCGACGACGGCATCGACGCGGGCTGCGAGGGCGACATTCCCTCCATTCTGGCGCTCCGCTGGATGCGCCTCCTCTCCGGTCGGCCGGCCTGGATGGCCAATCCCTCGGAGATAACAATCGGCGAAAAGACCGAAAAGGGAAGAATCCTTCTAGCCCACTGTACCGTCCCCCGCTCCCTGCTCGCGGGCTATGGTATCCGCAGCCATTTCGAATCGGGACTGGGCGTCGCCATCGCCGGCGTCTTCGCGCCGGGACCCGTCACCCTCGCGCGCGTCGGGGGAGTCGCCCTCGACAAGGTGTGGATCGCCGAAGGCCAACTTTCGCGAGGGCCCGCGGACGAAGGTCTGTGCAGGACCCAGGCGTACGTCGAAATGGATAACGCCGATATGGCCAGACTGCTCGAAAAGCCCCTAGGCAACCACCTCGTCGTCGGCTTCGGCCATTGGGCGAAGATCGCCAGCCGCTATCTTTCGATGGAGAATCTTGAGGAAGTCTGAAGGTTCTTACCGAGGAAAAGCGAAAACCAGGGGATCACTGCACAAAAAAGTCATAGGATGGATGGAGCCGATCAGCGTAGTCGGGCTTGAGTCCCAGGTTGAACTTCTTCTCCGTCCCCAAGGTCGAGGGCGGGCCGTGGCCCGGGAATATCATCGTGTCGTCGGGATAGCCTAAGAGCTTCGTCTCGAGACGCTGGAACAGGGCCTGGGCGTTGAAAGTCGACGTCGTCTTCCCGATGATGCCGGCGTGCAGGGCGTCCCCGGTGAAGAGATAGGGGCCGATGCTGTAGACCATTGAGTCCTGGGAGTGTCCCGGCACGGCCAAGGCGGTGATCCTTAGGCCCGCTTCCTCGAAGATCTCCTGATCGCGCAGCTTTCTGCAGGCTATATTGAAGATCTTCTTGTTGGAGGCGTAGACGATCGGTTCGTAAATCCTCATGAGAGTCTTGAGGCCTCGGCAATGATGAATGTGGTCGTGCGTTATGAGGATGGCTTTGAGCGAATAGGATTTGTGCTCGATCTGGTCTATCATCGACGTCGTGATCTCCGCCGGGTCCACGATTATGGCGGAGGATGTCTCCTCGTTTCCCAGGATATAGGCGTTCGAGAAGCCGAAGATCGAGTAGTGCTGGTAAATCTTCATATATAGAGATGCTCCATATCCTTCACCGCCTCATTGATGTTCGATCCGACGGTCGAGACCGCTTCGGCTTTCCGCGGCATGAAGTAGACCCGCTTGAAGTCGCAGTCGTCGAAACGGCATCTCTCGATTTCGGATAGGATGAAGCGGGAGTCGTAGAGGTTCGAGCTCGAGAAGGTGCTCTCCTTGATCCTGCTGCCGTCGAAGTTGACATGGATAAGCTCCGAATTCTCGAAGCTGCAGTCGAAAATATCCATGTCGCCAAGGGAGCAGAAATCCATGTCCACGCCAGAGAAATCGCAGGAGTCGAGGGAAGCCGTATCGAAGAAGCAGAGGCGGAAGGAAGCTCCGGTGAACATGATATGGGAGAGGGAGGATTTTCTAAAACTGCAGCCGACAAAATGGACGCGCGAAAAATCTCCCACGATGAGGGCGATTTCTGAAAAATCGATGTTTATCGCCTTGCGTTCGCCGACGATGGTCTCGACGAGGGTTTTAACGGCTTCCTGAGGGTCAGGGTGGTGGACGCGGCAGTAAGGGCTTTCCGCAAAGGCGGTTTCCGCGCAGCCGGCGACGATGCAGGGCATCTTTCTGTACATGATGACAGGCTACACCATCGAAGCCCGAGGGACAAGGCCGCTCGGTCGGAAGCCGCCCGTGGGATGCCGCCCCACGCTGTCTCGCCCGGCCGGGCGTCTCCCGGTGAAGTGTCGCCCGGCCGGAAGCCTATCCTCTGCTTGAATCGGGGCGGTTCTAGAGTGTAGTATATATGGCATGTGCTATTATTGCGGGGAAGCGCTGCCGGACAGCCCGAAAATCGGTTTTTCGGAGACCTGTTTCTCCTGCGGCAAAGACCTCCATGTCTGCGTCATGTGTTCCTTCTACCTCGTCGGGGCGCGCTGGGATTGCCGCGAGACGATCGATGCCCCGGTGGCCGACAAGGAAAAAAGGAATTTCTGCGAATGGTTTTGCCCCGACCCTCGCCTGAGCGTGAAGACAGCGGGGTTGATCGAGGCGCGCGGCAAGGTCGAATCGGCCAAATCCGCTTTCGACGCGCTCTTCACGAAATGAGTAAAATGACCCACAACTCTTCCATAGTGTTTTTCGATTCGGGCGTGGGAGGTCTCTCCTATCTCGAACAGGCCCGGAGCCTTCTTCCGGGAGCGACTCTGCATTACGTCGCCGACGATGCGGGCTTCCCCTACGGCACGAAAACCTCCGCCCAGCTGGAGGATCTCCTCCTCGACAGGGTGAGGCGACTGAGGGCTAGGGTCATGCCCGAAGCGCTCGTCATCGCCTGCAACACCGCCAGCCAGACTGGCCTCAAGGTGCTGCGCGAAGCGCACCCTTACTTTCCCATCATCGGCACCGTGCCCGCCATAAAGCCCGCCGCCGAAAGCTCGCTCACGGGGCACATCGGCGTCATCGCGACGGAGCGGACCGTCGTCGATCCCTATATCGACGACCTCATCGCCCGCTACGCATCCGACGTGGAAGTGGTCAAGCTGCCGGCCCAGGATCTGGTTTCCTTCGTGGAACACCACTATCTCTCGTCTACCGCCGAGGAGAGACTCGCCGCCGTGGAGCCCTATATTCGAACGCTTCTCGACCGCGGCGTCGACAGGATCATCCTCGCTTGCACCCACTTTCTCCATCTCGAGAAGGATATCGTCGCCTGCGCGCTTGCCCTGGGCGCCGAGGGCATCGAAATAGTCGATTCCCGCCAGGGCGTGGCCAACAGGCTCGCGCAGATCGTCGCCGAACTGGAAAAAGGCCAGAAAAGAGACGCCGTCCCCGGACCAGGGCGTTTTTTCCTCACCGGCGAGCTGCCCTTCGATCCCTCCTACGCGCGATGGGCCAAACGATTCGGCCTCCTTTCTCCGGAGCGGCTCTAGCATGCCGCGGGTGAAAGCTTGACCGGAACGGTAATATTCTCGACCAATAATTCGGCCCAGGTTCTCTGCGACGACGGGTTCCTTCGTCTCTGCCAGATAAAGGGCAAGAGAATAAAGGCGCTGACGGGCAGCTACAACAGCCTGGCTGTCGGCGATATCGTGGAAGTCACTCCCACCGAAGGCAGCCTAGGCCTCATCTCCAGAATGCTGCCCAGAAAGAACACCTTCGGCCGATACAACGAAAAGGGCAGGGCCGAGCAGGCTATCGCCGCCAATATCGATATGGTGATCTGCGTGACTTCGCCCAGGCTGCCGCCTTTCAGGCCGCGTTTCATCGACCGGCTGGCCGTCATGGCCGAATGGGCCAATGTTCCCTTCGTCATCGTGCTCAACAAAATTGACCTGGGCGTCCCTGAGGAAGTCCGGGAACGCCTGGAGGATTACCGCGAGCTGGGCTATCGGGTAATCCAGAGCTCGGTGAAGACGGGCGAGGGCATAGAAGCCCTCCTAGGGCTTCTATCCGGTTCCTTGGGCGTGTTCGCCGGACAGTCGGGAGTCGGCAAATCGAGTCTCCTCAACGTCCTCGTGCCCGGAACCGAGCGCCGGACGGCCGATGTGTCTGAAAAATACGACAGGGGGAAGCACACGACGACCATGGCCGAGATGATTCTCACCGAGGGCGGACTCAAGATTATCGATACGCCGGGCATCCGCAGGCTGGCCCTCAGAAGCCTTCCCCCCGACGACCTGGCCGCCTGCTTCCCGGAAATGCTTCCACTTATAGAGGACTGTGCCTACGGCTCGCGCTGCAGCCATACGGACGAGGATGGATGCGCCATCAGGGAAGCGGTGGAGGAATCCACCATCCATCCCGACCGCTATGAAAGCTACCTGCGCATCAGGGAGGACCTCGTCCAGCCCGTCGCGTGGAAAAAGTCGGGAGTCCGCGATCCAGGCAGGAAGGAAAGAGGGCTTTCATCCAAGATCAGGACGAAAATCAGGGGTTCGGGTTCGGCCGATCTCGACGAACACGACGAACTCTTTTAGGATCGATGTATGTTTTTAAAAAACGATCACAGTCTTGCGCTTCTCGATTTTTTCCGGATACGCGAGCGCACGGCCGAGTATTGCCTCTCCTGGGAGGGGGGCGAGCTTGTCCGCGCATCGCTTCCCATCGACGAAAAGGCTCTCCTCGAGCGCTTCAAGGCCGACATAGCCTCCCTCTGCGACTATCTCGCTTCCAGCGAGCTGCCTTCCTTTTCCTTTCCTCAGATAGCCGAAGCGCTGAAACGCCTCGGCGCCTCGGGCATGACCCTCGAGCTGGAGGAGCTCTTCGCCCTGGGCCTCTGGACGAAGGAATTCGACAGGCTTTTCACCCTGCTCTCCAGGGCCGACTTTGCCCTGAAAAGGCAGGATGGCAAGGCGGCGTCGGACGAGGTGTGCGCCATCGGGGAGAACTGGGCTTTTGATCAAAAACGAGGTTTCGATCCCCAGGCCCTGGCCGAAAAATGGGCCGAATCGGAAGCGAGGGAATTGCTGGCCGCCGCGCCTAAACTTCAGCATGTATCTAAAATCATATTTGATATTCTCACCCCGGACGGTGAGCTGCGCGATCTACCCGAGATAAAGCGCATAAGGGACGCCATCGCGCGCGCCAACCGCGACTTGCTGACGATTTCCGATTCCTACCGGAACGATCCCGATCTCCGTTCGGCCCTCCAGTCCGGCGAACCCACGCAGCGCGACGGCAGAACCGTCTTGGCCGTGAGGGCTAACTTCAGGGGCAGGGTGAAGGGCATCGTCCACGAGGTTTCCTCCTCGGGGCAGACGGTCTTCATAGAGCCGGCCGCCCTCGTCGAAAAGAACAACGAACTCGTGCAGCTCGAAGCCCGGCTCAGGGCGGAAATCTTCCGCATTCTCAAGGAAACGACGGAGAAGGTCAGAAAGGACGCGCCTTTGATAGGGCAGGCCAGGATTCTCCTCGCCTGCATGGACCAGCGTCTGGCGAGGGCGATACAGATGAGGCGGGAGGATCTCGTTCTGGCCGAGGTCGTAGACGCCGGGTTCACGATCTGGCGGGCGCGACATCCCCTGCTGGGCAAGCGAGCCGTGCCCATCGACGTCGACGTGCCCGATCTGACCCGCACCCTCATCGTCACCGGACCCAACACGGGCGGCAAGACCGTCACGCTCAAGACCATAGGGCTCTTCGCCCTCATGCACCAGTTCGGGCTGGGGCTTCCTGCGGCCTTGGGCACGAAACTGCCCATTTTCGACGCCGTCCTGGCCGATATAGGCGACGAACAGTCCATCGACCAGTCCCTTTCCACCTTCTCCGGCCACATGAAGGTCATCGCCGATGTCGTGAAAAACGTAAGCTCCAGAAGCCTCGTCCTTCTCGACGAGCTGGGCGCCGGCACCGATCCCGAGGAGGGCTGCGCCATAGCCATGGGCCTCCTCGACTTTTTCATCGAGAAGGGCTGCCTCACCATGGCGACCACGCACCATGGCATCCTCAAGAACTATGGGTACACCAGGCCGGGCTGCCTGAACGCCTGCATGGAATTCGACTCGACACTCCTCGCGCCGACCTACCGCATCGTCATGGGCATCCCCGGGGAAAGCCGCGCCCTCGAGATCGCCGCGCAGACAGGGTTGGCGGCCGATATCGTGACGAGGGCGCGGCGCTACCTGAGCGACGAGCGGACCGATGTCGGGGAAATGATCAAGGGCCTGAACGAGAAGCACAGGGAACTGGATACCCTCGAGAGGGAACACAAGAAGCGGCTCAAGGCGGTCACCGAGGATAAGCGAAAGGCCGATCTCGCCGTGCTGCGCGTGCGCCAGAGGGAATCGGAGCTGCGCCGAAACGGCCTCTCAGACCTCAGGAACCTTCTCTCGGAAAGCAGGAAAACCCTCGAAAACCTCGTGCGCGAGCTCAGGGAATCGGGGGCGAATACCGACAAGACGAAGGACGTCAAGAAATTCCTCGCCGATCTCGCGGAATCCGTAGAGAAGCAGTATGGGGTCCTGGAGAGCGAGGAACGGGAGGCCGTTGCCGAACTCAAGGCGCGGGTTCAGCCGGCCGATGTCGACTCTGCGCCCGGCGAGACTTCTTCCGGAAAGAAGGCGCGCGCCGTCTTCGCCGAGGGCGAAGAGGTGATGTACGGGCCTTACAGGAAGAGGGCTCGACTGATCAGGAAGGCCTCGGGCGGGAAATGCGTCATCGAGATAGGCTCCATGCGTCTCACGGTCGCGAAAACCGACCTTACGCCTGTCGAGGAAAAAAAATCCGACAGGCCCGTCTACGATGTCGAACTGGCTCCGGCGGACGCGGAGGGACCGGCGCGCGCGAGTTTCGAGCTCGACCTGCGCGGATTCCGTCTCCTTGAGGCTATCGGCGCCGTGGAGCGGCAGATCGATGCGGCCAGCCTCCAGGGCTTGAGCCTTTTTTCCATAATTCACGGCACGGGGGAAGGAATTTTGGGCAAGGGAATCCACGATTATCTCAAGTCCAACCCGGCCATCGATGATTATCATTTCGCCAGGCCGGAAGAGGGAGGATACGGCAAGACGATCGTCAGACTAAAGGCGTAGTTGACAGTTATTTCGTTGCTATGTTATCGTTTTGCGTCATTTGTTGGGTTTTTATAAGGAGATCCTATGTCCGGTCATAGTAAATGGGCGACCATAAAGCACAAAAAGGGACTGGCCGACGCCAAGCGCGGTCAGATGTTTACGAAGTTCATCAAGGAAATTTCCATAGCCGCCAGGATGGGCGGCGGCGACCCGGACATGAATCCACGTTTGCGCACTTCAATCCTGAAGGCGAGAGCCGCGAACATGCCCAAGGACAATATCGACCGCGCCATCAAAAAGGGCGCGGGAGAACTCGAGGGCGTCAACTACGAAGAGCTCGTCTACGAAGCCTACGCTCCCGGCGGCGGCGCGATGCTCATCGAGGTCCTCACCGAGAACAAGAACCGCGCGGCGGCCGAAATCCGCAACCTTCTCACTCGATCCGGCGCCAACCTTGGAACCTCCGGCTCGGTATCCTATCTCTTCAAGCGCAAGGGCGTCCTGACCTACGACGCCGAAGTCTATACCGAAGACCAGATCATGGAAGCGGCCCTCGAAGCCGGCGCCGACGATATCGTCAGCGAGGAAGGGACCGTCTCCGTATACACGGATCCCGCCACCTTCGAAGATGTGCTCAACGCCATGAACGCCAAGAATTTCGCGACGCTCGGCGCAGAAATCTCGATGATTCCGGACATTTACCTGGCGCTCGATGCCGATACGGCCGGCAAGGTGCGGAAAATCATCGATAGGCTCGAAGAGAACGAAGACGTGCAGAACGTCTATCACAACATGGAACTTCCTGAATCCGAAGAGTGAGGGATGATAAGGCCGGGACGATGATGTCGGCGCCGATCCGCGCGGAGCGGACCATCATTGGCATCGATCCCGGCCTCGCCTCGCTGGGCTATGGCCTCATCGTCGAGGGCAAAAACGGCCAGATCAGGCATCTTGCCCACGGTTGCGTCAAGACGTCTTCCGAAATGCCATCGGCCGAAAGGCTCCAGATCATTTTCAACGAAATACATTCTATTCTTTCCCTCTACAAGCCCGACGTGGGCGGCATCGAGGATCTCTATTTCTTCCGCAATGTCAGTTCCGCCCTGCCCGTGGCCGAGGCCAGGGGCGTCATCAAGCTGGCCTTCATCCTGGCCTCCGTGCCGCTCACCGAGTTCACTCCCAACGCCATCAAGAAAGCGGTGACGGGGACGGCGAGGGCTGACAAGGCTCAGGTGCAGGAGATGGTGAGGATACTGCTCGGGCTCGACAAGAAGCCTTCTCCCGACCATGCCGCCGATGCCCTGGCCGCCGCCATATGCAGGTTGCATTCCGAAGGACCCGTCGGCATATCCTCGACATGAGGGGACTCGCGACCTAAGAGAGCGGGCGCGAACCCGGCGCCCGCGCCCTGGCGCTGTCCGCCTCAAACCTGCTATACTTCCATCAATGTTCAATAGAATACTTGGCCTTCTTTCGGGCCGTTCGGCCGGCTCCATATTCGTCCTCACCGGCGGCATCGAGTGGGATATAGCCATCCCCGCGCGCGCCGCGGGCCTCTTCGGCCCAACGGGCGGCCAGACGGAGGTTTTCGTCTGGCTTCATCATTACGAGGATGGAATGAAACTTTTCGGCTTTCCCTCGGAGCACGAGCGAGCGATATTCCTCGATCTCATGAAGGTGGAAGGCATCGGGCCCAAGCAGGCGCTCAAGGTCCTGTCGGGGATATCGCCGACCGATCTGGCCCTCGCGCTCGAGGCTGGCAATCTCGCGGCGCTCCAGAAGATTTCGGGCGTCGGTCCCAAGCTGGCCCAGAAGATGGTGCTCGCCCTCAAAGGACGGCTCGTCGAGCTGGGCTCGGGCGAAAACCCACCCGCCGCGGCCTCACCCTGGAACGACGTGGTCAGCGCCCTGGCCGACATGGGCTTCGATAGAAAATCGGTCGAGGCTTCGGTGCGCAAGCATTCGGCCGACATCCCGGCGGGCCTCGGAGGCGTTTCATCCGGCGATCCGGACCGGGCGCCCTCTCTCTCTCCCGAAGGCGAGCGTGAGCTCTTCAGGCGCGCCCTCCTCGACCTCACCGCGGGGGGCTCAAAATGAGGAAAGCGACGGCCGACAGTACCGAAATCGACGCGAAGCCCGGAACCATGGGCCCCTATTTCGATCCGGCCGAGGATGAACGCGAAGCTTCCTTGCGACCCCATGTGCTTTCCGAATTCCAGGGACAGGCGCGAATCAAGGAAAACCTCTCCATTTTCATAAGGGCGGCCAGGGAACGCGGCGAGCCCCTCGATCACCTCTTTCTCATGGGCCCTCCCGGACTCGGAAAGACGACTCTCGCCCTCGTCGTCGCCTCGGAAATGGGCTCTGATTTCAAACCCACGAGCGCGCCAGCGCTCGAGAAGCCCAAGGATCTCGCCGGGATTCTGACCACGCTCAGGCCGGGGTCCGTCTTCTTCATCGATGAAATCCACAGGCTCAAACCTGCCATAGAGGAAATGCTCTACATCGCCATGGAGGATTTCGAGCTGGATTGGATCATCGGTCAAGGCCCTTCGGCCAGGACGGTCCGCGTGCCGGTGCCGCCCTTCACCCTGATCGGGGCGACGACGAGGGCTGGCATGGTTTCGGCTCCCCTCGCGAGCCGTTTCGGGATTTCTCTTAGGTTCGACTATTACAGCGCCGAGGAGCTGGAGCTCGTCATAGGCCGCTCCGCCTCGATCCTCGACATAAAGATCGCCGCGGACGCTATGAAGCTCCTCGCGTCGACGAGCCGAGGCACGCCGCGCATCGCGAACAGGCTGCTGCGCCGCATGAGGGATTTCGCCCAAGTGGTGGGCAAGGACGCCATCGATATGGATGTCGTGGTGGAAGGGCTTTCTCGCCTCGATGTGGACAGGCTCGGCCTCGAGAAGCTTGACCGCGACATCCTGAAAGCCATCATCACGAAATACTCGGGCGGCCCCGTGGGCGCCGAGACCTTGGCCATAACCATCGGGGAGGGGGTCGACAGCCTCGAGGATTACTACGAACCTTTCCTCATCCAGGCTGGACTCATCGCGAGGACACAGCGGGGGCGCGTCGCGACGCCGTTCGCGTACAAGCATCTTGGCATGGAGTACAGCAGTGAAAACGGACGACTTCAATTTTGAGCTTCCCGAGACATCGATAGCCCAGTACCCGACCGAAAAACGCGGGGAATCGCGGCTGTTGGCGCTGGATCGCGCGGACGGCCGGCGGACGCATTCCATGGTGGCGAAAATCGCGAGCTTCCTGGAACCGGGAACCGTCATGGTATTCAACGATTCGAAGGTCAGGAAGGCCAGGCTCTACGGCACGGCCCTCGATACGGGCGCCAAGGTGGAATTCCTGCTTCTCGCTCCCGCCGACGGACGGACCGGCCCCTTTGTTTCGTCGTCTTCGTGGATCGCCATGGTCAGCAAAGCCAAAAGGCAGAAGGTAGGAAGGGGCTATCTCTTTCCGGGCGGGATCCATGGGCGCGTCATTGGGGAAAAGGCCGACGAGAAGATCGTCGAGTTCGACGCTCCCCTGGGTGACGCGTATCTGGACCTGCATGGCCATATCCCGCTTCCTCCCTACATCAAGAGGGACGACGAGTCCTCCGATTCCGACCGCTACCAGACTATCTACGCCGCGACGACGGGATCGGCGGCTTGTCCCACGGCTGGCCTCCATTTCACGGTGGAAATCCTCGACTCGATAGCGGCCGCGGGCATCGATATGGAATGGGTGACCTTGCACGTGGGGCTCGGAACATTTCTTCCCGTGCGCGTAGAGCGGATCGAGGAGCACAGGATGCACGAGGAATGGTATTCCGTGTCGGAGAAGACGGCAGCCGCCGTCAACGCGGCGAAGCGGGAAGGGCGCAAAGTCCTCGCCGTCGGAACGACAAGCCTAAGGACGCTCGAATCGGCCTGGGGCCCCGACGGGCTGCGCCCCGGCGCCTCGAGCACGAGCATATTCATCTATCCAGGGTATCGCTTCGGCGTCGTCGACCAGCTCTTCACGAATTTCCACACGCCCAAGTCGACACTGCTCATGCTGGTGTCGGCCTTCGCGGGGAGGGAACTGATCCTGGATACCTACGCCGAAGCCATACGAGATGGGTATAGGTTCTTCAGCTACGGGGACGCCATGCTCATCCGCTGATGCGTTCAGCGTTCTAGGCTCATTTCCAGATGGCTCTCGAGCGCGGCGATGATCTGCGCAGCGACCTCGTCCATCGATTTTTCCGCATCGATCACCGCGATTTTCCATCCAGAGGCCCTGGCGTCGGCCAGGACCTTGTCGTAGGCAGCGCTCACTTGCTTCTGGATGTGCAATTTTTCATAAATCTCGAGCTGATCCCGAGAGTGTACCCTCCGCATGGCGATCTCTGGATCGATCTTGAAGAATAGCGTGAGGCCCGGCGCGGGGAAAATCGCGTTGAGGCGTTTCGGCAGTTCCATGCCGCAGGCGATGCCCTGATACGCGAGGCTCGACAGGCAGTAGCGGTCGCAGGCGACGATTTTGCCCCCCCTTACGGCCTCGAGGATCCCTTCTTCCCCAAAAACGTGCTGGTAGCGGTCGGCTGCGAAGAGGTAGGCCACCGTGCCAGGTTCGGCCTTGATGTCCCCGCGGAGGACTCGCCGGATGAGGACTCCTTCGGGGCGAGATGTGGGCTCCGCCGTGATCGCGTGGGGAATATTGTTCCGCTCCATCATCGAGGAAAGCCTTCGCAGCTGCGTCGTCGTCCCGGAACCATCGATGCCTTCGAAAACGATGAAATTTTTTACGGAAGTATCTGTGTCATAGCTTTGCATGATGTGTTAGTATATAGAGCACAGCTCATAGTATCTATGCAGGAATTGGATTGAATGGCACGAAAAAGCGCTAAATTGGCCATGGCCGCCGTCATCGCGGTCTTTGTCGCAGGAATACTCGCGGTAGGTATCATGCCACGAGTACAAAAACTTGCCGACAAGCGTGTGGAAGCCGCAATCGGTTCCCTCCAGGACACTGTCTTTTCCATGGCCGGGCTTAGGCTGGGCTACGGCTATGCCGTCCTCTCCGCGTCTAACCGCGTGTCCATCCACGACATAGAACTTTTCCAGGAAACCTCCGACGATTATTCCATTCTTCGCCGAAAGGTGATTTCCGCAGGCGACCTGGAGCTGCGCATCGATCTCTGGGCCGCGGTTTTCGGAAAGCCGGCCGATATCGTCAAGGAGATCAGCGTCTCCGATCTGTCGGTGGATCTCAAACTCCCCGACGATATGAGCGTTTTCGACAACATAAACGCCTACCTCGCCAGCCAGCCCGCTGGCGAGATGCCCCGCCTCACGCTCGATATAGGCAACGCCTCGGTGGCGGTGCGCGGTGGCGCGGATGAAAAATACAGCGCCTCCATAGCCTCCCTTCAGGTTTCAACGCTTTCGGGTCAGATGGAAATCGTGGCCCCGACCATGCTCATCTTCGCTTCCGTTCCCGCGCGCGGCGATGAGGAGTTTTTCCTCCAGGCCTCGATGGTCAAGGCTTCCCTGCCTTCCGATTTTTCGGGGCTCAGCGCCTCGCTTGGCCTTTCGGGGCGCTACGGGGCCATCGCTCTCGCCGAGCAGGGCTTGTCGCTCCGGAAAGTGGGCGAGAAGTACGAGCTGAAAATGAGCGGCGGAAAGGGTCTCGACGGGGCGCTTAGGTACACGCCGGGCGAAAAAAAGCTGGACGGCGAGATTCATATGAAAAATTATAGGCCGGAAGCCGATATCGCCGGCTTCGAGGCTGTCGCAGCGGACCTGCTCGGGCTCAAGTTTGACGGCGATATCGGTTTTGCCTATGACGAGAGCGGATTATCCTATGGCGGACGTCTGCTCGCTCGCGGGGATTCCGGGCGGCGGGTGGCCGGTTTGTCGGTGAAAGGCGCGAAGCTGGAGGCCACCGGAAACGGGAACCCTAGCGGGTTGCGGGAGCTGGCCATCAAGGGCAACCTTGGCGCCTACGAGTTTGGCTATAAAGGTTCGCTGGGCTATAAGGGGCTGAGGATCGCCGGACTCCTGTCCTTGTCCGCGGGCCAAGAGACCGTTGAGGGGACGCTCCTGGGCGGCGATGGAAGCTATGAGCTTTCGGTGAGGGACTCCTTCATGCGAGGCGTCGGCATAAAAAACCTCATGGCGGGTCTGAAGACAAAGGGCGGGACATACGCGTTCGCCTTGAACGGCGAGCTGGAGAAGAATGGTCGATCGGTGAGCCTGAGCGGAGCCGGTGAATATGGAACGGGCCTGAAATTTGGCGGAAAGGTCGTATATCGCGACATATCCTATGAGCTGGAAGGCGGTTACGGAAAGGGCCTCCTCACCTTGAAGGGCGGCTATGGCCTTCAAGGCGAGTTGAGGATTGGCGAAGGGGGAACCTATAGCGGGAGCCTCGTGGCCAAAGGCCTGCCCATCGCGGTGGACGGGGGCTTCTTGTACGGCGATCTATCCCTGCGCGGCGCCTACGGAAAGAACAATTCCTGGTGGCTGGAAGGCGACGAAATCCGGGTGCGACACGAGGGAAGGGGCGATTACCCCGAAGTCGGGCTGTGGGGGCTGAAACTCTCCGGCGGGAAGGTGGAAGTGGCTACCCTGACCTTGCGAGGCAAAGGGTATGGGCTTTCCGGCAACCTGGCGGGCAGCTATGGAAAAAACGGCATGGAGGGGAACGTTTACCTCGTCGGGGAAGAGGTCCTGGGCGGCGGCACCGCCATGTATACCTTGAACGCGAGATACGGCGATGGCCGCGGCAAGTTGAAGGTGGGAGTCAAGGGCTACGATCTTGGGCTGATCGGCGTAAATGGCTATCGCGCCAAGGTTTCGCTCGAGGGTTCGGGGGAGTTGTCCCTTGAGGAACTGTTCCGGGGTGATTTCGGGAAGCTCGACGGCTGGACCCTGAAAGGCGTGGCGGGTCTTTCGGGCGATGGCGTAACGATTTCCGATCAAGGGTTGGAACTTCGGAAATCCGGCGACAGCCTTTCCCTGAAGCTGGGGAACGGGAAGGGGCTGGAAGCGGTCGCTAGATACGCTTTCGGCGGCGAATCCCTCGCGGGGGCGGTCAGCCTGAAGGACTATCGGCCTGAAGCCGATGTCCAGGGTTTGGCTGGAGTCCCGAAAGAGCTTCTGGGGCTGAAGTACGATGGCGGAGCCACCTTCGCCTACGATAAAGCCGGGGTGACCTACGCTGGCGACATTTTCGTGCGAGGGGAGAGCGGCCAGAGGGTGGGCGGCCTGTCGGTGGCCGGGGCGAAGGTTGAGTTTGCCGGAAAGGGAAACGCGTTGGGGCTCGGAAACGTCGTCGTGAAGGGCAACCTCGGCGACTATGAGCTTGGCTACCGGGGTTCCCTAGGCTACGAGGGGCTCAGGCTGGAAGGCAGCCTGTCGCTCTCATCGGAAGGGGAAGCGATCCGGGGCTCGGTGAAAGGCGGACAAGGCTCCTATGATCTCGCCGTTGGCGAAGGCCTCCTGAGAGGCGTTGAAATCAAGAGCGTCGCGGCGAGTTTTGCGGACAGCGCCGACAGCGTCGATCTCAAGCTCTCGGGCGATATTGGCGCGGGAAAAGTGCGGGCCGAGGGGACCCTCCTGAAGGGCGCCACCGGCTATGAGTGGCGGATGGGGCTTCAGGGCATGGAGATGATGGGCCCGTTGAGGATCGCGGAAGGCTTCGGGATCAAGCCGCCCTCGATTGGCGTCAACCGCGCCACCTTGAGCGGAAATCTGGAGGTGAAGGGAGCCGGCAAGAAGGTTTCGTGGGCTCTGAGCGGAATCGAGGGGGAGCTTGAGGCCGCCGGAGGCAGAATTCTCGTAAAAGGTTCCGGATCGGGGGACGAAAGCCGCTACGCGATACATGATCTCGAAATTGAAGCGGCCGGGGAGACCATAAGTCTTCGAGGAAACGGCGAGTATGGAGCCCAGACAAAATTCGCCGGGAACCTCGGCTATAGAGGGGTGAACTACGGCCTGGAGGGAGCGTACGCGAAGGGCACCCTGACCCTGAAGGGCGGATACGGACTCGAAGGCTCGCTTACGATAGGGAAGGATGGGACATACAGCGGCAACCTGAAGGCGAAGGATCTGCCCTTGGCCCTGGATGGAGTCCGGGTGTACGGGGACCTTTCCCTTAGGGGCTTTTATGGAAAAGACGGGGTCTGGTGGGTCGAAGGCGATGAAGTCGCCGCGCGATTTATTGGGGATGGTGAATACCCGGCGGTAGGGATGAAGGGGCTGAAGCTCGGCGGCGGGAAAATGGAAGTAAAGACCCTAACGCTGCGAGGGAAAGGATACGGACTGTCGGGAAACCTGATCGGAAGCTATGGCGACAAGGGGATAGAAGGAAACGGTGAGTTTGCCGGGGAGGAATCCCTGGGCGGCGGATCGGCCCGGTACGACCTCGCTCTGGGGTATGAAAAGGGTCGCGGAAGGCTGAAAGTCGGACTCAGCGATTATGACCTTGGTCTCGTCGGGATCAAGGGGTATCGCGCCAAGGCCGCTTTGGAAGGATCGGGGGATATTTCGATCGACGAGCTGCTTGCGGGCAACTACGGAAAGCTGGATGGATGGGTCCTGCGTGGCGCGGTCGGAATCGAGGGCGACGCCCTTACCCTGAACGATCAGGACATCGAGATACGCAAAACCGCCGACGATCTCTCCATGAAGCTGGGAAACGGAAAGGGCTTGGAGGGGTTGCTGCGGTACAGTCTCGCCGGGAAAGCCTTCGACGGCGAACTGCTTCTCGCCGCATACAGCCCCGAAACCGATATCGTGGCGAGAGATTCGACGGCGAAGGAGCTGCTGGGGCTCAGATTGGATGGACGCGTCCATTTCTCCTCAGGAGAAAGCGGACTGTCCTACGAAGGCCAGATGACCGCTCTCGGGGAAACCGGGCAGCGGGTGGCTGGCCTGTCGGTGGATGGCGCGAAGCTTGAGGCCGTCGGCAGCGGGGACGGGAATGGACTGGGCGAACTGTCGCTAAAAGGCTCTAGCGGCGCCAACGAGTTCGGTTTTAAAGGATCGCTCGGCTACGCGGGGCTGAACGTCGCAGGCGAACTGTCTTTCGTGACAGGGGCGGACGCTGTCCAAGGGACGCTGAAAGGCGAAAAGGGTTTCTATGAGCTTTCGGTCGGGAAGGCTGTCATCAAGGGCTTTGGAATCAGCGGCCTCGTGGCCGGCGTGGAGAAAAGAGGGAATGTCTATGGGCTCTCGCTGAATGGAAAGCTTGAAAAGGACGGGGAGACTGTCCAGGTCTCGGGCTCAGGCGAGTATGGCGCTTCGCTGAAGTTTGCCGCCGAACTTGGGTATCGGGGCATATCCTATGGGCTGAACGGAGCTTTCGGGGATGGCCTTTTGACCTTGAACGGCGGATATGGGCTTGAAGGCAGGGTGGCGATCGGAGCCGGAGGCCTCAGCGAGGGTAGCCTTAAGGCCGTGGGCCTGCCGTTGGCGGTGGAAGGGGGCGTCATCTATGGAGACCTGTCTTTGAGGGGTTCCTACGGGAAGGACGACTCCTGGTGGGTGGAAGGCGACGATGTGTCGATCCGCTACGAAGGCAAGGAAGCGTTCCCGATGGTCGACATGAAGGGCTTGAAGGTCGGCGGGGGAAGGGTGGGAGTGGAGGCCCTGACCTTGAAGGGAAAGGGGTATGGACTTAAAGGAAGCCTGAAAGGCAGTTTCGGGGGTGAGGGGAACGAAACGATGGAGGCCAGCGGCGTCTTTGTCGGGGAGGAATCCCTGGGCGGCGGCTCCGCTTTGTACGAACTGAACCTCGGCTATGGCGGTGGCCGGGGAAGGTTGAACCTTGGGGTCGATAGTTATGATATGGGATTGCTGGGACTGCGGGGCTATAAGGCGAACGTTTCTCTCGCCGGATCCGGCGAGCTTTCCGTCGGCGAACTCCTCAGGGGCGAATATGGGAAGCTGGACACATGGGCGATGAGAGGGGTGGTCGGGCTAGGGAGCGACGCCGTATCGGTTTCCGATCAGGAACTGGAATTGCGCAAGACCGGCGATCTGGTTTCGCTGAGGCTGGGGAACGGAAAGGGATTCGAAGCCTCGCTGCGATATACGCTCGGGACGGAAGCCGCGCAGGGAGAGCTGTTCCTTGACGGGTACAGACCCGAAACGGAGTTCATCGGGCTGGATGGTCTTCCGAAGGAACTTCTGGGATTGAAATATGGGGGCAAGGTCGCGTTTGCGTACGGCAAGGGCGGACTTACCTATGAGGGTGACGTTTTCGTGGATGGGGAAGCCGGCCGGAAGATCGGCGGCCTGTCGGTGGACGGGGCAAGTCTGGAGGTCGCCGGAAAGGGAAACGAGAAAGGTTTTGGCGCATTGACGCTGCGAGGCGGCATCGGTGGCTACAATCTCGGATACGAGGGCTCGCTGGATTACGAGGGTTTGAGAATAGCGGGGCTTCTGTCGCTGTCGAAGGGGGAAGAAAGCATCCTCTGCTCTCTGAAGGGCGAGAAAGGCGCCTATGAGCTTTCGGCGGGAAAGGGATCGTTGGGTGGTATCGCTCTTGAGAACTTGTCGGCATCGGTGGAAGAGAAGGAAGAACGCTACGACCTCAGGCTGGGCGGAACGATAGCCCGAGGAAAGGTAGAGGGCGAGGGCTCTCTTCTGAAAGGAAAGAAGGGCTACGAAGCGCGCATGGGGCTTCAGGGTATCGAGATCGTGGGATTGTTGAGGATTGCCGAAGTCTTCGGGATACAGGCGCCCGATATCGGTCTGAAACAAGCCCTCGTCAGCGGTGATCTGAGCCTGAGCGGCGATTATGAAAAGATTTCCTGGGTCGTGGGGGGGATGAGAGGGGACCTGGACCTGGAGGGCGGGAAGGTTGTCGTTCAGGGCTCGGGCGTGGGAGACGGAAGCAAGTACGAGATCAAGGAACTGAATGTTGGGATTGGCGCCGAGACCCTCAACATCAAAGGTACGGGCGAGTATGGGGCCGGACTCAAATTTGTCGGAAATGTTGGCTACCGGGGGATGAATTATGGCTTGGAGGCCGCCTATCAGAAGGGCCTTGTGACCATGAAGGGCGGCTATGGACTTGAGGGCGAGGTGAGGATCGGCGACCAGGGCTCGTATGAGGGGAGCTTGAAAGCCAAAGGCCTTCCCTTATCGGTGTCAGGTGGCATCGTCTATGGCGACCTCTCGCTCCATGGAGCCTATGGAAGCGATAAAATATGGTGGATCGAGGGAGACGATGTCGGTCTCCGGTACGAGGGCGAAAGCGAGTACCCCGAGCTTGGAATGAAGGGAGTGAAGGTCAGCGGCGGGAAAATGGATATAGGAACCTTGACGGTTACGGGGAAGGGCTATGGTCTTTCGGGAAACTTGAGCGCCAGCTACGACGACCTTCTGAAGGCCCCCGCCATTTCGCTGAAGGGCACGCTTAGGAGCACCGAGAACGCCGTCGAGTCCTACGACGTCGGCGCGACCTACGCGGCTGGCATCCTCGACGCGAAAATCGGCGTAGGGGGGTTCCCTCTCGAACGGTACATCGCGCGGGACCTAAAGGGCTCGCTCGAAGGCACCGTAAGTATTGTCGGGCCAATCGATATGGCCTCAGTGAAGCTGGACGCCCTCGATTTGAAGACCATTCCTCCCGTGAAATTCGACGCGAAACTGGTCGGAGGGGAATACAAGAGCATTCCCGTCAAGATGACGGCATCCGGCACGCTGGAAAACGGACTGTTGAGGATTCTTTCCCCCAAAATAGAGTATTTGAGCCACCAGGCAGAGAACATCGACGCCTCGATTTTGCCGGTGGAGGGCAGGATAGATCTCGCGTTTGACTATAAAACGGTGTTGGGCAGCGACCGTCTGGAGACGGGCGTCGTCGCTCAGGCCCAACTACGTGGAGCCGATACCTCGGCTTCGTCGACGAAAACGAGCGGCTTTTCGGCCGATTTCTCAGGAAAACTGTTAAATGCGAAATATCGTGAAACTTTAGTGGATCGCTGGGAGTTTTCTGGTACATACGGGAACGGGAAACTCTCCGTCGAGGGCGACGGGGGAGCGCTGGTCGCGAACCTCGCTTCGGATGGCGCCTTCGATATACTGATGAAAGACAAGTTCCCCGTTTCCGCAAACATCAAGGGGACCATGTCGAATAACGTAGTGACCGCCACCATGGAAAATCTCGAGATCGACTTGAAAAAGCTCGGTTCCGTGCTGCCCTTGGGGAAAATCGAGATACTCGACGGCATCATCTCGGGCGGTCTGGCCCTCAAGGGCCCCATATCCGACCCGGAGATAAACGGCGCGTTGACGCTGAGGAAAGCCAGGGTTCTCTCTCGCGAGCTTGTGCTGGGCGAGCTTGGTCCCTTCACCACGACGATCAGTTTCAATGGAAAGAACATCGAGATGGCCCCGGCGACGGTTCCCCTGGAACAGGGGGTCGTGGAAGTCTCGGCCTCGGGTCTTCTGGACCAGTGGTCGCTCACCGACCTCAAGTTCAATGTACAGTCGCAGAAAAACAGCGTGGTGAACGTATCGACGAAGATCGCGGGCATCACGGTGGTGGATGCCAAGGCGCAGGTGGATATGACCCTCTCGGTGGAGAACGACGTGCTCGTGGCCGAGGGGGCGGTATATCTCGAGCGCGGCCAGGTCATGATCGATCCTCAGGGTTTCCAGCCTGAAAACGCGCCGCCAGTCGATCCAAACGCGCTCGCCTTCAGGATTAAGGCCGCGATGACCTTCGGGAAACAGCTCGAAGTCTATCTTCCCGACAACAAGATCCCCCTTGTCCGCGGCTACACTTCCCCCGGCAGCTTCCTTACGCTTCAGTACGATTCAGCCTCCCAGGATTTCTCCCTGGACGGCACAATCGACCTCAGGACGGGTTACGTCCTCTACTACTTGAGGAGCTTCTTCCTTAAAAGCGGCAGCATCGATTTTTCTGAGAACAGCACGAAATTCAATCCCCTCATCACCGCCGCGGCGGAGTTGAGAGAGTCGAACGCCCAGGGAACCGTGAAGATCATGCTGAACGCCGAAAAATCCCCGCTTGAACATCTGAACCCCACGCTGAGCTCGGTGCCTTTCTACAGCGAGACCCAGCTGATCGCGCTGATGTCGGGTGGCGTTCTCGCCGCCGACACCTCGGAGACGCTCAACATCCGGGAAGCGGCCATCGCGTCCTCGGAGTTCATTCCCCAGTTCAACATATTCAAGACATTCGAGAGGAATGTGCAGAAGGCCCTCGGCGTGGATATCGTGTTCATACGCTCTTCTTTCATGCAGCGCTGGCTGCTCGATCTAACCAAGCCGGCGACCGAGGCGAACCCCGAGGATCCGCTGGCCCGCTACCTGGATAAGAGCGAGCTCTATGTGGGCAAATACATTACGGATTCGGCATTTCTCCACGCCGGGCTCAAGTTCCGCGAGGACCCCCTTGTGAGTTCGTCGCGTTTGCGTCTAGACTCCGAATTCGGCATAGAGCTTGAATCGCCTCTGGGGCTAATCAATTGGAGCATCACGCCTTCCATAGATGAAGGTTCTCTCGTCACCGGGCAGGAATTGAGCCTGAGCTGGCGATATGTGTACTAGATCTGTTTGAGGAATATACATGAGAAAAACTTTGCTGGCTTTCGCCTTGATCGTGGCTTTCAGTGTCGTCGGCGCTCAGGAATCCTCGGATGAATGGTTCTGGGGGAAATCGATCGGTTCCGTGCAATGGGACGGCGTCAAGAAGGCGAATAGAAACGAATTGGACGCCCTGCTGCGCAATTACGTCGGTAAGCCTTTCACGCCGGACCTCTGGCTCGAGATGCAGTCGAGACTCTATGAACTAGAATGGTTCGATTCGATAGAACCCCTGGCCGTCCCGGTCAATGATTCGAAGGAACAGCTCATCCTCCGCTTCGTGGTGAAGGAAAAGCCATCGGTGCTGTCGGTGCGCGTGAGCGGCAACTCGGGTGTCCGCGCTTCGGATATCCTGGCCGCGATCGGCATCAAGTCCGGCGATATCTACAATGCGACGAAGGCTAGCCTCGACGACGTGGCCGTTAAGAAACTTTACAATGAAAAAGGTTATCCGGACGCCGTCGTGGCTCATGAGGTGACTCCTTCGGCGGATCCCTCGCTCCTCGTCCTCACCTACACGATGGTGGAAGGCGCCCAAGTGTCCCTGCGCACGATCAAGTTCACTGGCAACACCTCGATGTCTGCCCAGACGCTCAAAGGCCAGATGACCCTCAAGGAAGCGGCGCTTTTCCAGTCCGGCGCTTTCCAGGAAACGAAGCTCGAAGAGAGCAAGAAAGCCGTCATCGACTACTATCAATCCAAGGGTTTCGTCGATGCCAAGATCATCGATGTGTTCAAGGAATATGAAAAGGACGAGACCTCGGGCAAAAACTGGCTCATTCTGACGCTGGCCCTTTCGGAAGGCAGACAATGGAAGTATGGCGGCATGGCATTCGAGGGCAACAATGTCTTTTCCGGCGACAAGCTGAAAGACCTCGTCACGCTGAAACAGGGATCCATTCTCAACTATAAAAAACTCCAGCTCGAAAAGCAGAAGATAGACGACCTCTACTATGAATCCGGCTACATCTTCAACCAGATCAACCTCAAGGAAGAGAGGGACGAGAATTCCGGATCGATTCTCTTCACGATAACCGTGACCGAAAGGGACAGGGCCCACATCGAAACCTTGAGCTTCAAGGGCAACGAGAAGACGAAGGAATTCGTCCTGGCCCGCGAAATGCCGCTGGAAGCGGGCGATATCTTCTCGAAGGCGAAAATCATCGACGGCATGAGAAACCTCTATAACCTCCAGTATTTCTCCACCGTCGAACCCGAAATCCATCAGGGAAGCGCCGCGAACCTCATGGACCTCGTCCTCAACGTCGAGGAAATGAGCACGGCCGATGTCCAATTCGGTGTCACCCTAAGCGGCCTCGGCAGTAGCGACTCCTTCCCGCTTTCCGGCTACGTGAAGTGGAACGACAGGAACCTGGGGGGCAAGGGCCAGAACCTCCAGGCCAACGTGACCCTTTCGCCGACGGAGCAGTCGTTGGAGACCTCGTTCAGCGAAAACTGGCTCTTCAACAAGCGCATATCCCGGGGCCTGAGCCTCAAATTCGAGCACAGCACGGAGACCACAGGTCAGGACATCCTCGGCCCGGTGTTCACCGATCAGGATATACCCGATCCCTATGTCGCTATCGGCAGCGGCACGAACGAATGGAGCGGCTCCCTCTCCTCGATCCCCGACCAGTATCTCATGCCCTACGAAAACTGGGATTTCAGCCTCGGCTTCAATCTCGGCTATACGCTCAAGACGAGGGTGGGGGACCTTGGCGCGACGGGCGGTCTCTCCTCCGGATTGGGCATGATCAACTACGACGAGGACAAATACAGACCCTACGAAGCCGAGTTCCGCGACACGAACCAGGAATGGCTGCTCACCAACAAGATATATGGCCGCGCCTACCTGAACAACCTGGACTATTGGTACAACCCCGCGCAGGGGTACTACGCCAGCCAGCGCCTCACCGTCACGGGCTTCCTCCCCTTCGAGCGCCAGCACTATATAAAATCGGAAACCCGCCTCGACGGTTATGCGACCCTCTTCACGATCCCCATCACCGAGACATGGAAATTCAAATGGGTCCTGATGGCCCATTCGGGATTCCAGGCCCTCTTCGCCGAACCATGGGCGGACTTCAGGGTCACGAAGGACTGGGTGAGCCTCGACGGAACCTTCAACGTGCGCGGATGGGATGATCTCTACGGATCCAAGGGCACGATGCTCTGGGAGAATTCTCTGGAGTTGAGAATGCCGGTGATTGACCAGATGTTGTGGATGGATCTCTTCGTGGACGCCGGCGCGATGAAAACCCGCAACGGCATGGTCGACATGTCGCTGTCCACCCCCGCCGCCGATACGACGCAGCCCAGCTTCGCCGACATTTCCTGGAAGAATTTCGCCTTCAGCACCGGCTTGGGATTCAGATTCACCATTCCCCAGTTCCCCTTCAGGTTCTATTTCGCGAAACGCTTCACGTTCGACGGTTCCGATATTTCCTGGAAGACTACGGGCACTGACTTCGATTTCGTTCTCAGCATAACCCAGCCCCTGTATTGAGGGGGCCTCCCGGCCCACGCGCTTGTTGTGGGCCGGGAGGAGCGCATGGAGGTAGCATCATGAAGAAGATTGCGAAAGCGGGACTCATCGGCGCGATATTGCTCATTTTGGCCGTCGTCCCAGCCGCCGCCCAACAGATAACGAGAGCCGCCGTCGTCGATCTTTCCAGGGTCCTGGCGGCTTTTCCCAAGGATACCGCCGCCCTGAAGAGCTTCGAGGCGAAAAAGGCGGAAGTGCAGATCGAGGCGGACAAGAGGGCCGCCGAGATAAAAAGCCTGCAGAGTAAAAAGGCCGACGCCGATGTATTCGGCGATAGCGATCTGTCCCAGGCTCTTGCCAAGGAGATAGGCCAGAAAACCTCATCATTGAGGGAATACATCAACGCCAGGCAGAATGAGCTGGATCTTCTCGCCAAGGCGCTGAGCTCGAGCGCCTCCTTCGTCCAGAAATTGAGCTCGACGATCGCGCAGGTGGCGGAAGCCGAAGGCTATTCGCTCGTGCTGAACCTGAAACCCCAGGATCAGAACGCGAATATCGTATTGTGGAACAGCGCTTCGATCGATATCACCGATAAGGTGATACAGGCCATATCCTCCTTACGGTAGGATGGTTACTCGTCGAGGCTTGGGTCGCTGGA
This sequence comes from Rectinemataceae bacterium, assembly GCA_035560555.1. Taxonomy (GTDB): domain Bacteria; phylum Spirochaetota; class Spirochaetia; order Treponematales; family Rectinemataceae; genus UBA11090. The sequence continues at coordinate 70,692 of DATMZF010000035.1, forward strand.
GAGCGCTGAAGTCAAGGCGCGGAATCGCTCTTCGTTTTCCGCGGAGAGCATGCTCAGTTCTTTGTGCGCATCGAGAAGAAAGCCGGCGCTCAACGCCTCCTGCGCCACGAGCTCCTTTTTTTCCGCGGGCGCGGGACAGGGCTCGTCGGAGAATTCCAGCATCCTGGTCATCCCCATGGTCCTGAAAAGGCTTTCGCATTGCGCGTCGGCGCGATGGACGATGGGCTGGCCAATTCCCAGGCTTCGGGCGGTCTTGGCCAGATAGACGATGAGGCCCAGGAAGGTCGAATCCATATAGAGACAGGCCGAAAAATCGAAGCGCATCGAGCCTACGCCCGAATCCGGGCCCAGCAGCGCTAGAAGCTCGGTCTTGAGTTCGGGGCAGAGCGTGGCGGTGATGTGACCGACAGGAATGATGACGAGATCTTTCTCGACGAAGCCGAAATAAATATGCTCTTCTGCCATAACCTTCTTCTTTTTTCCTTTTCCCATTTGCCGCGAGCGTTTTTCCGCCTTGTAGAGTATCCGCCCGATCCGTATAATTCAAGCCTATGCCCGAACGCTCAGCGATGCTGGATCAATACCGCAGGATAAAAGCTCGCTATCGCGATGCCATTCTCTTTTTCCGTCTCGGCGATTTCTACGAGATGTTCTTCGACGACGCGATAGAAGCCAGCTCCCTCCTCAACCTCACGCTGACGAAAAGACAGGGACAGCCCATGTGCGGCATTCCCTACCACGCGTATAAACCCTACATAGCAAGACTGCTGAAAGCGGGCAAGAAAGTCGCCATATGCGAGCAGCTCACGGCCCCGGGCTCCAAGGGAATCATCGAGCGCGACGTGATCGAAGTCGTGACGCCCGGAACGACCATCGAGGAAGACTTCATCGATCGCGAGGCCAACAACTATCTCGCGAGCGTATGCAGCCTCGAGGGACGGATGTGCCTCTCCTGCCTCGACGTTTCCACCGGCGAGTTCAGGGCATATTCCAGCGTCGATGACCGCAGGTCCGGCATCGAGTTCCTTCGCTCCGAGCTGTACAGGCTGTCGCCGAGGGAAATCATAATTCAGCAGTCCCTGTATGAGCGCGCCGAGACGGCCTCGATAATCCGCGAAATGGAAGGTGTTCTCGTGGAGCGCAGGCCTGACTGGAGCTTCGACAAAGTGAAGGCGCTCAAGGAGTTGAAGGAACGCTTCGGTCTCGCGTCCCTCAAGGGTTTCGGCTTCGCGGACGACGCGCCCGAACTCGCCGCCGCAGGCATTCTCCTCGAGTATCTCGACGAGAACGCCAAGACGCGCAGCCCCCACATCCGGGCCCTCTTGCCTTATGACAGGGAAGACTATCTGTCGCTGGACGAAGCCACCCGCAGAAATCTGGAACTCGTCAGGAACCTCTCCGATTCAGGGAAGCGGGATACGCTCCTTTCGGTGCTGGACAGGACGAGATGCGCCGGAGGCTTCAGGCTCCTGCGTCAATGGATACTCCAGCCGCTCAGACGGAAGGAAGCGATCGAAGCGCGTCTGGACGCCGTGGAATACCTTTACAGGGACCAACTCCTCCTCAACGATCTGCGCAAGCGGCTGGGAGCCGTCCTGGATTCCGAGCGGCTCGTCGCGCGCCTCGCCATGGACAAAGCGCACGCCAAGGACCTTTTGGCGCTCAGGGACTCCATGCGCGCCTCGCTCTCCATCGCCGAACTTCTGAGGGGAAGGGGGGCTCCGGCCCTCCTTTCGGGAAGCGTGGACAAGGTCGCGGAGGAGAACTGCGCTCAAGCGTCCGATATAATCGACCGCTCCATCAGGGAGGACCCTTCCATCCTTCTCACCGAAGGCAATCTGATGATGGACGGCTACAGCCCCGAGCTGGATCGTCTCCGCTCCATAAAGAAAGATTCCACGCGGATCCTCGAAGAGTATCTCGAGGAGGAGAAGACCGGTTCCGGCATCCAGAATCTCCGCGTCCGCTACAACAAGATAATCGGATACTATCTCGAGGTCTCCAAGGGCAAGATCGACGCCGTGCCGCCGCACTTCATCAGGCGCCAGTCCCTTGTCGCCGGAGAGCGCTACACGACCGACCGCCTGGCTGAAATCGAGAGCGAAATCAACGGCGCCACCGAGAAGATCACCGAACTGGAAAAGCGGCTTTTCCTGGAGGTCAGGGAGAGCCTGAAGGTCTATATCGAATCGATGGAAAGCCTCGCGCGCGCCATCGCCGAAACGGATTGCCTCGCCTCCTTCGCCCAGACCGCCACCGAGGGCGCCTACTGCAGGCCGGAGCTCATCGACGAGACGGTCATCTCGATACGGCAGGGCCGCCATCCCGTCGTGGAGGCCTGCCTCCCCGTGGGCGACTTCGTGCCGAACGACCTGGAGCTGGATACGGGCGGGGCATGTTTCGCGCTCATAACGGGACCAAACATGGCGGGCAAGTCCACCGTGCTCAGGCAGACGGCCCTCATCGCCCTGATGGCCCACGCAGGTTCCTTCGTGCCCGCCGAGACGGCCAGGATAGGGCTTGTGGACAAGATTTTCTGCCGCGTCGGCGCCCAGGACAACCTGGCGAGAGGGGAGAGCACTTTCCTCGTGGAGATGCACGAGACGGCCTATATCCTCAACACCGCCACGCCGAAAAGCCTCGTCATCATGGACGAGGTGGGCAGGGGCACCGGGACGCTCGACGGCGTTTCCATCGCCTGGGCGGTGAGCGAGCAGCTCCTCGATGTCCTGCGCTGCAGGACGCTCTTCGCCACTCATTACCACGAACTCACCTCGATGAAGCATTCGCGCATGATCAACCTCAGCATGGCGGTGCTCGAGAACGAGGGCGAGATTGTCTTCCTGAAGAGGCTACAAGCGGGACCAGCCGCCGGGTCCTATGGCCTGCACGTGGCCAAGCTTGCGGGGATTCCTGAAGCCGTTCTCGCCAGGGCCAAGGCGCTTCAAAGACGGTTCGTGCATTTCGAACGGAGCCTTGCCCCGCTAGATCAGACGTTCCAGGACAGCTCTCAGCCGGAAGCATCGCGGCTGGATACCCTTCCAACGGAAGAGGCCGCGCTCCTTTATCCGGCCCAAAAAGGTCGAAGCGCTCCGGAGCTTTTTTCGACCGACGAGATCGCGTTGGCAAAATTGAAGAGCATAAATCCAGACAGAATGACCCCTCTCGAAGCGCTCCAGCTTCTCTCCGAGCTGAAGTCCATGCTTCGTTGAAACTTCGCCGCGGACACGACGCGCCCCGTCGGCCAGCCAAAGTTTCGCAGGCCGGGGAGCGGGGCGTTGAAGCGGAAGCGCCTCTCCGGCGCGTCCAATGACTGATGGGCAAGGCAAACTTTGGAGAATCCTCGCACGCCAAGAAGGCGATGGTTCCAGATGCGGCAAGAGCGGCGGTCTCAGCGGCTAGAGGGATATCGGCGTTTACAGCAGCCTCGGCGGTCACAGCCTTCGCGTCCATCGCCGCCTCATGGATCATTCCCCATTACTGCATCATCTGCGGCGAGCGGGTGGAGAAAGAAGAAGGGGTTTCCCTCCCTTCGCTCCCCCTCTGCGCTCGATGCGGGGCGGGGCTGACCGGGATAAGCGGCCCGCGATGCGGGGTATGCGGGAGGGAACTCTATTCCGAGCGTGAAATTTGTTACGGATGCAGAGGCGTCGAGCGCTCCTGCTCGGAGATATACCCGCTTTTCAAGTTCAGGGATGGGCCAGCGGCCCTCATGAGGGAGTATAAATCGTCGAAGCGCTTCTCCCTCGTCCCATTCTGGGCGGGTCTCCTGTCCGATGCCATCGATCGCCGCTGGCCCGACAGAACCATCGTCCCCGTGCCTCCCCGCCCCGAGAAGATAAGGCGCAGGGAATGGGACCAGATCGAGGCGATCGCCGCCGCGCTGGAAAAGAGGGGCTATCGGGTGGAACGCGTTCTCGAGCGCAAGGTCGATCTCCAGCAGAAAAAGCTGAACAGGGAGATGAGAAAGGCGAACGCGGGAAAGGCCTACTCGGTGATTCCGTCCTTGGCGTCCAGTATGCCGAGCCGGATAATCCTCATCGATGATGTCTACACGACGGGGGCCACGATCGAGGCTTGCGCGAAAGCCCTGCGCGAAAACGGAGCCGAAAGCGTCTGCGCCCTCGTCGTCGCGGCCGATTGACGACTCTCCTCGAAGGTTTCGTGCTTCGCGCGCGCCTTCCATCTGCCGCCGCGCCATTCCAGCGGCTATTGACTAACCCATTATAGAATACTACTATAGCGGCATGTAAAAAGCGCATGATTCTTTTTAGAAATAAGGAGAGTCGTTCTACGACTCTTTTTTTTTGGCGTCATCTCCGGGCTACCCTGGGATGAAACTTATCGTTGCCGGACAAATACGGCAAAAATGCAGGCGAGGCGGCGTGGCGGACGACAAAGATTTGGAGCCCAGGATCGAAGAGATCCTAGGAAACGCGGGATTGCATCTCCTTGAATTTTCGCTTTTCAAGCACAAGGGGGGCATTAAGGTCAAGGCGGTCGTATATTCGCCTTCGGGGACGGGAACGGATGAATGCGCCAGGGCGCACAGACTCATCCTCCCACAAATTCAACTCGCTTTCGACGCTCAAACTCCCGATATCGAGATTTCGAGCCCGGGCATCGACAGGATCATCAAGTCGGAGAAGGAATGGAAGGCCTTCGTCGGCAAGGCGGTCAAAATACTGTTGCATGGCAGGGAAGAATGGGTCGCGGGGGAACTGACCGGGTATTCCGGCGGGAAAATCGGTTTTTCCGGCCAGGAAGGACCTGTCACCATCGACATTTCGTCCATCGCGAAAGCGCGCTTGGATTCTTCGCATAAGGGAGAGTAAGCCAATGGCATCTGATATGGCGGAAGCCATTCGACAGCTGATCAGCGAGAAGGGGATTTCCGAGGAACTCATCGTCAATACGCTGCAGGAAGCCCTGCTCGCTGCATACAAGAAGAAATTTGGAACGAGCGAAAACGCCATCATCCGGTTCAGGGACAACTATGAAGGCGTGGATATCTACGCCAAGAAAGTCATCGTGGCCGATGACGACCTGGAGGACGAAGTCCTTCAGATGACGCTGGAAGAGGCCCACGACTACGCCGAGGACGCCGAGGTCGGCGACATCCTCGAAATGCCCGTCGATCCGCAGGATTTCGACCTTCAATCGGTCATGGTCGCTAAACAGACCACGAGACAGAACTTCAGGGACATCTCCCGCGACACGCTCTACGCCGAATACAAATCGAAGCAGGGCGAGCTCATTATCGGCTATTTCCAGAGAGAGCGAAACAATGTCATCTATGTCGACCTGGGCAAGGTCGAGGGCATATTCCCCAAGAAATATCAATCCCCCAGGGAAGTCTACCACGTGGGCGACCGCATCAAGGCCCTCATCTACGAGGTAGACAAGGGGAAGAATGGTCTTCAGATCATTCTTTCCAGGAGCCACGCCGAGTTCGTCACCAAGCTTCTCGAGCTGGAAATTCCCGAAATCTACGACAAGACGATCGAGATTTTCAAAATCGTCCGCGAGCCCGGCTACAGGACCAAGGTGGCCGTTTTCTCCAAGCGGGACGACGTGGACCCCGTGGGCGCCTGCGTCGGGCCCAAGGGAATGCGCAGCCAGCTCATAAGCCAGGAACTCGAGGGCGAGAAGATCGACTTCATCAAGTACGATGTCGATTCCCGTCAATTCATCAAAAACGCCTTATCGCCCGCCGAAGTCAAGACGGTCCATATCATGGACGAGGCAAAACATACGGCGCTGGCAATCGTGGCCGACAAGGAACTTTCGATAGCGATCGGCAAGATGGGACAGAACGTGAAGCTCGCGAACCGACTCTGCGACTGGAATATCGATGTGAAGACCGAAGAGCAGTATCTGCAGGACGGCAGGAACATCGAACTCAAGCGCGCGGCCGACAGCCTTTTCTCCGACGCCAATGAGCAGATCGAAGAGGAGGCGGAGGAATCCGTGCTCCTGTCCGACCTACCGGGCATGAAGCCCGAGTGGGTCTCGGCGCTCGAGGCGGCAGGCATCAGTCTCGTGGAAGACTTTCTCGAGAGAGACGAAGAGGAACTCGCCAAGGCTTCGGGTTTGTCGGCGGAGGAGATCCAGGCCATCCAGGGCATCATCGAGGAGAACATCGAGATCGTCCAGGAAGAGACGGAAGAGTCGGCTGGTTCTGGATCAGAGGAATATACATGCCCGGATTGCGGTACTGCGGTTACCCCCGACATGAAGAATTGCCCATCGTGCGGCGTTGAACTGAGTTTTGAATACAACAGCGACGACCAGGAAGCGTAAAAGGTAGGATATGACGGATAATACCGAGAACTCTCAGAAGAAAGTCCATCTCATCAAACAGCCGAAACCGGCACAGGGAGAAGCGCCCGCGGCGCAGGCTCCTGCGTCGCAGGAGAGGCCCGAGGAAGAAACCCAGGCCGAGAGGAAGAAGGTTGTCGTGATGAAGAAAAAGGTCGTGCTGAAAAAAGCGCAGGCGAAAGTCGTCGCCCATCACGATCTCGAAGGCGGTGAGCAGCCCGCAGACGCCGCCCCGGCCCAGCCTGTTCAGACACAAGCTGGCCCCCAGTCCTCTGAGAAGTTGTCGACACGCGCTCAACCTACGGCTGAACAAACCGCAAGGCCGACCGCTTCCCCGTCTCCGGCGCAGCCGGAGGTCAGGGCGACGGATCAGGCGCGGCCTGAGGAAGCGGCGGGAATCGCTTCCGCGGCGAGCGTGGCCCAGGCCGCGGCCGTTTCTCCAGGCGCGGCGACTTCGGAAGAGCTTTCCGCCGCGCCCTCGGGCCATCCTGTGGATGCCTCCGCGGCCCAGCCGGCCGGCCAGCCGCCGCGCCGCGAGCCTTCCGCGAAAACAGCCGAGCAGGTCAGGCCCGCTCAGCCGATCAGGCCGGCTTCATCCAACACTCAAAATCCTCCGCAGCCGGGTTCTTCGCCGAGCGGCTATCGCGGAAGCTATCAGAGCAATCCGGCGAGGCCCCACGGGACCGCAGGGACCGTGGGTGGCTACCCCGCGAACCGAACTCAGGGCGACTCGCCCAGAACTTCCGGCTATCAGGGCAGAAGCGGTGGCTATCAGGGTTCTGGGGGATACCAAGGATCCGGCGGCTACCAAGGTTCCTCGGGATCGAGCGGCTATCAGGGCTCTTCTGGTTCCGGCGGGTACCAGGGGCAGGGCGGCGGCTATCAGGGCGGTTACAGGGGGAATTCTTCCCAGCCCTACGACCCCAACAGACCCAGGCCGCAAGGATATCAGGGCTCGGGCGGCTATCAAGGCGGCCAAGGCGGTCAGAGTTCGGGTGGCTATCAGGGCGGCCAGAGTTCCGGTGGGTACCAGGGCGGTCAGAGTTCCGGTGGGTATCAGGGCCAGGGCGGCGGCTATCAGGGCGGTTACAGGGGGAATTCTTCCCAGCCCTACGACCCCAACAGACCCAGGCCGCAGGGATATCAGGGCTCGGGCGGCTATCAGGGTTCTGGAGGCTATCAGGGTCAGCCCGGAGGCTACCAAGGCCAGCGACCATATCAGGGAGGCGGACAGCCGGGAGGATATCCCGGAGCGCGGCCTCCATATCCTTCATCGGCGCCGGGCGGATATCCGCGCGGTCCCCGTCCTCAGGGTCCGGGAGGACCCGGCGCGCCCGGCGGCTATCGCCCCGGTTATCCCATGCAGGGGAGACCCGCTGGCAGAGCCGGCAATATGGCCGGCGGCCCGAGGGGTGGCGGCTACGGCGGCGGTGCCCGCGGCGGCCCAGCCAATGGCCCTTCTCCGCTTGAAAGCAGCAAGACGGCCCAACGCAAGCCGGCTCCCAGAAGGAAGCCCGGATTTGTCAGACGCGAGGACGTGGAACTGGAGAAGGAACTTCAACTCAAGAAGAAGGCTGAGGCGCGCGCCATCGCCATCCCCAAGTCCATCGACATCATGGAGAATATCTCCGTCAGCGATCTGGCGAAGAAAATGAACATAAAGCCGGCCGAGCTCATCGGCAAGCTCATGGCGCTCGGCGTCATGGCTACCATCAACCAGAAAATCGACGCAGAAACGGCTACGATCCTCGCCAGCGAATACAACTGCGAGGTCAAGATCGTCAGCCTCTACGACGAGACGGTCATCGAGAAGGAGACCGAGAATCCCGACGACCTCCGCGCCCGTCCGCCTATCGTCGCGGTGATGGGCCACGTCGACCACGGCAAGACAAAGCTGCTCGACGCGATCAGGAAGACCGATGTGGTGGCCCACGAATACGGCGGGATAACCCAGCATATCGGCGCATACCAGGTAGTCACGGCCAAAGGCAGCAAGATCACCTTCCTCGATACGCCGGGACACGCCGCGTTCACGAAGATGCGCGCCCGCGGAGCCCAGATCACCGATATCGTCATCCTGGTCGTCTCAGCCGTCGAAGGCGTCATGCCACAGACGAAAGAGGCGCTCGATCACGCCAAGGCCGCCAAGGTTCCCATCATCGTTGCCATCAACAAGATAGACTTACCCGAATCCAATCCGGACAGGGTTAAAACCCAGCTCTCCGACCTTGGGTTGATTCCCGAACAGTGGGGTGGCACGACGCAGTTCTGCGAGATTTCCGCGCTTCAAAAGAAGGGCATCGCCGAACTGCTCGACGCCATCCTCCTCCAGGCCGAGATCCTCGAGCTGAAGGCGAGCTACAAACGCCTCGCCGAAGCAAGGATCGTAGAGTCGCGCATCGACCAGGGCAGAGGTATCGTCGCCACCATCATAGTGGCCTCAGGCACCCTGCACATCGGCGATTCCTTCGTGGCCGGCATTTTCCCCGGAAGAGTCAGGGCAATGTTCGACGACAAGGGCAACCGGATCGAGGAAGCGACGCCGTCCACGCCCGTCGAGGTCCTTGGCTTCGAGGGTATACCCAACGCGGGCGATCCCTTCGAAGTCGTCGAAGAGGAAAAATACGCCCGCGCCATTTCCGACAAACGCCAGGAACTCAAGAAGTATGAAGAAGGGAAGAACGTCAAGAAAGTCACCCTGGACAATCTCTACGAGACGATATCGGCCGGAGAGGTGCAGGAACTCAAGGTGATCATAAAGGGCGACGTTCAGGGTTCCGTCGAGGCGCTCAAGGGAATGCTGGAAAAACTGTCCACCAAGGAAGTTCGCCTGAACGTGCTGCGTGCTGCGGCAGGAGCCATCTCGGACGACGACGTCATGATGGCCTCGGCCTCGGACGCCATCATCATCGGCTTCAACGTGCGCCCGATCGCCTCTGCGAAGCTGCTCGCCGATAGGGAAAAGGTCGACATCAGAAAGTATAACATCATCTACCGGGCTCAGGAGGACATCCAGAAGGCCATGGAAGGCATGTTGTCGCCCGAACTCAAGGAACAGGAAATCGGCAAGGCCGAAGTGCGGAACATATTCAAGGTTCCGAAAATCGGCATCATCGCGGGATGTTACATGCTCGAAGGCGCCGTGCACAGAAATAGCCAAGTTCGTGTCATCCGCGACGCCATCGAGATTTTCCAGGGCAAGATCAATTCGCTCAGAAGGTTCAAGGACGACGCCAAGGAAGTGGTCGCCGGCTACGAGTGCGGTATTGGAATCGAAAACTGCAATGACCTCAAGGAAGGCGACATGCTCGAGATCTACGAGACGATCGAGGTGGCGCGCTCCCTTGGGAAAGCTGAAGGCAATGGACCAGATAAGGCTTAAGCGGCTCGAAGAGCTCCTGCGCGAAGAAATCGCCGCCCTCATCGCGTCGGGCGAAATCAGGGATCCCCGCGTGGGGTCCCTGGTCTCCATCACCCGCGTGGAAGCCAATCGAGACGGCTCCACCGCGAAAGTCTGGGTGAGCTGCATCACGGAAGACGACAAGGAACTCTACGCCGCCGTGGACGGGCTCACCAGCGCGGCAGGTTTCATACAGTCCCAGATAGCGCGAAGGGTGAGGCTCCGTCTCACTCCCGTCCTTCATTTCGTGGCTGACCTGGGCATCAGGGAAGGCTTCGAGATGACCGAAAAGATAAAGGGTCTCCTCAAGGAATGACAGCATCCGGCTTCCTTCTCTTCGACAAGCCAGCGGGCAGGACATCCTTCGCCGCGCTTGGCGGATTCAGGAAAATCTTTCCCGGGACCCGCGTGGGCCATACGGGTACCCTCGACAACTTCGCCACGGGACTGCTCGTGGTGGTGGTGGGAAGCCATAGCCACCTCACGCCCTGGTTCACCGGACTCGACAAAGAGTATGAAGCCGAAATACGGTTTGGCGTCGGAACCGACACGCTCGATCCAGGCGGCGCCGTCACCGCCACGGGAGAGATTCCTTCCCTTGTCGCCCTGGAAGCCTCCCTTGGCCCGTTCAGGGGCCGTATAGAGCAAATCCCCCCTGAATACTCCGCCATACATGTCGAAGGGAAGAGGGCGTCGGATATGGCGCGGAAAGGCGAGACCGTAAAGCTTCAGGCGCGTCCGATCACCATCCACTCCCTGGATCTTGTCGATTTTAAAGACGACAAAGCATCCATGAACGTTCGTTGTTCATCCGGTACCTATATTCGCTCCCTCGCGAGAGACATAGCCGCGGCTTGCGGCACCTGCGCCCATGTCAGCGCGCTCAGGCGCACGATGGTCGGGGCTTTTTCGGTGAAGGACGCGATCTCCTCGCCGGAAGAGGCCTCGATCCAGAACCTCCATCGCCTCGACCCTAAAACGGCGGGGATCCTCGGCCTGGACATCCTCACGATCGGCGCGGAGATGGAAACCTCCTTCCTGAACGGTCTTCCCGCCCTTCTCGCGAAGCTCGACCTGGATTCCTCCCGCGACGGTGAGGCGGCCGTCTTCTCCGAGGGCGGAAATTTCCTCGGGGTGATAGAGCGTCTCTCCGGCCGGCTTGGCTACAAGTTTGTCATGCCGAGAGGAGAGATCCTCTCGTGAATATCATGAGCTGGTCAGAGTTCGTCGCCTCCAGACAGCGCGAACCGTTCGCCGTGACGATAGGCGTCTTCGATGGCGTCCACAGGGGTCATCAGCGGCTTCTGGATACCGTTTTATCCAAAAGGCCTGCCATGAGGAGCGCCGCCGTCACCTTCGCCAACAACCCCAAGAAGATCCTGCATCCCCAGGCTTTCAGGGGAAGCATCTTCAGCCTCCAGCAGAAAATCGACGCCTTCACTCGGGCGGGTTTCGATGCCTGTGTACTGATTGACTTTTCCCAGAATTTTGGTACACTTTCAGGCGCGGAATTCCTTTCCCTTCTCGCCGATTCGGGGGTGAAGTTCGTTTGCGTGGGCCCGAATTTTCGCTGCGGACACAAAATGGACACGAACGCGCAGGCGCTCGTGGAAATATGCGGAAAATTGGGCATGGAAGCGCGAATCGCCGAGCCCGTCATGTATAATGGGCACGCGGTGAGTTCGAGCAGGATCAGGAACGCTATTCTCGAGGGCCGGCTCGGCGAGGCTTCCGATATGCTGGGCAGACCTCACACCGTCGAGATCGAAGAGGTGGTCGCGCGCGGCTTCGATGGTTTCACGATGAAGCCGGCCGAGGATACGGTGCTTCCCCCCGAGGGGATCTACAGGATCATTGTCGATCCGGATAAGGGAAACGAGATGATTTCCGCCCGCATAGGGGAAGGAAAGATCATCGCGGGATCTTTTGAACAGCGCGGCGCGAAACGCGTCGCGATAATAAATTTGGTATCACAAGAGTGGTAAGGAGAAATAGAAGATGGCATTGACCAAAGAGGACAAGGCCCAGGTCGTACTCGAGTACGGCGCTAACGAGAAGAATACCGGATCGATCGAGACGCAGGTTGCCCTGCTCACCAAAAGGATCACCGACCTCACCGAGCATTTCAAGATTCATAAGAAGGATACAAACTCCAGGCGCGGCCTGCTGAAAGTTGTCGGACAGAGGCGTAAACTGCTCAAGTACCTTCAGAGGACCAACCTCGAAGGGTACAGGACGCTCGTCGAGAAGCTTCAGATCAGGAAGTGATTGTGGATGAGATCCAGGAAAACAGGCCCGGCCGCCGCTTGCGCGCACGGGCCTTTTCCTGTTGTTCCCGGGGTTCCCCGGAATCTGCGGTCTAGACCGTAAAAAGGAAGAAGAATGATACATACAGTAAGTTGCCAGATCGGCGATGAAACCCTGGTCCTGGAGACCGGCCGCATGGCAAAACAGGCTGGCGGCGCGGTATTCGCGACCTACGGCGGTTCGGCCGTCCTCGCCACCGCCTGCTGCTCCGAAAAAGTGACGGAAGGCCTGGATTTCGTCCCCCTTACCGTCGAATACAACGAAAAATACTACGCGGCCGGCAAGATCCCGGGCGGTTTTATCAAGAGGGAATCACGTCCCAAGGACAAGGAAATCCTCGTCTCGCGAATTATAGACAGGCCCATGCGCCCCCTCTTCGACAAGGCCTTCGGCAGGGAAATCCAGGTCGTCCCGACCTGCCTCTCGACGGACAACGTCAATCCTCCGGACATCGTGGCGGTCAACGCGGCCAGCGCCGCCGTCCATATCTCCGACATTCCCTTCGCCGGCCCCATCGCGGCCGTCCGCGTGGCGCTTGTCGATGACAAGTACGTCGTCAACCCCACCTTTGAGCAGTGCGAGACCGCCAAACTCGAGATCACCGTTTCGGGCACCGCGGCGGGCATCACGATGGTGGAAGGCGGCTCCCACGAAGTCTCGGAAGAGGAGATGATCGGGGCCATCGAGTGCGCGAAAGCGCCTATCGCGCAAATCTGCGCCGCGATCGTGGAACTCCGCGCTCTCGCCGGCAAGGATAAGCTCCCCCTCGCGCCCCTTAAGGTCACCCTGAACAAGGAAGAAGAAATCCGCGCCTTCGCGGCGCCGCTTCTCTCCGCCGCCCTCTTCGTGAAAGTGAAGCAGGAACGCTACCTGGCCGTGCGCGCCGCCATCAAGCAGACCCAGGAAACCTTCGCCGAGGTCCTCGACAGCGAGGTGCAGATGAAGCTTTTCTCCGCCCTCATGGAGGACCTCCAGTACCATATTCTCAGGAACGGCATCCTCGACAAGGGACTGCGCGTCGATGGCCGCGGTCTCGAGGACGTGCGCCCGATCACCTGCGAGATCAACATTCTCCCGAGAACCCACGGTTCGGCCCTCTTCACGCGCGGCGAAACCCAGGCTCTCGCCGTCACCACGCTCGGAACCATTCTCGACGAGCAGATCCTGGACGACATCGAAGGCGATCGTCGCGACCGCTTCATGCTGCACTATAACTTCCCCCCCTTCTCGGTCGGCGAAACCGGACGCCTCGGCACGGGAAGACGCGAAATCGGCCACGGCAGCCTCGCGCGCCGCGCCATCGAAGTCATGCTTCCGCCCAAAGACAAATTCCCGTACACCATCCGCGTCGTCTCCGAGGTCCTGGAATCCAACGGTTCCTCTTCCATGGCGACCGTCTGCGGCTCCTCCCTCTCCCTCATGAGCGCCGGCGTTCCGATGCGCAAGCCCGTGGCGGGCATCGCCATGGGACTCATCACCGACGAGACCCGCTTCGCGGTGCTCACCGACATCCTCGGCGACGAGGACCATCTCGGCGACATGGACTTCAAGGTAGCGGGAACGAAGGACGGCATCACCGCCTTCCAGATGGACATCAAGATTTCCTCGGTCAGCACAGAAATCCTCACCAAGGCCCTCGCCCAGGCGAAGCGCGGAAGGATGCACATCCTCGGCATCATGGAGAAGACGCTCTCCGTGCCCTCGGAAGACATTTCCGCGTACGCTCCCAAGGTCGTCAGCGTCAAGGTGGACCAGGAGAAGATCGGCGCCATCATCGGGCCGGGCGGCAAGAACATCAAGGGAATGTCCGAGAAATACGACGTCCAGATCAACATCGACGAGGAAGGCACCGTCACCATCTACGGCAAGAATCAGAAAGCCGCCTATGACGCGCGCGACGCCGTCCTCAGCATGGTCGAGGAGCCGGAGATCGGGAAGATCTACGACGGCACCGTCAAGCGAGTCATGGAATTCGGCGCCTTCATCGAGATCATGCCGGGCAAGGAAGGACTCTGCCATATATCGAAACTCGCCAAGGGCCGCGTGGAACGCGTAAGCGACGTGGTCAAGGAAGGCGACGCGGTAAAGGTCAAGCTCATGGAAATCGATCACATGGGAAGGCTCAACCTCGCCATGCTCGAAGCCCTCGACGAGAACGGACAGCTGCCGCCCCAGAGCCGCGACGACAGGCCGCCGAGAGACGACCGCGGTCCCAGGGAGCCTCGCAGGTACGACGACCGGAGGGATTCGTCCCACAGACGCTGAATCTGACGTTTTTATGATACAACCTAAAATCCTGTCGGCCGGAGCTGCCCTGATCTCCGAGCGCCGGCGGGATTCTCCCAGCTTTACCGTCTCAATTTGGTTCCCCTACGGATCCAGGAATGAAGCCCCGATGAATCGGGGCTTCGTTCATTTCGTCGAGCACATGCTCTTCAAGGGCACGAAACGGCACGACGCTTTCTTGCTCTGGCGGGCCATCGAACGCACCGGCGGCTACGCCAACGGCTTCACCGAGCGCGACTGCCTCTGCGTTTACTGCTGCGTTCCTTCCAGGGACTGGCGCCTTGCCGCTGGGCTCATAGCCGAAGTGGCTTTTTCATCCACCTTTCCCGCGCAGGAGTTCGAGAAGGAAAAGCAGGTGATCCTTTCGGAAATCCTGCAGATTGAGGACGACATCGAGGAGACCGCCTTCGATGCCTTTCTCGCCCATTTCTGGCCGGACCATCCCGCGGCCAAGCCCATCGGTGGCAGCTGCGCCGAGGTGGAAGCCATAGACCGCGACCGACTCTTCGACTTCTACCGCGGCCTCTTCACCGTTTCGAAAGCGATAATCGCGGCTTCGGGCGATTTTGACGAGGCCGAACTGGCCGAGTTCATGGATGGAGCGATAGCGGAAGCGCGGGCGTCGGCCGACGCCGTTCTCGCGGTTTCTCCCCTAGCCTTTCCGGGGACTCCCGCCGCCAGGACCTTCTGGGGCTTCACGAAGGCCCCCAGTTCGCAGATCTACTATTTCGACGCTATCCAGCTCGACGCTCCCCTCGCCATGAAGGATTTTTTCAGCCTGAGCACCGTCAACGGCATCCTGGGCGAGGCTTCCACCTCCAGGCTTTTCCAAAAAGTGAGGGAAAAACTGGGCCTGGCCTATACGGTCCAATCCTCCCTGTCCTTTTCCCGCACCGAGGCGCTGATAGCCATCCAGGTGGTGACGGGAGACAGGAAGTTCGTGGAGTGCGCGAACGCGGTGGACGAAGAGACGAATACCCTCTTTTCATCGCCGCTCTCCGACGAAGAACTGGCCGAAGCCACATCGAGGCTGGCCGGCGGCTTCGTCCTCTCCCTCGAGGATCCCGAGTCCAGAATCAGAAGGCTGGCCAGCTGGTATATGACGCTTGGAAAGGTCCCCGATATGGAGGAAGAGAGGCGGATGTACCTCAATGTGGAAATGGACGATGTCACGGCCTTGCTGAGGCGGCTCGCTTCGACCCACAGGGGACGCTACGCTTATGGCAGCATAAAGCCCAGAACGGCTCGGACGCTCGGCCTGGAGGAGATATAAGATGGATTCGATCCGCGTACCGATTATCCTCGACGAGGGAGCCCGGCTCCCCGAATACAAAACCAGGGGATCGGCCGGCGCCGACCTCTACGCCAACATAGCCGAAACCATCCGGCTCATGCCCCTGGAAAGAAGAGCCGTCCCGACGGGACTGCGCATGGAGCTTCCCCCCGGGTATGAGGCCCAGGTCAGGCCGAGGTCGGGGCTGGCGCTGGAGAAGGGTATCACCTGCCTCAATAGCCCGGGCACGATCGATTCGGACTATCGAGGCGAGATAAAGGTTATTCTCGTCAATCTGGGGAACGCGGAAGCGCGCGTCGAACCAGGCGACAGGATAGCGCAGCTCGTGATCGCAAGGTATACTGAGGCCGCTTTCGAGCCTGAAAAGGCGATCGGAAAATCCGATCGCGGCGATGGGGGATTCGGCTCGACGGGTACGTAGCTCCAATAGGAGCCTCGCTCCAATAGGAGCCTCGCTCCAATAGGAGCCTCGCTCCAATAGGAGCCTCGCTCCAATAGGAGCCTCGCTCCAATAGGAGCCTCGCTCCAATAGGAGCGCAACTCGAACTAGGCGCGTCGCGCCAGCAAGTCCCAGGAGGTCTTGGTTGATGGCAAGGAGGACGGATGCGGCAATATCGCGCGGCTTTCCATTCACCGCTCTCTTCTATATCGTCCGCGAGTTCTGCCTTTCCTTCGCGATCTCCTTTCTTTTCTTCTTCGTCGTCTTTTTCATAAACCAGATACTTCTCCTGGCCGAGGATATCCTGGCCAAGAGCGCCCCTCTGGACCAGACGCTCCTTCTTCTTCTGTATTCCCTTCCTTCGGTCGTCGCCATCACCGCCCCGTTTTCCGCCCTGGCCGGCGCCCTCATGACATCGGCCAGGATGAATACCGACAATGAAATACTCGCTTTCTCGGCGGTCGGCATTTCGCCGGCCGCGCTCTATGCTCCCTTTCTCGTCATGGGCCTCGTGGCCTCCCTCCTGTCATTCGCGGCCAACGACTATTTCCTGCCTCGCAGCGCCGTGGCTTTTCGCAAGGTCTATGGCCAGCTCGTCGCGCGTTCGGCTTCCATCGAATTGACGCCTTTTTCGGTAAAGCGCTATTCGCAGGCTGTCGTCGTGACAGGGGCGGGAAAAAGCGGCGATATCGGCAACCTCCTTCTGTTCGAAAACGAGGGGAAAACGACCGACAAGGTCATTTCGGCGGGGAAGGCCAGCATAGCCATCGATCCCAGCGGAAACGGGGCCATGATCGAAATGAGCGATGTGGTGGAGCAATCAGTCCTAAAGACGGAAGGGAACAAGTTTTCGATATCCAAGGCCGACACCTTGTTCTACCGTTTCATGCTCAAAGAGCCGATCGTTGGCTTTTCCGGCAACAGTCCCTCGGAAATGACCTCGAAGGATCTTCTTGCGAACCTGTTGAAGAAAAGAACCACCCTCGAGGGACGAAAAAACGATCTTGCCAGACAGAATGGCGCGGCAATAGCCAGCCTCATACAGGGCTACCTGGAGCGAGGCGCCCTTCCGGAGACCTCGTCCGACGCGTCGGAGAACGGGAAGATGCTCCAGCGCTCCATCGCGGTCCTGCGCCAGGCCGAATCCTCGCCTCCTTCGGACAGGTCGCTTCAGATTTATGAGCTCGAGTACAACAAGAAGTTCGCCATACCGGCTGCCGCTTTTTTCTTCTCGCTCCTGGCTTTCCCCCTGGGGTTGGGAACGAAAAGAGCGGGAAGGACAGCCGGGTTCGGCATGGCCCTTCTTCTTTCCTCGCTGTACTGGGGGCTCCTCTTCGCTGGCCAGACAGCCGGCCTGCGAAGCCACATTTCTCCGGCCCTCGCCATGTGGGCTCCCAACGGTCTCGTTTTCGCGGCGGCCATCGTCGTCTGGATAATCCGACACAAGGGCCAGAGGCGGAGCCTATGAGCGGCCCCAGGCTTCTGCGCCGCCTCCTCTTCAGGCAGACCATGCTCCGTTTCGCGGGCGGCGAAGCCTTTCTCGTGGGCATCATGCTGCTCGCCGACCTCTTCTCTTCCATGTGGCGCTTCCTGGCAGCGGAAGCCACCCTAGGCGGCATTCTCCTTTGGCTGGTGGCCGGCATTCCAGCCCACATCACCGAGGTTCTTCCCATCGCCTATCTCTTCGGCATCACCCTGAGCCTCGCCGAGATGCACGCGGACGGGGAGCTCCTCGTCGTCTGGGGCTCGGGCGTCAGCGTACAGAGCCTGAGCCTCCCCATACTGGCCTTTTCCGTCCTCATGGCCGGAACCATGTTCTTCGTAAACGACGCGGTTACGATTCCCGCCACGGCGGAGCGCGAGCGTCTCTTCGGGGCGATGACGGGTCAAAAAGGGCAGGGCAGCCAGATCTCCGATATAACGATCATGGCCGACGGCGGCAACTTTGTGTACCGAGTAGGATATTATGACCCCACTGCGAAAAGGCTCATGGACTTGGATATCATCGAGAGGAACGCCGACGGCGAACTCATCGCCAGGATCCAGTCTTTCCGCGCCGACTGGACCGGTGAGAATTGGATGCTCAAAAACGCGCGAATATACTCCCGCCGGGAATCGGGCGAGTGGACGGAAAAATCCGAGGCCGAGTATTCGCGCCCGGAGCTGAACGAGGGGCCAGATTCCTTCGGAATTTTGAGGGAGAAGCCTTCTCGCATGAAGACCGCCGAACTCGCCGTCTACATCGCCGTGCTCCGGAATTCTGGCCTGCCCGTGGTGGAGGCGGAAACAGATTACCACAAGCGCTTTTCGCTGCTCTTCACCCCCTTCATCGTCTACGGGCTCTCCATCGCCTTCGCCGGGCTTTTCAGAAAGAACTCGCTGCTGATGAGCCTCCTTTTCAGCCTCAGCACCGCCACGATATATTATGTCGCGCAGATGCTCGGCGCGCTCTCCGCCAAAACAGGCTGGGTTTCGCCGGGCCTTGGCATCTGGAGCGTGACCGTGGTTTTCATCGTCATATCGACGACGGGCTATCTCAGAGCGAAGACATAAGGATGATAGATGATCAACTCCGCGATATTCATTGAAGGCCACGGGGACTCAGGTTCGCGTGCGAGGACCGGCGAGGTGCATCTCCCCCACGGAATCGTCCAGACCCCCGCCTTCATGCCCGTGGGCACCAACGCGACGGTGAAGGCTGTTCCGCCTGAGGACCTCCAAGCCATGGGCTTCAAAATAATCCTCGCCAATACCTATCACCTCTACCTGAGGCCAGGCCACGAACTCATCCGCGCCGCCGGCGGGCTGCACGGCTTTTCGGGTTGGAACGGCAACTTCCTCACCGACTCGGGCGGTTTTCAGGTGTTTTCGCTCTCGCCTCTCAGGAAGATCACCGAGGAGGGCGTAAAATTCCGCTCGCATATAGACGGCTCGAGCCATTTCCTGAGCCCCGAGAAGGTGGTGGAGGTCCAGACGGCCTTCAATTCGGATATACAGATGCAGCTGGATATCTGCTCGCCCTGGGGCGAGGATGAAAAGAAAGCGCGGAAGGACATGAACCTCACCCACGCCTGGGCGCGCCGCGCCAAGACAGCTTGGGAGAAGGTGAGGGACGAGGATGGCTACCAGGGGAAGCTCTTCGGCATCGTCCAGGGCAATTTTTTCAAGGACCTGAGAAGAGAGAGCGTCGAGCGGATCGCCGAGCTGGATCTCCCCGGCATCGCCATAGGCGGACTTTCCGTGGGCGAACCCAAGGAAGTCTTCAACGAAATGTTGGAGCATACGGCCGCTTTCCTCCCCTCCGACAAACCCCGCTACCTGATGGGCATAGGAACGCCCGATTATATACTGGAGGCGGTGCGCAACGGCATAGACCTCTTCGACTGCGTGTATCCCACCAGAACCGCGCGCAATGGCCTTCTGTTCACCTCCTCGGGGCAGATCACCATAAAGAAAGCGCTCTATGAGCACGATTTCTCTCCCATAGACCCCGAATGCTCCTGTCCCGTCTGCCTCAACCATTCGAGGGCCTATCTGCGCCATCTGTACCGGAACGGGGAAATTCTCTATTCGATACTCGCGACAAGGCACAATCTCCATTTTCTCGGCGATCTCGTGCGCAGCATCAGGCTCGCCATCCTGCAGGATAGATTCGAGGCATTCCGCGCCGAGTTTCTCAAACGTTACGCCGGACAGACGAGTGTCGGGGATGAGCATTAAACGGAGCGTCGCCGTCCTTCTGCTGACGTTCTGGTCGATATTCGGCAACGGAGGCGCGGAGGAATTGCCGTCCGTGGCTTCTCCTCCCATCGTGGATATTTCCAACCTCTTGCCTCCCGTCAGAGGCCTCGATTTCAATGAGCCTCGCGAGGAGCTGGGCCCGACGGGGACGATACTGCCCGACGAGGCGGCCGTGGATGGGCTTTCCCTCATCGCGGGCGCGCTGGCCTGGCTCGGGACGCCGTATCAGCTCGGCGGCTCCTCCCGTTCGGGCGTCGACTGCTCGGGCTTCGTCTCCAGGGTGCTCTATGCCGCCGTTCCGAAACTCGGGCCCTTCCCGAGGCGCAGCGACGAGTACGCTTCCTTCGGCGAGAAAACCACGACGATCGAACCCGGCGATATCCTCCTGTTCGCCTACGAACACGCGATCTACCACGTGGGCTTCGCCCTGAGCGCGAGCACCTTCATCCATTCCGCGTCCGAGGGGGCGAGGACGGGCGTCATCATTTCCAGCCTCTACGAGGGCAACTGGAATGCCCGGCTCTACGGCGTCCGCAGGCTGAAAATATAAAAAAGCCGCTGAAAAGCGGCTTTTTTGTCTATTGAATTGGCGCCCCGGCCCTCAGGCTTATGCGGGCGACGAAGCGGTCATCAAAGGTCAGCCACCTCGATACTCTCGATGAGATATTGGAATTTCCTGTCGTGGATCGCGAAGGTCAGACGCTCTCCCACCTTGTGGTTGAAGAGTTTCTTGCCGAGTGGCGAGAGGTAGGAGATGATGTCCTTGGCGGGATCGGATTCCCAGGGGCCGAGGATGGTGTATATTTCCTTTTCGCCCGTGAGTTCGTTGGCGAGCACAGCCTTCGTCCCGAAGGAAATCTTCGAGGTCGTTATCGTGGACTTGTCGAATATCTGGGCCTTCTCCAGCTCGTTCTTCAGCTTGCCGACCTTGGCGTTCAGCTCGTCCTGCTTTTCCTTGGAGGCTTTGTATTCGGCGTTTTCGCGCAAGTCGCCCAGGGAGAGAGCGAAGGCGATCTCCTTCTGGTTTAAGGGCACGTCCACCTCCATGATCGACTGGAGGAGCTTCTGCTTTTCCGTGTACTTCTCCGAAGTGACGATGAGTCCGCGCGACACGGTGAGCTTCTCTTCCTCTCCGAAGAAGCGGAGATTGGGGTACTTCTCGGAAATCTTGTGCTTGATGCTCAGTTTGATCGCGGGATCCACTTCCTTGATGTCCATGAGGAGCGCGTAGACTCGCTCCGTGGTCTCGATGTTAGTCTCGAGGAGGAAGGTCTCGAGGACGTTTTCCTTGAAGAGGATGTTCTGGACGAGCCTGTTCACCTTGCGGTTTTCGGAGGTGTCCTTGTGGTTGTCTATTTCCTTGAACGTGATGTCGAGAATATGGAGGAGGGTGAGGAGGATCTTCTCGTACACGATGCCGAGCTCCGCGAACCAGGGCTCCTCGCGGAGATCCTTAATGAGCCAGATGAAGGCTTCACGGTAATCCTTGTAGTTCTCGACGATGTCCATGCCCATTTTCTTGAGCTTGGCCGAATGTCCAGCCGTCTTGAGCGCGTCGAGCATCCGCATGGAACGGGCGTAGGGCAGGAGCTTTATGTAGATTTCCGGCCAGCTGGGAATGAAGTTCTTGATGTGCAGGATGTAGGCGTTCCTGAGATCGCTGTCCTTGATGTTCAGGTAGATGGCCAAGGGATTCTCTATCTGGGCGAAGAAGTCGGCGAACTTGATCTGCGCGCCCTGTTGGAGCCTCGGATACTTGGTCGCGAGCTCCTTCAGGAGGAGATAGGAGGCGATGACGTGTTCATCCACCGACTGGTATGACTTGAGGAAGCTCTGGAAATACGTGAGCATCTCCGAGAAATAATCCGAATCGAAGTCGTTGGTCTCGATATAGTCCCTGAAATAGACGACGCGATCGAAATAATTCTTCTCCGCCTTGAACTGGATGTAGACTTTTTCCTCGTAGGAGAGGGGGCGATCGCGCACGATGAAGGTCGAAATATCGTCGGCCGCGTTGCCGAAGGAAGCGTCGGTCTTGAGGATTTCCTTGGCCTTGGCGCTCCAGCTGTTCCATTCGCTGGCGGTGAGGACGGCGGGTACGAGCTCGGCTTTGACCCGCTTCAGCTCAGCCCTGTTCTCGAAGCTCTTGATGATCGTCTTGAGCGCCCAGACGATGTCGGTCTTGACCTTCTCCCTGAGCTTGTCCTTGGGCCAGATGGCCTTGAGCACCCATATGTGGTCCTTGGAAAGCGGCATGAGGCTGTCGATGGCCATTTTGAGGGACATTTTGTGCCCCCTGGATTTGGCGAAATCGATCGTGACCTCGTCGCCCTTGACGATGGCGATGCGGCCGATATTCCAGGTCCGGTGAAAGACGAAGTTGCCGACGTCGAAGACGATGTGCTTCTCGAAATCGTCCATCGCTTCGTGCAGCGAGCGGTACGACTGGTTGATGTTGGAGAGCTTGAGATAATCCTGAAGCCTAGAGTGGCCGGCATACTTGCCCGAATAGCACTCGATCAGCTCCTTGCGCATCGCTGGATTCTTCTCGTCGTAGTCGATCACGAGCTTCAGGATGTCGAGGGCGGTGCTCCACTCTTTCCTGGCCTTGTAGTTCCCGTAGAGATCCATGAGAAGCGTGGCCGCTTTGTCCGGGGAGATGGTGGAGGCGATTTTTTTCTGAACGTGGAAGAAAAAGTCGATGTCCTCGGGGCAATAGTCGACGAGTTTGAGCCATATTTCGCGCACGTTGGTGGGCAGACCCTTGTTGATGTAGCGCAGGAGGGCTTTCTTGTAGAAGTCGATCGCGTCCTCGCGAAGCCCGAGCTTGTCTTTGCGCTCGGCTATCATCTTGACGATGTCCGCTTCCTCGTAGTCTATCTTTATGAGTCTTTCCCAGGTCGCGTAACGCTCTTCGATCTTGTCGTCGCTTTCGTAGCATTCGGCCAGGCGGGCGAGGGCGATCCTGTTCTCGCCGTAATCGAGAATCCTCAGGCAGATGTATTCGACGATGTTCGTGCGCTTGCCTTCGGCGAAAAGGTCCATGAGCTGCGACAGGAAGGATTCGTCGGAAGGCTGCTTGCGCAGCGCGATGATGCCGGCGACATAGAGGGCGATGACGCTGTTCTTCGTCTGGGCGAGATGTTCGTCGCAGATCTGGAAAAGTTCATCTATGGCTGAGCTCGCTTCGGCCTCTTCGATAAGTGCATCCAGCTCTTTCAGGCTGTTGACGGAGTAATTCTGCAGGGTCGTTCTCGTCCATTTCTCTTCGTTGAGCATTTCTTGCACTTTGCCAGCAAGCTGGGTTTCGGCCATAGCGTTCTCCTCTCTATGATACATACTGCTTGAAGATTTCCTCGTCGAGCAGCCGGATTTTCAGCAATATTTTTTCGCTCCGCGCCTCGTCGGCGCCGGATGCCTCATAATGATCAAGAATCCAGAAATATCGGTTCAGAAGGCGAGGTTTCAGCGTGGCGCCCATCGCGGGATTCTCGCGGAGGTCATTCTCCAGCTGGAACATGGAAGAATTGAGCCTTGAGCTTTCCGAAGGCCCCAGTTCGCGCTTTACCCCGAACAGGCCCGTGAGTTCGCCATAGACAGGAATCCACTCGGCAACTTCCACCGCGAGAAGTTCCTTCCCCTTCGCCATTTCGACGAGTTTCCGTATCGTGTCCGATTCCAGTAACTCGAGATCGATGGTGCCGGGGGCTATGAAAAACGCCTCCCTGAAAAGAACCTTGGACTGGCGATGTTCGCCGGAAAGGGCGTGGCAGTCGGCCAATTCCGCCAGATATCGCGCCTCGTCCTTCCTGCTCTTGACCGCCCGCTCAAGATGCTGCTGCGCCGTCTCGTAATCACCGAGCGCCTTGCGACATCTGCCCGCCCGAAAGTCGAATTCGGGACCCAGCGCGGCTTTTTCCTCATCGGAGATCGCCAGGTAGAAATCGAGGGCGACGCTGAACGCCATGCGCTTGAAAGCGTATTTCGCCATCTCGAAATCGCCGGGAATCCGAGAGAGGAAAGCCTGGAAGGTCTTCCATCTCGAAACCATCTGGTCGCCTCTTTGGAGGGGCGTCTCCATGTGGCTCGCCTCGTCGATGCAGCCGTGCCAGAACTGGGCGCATTTCATCGAAAAGAGGACTTCGGCGTTGTCGAAATCCTCGTGAAGCGCTTCATCGAAAAAGCGCGAGGCGTTGCCAAGATCGGCGTTCTTGAGGCACTCATATCCCAGCGCAAGCAGCGAGGGGACGCGATCTTGATTTACCATGTGTATCCAGTTCCGAACATCACTATATTTTCATACTAACCCATCGTTGCGGAAAGAGTCAATCGTTGATAGGTTTTCCGTCATCGCGCCCCAAGAAAGGCGGAAGCGTGGCGGGAAAAACATATGGAAAATAGCGGATTAAAGTGGTACTATCGCTTCATGAATCATCCAATAATCGCTCCATCCATACTTTCCGCCGATTTCGCGGATATTTCATCCGGCCTGGAGACGATCGCGCGCTCCGGATCGGATTGGGTCCATCTGGATGTGATGGACGGGCATTTCGTGCCTCCCATAACCTTCGGAACGAAAATGGTATCGGACATCCGTCCCCGCGTTTCGCTGCCGCTCGACGTCCATCTCATGACCTCCGATCCGGAGCGCCTCGTTCCGGAGTTCGCCGCCGCCGGCGCCGACATCATCACGTTTCACGCTGAGGCCTGCACCCACGCCCACCGCGCCATCCAGTCCATCCGCGAATGCGGCAAGAAGGCGGGCATATCGATCGTCCCCTCCACGCCCTTGTCTTCCATCGTGGAACTGCTGCCCTTCGTCGATCTCGTTCTCATCATGACGGTGAACCCGGGATACGGGGGACAGAAACTCCTGCCTTTCTGTCTGGAAAAAATAAAGCGGCTGAAAGCCACGCGTTCCTCGATGAAGCTGGACTTCCTCATTTCGGCCGACGGCGGCATAGGTCCGTCGACCATCGCCGAGGTCGCCGAAGCCGGTCCCGAAGTTCTCGTGGTAGGCTCGGCCTTTTTTGGCGCGGAAAGCGCCGACGCCTTCGTCCGCGAGATGAGAGACGCCTATGTGAAGAGGGTGATCTGTTGAGCCCGGCGGCGATCGCTCGGGGGGGCGGGCGGCTTGGATCGTCGTCGGGGCCTAAGCGATGAGAGCGGTGGCTCAGAGGGTCTCCTCGGCCAGCGTGACGATTGGGCGCCCCGACGCGACGGTGACGACGGGGGCCATCGATGTCGGGCTCCTCATCTATCTTGGGGTGGGCGCGGGCGACGCCGACGCCGACGCGGAATACCTCGCGGATAAGGTGGCTAACCTCAGAATTTTCATGGACGATGGGGAGAAAATGAATCTGTCCCTGCTCGACCTCGGCTATGGGGCTCTCGTGGTTTCCCAGTTCACCCTTTACGCGGACGCGAGAAAGGGCAGGAGGCCATCCTATTCCGACGCGGCCGGAAACGAAGAAGCGGCCAGGCTCTACGAGTATTTCTGCCGCTCGCTCGCGTCCAAGGGTATCCATGTCGAGACGGGCCGCTTCAGGGAAGTTATGCGCGTCTCCTACGTGAACGAGGGACCTGTCACCATTCTCCTAGATTCCAGAAAGCTGTTCTAGGGCGCGGAGATGTCGCCGCGCCGACGATAAAAAAAGGGTTGTCCGGAAGCGGGACAACCCTTTTTTTCGAATCACCGCGCGGGGCGCGTCATCTTTTGGCGCGCCCGACGATTAAGGTTTCGGAGCCTATTTCTTGGACGTTCCCTTGGGCCTTCCAACCGAGCGCTTTGGAGAAGGAGCGGCGGCGGCTTTCTTGGCCTTGGCGGCCGCTTTGGCGGGTGCCTTGACCGAGATCTTGGCGGGGGCCTTGGCGATGACCTTCCTGGCCGCTGCTTTAGGCGCGCTCGCCTGCCTGGCGACAGTTTTCTTGGCGGCGGGTTTCGCGACGACCTTAGCGGCCGGTTTCGCGGAGGGCTTGCCGACCTTCGAGACTTTGGCCGTGGGGAGGGTCTTCTCGGCCTTGGCGGCAGGTCTGCCGCGTTTCGCCTTCACCGCGTTCACTTCTGTTGTCTTTGTTTCCTTGACCGCGGCTTTCTTGGCCTTCGCGACAGCGGTTTTTGTCGGCGCCTTTGCGACCGCGGCCGCCTTGGGAGCTTTTGCGGGGGTGGATCCGGAGGACTTGGCGACTTTGGCCGCGGCTTTTTCCTCGATCACGGCCTGGGCCGCCGCGAGGCGGGCGATGGGCACGCGGAAGGGCGAGCAGGAAACGTAGTTCATTCCCGCGGCGTGGCAGAACTTGACGGATTTGGCCTCGCCGCCATGTTCGCCGCAGATGCCAACCTTGAGATTCTTGCGCGTCGAGCGGCCGCCGGCAATGCCCATTTTCACGAGCTTGCCCACGCCTGCCTGGTCGATGCTGACGAAAGGATCGTTCGCGAAGATTTCTTTTCCGCCTTCCTTCTCGGCCTTTACATAGTCGGGGAGGAATCGGCCGGCGTCGTCGCGCGAGAGGCCTAAGGTCATCTGGGTGAGGTCGTTCGTCCCGAAGGAGAAGAATTCCGCTTCCTCGGCGATCTCGTCGGCGAGGAGGGCGGCGCGGGGAATCTCGATCATCGTGCCGACCATGTAAGTGATCTTGGATTTTGCCTTGGCGATGATGGGATCGGCCACGCCTCTCGTCTGATCGGCGAGGATCTTGAACTCTTTCTTGTCGATGGTGAGGGGGATCATGATCTCGGGGAGCACTTTGATGCCCTTCTTCTCCATGTTGACGGCGGCCTGGATGATGGCGGTCACCTGCATGTCGAGAATCTCGGGATAGGTGATGCAGAGGCGGCAGCCGCGATGGCCGAGCATGGGGTTGGACTCATGGAGCTGGTCGCAGCGCATCCTTATGAATTCGGGGGTCTTGCCGGTGATCTTGGCGAGCTTGTCGACGCCCGCGTCATCCTTGGGCGTGAACTCGTGAAGGGGAGGATCGATGAGGCGGATGGTGACGGGCTTGCCGTTCATGGCCTCGAAGATGCCCTCGAAATCGCCCTGCTGGAAGGGAAGGAGCTTGGCGAGCGCCTTCTTGCGGGTTTCGACGTCGTCGGCGATGATCATTTCCTGGATGGCGAGCTGGCGCTTTTCCGAATTGGCGGGGACTTTGAAATCCTTGAAGAACATATGCTCGGTGCGGCAGAGGCCGATGCCTTCGGCGCCGAGCTCGACCGCCTTCTGCGCGTCGTGCGGCGTATCGGCGTTGGTGCGGACCTTGAGCGTGCGGATTTCGTCGCACCAGCCGAGCAGCGTCTTGAATTCCTTGGTCTGTTCGGGCTTTTTCAGGGGAAGGGCGCTGAGGAATACGTCGCCGGTGGTGCCGTTGATGGTCACCTCATCGCCCTGTTTGAGGGTTTTTCCGCCGACTTTCACGGTCTTGGCTTTCTCGTCGATATCGAGGGCTTCGCAGCCGACGATGCAGCACTTGCCCCATCCGCGGGCCACGACGGCCGCGTGGGATGTCTTGCCGCCGGTCGCGGTGAGGATTCCCTGGGCGGCGAACATTCCGCCGACGTCTTCGGGGCTGGTTTCGCGGCGGATGAGAATGGTCTTCTCGCCGGCCAGAGCCATGGCTTCGGCATCGGCGGCGTTGAACACGAGCTTGCCGGCGGCGGCGCCGGGGACGGCGTCTATGCCCGTGGCGAGCTTTAGTTCCTTTAGCTTGGCGGCGCCGGTGGCGGCGACGTCGATGATGGGATAGAAGACGCCCTCAATCTGCTCCGGTGTAATGCGGGAGATGGCCTCGGCCTTGGTGATGAGACCTTCCTCAACCATATCGACGGCGATCTTGAAGGCGGCGGAGGGAAGGCGCTTGCCGGTGCGGCACTGAAGCATGTAGAGCTTCTCGTCCTCGATCGTGAACTCGAGGTCCTGCATCTCCTTGAAGTTCTTCTCGAGCGTCTTGCGGACTTTGAGCAGCTGCTTGTAAGCCTTGGGAAGCTTGGTGCCGAGCTCGGATAGTTTCATAGGCGTGCGGATTCCGGCCACGACATCCTCGCCCTGCGCGTTGATGAGACAGTCGCCGTAGAAGACGTTCTCGCCGGAGTTTGGGTCGCGCGTGAAGCAGACGCCGGTGCCGGAGTTGTCGCCCTTGTTGCCGAACACCATCTGCACGACGTTCACGGCCGTACCCTTCAAGTCGGTGATTTTCTCGACGCGGCGGTAGGTGATGGACTTGTCAGCCTCCCACGAATTGAAGACGGCGTCGATGGCGCCCCAGAGCTGGGCCATCGGATCCTGGGGGAACTCCTCGTTCTTGTATTTCTTGTAGAAGGCTTTGAACTCCTCGCAGAGCTCCTTGAGGTTTTCGGCGGAGAGCTCGGTGTCGTTCTTGAATCCGAGCTTGCCCTTCATCTCGCTGAGCATCTCTTCCATGGGCTCCTTCGAGAGACCCATCGCCGTTGTGGAATACATCTGGATGAAGCGGCGGTAGCTGTCATAGGCGAAACGAGGGTTCTTGGTGACGGAGGCGAGACCTTGAACCGACTCGTCATTCAGGCCGAGGTTGAGGATGGTTTCGAGCATGCCTGGCATGGAGCGGGCCGCGCCGGAACGGACGGAGACGAGGAGGGGATCCTTGGAATCGCCGAGCTTCTTGCCGGCCATTTTTTCCAGCTTGATGACGGCGGCTTTCACCTCGTCGACGATCGCCTTAGGGAGTTTGCGTCCGGCCTTGAAATACTCCTCACAGGAAGGAATGCTGATCGTGAAGCCGGCGGGAACGGGCAGACCAATCTTGGTCATCTCCATCAATCCAGCGCCTTTGCCGCCGAGAATGTCTTTGCTCATTCCGGCGCCCTCAGCGATACCGCTTCCAAACGCGTACACGAATTTCTTTTTAGCCATCAGGCATATCCTCCGACAGGAAAATGAATCGCGGAACAAGGTCCCGCATAAGAACTGCACACAAATAAATAATAAGTATCGAAATAAACTACATAGAAAAATCTATCTATGTCAAGAAACCAATAAATGGACTCATGCTTTGAAACGCCTAACTTTTTATAACATATCATGTTGGTGTTTAGTATTATATAAACATCTTTTAGGTCGCGAATTCCGCACTTTTCAACACTGTATTGGCATGCTATCGTAATAATTACAGATGACAACCCTCGATTGCGGCTATCGTTGATCAACGATTTAGGACTGTGTGGTAATTAGTTGCTGGATCCATACATCATTTAAAACGGCAACATTGCTGACAAAGGGAGAATTTGGATAATGTGCGGCTGGGATCGTCTTTCAGATGATAGAACCTTTTTCTCAGATTCTGGGAAGAACGATGGTCGACAATCCTGTAGAACCAAGTCTGAGATGCCAAAAGAAAATCTTCGCCGGATGCGGAGGGAACGTGATGCCGCGGTGGCGCTTAGGCAAAGTGAGGAAAAATACCGGACAATATTCGACAACGCCGGGGACCTGATACTCATCTGCGGCGAGCGCGCGCAGATACTGGCCGCTAATCCGCTGGCATGCAAACGGCTCGGCTATACGCGCTTAGAGTTGATATCCTTGACGGCCGATACAATAAACTCGCCGGAGGAAGCCCCCTGTGTGCAAGATAGGATAACCAGGTTGATGAAAGGAGGTCATCTCTCGTATGAAACCGTGTATCGGCATAAGGATGGTTCTCTTATTCCTGTGGAGGTGAACGCGCGGCGGATAACCTGGGAAGGCCAACCGGCGATGATGAGCATATGTCGCGATATCAGCGAACGAAAACGATCGGAAGCCGCGATGCTTGCTTCCAATGCCCGCCTTCGCCAACTGGCGCTGGAGTTGTCGCGGGTCGAGGAGCGCGAACGGCGGCGCCTTGCCCTATGTCTCCACGATGAAATCGCGCCGAGCCTGGCATTGTTGCGGATAAAGCTCGGCATTCTGGGTGAGACGCTCAGCCCTGGCCCTGCGCAAACGGAAATCGCCCAGATCCGCGATCAACTGGGAAAAACCCTTGGCCAGACGCGCTCGCTGGTCTTCGACCTCAGTCCGCCGGTTCTTCATCATCTGGACTTGACGGCGGCGTTGGAATGGGCGGGCGAGAAAATCTGTCAAGACCACGGGCTGCGTTTCGTTTGCAGTGATGACGGCGAACCCAAACCATTAAGCGATGAATGGAAAATACTCTTGTTTCGCTGCGTCCGCGAAATAATGATGAATGCTGTCAAGCACGCGAAAGCCACGCGGTTGACTCTGGCCATGGAACGGTTAGGCGGTTTGATTTGCGTGACCGTCGAAGATGACGGGTGCGGCTTCGATGTGTCTCGCCTGGATTGGCGGAACCATAAGGTCGGATTCGGCCTGTTCAGCGTGCGTGAGTGTCTGGACGCGCTAGGTGGGCGATGCGAGATCGATTCAGAGCCCGGACGAGGGACACGAGTGAGTCTGACGATCACAGCGCAGCGACCTTCCGAGGATGATCGTTAGGTTTCAAACGTCGAAACCAAGGATGGGGTAAAGTCATGAAGATACTGATAGCCGATGACCACAAGCTGATGAGGGAAGGTTTGCTGGAGCTGATCAAGAGAGAGGGCGGCATGACCGTTGTGGGTGAGGCCGAGAACGGGATAGCGGCCGTGCACATGGCATGTGATCTTCGGCCCGACATCGTGTTGATGGACATCGAGATGTCGGACCTGAACGGAATCGAAGCCACCAGGCAAATCCGGAAAGAAGCGCCGGAAATAAAGATTATCGCCCTATCCATGCATGAAGACCGGCGCTTTGTGCGACAAATGTTCGGAGCGGGCGCGTCGGGATATGTGCTGAAGGGATCGGCCTTCGAAGAACTGGCCATAGCGATCAGAACCGTGGCATCGGGTCACATATATACTAATTTAAATCTCACCGACATGCTGCTTACCGATTATGTTAGGCAATTGGCAGACACGATGGCGCCCATGGCATCGCCCCTGTCAGATCGGGAACGCGAGGTGCTCCAGCTTCTCGCCGAGGGAAAGGGCAACAAGGATATTGCGGCGAAGCTCAGTGTCAGTGTGACCACGATCGATTCCCACCGCAAGCACATCATGGATAAGCTCGGGCTGCACAGCGTCGCCGAGCTGACCAAGTATGCCATCCGCGAGGGAGTGACATCGCCGGAATAGGTCGCGGAGAATGCTCTCCGAAGCGGCGTATTGACCGTCTTGGAATCAGAAAAAGCCTTCAACTTTCCCTAATGTAAAAATCAAGGTATTATAAGCTGCGTATCCCCTGATTCGATGATTGTGGTCTCATCCTTATATGCAGAGAATTTGTATATATGGAACGAGTACCAGGATCGGTGCGACAATGATGTCAAGAATACTTTTCTATTTTCCCATAATACATAGCCAATCGGATATGGGCGCGCTTGGGCAATCCATCATGGAAGTCACCCAGCGCAAACTCGGTCAGCGCGTGTGGCGGCATAAAGTCGATCTGGTCGAGAGGTTTTGGGCTAGCATCGAGGATATTGTATTCAAAGACCTTTCGCTTCCTTATTCTCGGACACGCGTATACCAGG
Source organism: Rectinemataceae bacterium (assembly GCA_035560555.1). Classification (GTDB taxonomy): domain Bacteria; phylum Spirochaetota; class Spirochaetia; order Treponematales; family Rectinemataceae; genus UBA11090. The sequence continues at coordinate 102,027 of DATMZF010000035.1, forward strand.
ATGGCCTTCCTATATGCGATAAGGAAGAGGAGATCGTCGCTGACATCGCTAAAATGGGTAGCCTAAATCACCGGCTTCTTCTCCGGCTCAAGGAAAAGGGAGCGACGATCATGGGCACGGAATCCGCCGAGCTATTGATTGAAGAATACCAGCTCGCTAAAAAGATTCTCGAAGCCGGGAATGCCAGGGAAGCCGTTATAACCGAAGCCAAACATAGAGAGACCAGCGATCTGCTCCTGGAAAAGCGCGATGCTTTTATCGCGGCGCGGATCGATCAGACTCTGCGGATGGGAGAAACAGGGATTCTTTTTCTGGGTATGCTGCACAACCCGGCCCCCCACCTGCCCAAGGACATACGCGTGATGTATCCCCTCGGGCCTCTCGTTAATAATCTGAAAAGTGGACCAGGCAAACAATGAGAAATATTGTCGACAATAGTGTCTTGTACGCGTTGGTCGTCGATGACGAGGAGGACGCGCGGAGCAATTTAACTCATATCCTGGAGAGAGAGGGGATAAAAGTCATAGCCGCTTCGGATGGGTATCAGGGTCTGCAGAAGATCCAATCCCTCTCTCCGGCGCCGAAGGTCGTTCTTCTCGATGTCAGCATGCCGGGTCTCGATGGAATGGAGGTTCTCAGAAAAATCAGGGAAATAGATGACGATTTGCCTGTTGTGCTTATCACGGGACACGCGAACATCCGCCAGTCCGTTGCGGCGATGAAGGACGGGGCCTACGACTACATCGCCAAACCCTTCGACAACAAGGAGGTCGCCAGGGTCACTTTGCGTGCCTTGTCGGAGGGACAATTGAGAAAACACAGGGCCGCGGTCGGGGAAGCGCCTGACTACTTGTCACTTTTTGAGAGTATGGGACCATCCAACTCCATAGCGCGGATCGCGGCTGATGTCCATCGCGTGGCGAAATCGGACTTTTCCGTTCTCCTTATAGGCGAAACAGGAGCGGGCAAAGAACTGGTGGCCTCTGCCATTCATCGGAGCAGTCCCCGACTTCAAGCGCCTTTTGTCACTGTTGACTGCGGTGCCATCCCCGAGACCCTGTTGGAGAGCGAGTTATTCGGGCATGAAAAAGGCTCGTTCACCGGCGCTGATCGGCTGAAGCTCGGAAAATTTGAAGTAGCCAATGGTGGCACCCTGTTTCTGGATGAAGTTGCCAATCTACCCCTCAGTTCCCAGGCGAAGTTGCTCCGGGCCATACAGAGCAGGACGCTCCATCGGGTAGGTGGAACCAAACCTATCAAAGTGGATTTCCGCTTGATTGCCGCCACGAACCGGAGTCTTCGCGAAATGGTCTTGTCCGGCACTTTCCGTGAGGATCTTTACTATCGTTTGTGCGACTTCGCCATCGAAATTCCGTCCCTCAGGGAAAGAAAAGAAGACATTCTATATCTGTCGAAGCGGTTTTTGGATATGACGGAAGCCGAACTGGACAAGAAGACCATGGGCATTTCGGAAGCGGCGGTCGAAGCATTGATCTCGTACAACTGGCCGGGGAATGTGCGCGAGCTGAAATCGGTGATCCGGCGAGCCGCCTTGATGGCGAAAGGGCCAATTTCCGAGAAGGATCTCGGCATTGAGCCTGCCGCGATGCTCGTGCCCATTGTGGCACTCGAGGAAGGCGGTTTGCCGTGGAAAAGCGCGTCCCTTCGGGACATCGTGCAGCGAAGCGTTATTGAAGTTGAAAGGAGGGTTCTTACCGGAGTGCTGCAATATACCGGCGGGAACAAAGCCAAAGCGGCAAGGTTGCTGCAAATCGACTATAAAACCATGCATAACAAGATAAAGAAATTTGGCATCCAAGCCAAAGGAGAAAACCATGAAGAAGGGTAAACCCGAATCTGTCAAGAAAGAGGAAGTGCACATGGACCTCGGCGCTGGCATCTTTGGCGGCCTGACAGGTCTTCTGGGATCAGTGGAAAAACTGGCTGGGACGGCCGAGCGTCTGTCGCGGCGACAGACGGAGTCTTCCGAAGAGGCAGCAAAAGAAACCGATGCCGCGAAGGAAGAGTCGACAAGCAAGGGAAAAGTCGAGGGAATCCTGAGCGGCTTAGTCGACATCGCCGAGAGGCTTAATGAACTATCCGAAAAAGGCGAATCCCTGTCCGAGAAGGGTGAGTTCACCTTCCCTTCAAAAAAAGGCGGAATCAAGGGGGTTTATGGATTCACCCTTAAAACGGGCTTGGGCGAAAAGGGTGACCACATCAAGGTAGAGCCCTTCGGCAATATCCGCAAGGACAAAAAAACCGGCGAGGCTGTGGTTCAGGAGATCAATGAACCGCTGGTCGATGTCTTCGAGGATGAGAAAGCCACCACCTTGGTAGCCGAAATGCCGGGCGTGGGGTTGGAAGATATACACCTCGATGTCCAGGATGACGTGTTGACTATCGCTGCCCAAAAGGGCGAGAAAAAGTACCGGAAAGAAATACTTCTGAATCATCTTCTCTCGAAAGATCGCATCGAGGTGACTTGCAACAACGGCATTGTGACGATTCGTTGTGGAAAGGCGAGATAAAAAATGACTGCAAACGAGAATGAAGCGTCTACGATCAAGCTGAGAGTGACCGAGGCCCTGACTAAGGATGTGGGGCGGGCATTCGCCCGAATGGGGCCGGAGGATATGGAGAGACTTCAGCTTGCCATCGGCGATACCGTGGAAGTCGAGGGAAAGAAGAAGGCGATATGCAAGGCCATGCCCGCCTACGCCGACCTCCGCGGCCAATCCCGCGTCCAGCTCGATGGCTCGACCCGGGAAAACGCGGGCGTCAGCCTCGATGAGACGGTGAATCTTCGCAAGATTCACTGCCGTCCGGCGGAACGCGTCGCCTTGGCGCCGACCAATGTCGTGCCCGCGGAACGCGATCTAAAATATATTGGAAGCCTCCTGGATGGCCTGCCTGTCATGGAAGGCTCAAAGATCCAGGCCGCGCTGTTTGGCAGTCGCTCCGCCTATTTCAAAGTCGAATCCGTGACGCCCAAGGGGCCGGTGCTCATCCATCCGGGCACGGCCCTCGTGATCGGCAAGAGTCAGGAAGAGGACAGGGGAAGAACCCTTTCCTACGAAGACATCGGCGGCCTTAAATCTCAGATCCAGCGCATCAGGGAGATGATCGAGCTACCCCTGCGCTATCCCGAGTTATTTAAACGCCTTGGTATTGACGCGCCAAAGGGGGTTCTTCTTTATGGCCCGCCGGGGTGCGGGAAGACCCTTATCGCCCGCGCTATAGCCCACGAGACGGAGGCCAGCTTCTTTTCTATCAGCGGGCCGGAAATCATACACAAGTTTTACGGTGAAAGCGAAGCTCATCTGCGGAAGATTTTTGAGGACGCGACCAGCAACGAACCCAGTATCCTATTCATCGATGAAATCGACGCCATTGCCCCTTCGCGTGAAAACGTGGTCGGGGACGTGGAGAAACGAGTCGTCGCCCAACTCCTTGCCCTCATGGATGGCCTCAACAAACGTCAGAACGTCATCGTCATCGCGGCCACCAACATTCCCAACGCCCTCGATCCGGCCCTTAGGCGTCCAGGCCGATTCGACAGGGAAATCGTTATCCCTATCCCCGATAGACGCGGCCGCCTTGAGATTCTGGAGATCCACAGCAGGGGTATGCCACTGGCAACAGACGTCCAGATGGAGCATCTGGCCGAGATCACCCATGGATTCGTAGGCGCTGATCTCGAGGCGCTCTGCCGGGAAGCCGCGATGAACTGCCTGAGGCAGATCATGGGTGAGATAGATTTCAGCCAGGAGGGAATCCCGTATGAAACACTCTCGAAACTCGAGGTTTGTATGGATGACTTCCTGGCCGCCCTGCGGGAGATAGAGCCGTCAGCCATTCGAGAGGTCTTTGTCGAATCCCCGAATGTTCATTGGGAAGACGTGGGAGGGCTCAGCGCCCTGAAACAGCGTCTTGTCGAGGCCGTGGAATGGCCTCTGAAGTACCCTGAGCTCTTCGAGAAGGGAGGAGTCACCCCACCTAAGGGAATTCTCCTTGCTGGCCCGCCTGGATGCGGCAAGACACTGATAGCCAAAGCGATCGCCACCGAGAGCCAGACGAATTTTATCTCCATCAAGGGGCCCGCGCTGATATCCAAATGGGTAGGGGAATCGGAAAAGGGGATCAGGGAAATCTTTCGTAAAGCGAGACAAGCGGCTCCCTGCATCATTTTTTTTGATGAGATCGATGCCCTGGTGGCAACCCGTGGCGCCGGAACCGCGGATTCCCATGTCTCGGAACGGATATTGAGCCAGTTCCTGGCTGAGTTCGACGGAATTGACGAACTTCGCGGCGTCCTCGTGCTGGGAGCGACCAACCGCAAAGATATGCTGGATTCCGCGGTTCTCAGGCCGGGGCGATTCGACGACATCATTGAGATGATCATGCCCAATGAGAAGGAAAGGGAGGAAATATTCGCCGTTCACCTTCGCCAAAAACCCTTGGCGAAGGATATCCACTGCTCGGAATTGGCCGCGAAAACGGACGGATTCAGCGGGGCCGATATCGCCGCGGTCGCGCGCATAGCGGCCATGGTGGCTGTCCGTCGTGCCGTGAAGAGTATGGAGAATGGAGAAGAAGAGAAACCGGAAATTCTTGTTTTGAGTAAGGATATGGATGACGCCATCGATGAAGTGATAAGGGGACTGGAATGAGCGCGGAATCATCCATGGAAGACTCTCACGGACGGGAAGCCCGTTTTGCCCCGGTTTTGGACATGCAAGGATAATGGCCGATGGCCTATTTAGTATACTGCATCATGAAAGCTCCATCGGTCGGCGACATGTCAAGAATAGGGGTGGATGGTAAAGCGCTGTCTTTTATCGGCGCGCGCGGACTATATGCCGCTGTTTCGGAATTGAATTCCGCGGAAAACACCCCGCCTATAGCCGAACTTCTCGTCTATGGCAGGGTGGTGGAGGAACTCAGCCGCATACAGGCGGTTATACCCATGAGATATGGCTGCTTTCTTGATGGGCTGCCGGCGATCCTGAGCGTTTTGGAGGAGAAAAATCTCCAGTACAAGGCCCTCCTTCAGGAGTTGGAAGGGCGTGTCGAAATGGGGATTCGAATCCTTTTTCCCGAACGATCTGCAAGGCCGCCGCAGGGAACGCAACCCCTTGATGGCAGCCACTATCTTGCCATGCGGAGGGCGGAGTACCTGATACGGGATGAGAACTCTCATCGTCATCAGGTTATTCTTGATGCGTATATCCAGGCGTTTTCGGGGCTGCACAGTAAATACCGGACCGAGACGGCCGCGAGCGAGGGTTCCGTCATCTTGTCACTGTATTTCTTAATTCCTAAAGATAAAGTCATTCGTTTCAAGGAAATGTTTCGGCGGGTGGCTGGGAATGAGGGCTATAAAACCCTGATCAGCGGGCCGTGGCCACCCTACAATTTCGCGGCACCAGATCTTCCGTCAAGAACAAGCCCCGAAGCCGGGGGATGAAAGGCTCGCCAGTGAGCATTAAGGAGGCGTCGATGATACTCCCCCAAACCGAACAACTTACAAACACCGATGTTTCTGCGCGGTATGAGCATCTCTACACCATGCTCCTGGATGCCATTCCGTCCTCCGTCCTCCTTATCGCCAAGAATCTGCGCATCATCTCGGCGAATCGCAATTTCCTTGAAAAAAGTCAGAGAAGCCTGCGGGAGACAGTCGGGCACAGACTCGAGGAAGCATTTCCCTCCGTGATTCTCGAACAGATGGATATCGCCAGGCGGGTTCAACATGTCATCGAGACAAATCAACCGACCCAAGGCGAGCGGATAACCTACCGCGCCCCCGGTGTGCCTATCCGCATCTACTACTACAGCCTCACCCCTTTCTCCTGGCAGGGTCAGACCGAAGGTGTCCTTCTCCTCATGGACGACGTGACGGAGCAGGTGCGACTCAGCGAAGAGGTCCGGCGGGTGGAACGGCACATGGCGAGTATCGTGGATAGCGCCAGCGATCTCATGCTCTCAACGGATAAAATGGGCAATATCCTTACCTGGAATTCCGCGGCGGAGAGGCTTTCCGGATATTCCGCGGCGGAGGTGCTGGGTCATAAGTTTGTCGAATATTGCGCCGGTGAGGAACAAGCCGATATTGAAGATATTTTCGCCCGCATTGACACGCGGAATGCCACGCAGATAAAAGAGTGTCCCCTAAAAACCAAGCGATCGACGTTCATCCTCGTTTCATGGGTTTTCTCGCCGCTGCCTGATCGTTCGAGCCAGACGGTGGGCGTCGTCGCCGTGGGCCGGGATCTGACGGAAAGGCGAAAATTTGAAATGGAGCTGATACAATCGCAAAGGCTGGCCGCCATGGGGGTAATGGCGGGAGGCATCGCGCATGAAATCAGGAATCCCTTGGCGATCTGTTCCTCGGCCGCCCAATTTCTTACGGAAGAAGATGACATCACGCCGGAATTTCGCAAGGAATGCGCGGAAAAAATTTGTCGGGGAATTCAGCGGGCCACGGCAATAATTGAAAGTCTCTTAAAATTCTCCCACCCTTGCGTGACGGCCCGAACATCCTCCATAGACCTGGTGGACATGATACAGGAGACGCTTAACTTGCTGGCCCAACAGGCTACGCTTCAGAGGATAGAGACGAAGGTGATTTTTCCCAAGGGTAGCGTCGTGGTACAGGGTGAGGCAACACTGCTGCAACAGGTTTTCATGAATCTTTTTTTAAACGCAATCAATGCGATGCCAAGAGGTGGGAGACTGGAAGTCGGTGTACGCCCTGTCGACGCCGGTGTCTGCGTTATGGTATCGGACACGGGCTGCGGCATCGCGGAACGTGACATCGAAAGAATCTTCGATCCATTTTATACGACTTCCCCCGTAGGCAAGGGAACCGGCTTGGGCCTGTCCATCTGCTATTCTATCGTGCAACAGCATGGCGGGAGCATCTTTGTGGAGAGTACGGAGGGGAAGGGCAGCACCTTTATAGTCACGCTGCCTTTGCATATGCCAGCCGCGATGCAGAAAGGTGAACCATGAATAGCGACAAGGGTCCATTTCTCGTCGTCGATGACGAACCGGAAATATGTTGGGTACTCGAGCGGATTTTAAGGAAGGCCGGAAGCGTCTGTCATACAGCCCGCGACGCCAAGGAGGCTATGGCCTTGGCGGAATGTCAACCTTATCGCATGGCATTTCTGGACGCCAAATTGCCGGATCATGATGGTCTCGATCTGGCCCGTCGGCTTTTGAAATCCTCCCCAGGCATTCGCATCGTCATCGTATCCGGTTACTTCTATCAGGACGATCCGAACATTGCGGCCGCTATCCGGTCGGGACTGATTTCTGCCTTTGTCGCCAAACCATTCGATCATGCTGAAATTCTGCGCGCCATTGACTCCTTATGTCCCGTGCCAGAAAGCGGGAAAGGGCCGCCCGTGATATAGGGAAATGCTTCCATAGTCCCCACGCCATAGTCGCCCGCGAGGACGCCGGGGCCTTGGTGTCGATGAAGATAGTACCATGCAAAACAAGGCTATTATGCATTAGGAGGCGATAATGGGCACATGGCACGGTTATTGCTGTATATCAGGCATGCATGCATGCATATAGGGTCGAGTACGTGCAGAGAGAGACAAAGACAAACGAAGAAGGAGAAGGAAAATGGCAAAAATCCAGAAATCAACGGATTCCTCGAGTCTGGCCGAAGTTGTCGACCGGATATTGGACAAGGGCATCGTGATCGATGCTTGGGTGAAGGTATCGCTGGTCGGCATCGAACTGCTCTCGGTCGAAGCGAGAGTGGTGATCGCGTCGGTTGAGACTTATCTCAAGTATGCCGAAGCGATTGGTTTGACGGCCAACGCCGCCATGCCTGCTTAGGAGCAAGGCCAAGCAAGCATCCCTAAGGGCGGGGACTTCAAAAGTCCCCGCCTCTTTGGAAAATACAAAAACGGTATGCCAAAGGAGACTCTTGTGAGTAAGCCGGCTGACGCAAAGAAAAAAGATCGTGAGGAACTGATAGCCTTTAAATCCAACCTTGCCCACAGCGTAAGGTCCATGCTGGATGATTTTTCCAGAGTCCGGAAAAATCAGGTTGAGAAGGCGCGGAATGAGCGCAGGGCCGTTCTTCTCGAGATCAAGAATCAGGTGGCGGGTATGCATAATGGCCTGTCACAGGAAAAGGGTGAAGAAAAGGCAGAAAAAGCAGAAAATGAAATAGTACCAGGAATCGTCGCGACTGAAGCTCCAGCCGCCACCGCTGAACAAAAGCAGCAAGAGAAAGAGGACTGGCCCAGCGAGGCTTTTGTATCGATGAAACCACGAAAATCGCCAATTAAAACCAAGCGGATGAAGAAGAAGTAGGTTTTTCCATGAAGCCACACAATCAGCCCGGACTCACGGCGGTTTTTGAGGAAAGGACATGCGCATTTTGCCATGGCAGTGGCATAGATCCTTTCGATATCATGTCCTCGCTATCCACGTGTTGTGTATGTTACGGCACCGGTAAAATCAGGGTACTCTCTCCTGCCATCACCTGCGCACATTGTCGTGGCACAGGTGCTATAAAGACCTTTACCTGCACAGCCTGCGGTGGTAGAGGCGCTGTCTTAAGGCCCCCGTTGCCGATCGTCCTATGCCCCGTATGCCATGGTACGGGCGATAGCGCTTCGGCTCCGGCCATGGCCTGCTTAAGATGTCGGGGACGCGGATGCGTCACTGGCGAGGTCGAGCAAGGAGGATGTTGAACATGAGTTTTAATGCTACGGATACTATTATCCTGCCGACAATTCGCGTGCCGGCTGGAGAGCACGGTGTCCTGCCCGAAGCCAGCGAGAGTTTTATCTCATCTCCCTATATTGAGCAGATCGCGCATCGGGCCCTGGCTTACCTTACGGCGGGGTATGCAGTCCATTTTTCCGGGGTGGCTGGTACGGGAAAGACCACTCTTGCCTTTCATGTGGCATCAAAGCTGGGACGCCAAGTCATTCTAATCCACGGGGATGATGAATTCGGAAGTTCCGATCTCGTGGGTCGTGATGCTGGTTACCGAAAGTCAAAAATAGTCGACAACTTCATCCACTCCGTTATGAAGACAGAAGAAGAAACGCGTAACTTCTGGGTGGACGACAGGCTCACCACGGCCTGCAGGAATGGGTCTACTTTGATTTATGATGAATTCAACCGATCCCGACCGGAAGCGAACAATGCCCTGTTGAGCGTACTTTCAGAGGGGATCTTGAACCTGCCGAAACTCAGGCAATCGGGCGAGGGCTACCTAGCCGTGCATCCGAAATTTCACGCCATTTTTACCTCCAATCCCGAGGAATACGCTGGAGTCCACAAAACCCAAGATGCCCTGATGGACCGCTTGATCACCATTCACCTGGAACACTATGACAGGGAAACGGAAATTCTCATCGTCAAGAAGAAATCAGGCCTTCCCCGCGAAGACGCCGAACGGATCGTGGATATGGTGCGGGAGTTGCGGACATTCGGGGTGAACAACCACCGCCCAACTATCAGAGCCGGCATAGCCATAGGTCGCATCCTTTCTTCCCAAAAACACCGGGCATGTTCAGATGACGCGTTTTTCCAACTCGTCTGCCAGGATGTTCTCGCCGCCGATACCGCCAAGGTTACCCATGACGGTCGGCCGATCATAATGGAAAAAGTGGAAGAGGTGATCCGCAGAGTTTGCGGACCGATGAAATCGGACTGAAATGAGGAGGCAAAAATGCCAATGAAGAAAGGAGTCGTGAGGGGTGTGCAGAACATCAAGACCCTGTCGGGACGGGTAGATGATGCTGCAGCCCCCTACAAGGCTTATATGAAACTCAGCATCCTTGAGATGGAGAAGTACCGCAAGAACAAGGAAAAGACAAGTGCCCTGGAGAGGTTGCAGGCAATCGATCAGCGCTTTCAAGAGATCGAGGTTGAAAAACAGAAAACCCTCCAATCATTGGAAACGCAGGACATCTCACCTCTCCGCCAGCGCTGGCCAGTTGAATCGACAGCATTGCCGTATGCGGGTGCGGAACCGTTTAAAATCCGGTATTGACAAGGGGGAGATCGAGATGCTGACAATCTTCGATTCGCATCACATTCTCACGAATCGCCATAGAAAAAGCTTCATCGCATGCCAAGCCAATACGGGATTTTTCATTGGCAGAGGGGAAACGCAGCGTGTCTATTGCGCGCAATTATCCCTTATGGACCGGCGGTCGCGTTTTAACTGGCTCGTCTGGCAGTGGGCTGGGCATCGGGCGCGCTGCGATTTTGTAAAAAGAGAGAAATACACATGAAAATCAACTGTTTATCCTGCGGTCACAAGATCGACCTCGATGAGGCTTACTGCGATTACGAAGGCGCGATCAAGTGCTATGCATGCAACGCGACGCTGGAGGTCAAGCTGAGCGAGGGAAGCATCAAGTCGGTGACAATCCAAGAGCGAAGAGGCCGCGTCGTTAGTGGCATGAAAACCAAGCCAGTGGCATGAAAAAGCAGGGAGAAGAGGGAATGGGCAGTGCGATAGCAAGCATGGGAAAGTATCTTTACGCGGTTATCCCGGCGAGAGAGAACCACGAATACGGTGAAATCGGCATTGACGGGGCGCGAGTGTACATTATCTCGGATGGACATGTAGCCGCAGTGGTCAGTGATTTCAATAATGGGAAGATTCGCCCGGAACGTCGCCATATCTCGGCACACCAGGCAGTTTTAAAACGCCTTTTAGAAGAAGGTTCGCCCTTGCCGATAAGTTTTGGCGTAATCGCCGAGGGTGATAAGGAGATAAGGCGGATATTATCCCTCAACCGTAAGGCTTTTAGCACGCAAATCCAACGCGTTTGCGATAAAGTGGAGATGGGCGTACGAGTCGCGTGGGACGTTCCTAATATCTTTGAATACTTCGTCAACACCCATGTAGAGTTGAGGACAGCGCGCGACCAACTTTTAGGCGGCAACCGTTCTCCTTCACAAGAGGACAAGATTGAGGTCGGACGGTTTTTTGACCGACTTCTGAAGGAAGACCGCGAGGAGCACGCGCAAAAAGTAGAGGCGAGCCTGCAGTCGTGTTGCTCTGAAATCAAGCGACTGCCCACTCGAAGCGAGAAAGAAGTGATGAATATCGCTTGTCTTGTAGGGCGACAAAGCGCCAATAAAGATTTTGAAATGGCCATATGCGCAGCGGCACAGGATTTTGACAACAATTTCACGTTTGATTTCAACGGTCCATGGGCTCCGCACAACTTCGTCGATGTCGAATTGATTTTATAAAATTTTTCCAAGCCAGAGCCGTTTGGTTACCAAGGCTAAGAGGTGGTGTACAGATGTTGCTTGTGGATGACATTCTTCTCTTTCCCTTCCGTAGCCTCATGTGGATTTTTCGCGAGATAGATAACGCCGTCGAGGAAGATATAGCCGCCGAGCCAGAAGCCATCACGGCCAAGCTTGGCGAACTCTACATGATGCTGGAGACCGGCCAGATGACGGAGGCGGAATTCGACGCGGCGGAAAAGGTGCTCCTGGATCGCCTCGATGTCTTGAAAGGGGAAACCTCAGGCGGGGAAGAGGAATAGGGCAAGAGCTTAGCGAAACGTTGAAAAAGAGCGAGCTGTGTCGTAAGGAAAGGCTTTCCAAAGGATAGGCAAATTCATGGAAGACCATCGGGAATTCCCGGGGTTTCTAAGCGCGGAGAGTTGGCGGCTCTTGCTCTTCAGCGGGAAAGGCGGTGTGGGCAAGACTACCGCCTCAACAGCGACTGCCTTGGGCATCGCCTTCCGACATCCCGACTGGTCCATCCTTCTCGTTTCCACCGATCCAGCCCATTCCCTTAAGGACAGCTTTGCCGGCGCCACGCCACCATCCAATCTGAAGGTCGTGGAATTGGATGCCCAAGCCTGCCTTTTGGCTTTCAAGGAGAAAAACCGGCAGAGACTCATGGAGATCGCCTCAAGGGGGACTTTCCTGGATGAGGAGGATATAAATAAGTTTCTGGAGCTTTCGCTTCCCGGCATGGATGAAATAATGGGCTTTCTGGAAATTAGCAGCTGGGTCGCGGGCGAGACCTATGATAAGATCGTGGTGGATACGGCGCCAACGGGGCACACCTTGAGGCTCTTGGGGATGCCGGATCTGATGCGTAAATGGCTGGAAGCTCTGGACAATCTTTTAGCCAAATACCGCTATATGAAAAAATTGTTCCACGGCTCCTATCAGCGTGACGAACTCGATCTATTCATCGAAGGGCTCATCTCCGACGTTCAAAAAATGAAACGGCTGCTCAAGGATCATCGGCGCTGTCAATTCATCCCCGTGATGTTGGCCGAAGCCTTGAGCGTGGAGGAAACGCTGGATCTGATTCGTGAGCTGAAACGGCTCGGCATCGGGGCTAAAGAGATCGTGGTCAACCGGCTTTATCCAGAAAATCAATGTGACCTGTGCAGGGATATTCGTGGCCGACAGATGCAGGAGCTTTCCCGTCTTTTTAGCGAAGAGCTTTTTTCCGGCGTAGGTCTCTGGGGAATTCCCATGTATCCTCAGGAAATCAAAGGGCTGGAAGGTCTTTTATCCTTTTGGGAAGAGGCTTATCCGATATATGCATCTATAGCGGAGAACAGACCGCCGCTGCCTTTTATACCCCCGCGTGTGACCGACCCCATCTCCTTGCCGCCGCTGAGTTCCACGCTGCTTGTCTTCGCGGGGAAGGGCGGGGTAGGGAAGACCACCCTGGCCTGCGCCACTGCCCTGCGCTTGGCGCGTACGTACGAAGGAAAGAGGATTCTTCTTTTTTCAGCCGACCCTGCGCATTCCCTTTCGGATTGCTTGAAATTGAGCGTCGGCCCCGAGCCGGCAAAGGTAGCTCCTGGATTATGGGCCATGGAAATGGATGCGGGCGCCGAATTCGCGTCCTTAAAGAACCAGTACCAGCGCGAGATCAAGCGTTTTTTGGCTAAAATCATGCCGAACTTCGATATGACCTATGACCGTGAAGTAATGGAAAGGCTTATGGATTTATCCCCGCCAGGAATAGATGAACTTATGGCCTTGACGACAGTAATAGACTATTTTGCCAAAGGCCACTTCGACATGTTGGTCTTGGATACCGCCCCAACGGGACACCTGATCAGGCTTCTCGATCTCCCGGAAATCATTGAGGAGTGGCTAAAAGTTGTATTCGGCCTCTTCCTGAAGTACCGGAGTATTTTTAGGCTGCCGAAGGTCACCGAGCGCCTGATCAAGATATCCAAGGACCTGAAAAGCTTACGCGTCATGTTGCGCGACGCATCCAAGACGGCGCTCTATGCTGTCAGTATTCTCACGCAGATGTCCTTTGATGAAACGGGAGATCTTTTCGCTGCCTGTAAACGTTTGGCTATCTCTGTCCCTGGCTTGTTCTTGAATCTGGCGACACCCGCAAGCGAAGATCCCCTCTGCGCGTGCATCTTCGACCGCGAGTCAGTTGTCAAGGAACGTTTTGTGGCTGCATTCCCCGCCACTTCCCAAATACTCGTATTCCGGCAAAGCGATCCTAGGGGAATAGAGAACCTCGCGGCTCTAGGGCAAGTCCTGTATCTGCCTGAGGGTTAGGCATGATCGATGACATGGCGGTTGTATCGCAAGAGTTCAGGGCATGGTGAACGGTATGCGTTACCGGACTTAGCGACAATGGATTAGGAATTCTAGAAGCCCGCGATAGCCCTGATTCCTAGGTACAACCGAAATCGTTTCATTCCGATTCAGGTGAGTGAGGGTAGCAAGGTTTGAGATTGCACGATTTCATCCGGAAGACAAGATTCATTGACAAAAGCGGCTATTGCGATTATATTCATAATATGAGCATTGCCTCAATAAATGAGTTAACAATTCAACAAATGAAAGGAACAGCGACCCAGTCTGCAAGGCGAACCACGAAGACGGGAGAAAAACGAAGGAAGATCCTGGACGCCGCCGCCATGGTATATATTCGCGAGGGTTTTGACACTGCGACCATGTCACAGATAGCGGCGGAAGCCGGGGTTTCGGTGGGCACTCTTTATCTGTATTTTAAGGACAAGGAGGAGCTTCGGCAGGCAGTCACTGAATCCAGGGCGGCGAGGGTGCTGTCCGGCTCGGGGGAAGAAGCATCCCGAGCGCGCGTGTTCGGAGTGGAGAGGGTGTCCATGATTGACTCCCTCATCGACGCGGAACATGAGACATGGTTTTTCGGTAAATCCCAGGGTAGGCGGAAACGAGAAGCCGAAACAAGACGCCGGATGATATTGGAAGCGGCAGGGAGGGTGTTTGTCCGCGAAGGATTCTATCCGGCCACCATATCTGAAGTGGCCGCCGAAGCCGGGATCGCGGTCGGTACCCTGTATCTGTATTTTAGGAAAAAAGAAGATCTCTATGTCAAACTCGTCGAGGAAAAAATAGAAGAGTTGCTTTCTCTCATTCGTGCCGAATCACAGGGAGAGCAGGGAGCGATCGGCAAAATTCGTCGCATCGTGGCTGCCGAAGTGAATTTCTTCGCCCGCAACCGGGAGTACTTCGGGGTCCACTTCCTCACATGCAGCGATTTGCCTATTTTGCTAAAACAGAGCCTCGACCGGCAGTATAACACCTGCATGGGAATCGTCACCGATATTATCAGACAAGGGATCGATGATGGCGATATTCGCTCCGCGGCGCCGGCCGATCTTGCCTGCCTGCTTCAGGGAATGATCAATTCCATGCTCGATCAATGGCTGATTGACGATAGCTTGCCTTCGTTGACAGAGAAAGCGGACTGGCTGGCGAATTTCTTCACGAGGGCGGCCTTTTCCGACAAGAAGCGGATAGAATGAATTCGCCTCATGATGATGGATTGGCCATGGGGAAACCCTGTTGCGTCTATGGAGTGACCGAAGGGAAAGGTCTTGGCAGGTTTTCCGCCCGTGGGTTGCAGGATGAACAGGTCCGCATCATCCGGTACGAGGATCTGGCGGCTCTCGTGAGCACTGTCCCTCCGGATGGCTATCCAGCCAACCGACCCAACGCGATCACCCATATGTCAGTGCTGCAAGCGGCCATGCGAAACTGCGCTGTCCTTCCAATGAGGTTCGGCGTTGTAGCGCCGAGCGCCGAAGCCGTCCGCGATTTGCTGCTCCGGGATCAGTCCGCCACGCTACGTAACCTTTTGCTCCGTATAGCCGGAAAAGCCGAGCTCGTTCTTAAGGTGTCCTGGCGGGAACAGTTCCTATTTCAGGATATCGTTTCTGAGAACCAGGAAATCAGGGATCTGCGGGAGTCCATCCTGGGGCAGCCAGAACAGGAGTCGAGGCCGAACCGCATTCTTTTGGGCCAGACGGTGGAGTATGAACTCCGAAAGAAGCGGGAGAGAGATGCCCTCCGGATATTGGCAGCGCTTCGTCCTTTTGCCTGTGAAATAGAGAACGGAAAAATTGAAACGGATATGATGGTGCTCAACGCCGCCTTCTTGGTCAGCGAAGAGTGCCGTAGCGGTTTCGAAAAGGCTGTCACAGCTTTGCACCTGGAGTCCGGGAAGCGTCTGATGTTCAAATACCTGGGACCTTTGCCGCCGTATAGCTTTGTCAATATTGCGTTGGAGGTAGATCGATGATCAATCTGGAACCGACTCGCCAGGAAGGGAAAGGCGGATCTCTGGCCGATGTAATCGAGGTGATCCTCGATAAGGGACTCGTGATCAATGCCGATATTACGGTTTCCGTGGCCGGTGTGGAACTCCTGGGCATAAAGATCCGGGCTGCGCTGGCTTCTTTTGCCACGGCGGCGCGCTACGGGCTCGAGTTCCCCTCGGGGACAAACATCGAGACTTCCGCCTGGCAGCAGGCCCAAGTTCTCAAGGAGAGCTGTCCGCAATGCGGGAAATCGGTTCCCGCGGATGAACTGCTGAACGAGAGCTGTCCGTGGTGTGGTTGGCAAAGCTCCCGGGCAAAAGTCAGACTTGCCGGGCCGCGTCCCCTGGCAATGCCGACGCCGCCCTCCGTTCCCGCCCGGTAACTGGAGGGTTCTTCGATGGATGAGAACACAGCAGGCCAACAGGCTCCCATGGAGCCTGTGAGAGAAAGGGGATCGGCACTTAACGATCTCTTGGATAGATTACTCACAAAAGGCATCGTCCTCGATCTGGACCTTGTGATAGGCGTTGCCGGAATCCCTCTGATCGGCGTGAGTCTCCGGGCCGCGATCGCGGCGATTGAGACTATGATCGAGTATGGTCTATTGCAGACCTGGGATGAAAAGACGCGGGAATATGCCGAGAGGGAGCTACAGAAAAAGAAACTGGCCTTCGGTCCGAACGAGACTTCGCTCCTTGAGATGTTCGGCTCCCATTGGTACTCGGACGGAGTCTACCGGGTCTGGCGCCCGGGCCGTCTCTTTCTCACCCAACAGCGTTTGATACTGTTCAGGAGGATGCCTCCGGAGATCCTTTTCGAACTGCCGCTATCGAGGATTAGCGGGATGTCTGTGGCCGAATCGATCCATTTCAACGGTCACAGAGTTCCCTTGCTGCACCTTGTCACCGATTCGGGCGAGGAGGCATCTCTGTACGCGGAAGATATCGCCGGGCTAGAAGCTGCTCTCCGCGAACGATTCGAAAAAATCGGAGTGGACATCGAAAGCACCGCACAACTGTGCCCGCTGGATCGCGAGGTGGCGCGTATCGCCCCTGACGCTCGCATTCTCGCCGAGGGATCCATGTGGCGTCAGGCTAAGGATGCTGGCAGAGACATCGCAGCGTGGCAGGCCGGCCACATCTACCTGACCGATCAAGGCCTGTTGTGGTGGTCGGATAGCAGGCGCGAAATGGAAGTGCGAATACCGGCGCGCGACATCATCAGCGTGGGCGTCGAGCCTAGGGATCTTGCTTCCGTGTCGGGGGTGAAGTCTGTCCTCGGTATCCGGTATCGGCTGAATGAGTGTCAGATGATTGTCCTTTTCAGCGGGAAAAACCTCGATGAATGGCGTATGGCTATCCGCAGGGTGGTAGTGGATCAGGAAGGGGGCTTGCCATGATCGATATCGACGAAGGAAATCTCAAGCAGGGACTTTTGGGGCTCGTGATAGCTCTCGTGGAGGTCATCAAGGATGCTCTGGCTACGGAGGCATTCAGACGGGTAGAGGGTGGGAGGCTGAGCGATTCCGAAATGGAGCGGCTGGGTGCCGCTCTGACCGATCTGGACGAGGCGATGGCCCAGATCAAGGAAGAGCATGGGGTGGCCGAGACGGTGAAGAAGGTTCGTGATGGTCTGGACGACCTCGTCACGGATGTGGTGGATAGGATGCTCAATCCGGAGCGATGGCGCGAAGAGTTGGAGTCGAGAAAGGACTGAGTGATGGGAAAGCGCCCGATGGCCGGAATCGAAGAATCCGGAGAACCTGTCCTGCTCCGGGATCAGGGCTGCCTTCTTTCCCGTTGGTCATCCACATGGATCATTGGCGATCTGTCTCTCACGGTTCGTCGATTGGCCTTGTCGCAGTCGGGAAGACCCCGCCTCGAGTTGCCGCTCGCGGATATCATCGGCCTGGCGGTGAAGCGGCGAAAATTCATTCTGCTTTTCAAGGAGATAATCCAGATTACCTTCGTCCTCCCGGGGAAAACGGCGGAAAAGCATATATGGTTCATCACTCCAAACCTGAATGAGTGGCTCGAGAAACTGGAGACGCTCACGAATATAAAAGCGGAGCCGAGGAAAGTTCCTGACCCTCCTCCCGGTCTTCGCCCCTCACGGTCATCCAATAGCCGCTGGCTGATCCCGGCAAAGAATCGGAGTTCTGAGCCGATGAGCGTCCGGGAAGATCAAGTGAGGGATCTGGCGGAGGCTGTGGGTTGGCCGGGCGCATGCATATTGTGGCATCTCTGGCAGAGACGGCACGCCGACATAGAGGAATTGGCGGCCCTAATCGACGCGCCGACGCATATGGACGTGCTCGCGCTTTTACGCGAAGGGATCAACGAAAAAGCCTGCCAGATGTTCGGTGGCCCCGTGCTCTGGTTCAGGGAACAAGCCTTTGACCCGGAAACCGGACGCATGATCTGTTTCCAGTGGTGGCTGCACAAGACGATGGAACCCTTGCAGAAGGATAGCGGCCAGCCGCTCGTCGAAATTCATGACGAGGGAAAGGAACTGCTGGTGGTAGCTGTGATGTCCCAGGCCAGCGAGAGACAGCCGCGCATGATGCTTCGCGGTTCGCGTCTAGTGCTATCGGCTGAATCGACCGACAAGCCATGGGAGGTAACCGTGCTCCTCGAATGTGAGGTTCTGGCCGCTCCGATCAGTATGACTTTCATAAATGGCATGTTGAGCTTGAGGCTCGCGAAAAAGCCAGGGAGTGAAGAATGATGGAATCCATGAAGGAAGCGAAACCGGACGCGGAAGTGGGGAGATATGTCTACTGCGTCCTGTCGGGAGAAGTCCGCGACTGGCAGCTTCAGGGGCTGGATGGGAAACCGGTGCGCGCCGTCTGTGCCGCGGGGATGACTGCCCTGGTGCATGACTGCCTCCTCGAACCCAGCCAGGGAGACGATGAAAAAGTCAAATCCTGGGTTCTCGCCCACAGCGATGTGGTGGACGCCGCGTGGGAACGATCGGGCACGGTCCTTCCCCTGGCCTTCGATACCATCATCCGCCCTGGCGACGGACTGGAAGGCGACATGCGTGTCATGCAATGGCTGACATCGGAAGAACATCGCTTTCGAGGGATGCTGGAGCGCCTCAGAGGTAAAGTCGAACTCGGCGTGCAGGTGATCTGGGATCAGCACCTTGTCGGGCAGTCAATAGGGCAGAGCGACGCCGAGATACGCACGCTTCGGGCAGAGATGGCCAGCAAGCCCAAAGGTATGGCCTATTTCTATAAACAGAAGATCGAAAAAGCCCTGCGCCAGGCGATTGAAACAAAGGCCGAAGAAGACTGCCGGTCGTGCTTCCGCCAGGTGAGCGCGCTTTTTCCTGAACTTCGCTCGAACACCTTGAAGAAGCTTCCGGATCGCTTGATGATCGTGAACCTCTCGGTGCTGGTCCCCCGTGAACGGGTGTCCGAACTCGGTGCCCTTCTTGCGAGCTTTCAGGCGGAAGGCGTAGAAGTGCGTTTCACTGGTCCCTGGCCGCCATACAGCTTCATGGGAATGGCCGCATCGACGACATGATAATAATACACTCGATATTGGGCTACCGTTGTGATTCTGAAGACATCGGTTCCGAAAGCGATATAGTAGAATGTTTCAATTCGAGCATCCATGTGGGGTGCGACGCGCTAATCCTGCCACCTAAATACGATTGGCGTCATTGACTTAATTTCTTCCATCAGGTACATGGTATTTCGTGATGCATACATTTTTCCACGTCGACCTCGACGCTTTTTTCGCGTCGGTGGAACAGTACGACCATCCCGAATACAAGGGAAAACCAGTGATCGTCGGCGCCGCGCCGGGACATCGCGGCGTGGTTTCGACTTGCTCCTACGAGGCCAGGGCGTTCGGCCTGCACTCGGCCATGCCCATCTCCGAAGCTTTCAAGCGCTGTCCCAAGGGAATCTATTTGCCCGTCCGGATGCGGCGCTATTCCGAAGTCTCTCGGTGGATCATGAGAATACTGACCGACTTCACGCCCGATATCCTGCAGATTTCCATCGACGAAGCCATGCTGGATATGACGGGGACGCGGCGCCTTTGGGGCGAGCCAGGGAACGCGGCGGCTCTCATCAAGAAAAGTATTATCGACGCGACAGGCCTCACCGTCTCCATTGGGGCGAGCGCCAACAGATACGTCGCGAAAATTGCGTCCGGAATCAGGAAGCCCGATGGATTTGTCATGGTGCCCGAGGGGGCCGAGGGCGAGTTTATGCGCTCCCTTCCCATCGACAAGCTCTGGGGAGCGGGCGAAAAGACAAGAAAAATCCTGCGGGAAATCGGCATAACGACCATCGCCGAATTGCAGGCGGTTTCGTTTTCCGCGCTCGAATCGAAACTCGGAAAAGCGGGCGCGGCATTCCTCTTCGCCGCTGCGAGGGGGGAGGATCCGGGAATTTTTTCGGGCGAGACGAAGTCGCAATCGATGAGCGGCGAACGCACCTTCGAGCGGGATACGACGGACAGGGAAGCGGTAAGCGACGTGCTGCGCCTTCTCGCCGACGATCTCGCCTCCCGCATGTGCGACGAGGGGATATGGTCCTGCACCTTGGGCCTCAAACTGCGCTTCGGCGATTTCTCGTCGATATCCCGGCAATGCACGAAATCGGAGCCCTATTCCTCTGCCGATGAAATCTACGGCGACGCGATCGCGTTGCTCGAGCGGAATTGGGACGGAAAAAATCCCCTACGCCTCGTGGGCGCGGGGCTGCACAATCTCCAGAAAGGCGCCTGTCTCCAGGGCCAGCTTTTCGAGCCGAAAAACGGCAAATCGGAGGAAGTGCGCAAGACCGTGCAGGAAATAGGGAGAAAGGGGACTGGCGAGCTCGTGAGGGCCAAGTTCCTACCAGGAAAGCCTCATTGAGGGAGGGACTTCGCTCGCGACGATATCCTTCATCTGTCCGTCGAAATAAACCGTGTTCCCTTGCTGTCGCACGGTGACGGCCGGATGCTGTGAGGCCGCTTCCTTGGCGGGAGAGGGGAGTTCGACGGCGAACCTGAAGGTGTAGGCGGCGAAGGCATCCTGGGCGATCTGTTTCATATCGGCATCCAAGGTGGGCAAACGTTCGCCCACGGTGAATACGATGCTGTGGCCGGAAGCGCTCTGGCTGTGCTTGGCCAGCTCTCCCTTCGGGTCCAAATAGCGCATGAGGGCGTCGAGGCTGTCGAAGGAGATGACCGTCCTGATGATGGTGTCGGCGCCATCCTTTCTGCTGGACCACGAATCCAGCGTCAATCCCTTTACGCCCCTGAGGCTATTCTCTACATCGGACCTCGTAAGCGGAACGGGAAGCATGGCCTTGTTGGCCTCGAGCTCCCCGAAGGAGACGAGCTCCTCGGAGAGTTTGTATTCGGCAGAGACCTTTCCCGAGCCGTTTTCCGAAATCTTCACCTTGGTGTCGATGCCGACACAAGAAGTCATGAGAATCATCATGGCGAGGCAGCCAAGTGCGGCTCTGTTGCGTTTGGAAATCATCGTGCCCTCTTTCATAGGTTAGTCGTACACCTCGGAATGGATTTGCGCTTCATAAATGTTCACGGGGAAACCATCTTCCACGAATCGTACAGCCTCGTTTAAAACCTTCTCACCGAAGGTCTGGGAATTGGAAACGATGGCGGCGCCGATTTCGGCGAAGCCGAGCGAATCCTGGAGATCGACTTCCGCGCAGGAAAGCCTAAACTTCCTCTGCATCCTGCTTTTCATCCCAGAAATCACCTTGCGCTTGTCTTTGATGCTCGTGGTCTCCGGCAGCTCCACGATCAGCAGAAGCATCGATACAACCATATCCCTCTAATATTATCACGCGCCCGCGTTCTTGACACCCCCTTATGGCCTGGTTATTGTGCTGAGTTATGAAACGCAGACTAATCACTTCGGCCTTGCCCTACGTGAACAATGTCCCTCACCTGGGGAACCTCATCCAGGTGCTTTCGGCCGATGTGTTCGCCAGATTCTGCCGCCTGAGGGGTTACGATACCCTCTACATCTGCGGAACCGACGAATACGGCACGGCCACCGAAACCAAAGCCCAGGAAGAGGGCGTCACTCCCCGCGAGCTCTGCGACAGGTTCCACGCCCTCCACCGCGATATTTATTCCTGGTTCGGCATTTCCTTCGACAAGTTCGGGCGCACATCGGCACCCGAACAGACCGCCATAACGCAGTCGATCTTCCTCGATCTCGAAAAGAACGGCTACATAAAAAGCCAGACCATAGAGCAGCTGTACTGCGATTCCTGCGGCAGGTTCCTGGCCGACCGCTACGTCAAGGGAACCTGTCCCTCCTGCGGCTATGACGGCGCCCGGGGCGACCAGTGCGAGCACTGCGGCAAGCTTCTCGAGCCTACCGAGCTCATCAATCCCAAGTGCTCCAGCTGCGGCGCCACGCCTCATCTCAAGGCCACGACGCATCTCTACATCGACCTGCCGGCCATAAAGCCCAAGCTCGAACCCTGGATCAAGGAAGCGAGCGAAAAGGGATTCTGGTCCAACAACGCCATCCAGATGACCCAAGCCTGGCTGAGGGACGGACTCAAGGCCCGCGCCATCACCCGCGACCTGAAATGGGGCATTCCCGTTCCCCTGAAAGGTTACGAGGACAAGGTCTTCTACGTCTGGTTCGACGCCCCCATTGGCTACATTTCGATGACGGCGGGACTCGCGGCCGAAAAGGGCTTCGACTGGAAATCTTGGTGGCAGAATCCCGAGAACGTCGACCTGTTCCAGTTCATCGGAAAGGACAACATTCCCTTCCACACGGTCATATTCCCCTCCAGCCTCCTGGGCTCGGGGCGCGACTGGACGATGCTTCACCATATGTCCTCGAGCGAGTACCTGAACTATGAATCGGGCAAGTTCTCGAAATCCAAGGGAGTAGGCGTATTCGGCACCGATGTCATGGAAACCGGCATCCCGGCAGACGTGTGGCGCTTCTATATTTTTTGGAACAGACCCGAGACCTCGGACTATACCTTTACCTGGTCCGACTTTCTGGAAAAAGTGAACGGCGAACTCATCGGCAACCTCGGCAACCTGGCCAACCGCACCCTGACCTTTGTCTCGCGTTACTACGAGGGGGCGATCCCCGCGGGGAAACCCGACGCGGCGTTCTGGGAAAGGGCGAAAGAAATCGAGGCGAGGATAACCGCCTCCCTGGAGAGGGCTGATCTGCGCGAAGCCTTCCGCGCGGTCTTCGAGCTGTCCGATATCGCGAATAAGCGTTTCCAGGACGGCGAGCCGTGGAAGACCAGGATTTCCGACCCGGAGGCGGCCGCCTCCCTCGTGTCGGACCTCTGCTACATCCTCAGGGACATCGCCGTGCTCACCCAGCCCTACATGCCCCACGCCGCCGAAAAGCTCGCGGCGATGCTTGGGCAGAAACTGGGCCAAGGCGGCCTCGACTGGTCGGTCCTCGGCAAGACCGAGGGGCTGTCGAAAGTGAACACGCCCGATGTGCTTTTCGCCAAGCTGGATGAAAAATATATCGCGACCCTGCGCGAGCGCTATTCGGGCTCGCAGAAGGAAAGAGCCGACAGGGATTTGGCCGCCGACAACGCGAAGGCGGCGGCAGGCGCGCGGCAGGCGGCCGGCGAGGCGAAACCCGCGGACGCGGCCAAGACCCCAGAGGTCTCCGCCGCGGGCCAAGCCCCTGCGGTCGAGCAGAAAGCTTCCGCAGCCAAGGAAGAGCCGGCCCCGAAGTTGGTTCCCTACGCTGAATTGCCCGTGGAGCGGCGCTTTCTCAAGCTCATCGCGCTTAAAGTGGCGAAAATCGTCAAGATAGAACGCCATCCCAAAGCGGACAAGCTCTACATAGAGACGCTCGACGATGGCTCCGGCGCCGAACGCGTGATCGTGTCCGGCCTCGTGCCTTTCTATAAAGAAGAGGAACTCCTCGGTAAACACATCATCCTCGTCGACAACCTCAAGCCCGCGAAACTGCGGGGCGTGGAGTCGAGGGGGATGCTTCTCGCGGCTTCGCGCTCGGGTCTCGACGGGAAGGAAGCGGTGGAAGTGCTCAACGCCCCCTGGGCTGTCCCGGGTAGTCCCGTCACGCTCGAAGGGCTGACGGCCGAGGGCCCCGCCGAGGCGCAGATCGACGTGGACAGCTTCTTCTCCGTGCCGCTCGTATCCAAGGCAGGCTTCGCGCTGACCGGCTCCGCACGCCTCTGCGTCGACGGCAACCCGCTCAGGCTCCAGACCGTGCTCGACGGCGAGATCGGCTGATTTTGGACGAAAACGCTTTACTGGCGGTCGATGGCGATGGCGGCGGCGAGAAGTCGAAGCCGAGTTCGGAGGTCAGATTGACTTCGGGCGCCGGCTCGAGTCCGAGTTTCATGCAGACCGCTTTCTGGGCCCGTTTCAAGGAAAGGACGGGCTGGAAGGCCTACGCTTGCGACGGCGGCTCGGGAAACAGTCTCGTCGTGCTCGTCAGGCCGCTGGGGCTCGGGTTCAGTTTCGCCTATGTTCCCCATGGCCCCGCGTCGCCCCCCTCGCTTTCCGACCCTGGCGCTTTCCTGGAATCCCTCGCCTCGACGATCTCGACCACCATCGGGGGGAAACTCCTTTTTCTGCGCTTCGATCTGGCCTGGGACCGCGAAGATGGGGCGGGCCGACGCCTGCTCGACGCGATCGGAGACCGTCGGGGAAGGCTGAGGCGCGGGTCGGCGGTCCAGGTGCCCGATACGGTCATTCTCGACATAGGGCGGCCCGAGGAAGAAATCCTCGCCGGCATGAAACCAAAATGGCGCTACAATATCAGGCTGTCGGACAAGAAAGGCGTGGAAATCAGCAGGGAAGGCGTGGAAGCGCTCGGCGCCTTCTACGAGCTCTACCTGGAGACGGCGAAGCGGGACGGCATAGCCATCCACCCGCTTTCCTACTATAAAAACTTGTTCGAAACGGCCCGGGACGCGGAAGCCTGGGCGGATTCTCCCGCGCCCAAGCTCTCCGTGTGGGTGGCGAGGCACGAGGGGATGGCCCTCGCGTCGATCATCACGCTCTTCCACGGCGCCCACGCGACCTATCTGTACGGGGCTTCCTCGGGCGAAAAGCGCAACCTGATGCCTGCCTACGGGCTCCAGTGGAGCGCCATACAGGCGGCCAAGTCGGAGGGCTGCGTCGACTATGATTTCTTCGGAATCCCGCCCGACGAGGACCCCAACCATCCGATGGCGGGGCTCTATTTCTTCAAGACGGGATTCGGCGGAAAAATAGCGCACAGGATCGGCTGCGTGGACTACCCCGCGCGACCGCTCGCCTACGGCCTGTTCAGGAACGCGGAAGCCCTGCGTTTGTTCTGGTTCAAGAAGATCAGGAAGATGTTCAAGGGAGCGGCCAGAAAATCCTGACAGCGCGAGGGCGGTTCGCGCCGGCTAGGGGCGTCTCAATTCGTCAATCCAGCGCGGGTCGGCTAGACCTGCCGCAGTTCCTTTTCGCCGAAGACGATCCCCTCGAAGACAAAAAGTTCCGTCTCCCGCTCTTTCCATGTTCCGGGAGGGAGTCCCGCCTTGAAACAGACCTGGTCCAGGAACTCGAATCCGTTCCATCCATATTCGGTGGCGACTTGGGGAAGCAGAACGCCGGTCCTCCCCTTCGCGAAAATGTAGAGACCGTGTCTCCCAACGGCGAGGTCCTCGGCTTTCGCTATTTTTCGCAAGGGACCCAGCACCGTGATCTCTATGTCGATATCCTCGATTTCGACGCGGCTGACCGGGTCGAATCGCGGGTCCTCGAAGGCGGCGGCCAAGGCCATTTCGCTAATGGTCTCATAAAGCGGCGTTTCGCTGCGCATCCGTCCGATGCAGCCGCGAAGCTGTCCGTTTTCGCGCAGGGTCACGAAGGCCCCGACGCGCATGGTGACGCCTTTCACCCGGGCTGGCGCCGCCGTCCGATGAAAGAGGCGAGCCTCGATAGCCTCGCGCGCGACGGCGCATAGCGCGCGTCTGTCCTCGGTTGAAAGTTCCACGTCCATGAGCTACCTCGAAAAACCGAGCGCCGCGTACCCTACGATAGGTTCACCCGCTTCTGCCAGGGCCGCTGAGCTGCCCAGACCGAAGAGATGAGGCCGCGTTCCCTCGGAGAAAGCCGAGCGCATGTAGCCGGCGATTATGCGCGCGCCGCAGAACGAAGGGGCCGAATCGCAGAACCTGTGAATCCTGGTCGGGGCTTCCTTCTCAATGGATTCCAGAAAATCGGCGCTCCGCCGGAGGCAGGTATCCGCGTCCTCGTCCACGGCGAGATTGCTGGTGAGCACGAAGAGCGTCGATTCCAGGCGCTTGCCGAGAATGAAATGGAGATTGGAGAAGAGCCCGTCCAGCGCCTGGTCGTCGGCGCCGCTGACGATGATGGGCAGGATCAGCGCTTCAGGGAAACACTGGGCGGCATAAATGAGCTGCATTTCGATCGAATGCTCCTCGAAATGGGGAATATCGCTCAGACTGAGGCTCGTGCTACAATGGAGAAGTTCCTTGACGGCGAGTCTGTCGACTTTGAACGTGCGGGTGGGAACCGAGAAATAATGCGCTTCCGGCATGAAGATGCCTTGTTCGAAGCTGCGGTGGGAAGGACTCAAGATCACGATGGTCCCGACATCGCGGCCCGCCGCGGCCTTCCAGGCCTTCGCCGCGATCGCGCCGGAGTAGTCGAGGCTTCCATGCGGACTGATTATGGCGGAGCAACGATTCACCGGAAGATCGGCCGCGCTTAAAAGAGCGCTTATTCTCAACGCCAGTTCCTGCGGGGAGGATGGATAGAAGAAGCCGGACACTACAGGGCCTCGCCTGTACCGCGGCTGATTCCTGTCGGGGACCTCGGTCGAATTTTTCATATCTTTGAGTATAAACGGATAGCCGTTAATTTCAATGCAGATATGGAAAAAAATTGGAGTAAACGATGCTGCGGATTTTGATAGTGGACGACGAAAAACAGCTTGCTCTCTCGCTCAAGGATTATTTTGGCCCCGACGGTATCGATGCCGATATCGCGCTGGACGGAAAGACCGGTCGGCAGAAGCTCGAAGAACAAGCCTACGACGCGCTCGTTTCGGATTTGAGAATGCCGGGGCTCGATGGCATGCAGCTGCTCCATTGGGTGAAGGAAGAAGGCCCCAATATTCCCGTCATCATGATATCGGCCCACGGGGAAATAAGGGACGCCGTCGAAGCCATGAAGACGGGGGCCTACGATTATCTCGTCAAACCATTCGATCCGGACGAACTGCTCATCCGCGTTAAGAAGGCGGTGGAGAATCATCGCCTGACTCTGTCGCTTCGGGCTGGAAGTGGCGGCAAGAGGACATCGGGAGAGATGATAGGCGAGAGCCAGAAAATGCGGGAAATCGTGAGGATTCTGGGCAAGGCGGCTCCTTCGGGCGCGACCATCCTTCTCACGGGTGAGAGCGGGACGGGCAAGGAGGTGGCGGCGCGGTTCATCCACCGGCTGTCGGGGCGCGAGGGATCGTTTGTGCCCATCAATATGGGCGCTTTTCCCGAGCACCTTCTGGAGAGCGAGCTCTTTGGCTACGAAAAAGGCGCCTTCACCGGAGCTGACTCGCGCAAGCAGGGCCTTTTCGAAAGCGCCCAGGGCGGCACCCTGTTCCTCGACGAGATCGCCGAACTGCCACTCCATCTGCAGGTGAAGCTCCTGCGCGTCCTTCAAGAGCGCAAGGTGCAACGGTTGGGCTCGCTGAAGGGCACTCCCATCGACGTGAGGGTCCTCGCCGCGACGAACCGCGATCTGGAGAAGGAAGTCAAGGATGGACGCTTCAGGGAAGACCTCTACTACAGGATCAACGTGATCCGCGTGAGGCTGCCTCCGCTGCGCGAGCGCCGGGATGACATCCCTCTGCTCGCCGGCGCCTTTCTCTCACGCTTTTCATCCGATATGGGAAGGAAAGTGGAAGGCTTCAGCGGCGAAGCGATCGACTTCCTCATGCGCTACGATTTTCCCGGCAATATCCGCGAGCTGGAGAATGCTATAGAGCGGGCGTGCATCCTCACGGAATCCTCTGTGCTGCAACCCCGCGATTTCGAGTTCATAGCGCCGCTGACTTCGCGCGCCACCCAGGACACTCTCCCTCCTTCTGAGGCTGGCGTTGACGGCGAGGCAGCCCCCAGAGCGGGCATGGGCCCGATCAGAACGATAGAGGAGATGGAAAAGCAGGCCATCATAGAGGCTTTGCGCCGGAACGCGAACCACAGGGAGAAAACCGCGGCCGAGCTGGGGATAACGAGGCGGACGTTGCTCAACAAGATCAAGGAATACAATCTCGATAAAACATGCTGATCCGGCGCCATGGTCCTGATGGCGCGGAGAATCGCGGCGACGAAAAGCCGAGAAGCCGAGAAGCCGAGAAGCGAGCCATTGCTTCTCGGCGATGAAAATCGGTATATTCCTAAAACCCAGCCATTAGGGCAAAAGCAGGAATAATTGAAAAGCGACGCTGCAACGATACCTCTCTTCGGCCCTGCGAGATTCTATCGCAGCGCTTTGGCCATTGTCATACCCATCATGATCCAGACCTTCCTGACGGGGCTTGTCTCTCTCGTCGACAATTTCATGGTGGCCGCGTTGGGCGACTCCAAGATGGCGGGAGTGAATGTAGCCAACCAAATCAACTTCATTTACATCGTCCTCATCAACACGATCTGCACCGCCGGGGGAATCTATCTTTCACAGCACAGGGGAGCGGGCGACAAGGAAGGGATGCGCCAAGCATTCAGGTTCAAGCTCATATTGGCTTTGGGCATATCGGCCCTGTACACGATGCTCAGCCTCATCTTCGCCGAACCTCTCATCCGCATGATGTTGGGAGGAAACACAGAAGGCGGGGAAATCGTGGCCGAAGGCGCGAAGTATCTGCGCGCGGTGGCCCCCAGTTTCATTCCAATCGGTATCTCCTCGGCGATGAGCACTTCCTTCCGCGATACCGGCGTCACTAAGGTGCCGCTCCTCGTATCGGTTTGCGCCGCCCTCATAAATACCTTCTTCAATTGGGTGCTCATCTATGGCAATCTCGGCTCGCCGCGCCTGGAAGTCACCGGGGCCGCCATCGCGACGGTCATCGCCCGCGTCGCCGAGGTGCTCGCTTTTATCGCCATGATACGGCATAAAAAGCCGGATTTCGCTTTTCGCCCTTCCGCCCTGTTTCGAGTGGACCGCAGGCTTTTTGGCGAAGTGCTGTCGAAATCGGGCATGATGCTGTTTTCGGAAACCGCCTGGGTCGTTTCGGAGACGGTTATCACGGCTCTCTACAACGGAAGGGGCGGGGCGGAGACAGTGGCCGGCATGGCCGCTGGCTGGACGATCGCTAACATCATGTTTCTCGTTTTCCCCGCCATCCACGCGGCGACGAGCATCATCGTGGGCTCGTCGCTAGGGGCGGGGAAACTGGATGAAAGCCGGGAGAAGGCGCGCTGGATTCAGTCGGGATCGGTGATCCTCGGCCTCGCGGCCTGCGCCGTGGCGAGCGCCTCGACCCTTGGCATTCCCCTGGTCTTCGGCAATCTTTCCGAAGAAGCTAAAAAAGTGACGATAGGCCTTGTCTTCGTCATCGCCGCCTATCTCCCTCTCTGGTGCCTCCTCAACGCCCAGTTCGCCGTGTCGAGGGCGGGCGGTGACACCCTCATGGGTGTGTGGGTCGACGTGGGAATAAGCTACGCGATATTTATACCGGCGGCCATCATCATCTCCAGGCTCACTTCCTGGGGGCCTGTCCTGCTCTACGGCGTGGCGAAACTCTCGGATTTTCCGAAAACCTTCCTCGCGATGTGGTGGCTAAAAAAGGAACACTGGGTCAAAAACCTTGCGGTGAACAGGAACCACGGGCCCCGATGATGTCGGCGCTACTACATGGATATTGCCAGACTTCAGAAGGCTTCGAAGCCGACCATCCGCGCGGCCGGCCATTTCGCGCAAACAGGTATCGCGCAAATACTGCGCAGGGCCGTCGAAACGCTGGTGCGCAAATATTGCAGCAACCTGTGTCTATTGCGCATTGCTCTATGTGAAATAAAACTGAGAATTTGCTAATTCCTTTATTGTTATA